>JAJCZV010000057.1 GCA_029262175.1 Gemmatimonadota bacterium
GGAAGTCCCCGCCACGTTCCGCGCCGACGCCGTTCGGTATGAGAAGATCAAGCTTCTGAGCTCGATACGGACCATCTCAAGCGACGATGTCGTTTTTGGTCAGTACGCGCGAGGAACCGCCGGCGGGGACGCGGCGCCGGGTTATTTGGAAGAAGAGGGGGTGGACCCGAGCTCGGACACGGAGACCTTCGTCGGACTCAGGCTGTCGCTGGATACGTGGCGTTGGCAGGGCGTCCCGTTCTATGTACGCACCGGCAAGCGGCTCCCGCAGCGCTTGACGCAGATCGCGGTGACGTTCCAAGCGCCACCGGTGTGTCTGTTCGAATCTATGGGCGTCTGTCAAACGAATCCGAACATATTGTTTCTGACGCTGCAACCCGAAGAAGGCTTTGCCCTCAACGTGGATGTAAAGGTGCCGGGCGAGCCCTTCCAACTCTCGACGCTACCCTTGGACTTCTTTTACAAACAGGTGTTCGGAACCATCCCGGATGCATATCAGACGCTGCTCCTCGACGTTCTTACGGGGGACCAAACGCTGTTTGTCCACGCAGATGAGGCGGAAGCATCTTGGGAGTTATTCGGACCACTGCTAGAGGCGGAGCGCCGAGTCCATCTCTACCGCGCCGGCAGGTGGGGACCGGACGCGTCCGATGAACTACTGGCCAAACGAAATCACAGGTGGGTCGAAGCGGTCGAGCACCCCGAAATAAGTGGCGACCTCTAGTCGCCGAAGCGCGTCACGCCAACCAAGTCAGGGCTCGACGGGAATGTCCTGCCAGACGACTCTCGCAACTTGTTCGATCGTAACGCCGAGATCGCTGCCCTCTCGCTTCAAGAAGACGGTTTCACCAACCGGAACATCGCAAAACACGAACCGTCCTTCGCCATCGGAAATGTCAGCGACGTATTCCGATTGAGTGTTCACCTCGGGAGTGCCTCCGACGACCGAGACCCGTTTCGCGCGCCATTGACCCGTGACGGGCACGCCGCTCACTGGCTCTCCGGTCGAAGGGTTCCGCACGAACCCCACGATCGCCCCCCGAGCGCCGTCGGCATTCGACGACGGACACACGCTCCTGAAGATGGTCCAGCTGGAGGGCGAAGAGAGTTCAAGCCGGGGACTACCCCCATCTTCGACCACGACGCGCCGCTCGATCACCGGGAGCCCGGCAGCCCGAGCCTTGGGGTGTTCGACACGGGCCGCATAGACGCCATCGGGTACCCCATGAATCTCGAACAAGCCGTTTTCATCGGTGAGCCCGCTCAGTTCGGCCTCTTCGGGCCCGCCAGGCGGTAAGAACGCCGCCGCGTCGGCCCAATTTCGGAGTCGAACCAACGCCCCTGCCAGGGGGCCTAACGCGGCGCTGTCGTAGACGATCCCGGCCACACTCTCAATCCCCTCTCGCCACACGGCTCTTCGTCCAACGTACGCTTCGGTGATGGTCCCGCCGGTGCGCTTATACGCCGCCAAGACCCGTTGCGGGAGATCGCTCGCCAGGGCGCCACGCCTCTGGCCGCCGAAACGGCCGACCGAGATGGGAAACTGGATCCACCAGTCGCGGACGAAGAAGGGTCCATTCGGCAATCGATCGAAGATGAGACTTGCTCCGATGGCGCGTCGATCGGCGCCCCGGGGCAACGCAAGGTTCCGATAGCTCAACTCGACCCGGTTCAGGTCCCCCGTTTCCTGATTGAGCCAGAGGACGCCCTCGATGTCGATCTCGCTGCGGCGCCGTTGCGGCTCGAACGTTATTCCGATGAGGTCCCCTTCCCCTTCGACGTTCCTCCGCAGTCCGAAGCAGTAGGCGTTTCGAAACTCCTGCGACAACAAGACGGTCGCGTCAGGCGCGTAAAAGACCGACGAGTCGGGCCCGACCGTCGCGAACCCTGCAGCCATCAAGGTGGAAGCGGGCAGACTCTCGAACGGTGGAAGCCGGACGTGACGGCGAGATTGCGTCTGCGCCTCTCGCACCGCCAAGCTTCGAGGTTCGAGCGTTCGCTCGTACTCGGCGAGGTCGAAGGTCAGCTGCGACTGGCCCTCCGCCCACACGGCGGTCTCGAGGGCTTTCCGGGCCTCCTCCCAAACCACCGAGAGGGCGTCGCCGTCCGAATCCTCCATCAAACAGGAACGAGAAACTTCGACGTTGAGCCCCGCGAGTTGGATCGGTCGGGGGGCGATCTCTACATCGATCGTGAGGTGTTCCTCCCGGGCCAGGTCATAGAATTGCGAGGACCAAACCTCGTAGCCGATGCGTTCGATTCGCACGCGATACCGACCGGCGGCTGTCGCCGACAGAGAGAAGGTGCCAGCGGGCGTCGTGAATCTCGCCTGAACGTCGGAGCCGGCCGAGTCGACCAACGCGGCGAACGCGCCTGCGACCGGTCGCAGGCCGCCCGTCTCTCGGATCATACCGCTGATCGACTGCGCCTCCACCGGCCGCTGGGAGAGGCCACCGAAGATCCCAAGCAGGCACCACACGAGCCGCGCCTGCTCGCGGAACGGGGGCGTTTCCACTATGAGCCCGAGGGCGGCGTAAAGCGGATCCGCTGCGCGACCCAGACCGCCACGCGGCTCCCCTGATGCAGGGCCGGACTATAGCTCATCACCGGCGCCACCTTCGCGGCCAGTTGGTCGAGCGCCTCATATCCACTGGATGTTTGCACCCGGAGCTGTGTCACGGCTCCGCTCGTGTCGACGAACAACCACAGGAGCACACGACTGTTCGCGGCTTCCTCAGGCAGATCCTCGGGATACCCCTGCGTCAACGCGCTCAGCACGACCTCCCCGTTGACCAGACGGGGCGGAACGTCGTGCGCGATGATCTCTGGAGGCTGCAACGGATCGACGGCGGCGGGATCCGGATCGGATGGTTCTGTCGGCGGCTCTGGCCTCTCAATGGGTCGGGCAGGCGGGGGGATTCGAACCGCGGGCGGAGCCTCCGGCAGCCGATCCAGCAACAAGACGACCTGCGGGGCAAGCGACGGAGCCGGCGCGTGCGGGCGCGGAATCGATACGTCGTTGCGGACGAAATACACCGCCAGCAAGGTATGTAACGCGACCGAGATCAGGAGGCCGATGGCATAGGGAGGTGAGACCCGGCTTGCACCGCGGTGGGTTGCGCGGTTCGCGCCCCTCTCGGCGGCGCGGTTCACGCCCGATCTCGCCATCCCCTTGTCGGTTCCCATCGCCTACTCACGTGCTTTGGCGCGAGCCGACTACATGTCAGCGCGAACCAATCAGAAAAGCGGAGGCTGCTCGGCGACCGGGAGAAGGTCCTGTCGTCCCTCGATGTCGAGTAAGACTTTCTTGTACTGGAGACCCCCGGTATACCCGCCCAGCGATCCGTCGGTCCGCACGACTCGATGACACGGCACGATGATGGCCAACGGGTTCTGCCCAAGCGCGTTGCCGACCGCGCGAGAGGCCTTCGGTCGACCAATCCGCCGTGCAATGTCGGTGTAGGTCACCACCTCGCCGAAATCGAGCTGAGAGGCGGCCCCCAGCACGTCACGTTGGAAATCTGTGAGGGCGCTCAGATCGAGCGGCAAATCAAACGCTCGCCGTCTCCGTTCAAAATATTCATGCAGCTGGCTCTCGGCGCCCTCGAGCTCATCGCAATCGCAGACCACAGGGGTCTCGCGGTGACGAGCTTCGAGCCTCGCGATGAATTCGTCATCGTTGGATAGTTGCCACGTGAGGTCGATAAGTCCGGCTCGACTGGCCGCGATTCTCACCGTTCCGAACGGAGTCTCGAATCCGCGCCAGCGAATCACGGCCCCCTCCCGACAAGCGCCTGCCGAGGCGTCGAGCGCGCGATACTCCGCGGCTCGTTCCAAGCAGCTCGTGCAAGTGGCGAGGTGTTCGGCCAGGCCATCTTCTGCCGGCCCACTCAGGTCGCCCAGCACCCAGGCCAACACATCTTCATCTTTATACGTTCGACAGCCGACGCTCATCATAGCACCACCTCCTCGTTCCAAACTCCCGCGAGTTCGCGGCGAAGCTTCTTCATCCCTTGATAGACATTGGCCCGCGCCGTCTCGGGGGTAGAACCCAATCTCTTGGCGATCGTGTCGTAGTCCTTGCCTTCGATCCATCGGAGCCACACCGCGTTTCGTTGCTTACAGGGAAGTGCACCGACCCCACGCCGGATACGGTCGACCGCTTCCTGAGAGAGCGCGCCGAACGCCGAATCCGGAGCCGGCAGCCGATCAGGCACGAGTTCGCCGGAGCGGGCGTCGAGCAACCCGGAGTGACGTTTTCGAGCAGAGATCACATCGAGCGCTCGCCGTGTGGCGACCCGATAGAGCCAGGCGCGGATGTTCGAACCGTCGCCGGAATCGGGTTGGACGCGGAGCGCCGTGATCCACAATTCCTGCACGACGTCTTGCGCCTCCTCGGCGTTGCCCAGCATGCGAGCGACGTGGCGCTCGAGCTCAGGCCCATAGTCCGCCGACCAAGCATCGACGGGGACTCGTGAAGCGGTCGTAACGGTCATCGGCCCTCTTTCTACCTCTGGTAGGGGACGAAAACGGATCGTCGGATCTTCCACGTCCTTGAAACGTACCCCCGAGCGGCGCGTGAAACGACGAGCGGCGATGTCTGGGGCGGGTGGCACAGGTCGGCCGCCGCGGATAGCGTACCGGCCCAAATCAGACACCAACACGAGGGAATTCTTTGAAGACTAGATCGATGGCGCGCACGCGGTCCACCGCAGCACTGGCAGTCGTCCTCCTGGCCGGCTGCACGCAAGCGGAAGAGACGCCGGAGGCCGCCCCGGACGCCGTTGAGCCAAATCAGGCGTCGAATCCCGTGACGCGCGAGCCGCTCCCCGGAGAACGGCGATTCGCCAGCCTCGTTCAGCTGACCTTCGAAGGAGAGAACGCGGAAGCCTACTTTTCGGGTGACGGCCAGCGTCTGATCTTTCAACGTCGCCACCAGGGCGAATACGAATGTGACCAAATCTTCACAATCGGCGTAGAGGGGGGTGCTCCCACCCTGGTCTCCACGGGTCTTGGTCGGACCACGTGTTCGTACTACTTCCCCAACGGCGAGCGAATCCTCTACAGCTCCACCCATCTTCACGGCGACGCCTGCCCGCCCCCGCCGGACTTTTCCCGCGGATATGTTTGGGCGCTGTACGATTTTGATATCTTTACGGCGCGTCCCGACGGATCGGACGTTCAGGTCCTGTATCAGACGGATAGCTATGATGCGGAGGCCACGATTTCACGGGATGGCTCGCGGATCGTCTTTACGTCGAACAGCGGGGGCGATCTCGACATCTATTCCATGAATCCCGACGGTTCGGATGTACGACAGCTCACGGACGCGCCGGGATACGACGGTGGGCCGTTCTTTTCCCCTGACGGCTCCAAGATCGTCTACCGGGCCCGCTACCCGGAAGACCCCGAGGAATTGGCCGACTATCAGCGTCTTCTGGCGCAGAATCTGGTCCGGCCCGGCGTGTTGGACATCTATGTCATGGATGCGGACGGATCCAACCAGGTGCGCCTGACCGACAACGATGCCGCCAATTTTGCACCGTATTTTCACCCCAGCGGCGAAAAAGTGATCTTCGCCTCCAACCTCAACGATGCCAGCGGACGCAACTTCGATCTGTTCATGGTGAACCTGGACGGGACGGGGCTCGAGCAGGTGACGTTTGGCGACGATTTCGAGAGCTTTCCGATGTTTACGCCAGATGGAAAACACCTCGTGTTTGCCTCGAACCGGCACGGGTCTCACGAAGGCAACACCAATCTCTTCCTCGCCGAGTGGATCGACGATTTGCCATAGCGACCATGCAACTCATTTTATGACAACGAGATAGTGGAATTTATCTCTTGTTGTTTATTGAAGATGGATCGAGGGCGGCCCGCGCCCGAGTCCGCTTGCGGCCCCGCGCCGAGCCCGACCTTCGCGCCTTCCTCGCCCCTTCCCTAGCTTTCCCACCGGCCCTTGGGCTGTGACGCGCGCCCTTCGGCAGTCGTCTAGGAGTTGAGACTGGCCACCCCTGATGCGCGGGGCGGCCTTGAGAACACGGATGACGGAGCTTCACATGCTTTCCGCCCACGCGATGCGAGAAATCAGAACCGACCTCGGACGAGGCGCCCTGACGGCGACCTTCCTGGCCCTGACGGGCCTTGGCCTCAGCGCGCTGATCGCGCAGGACCCCGAGATCCCGATCGACTACGACGCGGCGATCGCCCAGACCGGGATCGACGGGAGCTACGGCTATTTCCGTACGATCGACGGTTCGGCGACGCTGATCCAAACGGGGACGAACGAACGGATCGAGGTACAGCCCAACGAGCCGATTCTCGTGGGCGATCGTGTCTTCATCTCCGGCGGATCGCGCGCTGAACTCGTTCTCGCGGATCGCAACATTGTCCGCGTCAGTGCCAACGCCGAACTCGGTTTTCGCGCGCTGGCAAACTCCGGCGATACACAAGACGTGTCTTCGGTTCTCGATCTCAAGCGCGGGACCCTGCAGCTGGTCGTGCTGCAGGATCAGTTGGGCCAAAGCTATCCCAGCGTGATCACGCCCAACGCATCGGTCCGAACGCTGAGTTCCGGATCGTTTCTGATCGTCGTGGACGGCGATCGGCGCACCGAAGTCGTGGCGCGCGAGGGACAGACGGAAGTCATCACCGAGGCTGAAGCGGCCGAAGTTCGTGCGGGCGAAAGTCTGTTCATCGAGGGCGCCCGCGGTCAGAATCTCGAGTTCGCGGCGGCCCCTAGCGTCGATGCGCTAGAGCGCTGGGGCGCGAATCTTTCCAACTACGCCCAAGGCGAATACAGCGAGTACGTCGATCCCGACCTGCAATACGGCGCTTCGACGCTCGAAGGGCACGGCTCCTGGGTCGACTACGGCGGTGGACGCGCTTGGCGTCCGCGTGTCGCTGTGGACTGGGCCCCGTATCGAAACGGTCGCTGGAGGTATACACCCAGCGGTCTGTTCTGGGTCTCTTACGAGCCCTGGGGCTGGACTCCGTATCACTACGGCTATTGGGACCGCCATGATTCCTACGGCTGGCTCTGGTATCCGGGTCGACGGTTCGCGAGCGCGCACGTCTACTGGTACTGGGGAGCGGACTACTCCGGTTGGATTCCGACCGGCTACTACTGGCGCCACTACGGCAACCAATACGGGAGCCGGTTCGGCTTCCACTACGGTGTGTACGGGAGCATCGGCGGCGGCGGGTTCGGAGCGTACCGGCACTGGACGTTTCTTCCGCACGGCCGGCTCGGTAGCCGAAGGCAACACTTCTATTCGGTCAACGGACAGGATCTCGGCCGACGACGCGGCACGCTGGGGCGCGGGGTATTGTTTACGGACTCGCGGTCGCTCAGACCCGATACGTGGCGGCGTCCCAACGACGCCCTGGCCGGCTTGCGCCGCGCCGGAACGAGGGACGGGCGAGCATTGGCTGACGCTCAACCGTTCGTCGAGCGCGGACGTCTCACGGGGTCGCTGGAGCGAATCGCATTGACGAGCCGCGACGGTCGGTCCGCCGGAGGCGCCGTGCGTGCCGGCCGGAACACGTCGGCCGCGCAACCCAACCCGACGACCCGTCGAGTCGACGGCCGGGCGGCGGGCCTGGACCGGGAAACGCTGACGCGTGGCGCGGGGGCGAGAGACGCCCGCGAGAGACCCAACGTACAGTCCAATCCAGCCAACGGGCGGACGGGGAGCGCGACGGTGCGCCGTCCAACGACGCGGAGCCGTGACGCTCAGACCGGTGTGCGCAGTCCCACCCGGCGTCCGACGGTCGATGAGGGCGGCACGGTCCGACGGCCGTCCGCACGACCGCAGGCGAGAAGCACCGAGGGTCGGACGTTACGCCGGCCTGACCGACCGGTAACGCGCGAGGGCGCTAGCGCCCGTCCGCAAGCACGGCCGAATACGCCGGGACAGGCCACGCGACCAACGGCCAGACCTCAGACGGGACAGGCCACGCGACCGACCGCCAGACCGCAGACGGGACAGGCCACGCGACCGACGGCCAGACCGCAGACGGGACAGGCCACGCGACCGACGGCCAGACCGCAGGCCCGCGAAACGACGCGCCCCACGGTGCGCCGGAGTCCGAGCACGCGACCCCCGACGGTCCGCCAGGCGCCGACTTCGTCGAGACCGACGGTGCGGAGAAGCGGCGGGACCGCGTCCCGGCCCACGGCCCGACCGCAGCCCTCGGCTCGAACGTCGCGACCCACGGTGAACCGAAGTCGCCCCAGTACGTCGAGACCGACGGCCAGGCCGAGCAACCCGACCAGTTCGCGGCCCACGGTGCGGCGCAGCGGTGGAAACACCTCCAGGCCGGCGGCGCGTCCTCAAAGCTCCAGCCGAAGCTCTCGTCCGGCGGTGCGTTCTAGCCGACCCAGTTCGTCGCGTCCGGCCGCACGCTCCAGCCAACCCCGCGCGTCCTCCTCGCGTCCCGCGGTCAGGTCGAGCCAACCCCGCTCGACCGGCTCGCGACCAGCCGCCAGATCCAGCGGCGGTAGCAGTTCGCGGCCGGCCGTCAGCCGTAGCAGCGGGGGTAGCCGTTCGGCGCCTCGAGCGAGCTCCGGGTCGAGCTCCCGTGGCCGCAGCGGCTCAGCACGGTCCGGCCGCTCCGGTCGTTCCGGCGGCTAGCCACTGGGCGAACAGCCCATTGGGCGAACAGCCCGGCCGTCAGGGGCTCGGCCAAATGGTCGGGTCCCGCTCCATCTCTGGTTCCGGTTCCACGCCCAAGGCCTCGGCAATCCTGACGTACTGATTAAAGAAGGCGACGACCTGGGTCGCGGTCAGGATCTCGGCATCATCCCATCCGTGGCGTCGTAAACCCTCGACCACCTCCGCTCCGATCGCCGCCGGCTCATGCGTTAGCTGGACCGCAAAATCCATCAAGGCGCGCGTGCGGTCGTCGAGGTCCGCACTCCGGTAGTCGCGCCGAACGGCCGCGGCCAGTGCATCGTCCTCGGTCAGGGCACGGAGATCCTCCCCGTGCGATTCCGTTCAGTAGAAACAGTTCAGCTCGCGTGAGGTGACGGTGGCGAGCATTTCCCTCGTTTTCCGATCCAGGGGTCCTGGGCCGAGCATCAACGCCTGATACAGCCGCATGGATGCGCTGAGCACCGGTGGGTTGAGGCTCTGGATCCCGACGATGTTGTAGACGCGCCCCGCCCGACGGATGGCGGTCTCATATTCCGCGGCGAGTAGACCCGTCGCTTCCTCGATCGGGACGGTACGGATGTATGGCATCGCGGTGTCTCCCACTGATTTCGAGGCGGAGTCACCCGCCGGAGTGCGGGCGTCCCTACCAACGGGTCGCGGTCGGCGACCCGATCCGCAAGCTTGTCCCGATGCGAACCATGTCGCGGACCAACGAACGAGCTTGGGGCGAGGGCTTCGGCGCCGCGACCATCGCCGTCGCGGTCGCGCTGTTCGCAACGGCGGTCGCCCAGCCTCGGGTCTTCGGACAATTCCACGACGACGGCTTGTATCTGTCGACGGCACAATCGTTGGCCGACGGTCAGGGGTACCGTCACGCGAGCCTACCCACGACGCCAGCTCAAACCAAGTATCCGCCGCTCTATTCCGCAGCGCTCGCGGCCGTTTCCAGGATCGCGCCGGCGAGCTTGTCCGAACCGACTCGATGGTACAAGGCCATCGGAGCGGTGTGTCTCGGGATGATCGTGATGCTGGCCTGGCGGTGGGGACGACAGCGACTGGACGGGCGCGCCCCACCTCTGTTGTTCGCGGCGCTCGTCGGGGTCAGCCCACTCGTGTTCCCCTGGGCCGACTACACGATGACGGAACTGCCCTTCTTCATGCTGTGCCTGGCCGCATTCACGCTCGCGCCGCGACATGGCCAGAAGCAGCCGACGGGACTCGGGCGAGCCGTGGCGTTGGGCGTCGTTTGTGGCCTCGCCCTCCTTGTCCGACAAGCCGGACTGCCGCTCATTCTCGCCGCACTGGTGGCCTACGGTGTGCGTCGGGAGTGGCGTCAGCTGAGCACCTTCGCCATCCCGCTCGTTCTTCTCGTGGTCCCCTGGTTTTGGTTCAAAGCGACGCACGCCAGTACAACGACGAACCCGCTTCTCGCCTATTACACCGGCTATGAACCGTCGGCGCTACAGTTGGCCTTCGACGACCCGCAGCTCGCCATCCAGATCGTGCTCGCGAATCTCTATTACCTGTGGTCGGCGTTCGACCTCGGGTCCTATCTCGCATACTTCCCCGCCGCTCGAATTCTCGTCTACCCCGTTCTCTTGATCGGACTGTGGCGAGTCTTCAAGGTCCCGCTCGATTTCCTTTCGGTTTTTTCCGTCTTGTATGCCGGCCTGATCCTGCTGTGGCCCTGGAACCCCGCGCGCTACTCGATCCCGCTCGCGCCCCTCGTCCCACTTTCGCTGTTACTCGGAACGCAGTTCCTCTCCCAAACCATGGCCGCATCAGAGGGGGCGGACGCACCCGCCGGAGCGCGATTCCTTCGCCGCGCGCTTCCCTGGCTCCCGACATTGCTCGTCGTGGTGATGGCCGCAGGTTGGCTACTCGCTTACAGGCCGCACGGAGAAGGCACCACTCGGATGGCGTTTCTTTCGCGACTCGAATACGACTGGAGCGGGTTCGAAGAAACGGCCGATTGGATCCGAAACAACACGCCGCCGGACGCGATTCTAGCCACGGCGTACGACCCGATGTACTTCCTCAGCACCGGCCGGCGGGGCGTGCGTCCATGGCTCCATAAGCCATGGACCTATTCGTACCCGCGACGGGACCCGCGGCCAGACATCGGATCCGCCGCGGAAGTGCAGGACGCTCTGGAATCGTTGGGCGCGAGCTACCTCGTCATCGATCCGCTCGACGGATATCTGGAGCGCGACGCCGCAAAAGTACTGTTTGAGGCGCTCCTGGAGGGCTACAGCGCGTCGCACCCTGAGCAGGAACCGCAGCTGCGCTTCGTGAGTCGAGATTCGCTACACCGAGTGTATGGGCTTCCGATCCGACGCTGATCCGTCGGCGGCGCACGCACCGGAAACCGTCAGCGAAGGGTGAAGCCCTCACGCCAGGGATCGGCGGGGTCGACCACGAACTCGTGCCGACCGGTCACGTAAGCGCGCCCTCCGATCTCGGGGATCACCGCCGACCTACCGTGGACCTCGGTCGTGTCGACGATTCGGCCACTGAACCGGCTCCCCAGGATGCTTTCCACCCAAATGGTGTCGTTCACCTGGATCTCTTCACGGGCGTTGAGGACGGCCAGCCGGCCGCTCACGCCGGTCCCCGTCGGGCTCCGGTCCACCTCCCCATCGGCGAAGACGCAAACGTGACGCGAGTGGTGGTCCGGGTCTTCGGCGGCTCCCGTGAAGATCACTCCATACAGAAATCCCAGGTCCGGCTCGCCGGGATGATCGATGCTGGTGGACGAGACGAACGCCGCCTTGATCCGACGGCCGACATCGACGAGTGCGGTAGCAGACTCGGGCCGCAGGGCCAGCCCGAGTGGCTCGGCTTCGACGTAGGCGTAGTACGCACCGCCGAAGGCGAGGTCGTAAGACACGCGCCCGATGCCATCGACTTCGAGGTGCCCCCCGAGTCGGGCGGGAAAGGAAGGTACGTTTCGGAATCGCACTTCGCGGACTCGAGCGCCCTCGAAGAACGCCGTCGCTTGCACCAATCCCGCCGGCGTGTCGACGCCGATCTCCACTCGATCCTGATCGTCCCCTGCACGGTCCCCCACCCCAGCTTCGGCCGCCACCGTGCAGACCGCGATCACCCCATGGCCGCACATGGTCGAGAACCCGTCATTGTGCAGAAACAAGACCGAGAAGTGGGCCGCAGGCGTGACCGGCGGCATCACGAGGCAGCCATACATGTCCGCGTGGCCACGGGGTTCCCACATCAACACCCGTCGAAGGTGGTCGAACCGCCTCTGGGCATCTCGTCGACGCGCCAGGACGGTGTCCCCCTCGGGCTGCGGGAACCCGTCC
This sequence comes from Gemmatimonadota bacterium, assembly GCA_029262175.1. Taxonomy (GTDB): domain Bacteria; phylum Gemmatimonadota; class Gemmatimonadetes; order Palauibacterales; family Palauibacteraceae; genus Palauibacter. The sequence continues at coordinate 11,978 of JAJCZV010000057.1, forward strand.
ACGATGATCCGCAACGGTTCTCCCTGCGCGTGCGCATCGACGGTTCTTATTCGCGGCCACGTTTCGGGCGGAAGCCACTTGAAATCGCTCATTGGTGTGCCTCTCGACCGCGGCTGTGGCGACGTGTATGCTTGGGCCCGTCAGATCCGCCGTGAGAGCGGGTACATGTCTGTTTAATCAGAGGACTGCATGAGACCAAGGGCCTTACTTGCCGAACTCATGGGAACGTTTGCGCTCACGTTCGCGGTCATCGTGACGCTAAACAACCCTGAATTTGCCGTGGCGACGCCGGTCCTGGCCGCCGTTACGTTCGGGCTCTTCGTCTATCTGATCGGGCCAATTTCCGGGTGTCACATCAACCCGGCGTTGACGATCGGCGTCCTCGCCATCGGTCGGATCGGGATCCAGGACGCGGTGGGGTACGTGGTGGCTCAATTCGCCGGGGCCGCGCTCGCCCTCGCCGTGGGGGGTGTGTTTTTTCCGATCCTCGAACCGCTGCCGATAGACGGCTCTGCGATAACGGGCTTCGCCGAGTTATTCGGCACGGCGCTGGTGGCCTTCGCCGTGACGTCGGTCGTCATCGGACGAGTGCCCGGAAATCTCAGCGGTTTGGTGATCGGGTCGTCGGTGCTCGTCGGCATCGGCTACGCCGCCCACGCCTCGAACGGGGTCCTCAATCCGGCTGTCGCGCTCGGAATCGGATCGTTCGGACACGCGTACGTGTGGGGCCCCATCGGAGGGGCCCTCGTGGGGGCGCTTTTAGGGAACTTCGTGCTCGACCCTGACGCCGCCTAGGCGGAGACTGAGGGGGTCCGGGTCGCGCGGTGGACTAGAGCGGCTTCATACCGTCTTCTGAACGACCCAGGCCGCCAATCCCGGCTCCCATAGTAAGCTCCCAAGCAGGCGTGCCGGGAATCGGGTCGATCTCATGCCAGCCCATCACGATTCCAGGATGGCCGACCTTGGCCGAATACGCAGTGCCGTCCGCACAAATCACGTACATGCGATCCGCCCTCTCGTGCAGCACCATGCCAACCGGTCTGCGCTCGTTCATCGTTCCTCCTCAACCCACGAAACCCATGTCTAATGCGTGGAACGGCGGGGCCGGAGCCTCGTCGAAACCCGATTCGCATCTCGCTTTGGGAGGATAGGTGCAGGACGCAGGCCAAGGATCGCCGACTGCGTCGGGTGGGTCCTATTCGGACGCCGCGGGGAGGTCCCGATAAAAGGTAAGACCGTTCATGTCGGGATCGAAGAAGGCGAACTCTCGCGTCCCCCAAACCGTGTCCCGCAGTGCGGTATTCTCGTGAAACACGTCCTTCTTCTTGAATTCGTTGAAGAGACGTTCGATGTCGGGTACGAGGAACCGGAGACTCGGACGCTCGACGCGGTCCCATTCGCTCGGATCGTGCCATTGCAGGTGGAGCTCGACCTCATCGCGTCGGACCCCCGCGTACTTCGGATTCTTGGTCGCGTCTGCGAAGGCGAGCTCGAATCCAAGCCGCTTCACGTAGAATCCGATGGCGGCTGGGACGTCGCGGGTTGGGAGCACCGGGTGTACGGATCGGAGCTGCGACACGTTAGGAGGTCACCCGCTCGTCTTCGGCTTCCGGCTCCGGTCGATCGCTCGACGTCCGAAACACCGCGCTCTTTCTCATGTCGAGCGTGCTCCCGCTGGCGTTGGTGTACTCCACGACCCAGCGATAATAGAGATCGTTTCTACGCAGGAGTCGGGACGGGAACTTCGCCGTCATCGTTCCGCCCGAGCGACGAACGCCGGGCTCCGTCGCCTTGTCTGCATCCGGATCTTCGGCGGTCTGCACCTTGGGGCCGATCAGCTCGCCGTGCTCGTCGACTGGAGGCCCCGCGTCGGCTTCAGCCGGAACGTACTCTACCCGCCGGCTCGTCACCTGGTACGCGAGACCGAGTTCAAAACTCGTCGTGAGCGTCACTTCGTTGCGCGTAAGCTGCGAATGGCTGGAAGAAAACTCGGCCTGTCGATAGGTGCGAATGATACGCGCCTGCGTCCCATGATCGCATGCAACCGCGCTCAGCCACCCCACCGCGAGAATCGTTAGACACGCCCGCTTCAACCGTCCCCCCATCTGTCGCACACCTTGATCTCGGTTCGAGATCGACTCGCCCCACCTAGTATCCCGCACCGACCCGCGAGATCCACCCGGGACCGCTTACCGGTAGTTTTGCAGCACCTCGGCGAGCTTTTCGGATCCGGGGCAGAGATCCTCGAACGGAATCTCCCACAGCGGTTGGTCGACCGTCCCCAGCACTTCGTGATGGTCTTGCGTGTCTGGATCTACGAACAACAGCCCGGTGACCACCTCTCCGGCCAGCTGGTGCTCGCGCACATACGCGTACGCTCGATCTCTATCGGTCGGATCATAGTCTTCCGCGATCTGCCGGAATCGGATCACATTGCCGTCGTGCATTTTCACATCGCGGGTCTTGCCGGGCTCGATCTCCGCCGTGATCGGGTCTGCCGCGGGTACGAAGTCCTTCGGGGTCACGAACGCGGCCTCCGCGGCCTCGCGGAAATGTTCTCTCGTGTAGGCGTAGCTCTTGGTCGAGCCCACATGGTCGTTGAAGGTGACGCACGGCGAAATGATGTCGACCAGCGCCAACCCCGGATGACGAATGCCCGCCTTCAGAATCGGAACGAGCTGATCGCGGTCGCCCGAAAAGCTGCGTGCGACAAAGGAGGCCCCGATGCTGAGCCCCAGCAAGACGGGATCGATCGGCGGTTGAACGTTGGGCACGCCCCTTTTGGACTTGGAACCGACATCGGCCGAGGCCGAGAACTGCCCCTTGGTCAGACCGTACACTCCGTTGTTCTCGATCAGGTAGAGCAAATTCAAGTTTCGACGGATGGCGTGGCACATTTGTCCAAGCCCGATCGAAAGCGAATCGCCGTCGCCCGATACTCCGAGATAGGTGAGGCCGCGATTCGCGGCGTTCGCCCCTGTCGCCACCGACGGCATGCGCCCGTGCACGGAATTGAACCCATGCGACTGGGACATGAAGTACGCGGGCGTCTTCGAGGAGCAGCCGATGCCGCTCATCTTACCCGCCCGATGCGGCGGGATCGCCAACTGCCAGACCGCCTCGATCAGTGAGGCCGTCACCGAGTCGTGTCCGCACCCCGCACACAGCGTCGACATCGCGCCCTCGTAGTCGCGACGCGTAAGACCGAGTTCGTTTCTGACGAGCCCTGGGTGCATGACGCGAGGCTTTGCAATGTGGCTCATGCGCCAGCTCCTTTGGCCGTCGTGGCCCCCTGAATACCGAGCCGTTCGCGGACACCGGTCAACACATGGTGTGCGCTCATAGGAAGTCCACCGTAGACACAGACCGACGCGAGCTTCTCCTTCGCGACCGACGTCTCGATGGTGAGAAGCGACCTCAGCTGCGCATCCCGGTTCTGCTCGATCACGATGTTCAGTTCGTGTGATTCCATAAACCGGGTCACTTCGCTCGAGAATGGGAATCCGCGAATACGCATGTAGTCGAACCGAAGCCCGTCGGCTTCGAGCTCTTCGAGCGCCTCGCGCACACCACCATCGCACCCTCCGATCGTGATGAGCGCGAGTGTCGCGTCCGGGCGCGATCGGATTTCCGGTGCCGGGACTGCGTCCGCAGCGTTCGCGATCTTTTGCTTGAGCCGATCCACGACCTCGAGATAGTCCTCGGAGTCTTCCGTGTAGTGGCCGTACTTGGTGTGTCCCGAGCCGCGCGTGAAATACGCGCCCTTGGCGTGTTCACCGGGGATCGTCCGGTACGGGATGCCGTCTCCGTCTACGTCCAGGTAGCGATAGAACGTCTCTATACCCTCCAGCTCCTCTGCTCCGAGCACCTTGCCCCGATCGGGTCGATACTCGTCGTCCCATTGGAAGCTCGGCACAACCCAGTCGTTCATCCCGATATCCAAGTCGGAAAGAAGGAACACCGGTGTCTGGAATCGCTCGGCCAAGTCGAAGGACGCGACCGCAAACTCGAAACACTCCTTCGGGTCCTTCGGGTACAGACAGATGTGTTTGGTGTCGCCGTGCGACGCGTACGCGCAGGTCATCACATCGCCTTGTTGCGTACGGGTCGGCATCCCGGTCGATGGGCCCACTCGCTCGACGTCGAAGAAGACGCACGGGACCTCAGCGTAGTAGGCGAGACCGATGAACTCCCCCATGAGCGAGATTCCGGGGCCGCTCGTGGACGTGAACGACCGTGCCCCCGCCCAGCCGGCTCCGATCACGATCCCAGCCGCGGCCAGTTCGTCCTCGGCCTGGATGATCGCCGCCCGGCTCTTCCCACTCTCGGGATCGGTCCGAAGCCGCTTGGAGAACGCGGTGAACGCGTCCACAAGCGACGTCGAGGGGGTGATGGGGTACCAGGCAGCCACGGTCGCACCCGCATAGATGCAGCCGAGCCCGGCAGCCGTATTCCCGTCGATCAGGATCGAGTCGTCGTTCTTGTTCATCCGCTCGAGTCGAATCGGTAGCGGGCACTCGAAATGCTCCACCGCATAGTCGTGGCCGAGTCGAATCGCCTTGAAATTCGAGTCGAGCAGGTGCCTTTTGCGCTCGCCGAAGGTCTCTTCCAATAGACCTCGAATCACATCCATATCGATCTGAAGGAGCGCCGCGAGGGCTCCGGCGTAGGCGATGTTCTTCATGAGGATACGTTCGCGCCCACCCTCGAAGTTCTGAATGCACAGCTCCGCGAAGGGGATCCCCACAAAGCTCACGTCGCCACGAGCCAAGGTGTCCGCCATCGGCCAGCTCGAGTCGTAGAGCAGCCACCCACCGGTAGAGAGTTCCTCGATGTCTTGGGCGTACGTCTGCGGGTTCATAGCCACGATGACATCGAACTGCGGGGTGCGGGCGACGTGCCCCGATCGGTTGACCCGAATCTCGTACCAGGTCGGTAGCCCTTGGATATTTGAGGGAAAGACGTTCTTCCCCGACACCGGTACGCCCATTCGAAAGATCGATTGCATGATGAGCCCGTTCGCGCTCGCAGATCCGGTCCCGTTGACCGTTCCGATCTTGAACGCGAAGTCGTTAACGCGATCCGCCGTCATGTAGCCCGCTCCTGGGTCATGCCACGCTTCC
>JAJCZV010000058.1 GCA_029262175.1 Gemmatimonadota bacterium
CTCGCCGAACTACTCGTCGGTCCGAACCATGCTCAACAAGCTAGAAGAGAAGGGTCATCTCGAACATCGAGAGGAAGGACGCCGGTACGTCTATGCGCCGACTCTTTCACCCGGAAAGGCACAGCGGAGCACGCTTCGAGAGGTCGTGCGTAATCTGTTCGGCGGATCGGCCGCGAAAGCGATGACGGCTCTGCTGGACTTGGATGACTCTCTGACGCCGGCGGAGCTGCAGGAAGTCGAAGAGAAGATTCGTGCCCTCAAGACGGTCGATCGATGACTGTGGCTAGTTATCTCCTGGCAACCTCGCTACGAGTGACCGTTCTTCTTCTGATCGCCTGGTTGGCGACCGGAGCCCTCCGACGGAAAAGCGCGGCCAGCCGTCACGCAGTCTGGACGATGGGGCTCATCAGCGTCGCCGCGTCGGCCGTCCTTCCTGCCGTCGTTCCGCAGTGGGAGCTGTCGCTCCCATTGATCGCGGAGTCGGACGGTCCGGCCTTAGGCGCAGTCGTCGAAGCGTATTCGCCCGCATGGGTGGGAGTGCTCTGGCTCGTGCCTGCCTTGGTGCTCTTGACGGGATTTCTGCTCTCGGTACTGACACTTAACCGTATTCGTCGAGGTTGCGAAAGGCTTCCCGAGCGGCACCGGGTTTGTCTCTTTGCCTCTACGATCTTTCATCGTCGACCCGTCTCAATTCTAGTCAGCGACTACGCGTCGGTGCCGTTCGTGTGTGGTGTCTTCCGACCCGCTGTCGTCATGCCGACTCGATCGTTGAGCTGGTCGGCGACCGATCTCCGATCCGTACTCGTGCACGAGATCGGACACATCCAAAGGAAAGACGTTTGGATTCGATACCTAGGCGAGCTTGTGAGCGCTCTTGTTTGGTTTCACCCCCTCGTTTGGCTTTGCGTGAGCCGGCTACGTCATGAAGGCGAGCTGGCATGTGACGAGCGGGTGGTCGCAGACGGGCGACGATGCTCTGAGTACGCCCAGTTACTCGTGCGATTGAGTGTGACCGGTTGGTCCCCCCGCTCGGCGGTGGCGTTCGCCTCACGCCGGAAGCTCTATCGGCGGCTCCAGCGAATCCTTGCCGTTGAGGAGCGGCCTCCGCTATCGATCGGGTTCATGCGACTGTTCGCCGTGGTGTCAGCCATCGCCGCCGTCAGCGTCGCGGCATGCGCGCTACCGGGCGGCCGACCTGTCATGGAGCTCGTAAACCACGGCTTGGAGGCAGAGACGATGCAGAGATCAGGGGGGACGCGCGGGCAGGAGATCGTCCCCACGACTCGACACGCGACGGCCCTGGAGGAGGCCGTGACCGATCAAGGCTCGACGCCATCGCGACGATCGTGGGCATTCCAGCGAGTTTCGACGCGAGTCGAGCATCGAGGACGGTCGGTGGAGTTTCGGCGAACGTCGTCCAGTGACGCGAGCCGCGGGGGACAGCCATGAGTCGCCATGCGAAAAGAGCGTGGTTGTGGTCGCTCTTCTTGTGCATGTCGTTGAGTGTGTCCGCCGCGGCGCAAGAACGACCTCTGTGGGGTGACATTGCTGCAGGCCCATTCGGTGTCGGTTTCAAGCGTCTTTGGGAACTGGATCGGACTCGGGTATGGCCTCGAAGCACGACGATCGAATCGGCCGACGGCGAGATTGGTCGACCCGTAAGGATCGACGTCTGGTATCCAGCCTCATGCAGCAGCACGGAGCGCATGCAGTTGCGAGGGTATGTTGAGATTCCCTCACCGTCGGAGCCGTTTGACGATCTCGTATTCTTGACGCACCGCTGGGATGAGTATTCCTACCGCGGTTTGGCTCCGGATAGCACGGTATACGATCGCTTGATGGACACAGAGACGGCAGCATGTCGCGATGCGAGCCCGGCTCCGGGGAGGTTCCCACTGGTCGTTTACTCGGCGGGCTGGTTCAATCGGGCGCCGGACAACACGATCCTAGCGGAATTTCTCGCCAGCCACGGATACATAGTCGCTACGGTTCCACAGACGAACCCGGGTCTCTGGACCTTCGATTTCACTTCTGACGCCGCGAGCGTGGAGTCGCAGGTTCGCGACCTCGAGTTGGCCATCGGCACCTTGATAGAAGATCCGATGGTCGATCGACGCCACACGGTTTCTATGGGATATAGTACGGGTGGCGATGTGGCCCTACTACTCCAGATTCGCAATCCTCTTGTAGACGCCGTCGTGGGTCTCGATGCATCCTGGTCCTTAGGGCCGGACAACGACGTGCTCGACTCACCGTTCTTTGTTCCCGAGCAGCACGACGTCCCGGTACTTGCCCTCCGTCGCCCGTCCCCCGGTGCGGGCAGCGACGAGGTACTGGACTTACTCACCTCGGCTCCCCGCATCATCGTAGAGGTTCCCGAGGCCGATCACGGGTCATTCGGTGACGACAATATCCAGAGGCACTTCCTCGGCGATCGGAGGCCCGAGTACCAGTCGGCGCACGCAGCCGTAGCCAAGACCGTGCTCGAATTTCTGAAGTCAATGGTGGGAAGTGTCGCCGGCCTCGATGGTGAGGCTCTGGCATCGCGGTTGAGAAGTCTGGGGGTGGAACCTGTCTATCGCCCACCCACGGGCTCAGTCGAGGGTGCCTTGCGGTAGGTGTTGGTAACCGCGCCGTTTCGCCCTAGGAGGTGGTCGATCGCCCAACACAGGTGAGGGCGGTGCCCTTATCGTTCTGTCGGACAGCAGCCGAATTGCTGCGGCTCGGCTCCGCAGGCACAACCCAACCTCGGTTCTCCCAAATGTCGTCACCCCTCCGCGGCATATTTGCGCGCCTCGTCTAAAGACGCCCGCTGACTAGAGGCGGCCACCTCCAGCAGCTGGCTATAAAGGTCGCGACCCAACGTCTCATCGCCGGATGCACGCGCAGCTCGCGCCGCGCCGAGCAGGCTGTTGAAGCGGCCGGGATACAGTTCCAGAGATCGCTGAAAGGCCGCGAGTGCCTCGGCGGGGCGCCCGCTTTCGAGAAGAAGGTCGCCCAGTAATTCCGAGGCTGGCAGCGTCGGCCCGGGCGTCACGGCATGTTTTGGCGTGGACTGCTCCACTTCGCCCGCCTCGCGGAGCAGCGCAACACTCGATACGTCGTCCCCTGCCGCGTGCGCCTGCCACGCCTCCAACTCCAAGCGCAGCACTCTAATGTTGCGGGCGAAGAGCTCCTCTCCCGTAGCGCTGGCGGCGGCCTCGAGTTGCACGAGCCGCTCGGCCGCTTCCTGCGCGGCCTGGGGATCGTTCGTTTTCACCGATCCCATGCCACGGGCGAACCACGTGACCGCTTCTGGCCAGCGTAGCCGATCCCAATCGAGAAACGCAGGATCGCGCGGTACGAGTCGCGCAGCCGCTTCCCAATCACGCCTCTCAAGGGCGAATCGCGCCTGCGTCGACGCGATGTGAAAGGCGGTCTTGAATCCCGGCTGCAGCGGGTCGGCCGCCAGAAGCCGCTCTAGCCACATCGCTGCCGCTTCGTCCTCACCTTGCTGAAGGTGGGCGTAGACGAGGTACTCGATCGCGTGAGGGTATTCATCCGAGACGAGTTCTCCGCGGTCGCCCGCCGGGTGCGCGAGCGCGGCTTCCGCGGCCCTCATGTTGCCGCGTACGACACCGTCCCACGCACCCAGGCGGGTGTAGATGTGCGTCGGCATATGGAGCGCGTGCGGGTTGTCCGGTGCGAGCTCCTCATACCTTCGCGTGACTTCGAGATGCTGAGTCTCGCGCCCTGGAGCGTCGTTCGCGTGGACGAGGTAGTGCATCGCACCGGGGTGATCCGCGTTCTGAGCCAGGACGCCCAGGAGCAGATCCGCGGACCGGTTCGCGTGGTCCAGGGCCGCCTGGTCTGAAGGTGCGGTAGCGAGGTGGGCCAACGCGAAGAACGTCGCGGCTTCTGGGTCGGTCGGGAAGGACTCGTGCAGTGCTTCTAGGGCCTTCTCCCACCGACGGATCCGTTCCCAGTAGTCCGATGACGTCGGGTCGCGAAAGAAGGCTTCGACGGACGCGACGAACATCTGCTCCCGACGTGTGTCTGGACCGATGGATAGGGCTTGCTGGACGGCCTCCCATCCCCGGCGTAACTCGGGCGGCCCGGGTCGGGTGGGCCACGTGGGTTGAAACAGCGTCATCGCGATTCCCCAGTGGGCCATCGCGCACTCTTGATCGTCCTCCACGATTCGTTCGAAGGCCGCTCGTGCCTGCGGATAGGTCATGTGGTGAAGAAGGGCCACCGCATGATTGAAATCACCGGCGACGTCCGTCCGGCACGAGGTTGGGAAATCCATGGTGCCCAACGCGCCACCTGCCGGTGTCTGAGCATGCAACGGCAACACGGCCGTCAAGATCGCGAGGACGGCGAATCGTCCGGTCCAATGAGCTCGCGGGAGCCTCGTGAGCCCCGTGTTCTCTGCCGAACGGGTATCGAACAAGATCTGCCTCCCTGGCCGTTGGACCGGCCCTACTTGTTCAGGCTGATGTCGCATGCCTCACGTATTGACGAAGAATCGATGCGGATAGGATGCGGCGGGTTGTGCATGGCCGCCATTGGTGGGGGAGTGAGCCCGTCACGGTTCGCGAAGCAGGCTATTGCCGGTCGGCGGGACGCAGCGGCGGGTCTGCGAGTCGTACCAGCCGATCACCTCCGATTCGGAAGGTCAGTCCGTTCAAATCGCCGAACCGATAACCGATGCCCAAGGTGGGCAATCGAAAGAACCAGACTTTTGGTCTGCGCCGAAAGCCGAGGATCACGCCGACCTCGGAGAACTCTCTAACCGGGAAGGGATCTCCGCTCGTAGATGCGAGCTCGAGGGTTCGCAAGAGAAACGTCTGCCGCAGATATACGCCGACATCGGGCTGAGAACCGCCGACGTCGAAGCCAAGCGGGTACCGCGCGTCGCCGTATAAGAAGACATCGCTCACCCCGGTTTCGTCGATGTCGAGTCCCGTCAGACCTCGTCGGTATTCGAAGCCGGGCTCGAGCCCGAGTTCGAGTCGATCCCAGGGAAAGACGAACTCCCCGGTGAGTCCGGTGCCGAAGAGCGCCGCCGTTCGGTCCTCGGTGACCTTGCCGACGCCGAGGTCCATGTAGGGTCGAAGCAATGAATGTGACCCTACCGGGATGATGGCCTCGATGCCGGGGAGTACCGACACCACTCTCAGAGAGCTCGGAGTGGATTTGCTCAGACCGTCGAATCTGAACGAGAACTGGAGCCCCAACCTCAGTCTCATTGCGATCGCGTTGTCCTCCAGCGACTGCATTTCGATTCGTGGACGGATCAAGAAGAGCGCGGCACGCTCGCCCCCAATCGTCGTTGAAGAAAAGCCCTCGCTGGTAGGAAGCGTGAACGGGATGGCATCGGAGTCGGAGCTTTCGACCGTGGGCATCCTCTGCCCGTGAAGCTCAGTGGGCGCCGCCAGGCTCATCGGCAGCAAACAGATCGCGGCCACGCGCCTACCGATGACAACGAAGCTCATGGCGTCACCGACCCCCTGTTGGTGCCCGTGGAGGCAGGTCCGAGTTCGGATCGGCCTCACGCACCACCGCCTCGAAGCGCGGTTGCTCCCGAATGGAATTGAAGTCCGGATGCTGGAGATAGAACCAGAGCCATGATGACCGTGGCGTCGCGCGCTCGATGAACCCGAGCGCCTGATCGATCCGACCGAACGCGACCAGGGCACCGCCGATAAAAAGCGCGTCGGTTTGTCCTGGACTCGCCGGATCGGCTAGATGGAGGAAGGCGCGCTCGAGCTCCGCGTCGGCGTTGTCTCGATCGCCGAGCCCGTAGAGCGCTACCGCGAGTCCGCTCCGGGCGGGGATCCCGTAGCTCGGGTCGATGGTCAGAGCGCGCTCGGCATCATCGCGCGCGCCCGCATGGTCCCCGAGACCATTTCGCACATTTGCGCGAATCGCCCAGGCGTACGGCACCTCGGAACCAACCGCGACGGCGCTGTCCACCCAACGTGCGGCCGCCTCGTGATCGCCGCGGCGATAGCTGATCGCCGACATCGGTACCAACGTCATCGCGCGCGTGGGATCGAGCGCCAGCGCCGCGTGATAGGCGGCGAGCGCCTCGTTGTATCGCCCTAGCATCATCAACGTCTGTCCATATTGATGGTAGGCCTCGGGGTCCCCCGGGCTTAGGGCGAGGGCTCGCTCGAACGCGGGCAGGCTCGCGGCCGGCCGCGCCCGATCCGCCATCAAACCAGCATACGCTCGCGCCAACCAGGCGTCCGCGTTGGTCGAGTCCAGGGCCAGTGCACGCGCGGCCAAGTTCACAGCGCGCGTTTCGAGCTCGGCTGTCGAGGCTCCCGGAAACGTCCACTCCCAATCGAGAAAGAGCGCCGACGCATAAGCTTCTCGCGCCAACGCGGACACGAACCCCGAATCCGCGACCGTCGCCCGGCGATAGCTCGTGATCGCGCGCGCGACGCTGGCTGGCGTACGTCGCACTAATGAGCGGTTCCCGCGCAAGTACTCGTCGTACGCGACGAGATCGCTCGTGGGGGGAGACCCGACCGGGATGGAGGTGTCGCCGTCGAGAAGCTCGGTGCCGAGGTTCTGAGCCACCGCTGCGGCGACTTGTTGCTGGACTTCGAAAAGGTCTTCGGCCGTCAGGTCACGGTCAATGTCGGCGGACCAGGTGACTTCGTAGGTTCCGACATCCGTGAGCTTCGGAAGGATCCGTACACGGTCTCCGACTCGCTGGATCGTGCCCTCTAAGACGAATCGCGCACCGAGCTCTCGACCGATTTCGTCTGGCGCGCTGCCCGCGGCGAGCAGACGAGCGCCGGCGGCCTGGCTGAGCACACGCAGTCCTTCATATCGCGCCAGCGTGAGCACGATCTCGTCGGTGATCCCTTCCGAGAAATACGCTTCGCTCTCGGTTGCGTTGGCTTCGCGGAAGGGCAGTACGGCCACGGTCCGATCGCGGTCGCCGGCCTCCGTGAGGATAGAAGCGGTCTCGGCAGGGAACTCATCACCATCGTCATTGCGGTTGAGGAACATGAAGACGGGGATCGTGAGTCCCGCGATCGTGGCGACGCCGAGAAGCGATGCCTGTCCCCAGCGCGCGTGCTTCATCGCCTCGCCAGACGCAGACTCGTGTACTCCGGTGGCGTCCAGGTCGAACAGCCAGGCCCACCAG
>JAJCZV010000059.1 GCA_029262175.1 Gemmatimonadota bacterium
AGAGAGTGCGTGTCATGGTGCCGCGGACCGGTTGGCCGCAACGGGGTCAGGGACGGGGGGGAGGTGGCCCCTCACCTTCGGGCGGCCGCCCGCGCTCCAAACGTGGCGGAGGTTGCCGCCGGAACTCGAGGAGCCTGTTCATCTGGTCTTCGTCCAGGAGTCCGTCGATCCCTTCGACGAGGCCGTCGAACTCTGCACGGAGCTGCTCGTACGCCAATCGTCTGATCTCCCGGTTGCTCTCGTCCGCCGCCTCGAGGTGCGGTCGCAAGGCCTCCCACTGCGCGGAGTCCCGTGGACCGATCACGTCCCGCATGTGCGACACGAAGCCGCCGGGTTGCCTGACCCGCTCGATCGACCGCGTCCGGTTCTGCGTTGCGGCGCCGGCGGCTAGCACCCCGAGCACGACTCCAACGGCGAGCGTCGCGATCAGCACACCCACGCTTCTCACCTTGGTGGACATCTTCGCTTTCCCCGTCAGGACCCGCCCGGCCCGGAGGGCTCGGGAAGGGTCGGAATCGTATAGGTGGTCTCCAGCGTCACCGGCTCGAGACCCAGTATCGCTTCGAGCGCAGTCTGGGCCTCTCGAGCTCCCTGCATATTGAAGACGGCGAGGGCGATCACTGCCGCGGTCGCGAGGGGCGCCAACCGCCGGAACGCCCAGCCGAGGGCTGCGGACGAATCAGGCTCGAGACGCAACGTCGGGACCGGCTCGGCCTTCAGCTCCGGCTCGAGACGGTGCATCACGCGATCGACGAATCCCTCTTCAAAATGCGGGCCCCGCGTCAGTTGAGCGGTGTCGGCCAGCTCCCACGTCCGTGCCCCGACCCGCTCGACAAAGCCGAGCGCGAAGCGGGGGTGCGAGATGCATCGGAGGGTCTGCGCCAACCTCTCGAGCTCTTCGAGCCGTCGCTTCAAGCCAGGCTCCGTCTCGAGTCGGCGCGCCATCTCCGCGCGTGCCGACGAAGACGATTCCCCCGCCATATACCCCAGTAGTTCGATGTCCGTGGACTCAGTCATGATCCTACGCGTACGGTTGAAGTGGATCGCGCAGCTCGGCCATTCCACGTGCCAGCCGCGACATGACGGTACCCTCTGGAATCTCTAATATCTCGGCCGTCTCCCGTGTCGAATACCCTTCGATCATACGTAGCACGACGACCGGTCGGTGCTTCTCACCGAGCCGCGACACCGCGCTTCGTACGGCCTGGATGCGCTCGTTCGTCTCGGCATCCATCGACGCGTCCTCGGTCGCCGGCTCGTCTGCCGCAATGAGCTCGTTCCTTCGTACAAAGCGGTCGCGAAGTCGTCGCCTCCGCTTGATCGCGTTGAGCGACAAGTTCATCGCGATCCTGCTCAGGTACGTCTTCAACGAGGCCTCGCCGCGGTAGCTGTCCAGCGCTCGGTAGAAGCGAATGAAGACCTCTTGCCCCACGTCGTCCGCCTCATCGCCTGGGCCCAGCATGCCGATGACCACTGCGGCCACCGCCAGTTCGTATCTCGCCACGATCGTACGGAACGCTGCGGAGTCCCCGCTCCGCGCGGCATCGACCAGTGCTCGGTCATCCGCTGATGTATCCAATGGCGCCGGTGTCATCCGGTGCTCCTTACAAGACAGACAATCGATCTGACGATCTCATTCCGGAATGATCACGCTCGCCCCTCAGTTCCTCCCCGAACCCATACCGATCACGTGAGCAGAGACAGACTCATAGGGCACCCCACCTCTACTGCGCAACGTGCCTAGGCCTACTGGCGCGGCCACGGTCGGACCGTTGGAATGGAACGCGTCCTTCAGGTGTTTCGGCAACAACGGAGCGGTGGGGGTCGCTGGCCGAGCGTGCGACGCCGCGGGCCCTTTGCCGACCTTTGTTTATTCGGAACAACGGCGCACCTCCAGTGATTCGCATACGTGCTCCGACCTGGCGAGACCGAGCCACCGGCCGAGATACAGCACCGCTGAGAAGAGGCGAAGGCCGGCGGCCGAGCCGCATACGATGCGATGCGTCGCCTGCTGCGTCCCGGTCACACGTTCGCGTTCGACGGCTTCTTCGGGTGGACGCGCGAAGACGGGACGACGAAGACGATCTCCGTCGAGGAGATGGCGGTCGTGACGACCGACGGGGCGGAGTACCTGATTCCTCCACAGGAAGAACTGGTCCTGATTCCGTCTCGTTGAGCATAGGTAGAGCGTTTCTTGTGTGAGGGGTTCGATCACGGGGGGAAGAGCTAAGCACGCTCGCGGAGTACCGTTCTATGTCGCCTTCGCCGCTACGCATCAGCGCGATCTCATTCGTCCTGCTCTGGACGGCTTCGGAGGGTTGCGCCACTGAACTCTTGAATCCCAACTGCGCGGATTCCGGATCCGCGTCCGGTGGCCCCGCGCTCGTGGTGAGGGTCAGGGATACGGAGAACCAGCCCGCGGCCCTCGGGACCACCGTACGTCTGGAAGGTCCGGGGCCGGACCAGATGACGACCGGACGGGATCCTGAGGGAAGCGTGGTCGCGGCCGGGAATCGGCCGGGCACCTTCGACGTGGTCATCACGCGTCCGTGGTGGACCTCGCCGAAACGTCAGACGATTCGCGTGCCCACCCCCGTCGCGATCTGTGACGGGTTCCAGACGACGCACCTGTTTGTGACGCTGGGCTTGGAGCCCGGGGCCCCGGCGGTCCGTCAGGTCGTCCCGGTGTCCGACCATATCGGCGTTAGCTCCGATCCCCCACTCACCCGAGGAAACTGGTACGGCAGGACGCAGATGATGGCGAACCTGGAGGCCGACTCCACCGTATCCAGCGAGATCGAGTGGTTCGCCACCGAGCCGGAGATCGCCGACGTGACCCTGGACGGGGTCATGACGGCGACCTGTCGCAAGACTCCGGTCGATACCTGGCTGATCGCGAGATCCCGGGCCGACCCGAGGGTGTCCGCCCGCGTACGTGTGACGGTCCATGAGACATCGCTGTTCGTCTGCCCCTAGCGTGTCGGGAGGGGTTCGGGCTGGCCGGATCGAGAACTCGACACAACGGGTGTGCTAGAGGCGAGCGTCGGCGTTGGTCGATGTGGCCTACAGGCTCAGTCCTGATCGCCGTTTGCACAGGACGTCCGCATCATCTCCCACGTCGTGGACCTGAGCGAACCTCCCTCACCGCCCTCGACACGCACGGTAAGCGTGTCCTTACCGATTCGATGGTAGATGATGCGCTGCGGGAAATCGTGCGTCAGGTTCTCCCATTCGATCCGATTTGCTGCGACCGCCCTCGGTTGAAACTCGACACTCCCAACGCCGCCGGGATGCGGCTTTAGCACGGGTCCTTCATCAGAAGCGGAAATCACGTGGAATTCGAATTCCACGATCGACCCTTCGTTCCAGAACTGGCTCAAGCCCGTCATCAGGTTCCTGGCCGGCGCCGCGAAAACCTCTCGAAGCCCACTTCCCTCCGGAGCGTCCTCCGCCCAACAACCCACCATGAAGGCCACGGCGGAAAGGTCCGGTTCCGGAGCCTGGCCCTGTGTCGATCCTGGCAGCAATGTGCACCCGAGTGCCGCCGCCACGATTGAAGCCCTGCTGATTCGCATCGCTCTCACCTGCGGTTCTCGGTAGAGTTAGTGGATCCTCCGCCAAGTTGAGCCTTGGCGCGCACTCCGGCTTGTACAAAACCGACACGTGCCCATGACCTCGTCCACCAGTTTTGAAGAGAAACGCCCGCCGTCGGACCTGGCAGAGATCGTCCGCTGCGTGTGGCGATTGATGGACACTCCGAGGGCCGGTTCCACCCCCACCTTCCAGCCGATTGTTCCCGACGGGTGCCTCGAAATCGTATTGAACCTCGAAGATCCAATGCTTCGCCTCACCGGGGTCGACGCTTGGGAACCGGAACCGACAGCCTTATTCGTCGGACCACTCACCCAACCGACTTTCGTCGCGCCCTCCGGCCCGACGTACGTCGTCGGCATACGATTTCTGCCCTGGGCTGGCGCCGCCTTCCTCGGCTTTCCGATGCATGAAGCGCGCAACGCTTTTCTTCCTCTCGATGCCGTCCTCCAAGGAGGCATGGCGGGTCTCAGGGAGAGGCTCGCGGCGCGAGCGAGTCAAGACTGGGCAAGCACCGTATTCGATCACCTGCGTTTGATGCGTCCGGCGAGCCACGCGCGAACCGCCTTGGCCGCGCGCGCAGTTCGTGCGATCGGAAGAGGACAGGTCGTCATCGGAGAGCTCGCTCGAGAACTGGCCATCGGCGAGCGACAACTAGAGCGGGTGATGGCGCGCGACGTAGGTCTCACACCAAGAGAGGTCGTCCGCATCGCCCGAGTGCAATCTGCGCTTCGGCGCGTGCGACAAGACCCCGGACGGGCGCTTGGCCACATCGCGTTGGAGTCGGGCTTCTACGACCAGCCACACTTCACGAGAGAGTTCCGTCGACTCGTCGGGTGTTCGCCGTCTCACTTCCAAGCGGACGAGTTAAGCCTCACCCACCATTTCGTATCGAACGACGTAGGCCCCTGAAGAGTTCACGATCTCGGCCGTTGGGAAGTGGGCGTGGACCCAGATGGACCACGGCACGCATTCGTAGCACCTCGGAGCATTGGCACAGTCTCCAGAAAGGAGTGTCCCTGATGAGCTCGAAGAAATTCACGGCGGAAGAGGCGAAAGAGATCGGCGACCGCCTCGGAATCGAGTGGAGCGAGACTCCCATCGAGGAGTTTCGCCTTGGCCTAGCCGTCGAACTTGAACACGGCGCGCACGACCCACAAACCGATGTCACGGGGGATGACCCGATGACAACGGGCAAGATTGCGCTCGCGCATCTCAAGGAGTTTCCCGACTACTACTCGCGCTTGGCCAAGATGGAGACCGAGGCCGACGACTATTGGGCCAGCAGGAGATAGGCCGACAGTTTATCCGAAGGAAGGAATGCGCCCGGGAGAATTCGGTCGCGAAGCAGACGGAGGATCGCGAAGCGACCGGACGTCCATCCCCAACCTCCTGATCCGTAGCGGCTCGGAGTTCGAGATCGAAGTTCTCGACGACCACCGTGCGTTCTGTCACGGTCGGCTTTGGGGACTCTAACCCAACCACGCGACCGTCCGCAGTCACATCGAAATCAAGCCAATCCATGCCAGCGCGATCCAGCGTCCTCCGCTCAGGGTTGGCTGGTCGTGACCTGCCCCTCCGGTACGTCGATGAGCCAATGCTCGAACCAGCTCGAGAGCCGCTCGAGTCGATCAACGAGCAGCCACGGCTCACCACCCCTCGAAAGCCCGTGCGACGA
>JAJCZV010000060.1 GCA_029262175.1 Gemmatimonadota bacterium
AGGAAGTCGGCGGCGGTATCAAAGTAGCAGCCGTCAAAGACCCCCTCGGCAACGTTTTCGGAATCATCTACAACCCACACTTCAAACTCCCCTAACCTCAGCCTCGACCCACAACACACTGCGCCAACGCCATCGCGCCAGTGACACCCAACCCCACCAAACGAAAAAAGCGTCAGCCAAGCCCCGACCCGCCCATCGGCAGCCAAGAACAAAACTGACACCTTCATCAAACAAAATGAGGGCGCTGGGTCTCGAACCCAGGACCCACGGCATAAAAGGCCATCGCTCAATGACAAGACCGATAGTGACAGCGACACCCGTCACTTCCAGATCGGATTCACCTTTGAGCAGACCGTCGTTTCGCCTTCGAGCTTGCCTGTAGGCCCTACCTGTACTTGATTAATCAGGGACAAGCTGAAATTGGCAGCAAGTACGGTGCGAGCTTCACGGCATCCACGTGCATCACGATATCTGCTACGTTCGGAGAGGCCACATCGGGTTGAGGAAACTCAGCGCGAACATAACAGGTGTACTCCGGTGTCGCTAGCTCAAGATCCTTCACGCGATCGACGGTCAGAATGAGGTCCGCAACGTTGGTAATACCGCTATCATTCACATCACCAAAACGGGCTGACGAAAAACTCAGCTCTGATGAGGCTGCGAGGCAAAATGCCTCGCTACCTGCGCAGCTTGCGGCCAATTGTGCAATGCTGTAGGTTGAGTCTGGAACGATCTCTTGTCCACTCAGCTGAATAACCTCACCGCCAAAAAGACCGCCCCAGTCGACATACTCAGGATCACAACCGAGCGTCGCGCAACGATAGAAGGTCAGGTGTGCGGCAGAATCTAGGCACGTCGTAACCGGATTGTCATTCTCATCGCGTAACAAGTTAACGTACCGGAGCTCCCCTTCTTGAAGCGAGTGGTCAGGGGCTCCTAGTGGTATCGGATTGCCCGGATGATAGAGGGAATCCAACGAAACCCGCAACGAGGTCAGAGCGCCGCCTCCATCGTTGGGTACCACCACGGAAAGAACGCGCTGCTTGTTCACGCCGCCAAGTTCAGAAAGCACTGGGCTAGGGGCAGCCGCTCCCTCGCCAATGCCCCAGATCCCAATGTCATCCAGATTCCAACCGGGGTAGGTTACGGATGTATCCGTTGGACCCATGCCCCAACGGATGAAAACCGTCGCTTGCCCGTCGGCGACTGCTGAGATGTTGTAGGCCTGCGACGACCAAGCGGATTCGCTCACAGCACCACCCGCGTGATCCCAGACAGAAGTCCAGATAGATCCGTCGATTGAAACGTCAAGACTCGCGCGATCAAAAGTCGATGGCTCCACACCCAGCCATCTCTGAAAACGCACGCTCGTGTTAGTCAACAAAGAGCAATCAAGCGCTACGGTCGTCAGGTAATCAGGAGTTGCGAGATTGTTCGCGTAGTCTCCATTCAGATTGTACCCGTAGACGTTGGTGCCAGTATTCCCGCTTGTCGGATCAAAGTTGTGCGTTCCCGATCCGGTCGGCTGACCGAACGCCCAGGCGCCCTCTGTCGTCCATCCAGGATCAACATCAAGCGGGAAGCTGTAGATCAGAACGGGTGCAGAGCAGGGTCCTTCCACGGGTGCGATTCGAAGGGCCCACGAATTAAGAGTTCCCGTGTCACCAGTGCCAGAATCAGTAACGCTCAAGGTCCACGTTCCCATTGCGGGAAGGTCGTCAAAATCGGATAGCGCGCCGGGACCATCGGGAGGCGTTCCTTCGTCGTCATAGGTGAGGACAACGTCATCGGCCTCAGCGCCGGTTCCATTGTGGAGCACCACTTGCGTCCCGTCAGGCGAAGTTAGAGTCAGCGTCAGATCTCCTATCCAGGTGTGAGAGATATCCATCTCAACATCTAAGTCGCCGATGCACAAATCGTCAGCCACAAAAATCTCGCTATTGAAAGTCGTGTGGTCCACAATCCCCAGCGGTGTATCGATCGCATTATAGACGGATCGACCCACGTCTAGAACGACGGGTCGTGCAGTGTCACCACCCCCGCCTGCGAGGTTTGTGAAAGCGACAGATCCTGCGTAGTCGCCGGCCACTAGTGCATTCGCGTCTGTTGAGTAGCCGACAGTAACCGTGCCAGAACTGCCGGTTCCCGTCAGACTGATGGTTACAGGTCCCGCCCCCCCATCGAGTGAAACCCAAAGGTCGCTCGTAGATACTTCCACATCAAAAGGCGTAGGACGATCGCTAGTTACTGTGTAGATAACGGAGTTAGAAAAGGGGCCCCCGACAGGTCCGCTTGAGGATAGTCCCGAATCGGGAGTTACAGTGAATAGAGTTTGGTCGACATCGACTGTATGCTGGCGCGTACGGGTACTCAGATTTGTAATGTCTTCAAAGACGATATCTTCGACATAGGTGCCCGCCACCAATGAATTGACTCCCGCGCCGAGGGTGACGACCACGTCGACCGTTCCTCCACTCGCGGCAAGCGTTCCCACGACCGGAGTGGCTGCGCCGTCGAGCTCGATGCCAAAAGACGAGGTCAACGAGACCGCGTAGTCCAAGGCCGCTGGAGTTGGGTTGGTCAACGTGTAAGTTGTGGTTGGATTCGTGAACGGTCCCCCGGCGACGCCAATGTGCTCGACATCGCCCGCCGGTGAAACCGACATCCCTCCGCCGGAAACGAAGTCGACGGTCAACACACCCGAATTGGCTGGATCCAGCCAGTCCATCAACCTTGATGACGACGTTCCGCCGCCTGTCCAGGAAGCGAACAATCGCCCATACCAATCTGATGTATCATTACCGCAGGCTGCGAACCCGCCGTGCAATTGCCCTACGATTCTTCGGTCCTGATCAAATAACGGAGAGCCCGATGATCCTGGCTCGGTCGTCCCAAGATCCCAGTCAGTGATCCTGATATGGGTTCCATCGCCGGGTATTGGGTTCTGAAGGTAGGTCGTAACAGTCGTTGGTTGGTCTTCAAAACTGATGCGTTTTTCATC
>JAJCZV010000061.1 GCA_029262175.1 Gemmatimonadota bacterium
AGCTCGGCCTCGTGCCGCTGTCCATATCGCACCGTGAGCGCGTAGCACTCGAAGCCCTCGGCCCTGGCGATGGCCAGCGTCGTGGCCGAGTCCAAGCCGCCGCTGAGTAGAACGACCGCGCGCGCCGGGGCGCTGGACCGGTCGCTGCGCCGGTCGCTGGGCTGTTCGCTGGGCTGTTCCGGTTGGGACGCCATAGATTCCGCTTCTCGTGACATCGGAACAAGCTATGAAAGAGGACGGGACCAAACGATGACGGAGTTGCCGAGAAGCGGCGCGCTGCCCCGCCCGACGAACCCGGAGGAGGCGAGAGAGACGCTGCGCACCGAGGCCGTCCCGGCGCCCGACGCACAACGCGTCGTGCTGCGAGCGCTCGAGTTTACGTCGATCTGTCCGAGGACCGAGCAACCCGACTTTGGCCGCGTCACCATCGACTACCGCCCCCATGAGCTCCTGATCGAATCGAAAGCGCTCAAGTTCTACTTGTGGGCGTTCCGGGATGTAGGAGAATTCTGCGAGGGTCTCGCCGCTCGGATCGCGGACGACGTGATGTATGCCGTGCAACCGCACGCGGTCCGGGTCGAAGTCGAGCAATCGGTGCGAGGGGGGATCCAGATCATCGCGACCGCAGAGCGCGGAGACATCCGCTGACCGACGGGCGCCGGTACCAGCGGGCGCCGTAACCAACGGGCGCTGCTACCAACGATCGCTGTCGTGGAAACCGGCGTACCGGTTACAAGTCCAGTGGGATCAATCCGTGGGACATGCAGTTGGTGGTCGCGACGCGACCATCGTCATAGCGAACTTCGATCTGCCCCACACCCGCATGCGCATTGCAGTCGATCGATATCACCGTTGCCGGTCTGCCCCAGCCCGTTCTCACGCGTTGCCCGACGCTAAACGGCGCGTCGGTGTTCGGCGGGGCGCTGGCATCGGTACCCAAGGCCTCTTCCGGGCGGGACACGAACGATGCGTCCGCGTGCATGTCGGAGCCGGCCGTCAGTATCTCGAGTTCGTTGGTCGCGTTTCTCGGTTTGGGTCCGAATAGGGTTTCCGACGGCAGTGCGGAGGGCGCCTGCGTCTCCTCGAACACGGGCGGGTCGACGCCGGCGAGAAGCTCCTCGAGGTGCGGCGAGATTCTCTCTTCGGCCGCCATCGATTCGCGAAGCATGAGGCCGGGGGCCTCTCGGATCGGCTCGATGCGCACGACTTCATCCCCCTCGATGCGGTAGTGCTCGCCGTCCATTCCTTGGACCGTCGCCCCTAGCAAACCCGCGAGATCGATGAGTTTCCGGAGGAAGGATTCATCGGGACTGCGACTGAAAAGATTTCCACTTGCCCAGTCAATCCATGACCCGGGTTTGCGGCCGGGGTGCGCCCAAACCGCGTAGTTCTGATACGCGTCGTCGGGTGCGCTCAAATCGGGGTCGTTGTCGATCATGGCGCGCCAATCTCCTTCTGGGATCGGCGTTTGCGATCCATCGAAGTGGTGGTTGGCGCGCGTTACAAACACGTCGTAGCCCATCGTCCTCCTCCTCCCCTCGCATCCACCTACGTCTCGCGGCGGAGGTTTGGGACAACAGATGGAGCAAACCCCAGGCCTAAACGGCGCTACTCGGGGTGGCGGAGCGCCCGCCCGGGTCGAGCTCCGGTCGGTTCACCGTCCGACCACACTTCCAGCCCCCCGACCCAAACGCTCTCGACGCCGACGGGAAGAAGCGTCCCCTCGACGAAGGTCGATCGATCGATAATCGACTCGGGGTCGAAGATGACCAGATCCGCGTGCGTTCCCGCTCGCAGTACGCCGCGATCGGTGAACCCGAGGCGGCGAGCGGGCATGGAGGTGGCGCGTTGTATGGCCCGCTCGATCGTGAGCACGCCGCGCTCGCGCACGTAATGGCCCAGCACGCGGGGGAAGGTGCCCGCTCCGCGCGGGTGGGCGCCGCCGATGCCACCGTCGCTGGCGGTCATCACGAACGGGGAGGCCATGAACGCGTCGACGTCGTCATCGTTCATCGTGTGACCGATGAGCCCGGAGCCCCCGTTCGACATGATCCACATGTAGGCTTCGGTCTCGCTCAGGGCCCTGGCTTCGGCAATCTGGCTCAGGCGCAACCCGTTCAGATCGGGATGGGCTTCGAAGTTGACGATTTGTAGACGTGCACCACCACCGGCGGCCGCTATGCCGGCCGCAACCGAATCGGCGTCCTGGAACATCCGAGAACGAACGACGATCGCCAGGCCCGATTGCCACGCCGAATAAGGATATTGGTCGGCGAGGACGTCGAGCCCGGCCTCGTTGGCGGCGGCGATCCTGGCCAGCACCTCCGCTGCCTTCCCCCACACCGAAGCGTTCCCCGCCTTGATGTGTGAAATCTGCACGGGAAGACCGGCCTCCCGACCGATCCGGATGGCTTCGTCCACCGCAGCCAGCAGACCCTCTTCCTCATCGCGCATGTGCGACATGTAGAACCCGCCGTGATCGGCGGCCGCTCTGGCGAGAGCGATGAGTTCGCCGGTCGAAGAGTAGAACCCCGGGTCGTACTCGAGACCGCTGGACAACCCGAATGCGCCGTCCCGCATCCCGGCTTCCACTCGGGTCGCCATGTCGGCGATCTCCGCGTCGGTGGCGGTTCGACGGAAGTCCTCTCCGAGGGCCGCTCTCCGTACCGTTCCGTGCCCAACGAGGGTCGCGACGTTCACCGCGGGCCCGGAAGCGTCGATTCGCGTCAGGTAGTCGGCAATCGGCCACGGAGATCCGCCGTCGGCACCCACGACCAACGTCGTGATGCCCTGGGCGATCTGGGTCGTCGCGAGCGGGTCTTCGAAGATCCCGTTCGCCGAATGGTTGTGGATATCGATGAATCCTGGCGAGAGGACGAGTCCGCCCAGGTCGCGCCGGATCGTCCCAGCCGGGGCCGTCACCGATCCGACCGGCCCGAGCGCGACGATCTCGCCGTCCGCAATGAGCAGATCGCCCCGGTAGCCGGGGGCCCCCGTGCCATCGACGATCCACGCGTCCGAGAACAGGACGGGTGGCGAACCGGGTTCTTGGGCCGCCCCTCGAGCGGGAATCAGGACCCACAGCATCAGCAGCGCGAGCCAGGGCAACCGGAGCCTCGCGGGGCCGGATCGTGTCCAGGGGGTGCATGTCATGTCGCGAAACCTAGATGGGCGCGTTTACCTTCGCGCGGGGTGAGCGGGGTGAACATTGAACCAGATTCGGATCTTCGTGTATACGCTTCGGAGCCGGATTCGATCATACCAGGAGATTCTTGATGGTCAGACCAATCGTTCGTGAAGGAGCACACCGGAGGCGACCAGCCGGGTTTCGGCGCGCCGCGTTGGCAGCCGTCCTGCTGATTGCCGCGGTGGACGGGTCGCTAGCCGCGCAGGAAGCTCCACTAAAAATCGGGGTCATCAACCTCGACGTCGTCGCCCTCCAATCCCCCTCGGGGAAGCAGCTTCAGGAGCAGACGATCGCCTTCGGGCAGCAAGTGACGGCCGAGTTACAGGCGCGACAAGCCAGCGCGCGAGCCATCGAGACCGAGATCGCGCAGGCCCCGGACAGCCTCACCGCGGACGAGGCGCGCGAGCTGGAACGCCGCTATCAAGACGCGCTTACCGGGCTGCAGCGCTATCAACAGGACAAGCAGGAAGAGGCCGCTGCGCTTCGGAGTGATGGGATGAGCCGAATCCAGCAAGAAATCGCGCCCGTGATCGAGACGATCCAGGCCGAGCTCGGCTACGACCTCGTCCTCAACTCGCAGAACGCGCTGATCGTCATCTTCAGCGAACGCATCGACATCACGCAGATCGTGGTCGATCGCCTCGCGGCGGACATGCCGAGCCCCTAGGAGCCTGTTGAAGAAGTACGACGCGCCAGGCTTCTAGGAACCGTGAAGTTCGACGACGGTCTCGATCTCCACGGCCTGATCGCGCGGGAGGGACGACATCCCTACCGCGGCCCGCGCGTGTTTGGAGATGGTGGGGCCAAACACCTCCTCCATTAGATCGGAGAACCCGTTGATCACCTGAGAATGTTGGGTGAACTCGGGGGGCGCGTTGACCATACCGAAAACGCGAACGATGCGTTTGACCCGCGACAGATCGCCGATCTCGCGCTTGAGCGACGCCAACACGCAGACCCCGACCCAGCGCGCGATCGCATAGCCCTCTTCCACGCTGTGGTCCTGACCGATCTTCCCGGTGTTGGTTTCATCGAGACCGCCGCACGGCCCGTGACCTGCAACGAAGACCAGGTCTCCTGCCGTGACGGCTTTTACGTAGTTGGCGACGGGCGCGTCGGGGGTCGGCAGCTCGATCCCGAGTTCCGCCAGTCGCGCTTCAGGCGTTTGGGCAAGGAGCGGAGGACAACTCGCGAGGGCCGCGATCAGGAGACCGCTTCGTCCAAGCGTCCCGAGGCAAGGCCGCGTCATGAAGTCACCGTGGAACCGGATCGTCGTCCCTTCAGCACAACCTCGGACGTTCGGTCGGTTCGGAGGGCTTCCGCCGCTACGTCTACCGCTTCGAAGATCTTCGTGTATCCGGTGCAGCGGCAGAGGTTGCCCGAGAGAGCCTCGGCAATCTCTTGTCGTGTGGGGTCGGGGTTCGTCGACAGGAGGCCGTGCGCCGAGCACAGGATTCCCGGCGTGCAGAACCCGCACTGAGCTCCACCGGTCAGATCGAATGCGTCCTGCAACGGGTGAGGATCGGCCCCGCTCGCCAGTCCCTCCACCGTCCGAATCTCGAATCCCACCGCCTCCTGAACCGGCATGATGCAGGAGAGGACCGCCTCGCCATCGCGCAGGACCGTGCAGGCGCCGCAATCCCCCTTGTCGCACCCCTGCTTGGAGCCCGTGAGACCGAGACCGTAGCGCAGGGTCTCCAGCAGGGTGTAGTGCGAAGGGACGCCGACGGTTCGCTGATCCCCGTTGACTCGAAGTTCGATGATCGTGTGCATGCAGCGGAACCTGATCGCCCCCCAGTCAACCAGCAAGCGGCGCGGAGACGGGTCCTGGCGTAGCGCTTGCGTTCAGATCGGCCCTAAAACGCCGATACTGCGTCACAGAATCGATGGAGGGGCGAAACTCGCGGAATTCGTGGGTTGAGGTCGCATCCGTCTACTCTCGGTACAGGGCAGAATGTCAGAAGCCGCGCAAAACCGCCAACAACTCGCGACGCCCACGGTGGTTCGGGCCCTGTCGCCATGGCATTGGCGTCCCCTCTGGCAGGGCTTGATCGTCGCGATCATCGCCATCTCGGCCACGGTGTACGGGACGCGCGTGAACGGTCAGGCGCGAGCCACGCACGAGACCGTTTCGGGTCTACGCGAAGGCCTCGAGCTGCTCTCGGTCCAGCGGGATGTCTCGTTGATCGCGCACGAGGCCCTCTCGGCGATCACGATGCAGATGTACGAAGGGGGTCGGAAAGCTGAGGTCGATTCGACCCTCGGGGCGCTCGAACAAAGCGTTCGCGGAGCGAGGGTCCGCCTCGAGAGTTCGCCGCCTCGGCCGAGTTGGCGTGGGACCCAGAACGAAATGGTCACGGCCGCGGATCAACTCCTGGATGCCTTCGGTCGCGAGCGCTCCAATGGCGAGCGTCTCGCATGGATCGATGAGTTTCTGTACGACTTCAGACGAGTCGTGCCGACGGACAACCAGGGACGTTGGTCGGCTCTCCTCGAGATCGCGGCCAACGCGCAAAACGCTCCACTCGTCTTCCGAGACTACCTCGAGGGCTCCATGGCCCGCGAGTGGTCGCGCTCCGGTCGAGCGCCGGCCGACCGCGACCTGATCGATGAGTATCGGAGCCACCTGACGTACCACCGGCGGCTCCGAGAGTCGCAGGGTGATCTGGCCAACGAGTTCAGCCCGTTCGAGGAGAGCATCCTGCTCGATGTGGCCGAACAGGCCGATCCGGTCTCGCTCGAAATCGTCATGCGGATGGCGAACAACCGCGGGGTCCTACAGCTCGAAAGCGACGTTCCATATCTGCTTTCGCTTCGAGAGGATCACGCCTTCCGATCGATGGGGGAGCTGTACGAATCGCGCGCTCTTTGGGCGAGCCAGGTTGCCCAAATCGCCAACGAGCTTCTGCTGCATGCCCAGGGAGAACTGGACGTGGCCGTGCTCGCTTCGGAGCGGGTGCGGGGTCTGGGCACGGCCGTGGTAGCCTTGGCCCTTTTGTTCGCCATGCTGTTCGCGTTCCGAATCGTTCGAGAACGGCTAAAGCTAGACGCCCAACTCCGGACCGCGCTCGAACGGGACGTGCTGACGGGCCTGACCAATCGGTACGCGCTGTTTGCGAAAGCCCCCGACTTGCTGAGCGACCCGGAGGCCGCGAGCTACGCGCTCATCCTTCTCGATCTCGATGACTTCAAGTCGATCAACGACGACCACGGCCATTACGTCGGCGACCGAGCGCTCGTCGAGTTCGCCACCGCGCTCAACGCGGTCGTGCGTTCCGACCGTGACATGGTCAGCCGGGTCGGAGGAGATGAGTTCGTCGTCTTCTTACACGGATTGAAGGATCCTGAGCGCGAGGTCACGGCGGTGGTCCGGCGACTCAAGCAAGAGTTGGAGCAACCCGTGTCGCTCGAAGGCGTCCCGACGCAACTGCACTTCACGGCCGGGGTGGCGGTCAGTAAAGAAGCGGCAAAACTGGAGGACCTCCTGGTCGAAGCCGACCTGGCGCTGATCGAGGCCAAAGAGCAGGGTCGCGACTCTACGCACTTCTTCCGTCGGAAGCTCGGTCGGCGAATGACCGCGGAACTCTCGGTCGCGCTCGGAAACGGGCGTCTTCGGTGTGCGTTCCAGCCGCAGATCGATATGGAGACGGGTCGAGTGGTCGGCCTGGAAGCGTTGGCGCGGTGGCAGCGCGAAGATCGTCGGGAAGTGCCTGCGCGAAGCGTGATCGAAGCCTTGGAATGGCAGGGGTCTTCGAAGGAATGGCTTCGCGTGGCCATGCGCGATATCGAAGCCGCGTGGAATATTTCGGAGAGCGCCTTAGACGGTCGGCTTTGGATCAACCTCATGGGCTCGGACGTGACGGATACGGCGAGCTCCGATCTGCTCGATATCCTGGGCGGCACCCGCGTCCCGCTCGACCGACTCGGCGTCGAGGTCACGGATCCGGTCGACCGAGCACGTATCCCGGCGGCGGTTCGCCTGCTCACGGAGTTACGTAGCGCGGGGATCGCGGTCGCGCTGGACGATGTCGGCGACGACCGCGTTCCGCTTCTTCACGTGGCCGAGCTGCCCATCGACGTCGTGAAGCTCGATCGATGTCTCGTCGCCGGGATCGACACGCACGCCGAGCTTCGCACGATTTTGACGTCGTTGTCGGAAATGTGCGACCGCTTGGGTCGAACCGTGATTGCCGAGGGCGTCGAGACCGTCGAAGAAGAAGCGGTCCTCCGCCGTCTCGGGATTCGATACGTGCAGGGATTCCGGTTCTCGAAGCCGATGACTCTGCCCGGACTCAGGGAGTTCCTCGAGGCGAGATTCGTAGGGTTCTCCGCGAGCGACGTCGCCTGAGCCCTACCGGCCACGACATCCTCCGTCGCCAATGGGTGACGCTTTATGGGGCTCCACCCGTCTACCCTTGTGGAACTTCCGCCGGGTCCGACGTTGTATAGGGGGTCGAGCACCGACCGCGGGCCGGGCACCTTCATGTAGCCGTCGACGGAGATTGAGATCGGTATAGGCAGAACCACTTCCAGACCCAATTGGTCCACAACGGCGTTCCTGCTGGCCGCGGCATTCGCCGTCCCAGGGGCCTCGGCGCAGGACGTTTCGATCGATCGTTGGCTCGTGTCGAGCGCGGAGGTGGCGACGTCACAGGACCCTCTGCAGAGCGGAGGGGCGGCCGAATTCCCGGATCGAGATCTGGAAGTGGGGCCAGGCCAGTGGACGTTGGTCCGCAGCGACGGCCAGACCCGGTTTGATTTCTCCGACCACGTCGACTCGAGACAGGCGGCGCTGGTGCATGCGTACGTTCGTTCTCCGAGCGACGCGAATTTTCGGCTCTCGGTTTCCGCTGAGTCTTGTGCCTCAGTGTCGACCTGGTTGAATGGTCAGCCGCTCCTCGAAGAGAGCGGTGCCCGGGAGGTCCGTTTGGCAGGAGGCTGGAACACCCTGCTCGCGGTGATCGATGGCGACGCGGGATGTCCGCGAGCTCTGTCCGCGTCGTTCTCACGATCGCGGGCACCGGCGCGCGACAACGCGATCGTACCGGTCGACAGCCTTCGAGTGCAGGCTTCGCGACCGCCGGGCGTCCGGCCGAATCATCCCCGCGGCACCGTGACCGCCGGTGCGCCCGAGGTCACCGGGTTCTCCTGGAACCCGGGACGCGACGATCTCGACGCAACGGTGCGTTACTCGGTGACCGCCTGGGGGAGCGATGCCGGTAGTGGCGCCGGAGGAGGAGGAGAGGGACGCGGGGCACCGACCGTCGACTTGAACGGCGAGTGGGAGCTCACGGTCTACGGTCCGACCGGCATCCAAGAGCTGCGCGCCAGCTTCGAGATGAAAGATGATGGGACCCTGAGAGGGGAAATCCGACGTGATCAACGCAATCTCGATCCTAGTCGGGCCGGCCGGCAGTTCGGGGGGTCAAACGTGTTCGAGGGGGAGATCCGAGATGGTTGGGTGAGCGGATCGCGCTTTGGCTGGACACTCCGCATCTCGGGACAAAGAGGCGGCGAGCTCCGGTTTTCGGGAGAACTGCGCGATGGCGAGCTCTCCGGTCCGATCGAGATCGACGGGTTCCGCGATGTGGATTCTCGGTTCGAGGGTCGCCGAGGGGGTGAGACCCCGGAGCCGGTCATCGAGGCTGGGGCGCAGGACCCCGTGGAGGAGGTTGCCGTCCCTGAAATCCCCGGCCCCGACGATCAGGAGCGCCGGACGGGGCCCAGCGATGCAAACGGCCAGCGTCGTCAAATGGTCGCGTTTCTTCTCGGGTCCCCACCCGCCAAGGCCTCTGCCCCGTCCAGCGGATCGATCCGACTCCGACTCGCCGGTGAATCGTTGACGGGTGCCGCAGACGGGCTGGTTTCGGGAACTCCGCACCATTTCGAGGGGATCGTTCCGTTCAAGAAGGTGCGCGAAGCGGCCTTGGGATCGGACGGCGTCGAGGCCGAGGTCCGCTGGGAGCGGAACGATTTCAAGGCCAAGGGGCCGATTGCCGCCGCCAGCCTGTTGGAGGCCTTTCACGGACCCATCCATCTCGGCGGCCTGATGGATCGTGCAGATGGCGTCGCGGGCGGGACGTTCCGCATCCCCGATGTCCTGGGGGGGTTCACGATTCGCGGTCTGAGTGGTCGATGGTCGGTAAACGGGGTGGAAACGACCGACGGCGTCCTGTGCGATCCGTGTCAGCGTGGGCAACAGATCGAATTCGGGTTCCAGAGCGCCGACTCCGAACCGGCCCAGGTCGAGATATCGGGCCGTGGCTATCCGGATTCGGCGGCGAGCGGCCCGGCCGCGATCGAATGGCTGCGGGCGCTCGAGGGGGACAACCGGAGATACCGCGAACTCGCGGCCAGGTAGCGAGCGCCCACACCGCTGGGGCTATCCCAGCGGCGGATCCGTCTCCGGCGGTGGCGTCGGCGCCGGCTTCCGCGGCATGCTGGGCTTGGATGAGTCCGTGGCCCACGGATCTACGAACTCGGCCGCGGGATCGACGTACGGCCTAGGCGTCGGGGGATCTTGGTGCGATCCGATCGCCGGTTCCTCTGTGGCCGAAACGGACTCCGTGCCTTCAGGAGAATCGGCCGAGGCGTCGTCTTCCTCGGTCGTACCTGCGTCGCTTGTCGCCGCAGTGGTCGGCCCCTCGTCGGTGCTCACTTCCTCGGGGCTCGTAGCGTCGGCGGTCGCGGTTCCGGCGACGGCCGCACCCGCGGCTCCGGCGATCCCGGGCGGTGCGATCGTGGGCTCGGACGGCTTTGCCGCCGGCTTTGGCGCGCTCCAACGCTCTTCTCGGTCGGCCGCCTCCAGCTCGCGCTGGATTTCGTTCATGCCTTTTTTGAACTCACGCACGCCCTTACCGATCGTGCGGGTGATCTCAGGTAGGCGCTTGGGGCCGAACACGATGAGTACCAACATCGCGATGAGGATCATCTCGCCCATTCCGAAACCGCTCAACGGCATGTCGTCTTAATCCTTCGAGGTGCTACGAGAGCGCGTTTACGACGTCCTGTCCGTAGAAGGTGCCAATATACTTCGCTTGCACCGGTGTTACGCTACGGACCGCCCAGATCAGCTCGACGTGATTGGGTTCGCGGGGCTCGGTGAGCAGCGGGAGACCGCACTCGTGTGGGAGTCGATCCGCTTTCCTCAGGTTGCACTTGCTACATGCCGTAACCACGTTTGTCCACCCGTTTTCACCACCCCTGGAGAGTGGGATAATGTGGTCGCGGGTGAGAGATTCGCGGTACCCCAGGTCGCGCCGGTTTCGCCCGCAGTACTGACATTGGTATCCGTCGCGCGCAAAGAGGAAGGTGTTCGTGACTTGGCGGCGGAAGCGACGGGGCACTCGAATGAATCGCGCGAGCCTGATGACGACTGGTGTATCCATCTGGATACATTCGGAGCGTATAGGGCGCGCCGAATCCACCTCCAGCGCTTCGGCCTTTTGGTCAAGGACCAGTCGGACCGCGCGCCGAATCGGGATGATCGTCAACGGCTCGTACGAAGCATTCAGGGCCAGACACCCCATGCACATCCCCCTTGGAATGGGTCAGGAAAATCAAGCAACCTGGCGGTAGAGTGTCAAGTTTTTGGTTGAATTCGTGACATCCGCTCGCGTGTGCGAGGTCGCGATCGCGCGCCCGTTCCTGGGGACGCTGGCCTACGCGATCCCCGACGCCTTGGTGGGCGGGGTCTCGGCCGGGATCCGGGTGCGGGTGCCTCTGGGACGGTCCAGCGCGGTCGGCGTGGTCGATCGGTTGGGGCTTCGCGAGGATCGGGGGGATCGGAAGCGCAAGCTCCGTAGTTTGAACGAGGTACTCGATCCGGCGCCGGTCATCGACGAAGGCCTCCTCGAGCTGAGTCGGTGGATCGCCGACTACTACGTGGCACCCCTGGGCGTCGTGCTCAAAACCGCCCTCCCGCCGGGTCTGCTGGGAGGGCGCGCGGAGCGGGGGAAAGCCCCGACCGTCAAAACGGAGCGGGTCGTGTGTATCTCGGCCGAGCTGGCGACGTTGACCGAGCGAGAGGCACGGTTTGGTCGAGCGAAGCGCCAGCTCCAGGCGTTCGAATCGCTCGAGGCCATCGGGGGCGAGGCCACGGTAGCGCATCTCACGAAGCAGCTCGGGTTTAGCCGGGCCGTGCTGGATGGTTTGGTGGCAAAGGGGGTGGTCGAGCTTCGCGACCAAATCGTCGATCGCGACCCGTTCGCTGGACAAGTCCAGGACGAGCCGGCGATCACCCTTACCGCGGCGCAGCGAAGCGTCATCGAGGGTCTGGCCCGATTGGATGGACCCGGAGACGTGGCGCTGTTGCGAGGCGTGACCGGATCCGGGAAGACCGCGGTCTATCTGGAGCTCCTCGAACGCGTGTTTGCGGCCGGAAAGTCGGGCATCGTTTTGGTACCCGAGATTTCCCTGACACCGCAAACGGTCCAGCGATTCAAGGCCCGCTTTGGGGAGTCCGTGGCCGTGCTCCACTCTGGACTGTCGATGGGGGAACGGTTCGACGCGTGGCGCGCCCTCCAAGATGGACGCAAACGCGTCGCGATCGGCCCGCGGTCGGCGGTGTTCGCGCCCGTTCGAAATCTGGGGGCGATCATTGTCGATGAGGAGCACGAGAGCAGCTACAAGCAGTCGGATACGCCGCGGTATCACGCTCGATCGGTCGCGATCATGCGGGCGCGAATCGAAGGCTGTCTTTGCCTGCTGGGGTCGGCCACTCCCGCGCTCGAAAGTTGGGAGAACGCCCGGTCCGGGCGATACCACCTGTTCGAGTTGGAAGAGCGGGTGACGGGGCAGGGCCTGCCAACCGTAGAGTTGGTCGATCTGCGGGCCAATGTGGGGTCCGCGGATGGAGACAAGAAGCCCTCGTCGGCTTCCGACACCCAGAAGCCACAGGGGAGCCAGAAGCCACAGGAGGGCGGACCACCCCAAGTCCTCTCCGAACGGCTACGCACCGCGATCAGCAGTCGACTCTCGCGGTCCGAGCAGGTGATCCTGTTCTTGAATCGCCGCGGCTACGCCTCGTTCGCGGAGTGCGTCGCCTGCGGGCACGTCTGGAGCTGCGAGAGCTGCTCGGTCACGCTGACTTATCATCGGCGACGGCGAAGGTTGGTTTGTCACCACTGCGGGTTCGAGGCGGAACCGCCTCGAAGCTGCGATGCCTGCGGGGAGCCCGATCCCCGGTTCTCTGGCATCGGCACCGAACAGGTAGAGCGACGGGTCGGAGAGCTGTTCCCGGCCTCTCGCATCGCACGTATGGACCTCGACACGACCGGTTCCAAGTGGGCCCACTTCGAGATCCTGGAATCGTTCCGTCGCCAAGAGGTCGACCTGCTGCTCGGAACCCAGATGATCGCGAAGGGGCTCGACTTTCCGAACGTGACGCTCGTCGGTGTGATCAACGCGGACGTCGGTTTGCATGTGCCGGACTTCAGGGCGAGCGAGCGGACGTTTCAGCTCTTGGAGCAGGTGGCAGGACGTGCGGGGCGTGGATCGGTCGCGGGCGAAGTGCTGGTGCAGACGTCACGGCCCAACCATTTCGCGCTCACGAGCGCCGCAGCGCACGACTTCAAAGGGTTTGCCGAGCGCGAACTGGCGGACCGGAAGGAGCCCGGGTATCCGCCGTTTACGCGGCTCGCGAATCTCGTCGTGTCTGGACTCGAGGAAGATCCGGTGATCGACGAGGCGGACGGGCTGGCCAGCTGGACCCGCGACCTGATCCGAACGCGCCGGCTCGAGGGCATCGAAGTCGTCGGACCGGCTCCGTGTCCGATCGATCGGCTCCGGAACCGCTGGCGCTGGCATTTTCTGCTAAAATCCGAAGGTGCCGCGACGCTTGGCTCGGTCCTCCGCTTCCTGGCAGAACAGCGAGGACAGCCCGGGTCTGGCTTGAGGGTCGAGATCGATCGAGACCCGGAAGCGCTGCTCTGAGGACGCTCCGGGGGCTCCTGCTTGTTGGTGACCTCTTTTTGTCTCAAGTTGTCGGACTGTTTCAACCGATCTGACAGATAGGAGCGGCGATGAGCGAGGCAAGCGGCGAGCGGATCAAGGTTACGGTCCGTTGGGTCCAGATTCTGGACAACTTGGAGCCCGCATTCAAAGAAAAAGGCGAGTTCGTCTTCAAGTCGGTGGTTTCCAGCGACAATCTGGGCGGCGTTCGCACCGAGAGTCGCTATCCGGCGACGGGACACATCTCGATCTCCGATCAGCCCGTATTCAATCGGGAGATCATCAAGTGGGTGATCTTCGAGGGGGAAGTCACCGACCACCTCGCGATCGAATTGATCGGTGAGGAACTCGATACGTTCAGCGCCAACGACTTCCTCGACCCCTATCGGCGTGAGTTCCGCGGGCCGGTGTCCGAATGGGTTGGGACGTACGGACCCGGCGAGGACATCTCCGAGGGCGACAGTGGCGAGGACGACCCGGAGATGATGAGCAACTGGCGGGTCAACATCTTCATCGACAAAGCTTGAACTAGAGCCCGAACGGGCGCCAGGTTCGAGAGTACGACAGAGAGGTGCGGCGAGGCGGACTCGTCGCACCTCTACTGTTCTCCACCAAGAGTGCCGCCATGAAGAACCGATCGACTCACGTCACACTCCTCGCCGCCGGGCTCTCCATTCTCTGGTCCGGATGCGATGGCCGACCCGTGCCCGCCGACACGCCGCCGCAGGCACGAGCGGCGGTCGAGGCCTGTGCCGGACAGTCCGGGAACGAGAAACAGGGTTGCTACGAGACGCGTCTTCTCGCCGAACTCGAGCAAGGGGGCGTCGCTTCGGCTCTTGATCTGTTGTCCTCGATCGGCAGCGCCGACCGCGACGTCGAGAGCGACGGCCACGTGTATACGCATGCGATCGGGATCAACGCCTATTCGGCCACGCGACCCCTCGCCGAGGTCTTCAGCCAGTGCAATACGCTGTATCAGTCGGGCTGCTATCACGGTGTGATCCAGGCGCACTTCATCGACAAGGGCATCGCCGACGAGGCCACGATCCAACAGCTCTGCGAACCCTATCGATCCGACGACCAGCGTTGGCTGCTCTTTCAATGTCTGCACGGGCTCGGTCACGGGCTGACGATGTTCTACGGCCACCACCTGCCCAGAGCACTCGAAGATTGCGACTACCTCCGCTCCAGCTGGGATCAAGAATCTTGTTACGGCGGCGCGTTCATGGAGAACGTGGTCAATGCTACCCAACCGCATCACCCGGCCGCGGCGCTCGTCGGGGACGCCGAGGCGTCCGAGGCCACCATGGATCACGGCTCAGGCGTCGAACACGAGCACGAAGCCATGACCGAGGGGCTCGAGCCCTTTGAACCGCTGCGGCCGGAAGACCCGCATTATCCGTGTTCCGAGCTGGACGATCGGTACCTGACGGCCTGCTACATGATGCAAACGTCTGCCATGCTGTGGCAGAACGGGGGCGACGTATCCGATGCTGCGGATTCGTGTACGGAGGCGCCGGAGAGGTGGCGGCCGACCTGCTTTCAAAGTCTCGGGCGCGATGTGAGCTCGAGAACGCTACAGGAACCGCAAGCTTCGCTCAGAGAGTGCGGCAAGGCCCCCGAGGAGTACCGCGATTGGTGCTACGTGGGGTTGGTGAAAAACTTTATCGACCTTACCGCGTCGACCGATGCCGGATTCTCGTTCTGTACGCGCGTGGAAGAGTGGGCGAAGGCCCGGTGCCACGAGGCGATCGGTGAGGAAATCGGGATTCTCCACGCAAACATGGGTCAGCGCCGAATCGCATGTCTGGATTCAGAGACGCCCGAACTCGGTCAGTCCTGCCTGCGAGGGGCGCGCGTTCCCATCAGTTGACGCACTGCCGGACGCAATGCCGGTCAACGGAGGGCTTCGGTGCGCGCGAGGACGCTCTCCATGAACGGCTTGAGCAGCGTCTCGTCCAACACGCCGTAGCTGCGAAGACCCGAACACACGTCGATTCCGAACGGCCGTACGGCTGAGATCGCCCGCGCCACGTTGAGGGGCGTGAGACCGCCCGCGAGATAGACGGGGATCTCGACCGAATCGACGATGGCGCGACTCAGGTTCCAATCGTGTACCCGTCCGGTGCCGCCCAGCTCTTTGACCGCCAGCGCCGGATCGCCGGAGTCGAGAAGGAGCGCGTCGACCAGAGGCGCCACGCCGATCGCCTCATCCAGCGAGGCGTCGTCGCGCACGTGGATGACTTGGACGAGCGACACTTGAGGGACGAGTTCGCGGAGTTGACGGAGCGCATCCGGTTCGAGGCGGTCAACGAGCTGAAGCGTTCCAACGCCGGTGCGGTGTTGTTGAGCCGCGATCGCGACCGGATCGGCGCGCGAGGTCAGCAAGAAGGTCGCGATGTCTTTCGGAACTCCGTGGGCGATCGCGGCGATCTGCTCCTCGTCGATGACGCCCGGGCCACTCGGCATCTCGGAGACCAAACCGATCGCCGTCGCTCCCCAGTGGATCGCGAGCTTCGCCTCGGCGAGGTTCGCGATACAGCACACTTTGACGCGCGGCGCGTCGGGGGGCAGACGGAGCATTTCCGTTATGCGGTTCTTACGCCCAAGCCGGGCTCCTCTCCGAGGACGATACGGCCCCCTTCCAGGTGCGGCCCGATGAACGGATCCGTTTTGAGCAACGCGGCCCCATCTAGGTCCGCATAGTCTACGAGCGGTGCGATATGGGCCCCGGCAGCGATGCCCAGCGTCGTCTCCAGCATACAGCCGAGCATGACTTGGAGGCCGTGCGAACGGGCCGTGTGGATCATGCGAAGCGCCTCTCGCACCCCGCCGCACTTGGCGAGTTTGATGTTGATCCCATCGACGAGGCCGACCAGACCCGGGATATCGGTCGCGATGACGCTCGACTCGTCGACGAAGATCGGGAGCTCCGATCGCCCACGGACGAACGCCAGCTCTTCGCGCGCCGCGGGACCCAGCGGTTGCTCGACGTATTCGACGCCGTACTCCGCGCACATCGCGCAGCCCTCGACCGCCTGGCTCGGCGTCCATGCCGCGTTCGCGTCGACACGCAGCAGCTTGTCCGGGGCAGCGCTGCGGACCGCCTGGAGCCGGGGTTCATCGTCATCACTCCCGAGTTTGATCTTGAGAATCGGATACTCCTCGGCCTCGCGCGTCTTCTCGGCCATCACTTCGGGCGTATCGATCCCAATCGTAAACGAGCTCAGTGGCGCCTCGGTCGGATCGAGTCCCCACATCTTCCAGAGGGGAAGTCCGACCCGTTTTCCGATCCAATCGTGTAACGCCGATGAGATCGACGAATGTGCGGAGCCGTTCCCACCCAATAGAGCACGCAAGTCTCGCTCGATCGGCTCAAGCTTGAACGGATCATCGATCGCTTCCAGGCGCGGAGTGAGCTTGGCCAGCGCGGCGTGCACGGTGGCTGCCGTCTCGCCGTAATACGCGGAGGGGTCCGCTTCGCCCCACCCTTCGACGCCCTCGTGTTCGAGCCGAAGCCATACGACATCATCGCCGGTCTTTACGTTTCGACTGATCCCGAACGGGTGCTTGGTCTCGACGCGGATCGTCTCCCAGGAGGCCTTCATCCGGCGAGCCATAGGCCGTATTGGATCTTCGACGGGGTCACCTCCGGCCCGTCTTCCCGCATGAACACGTCGATCTCGGTTCGATGACCGAAACGTCCCTCTAGATACACCCCCGGCTCGACGGAAAAACCGACCCCCGGCACCAGACGTCGGTTGTCTCGCATCTCGAGGCTGTCGAGCGTCGGACCGACGCCATGAATCTCGCGATCGATCGCGTGGCCGGTTCGGTGGAAGATCGCGTCCGCGTAGCCGCGCTCGGTGAGGATCTCTATCGAGCGCCGATCCGCATCGGCGCCCGTCGCGTCGTTCTTCTCACGGATCACGTCGACCGCGCCGTCGCGCGCTGCAACCACGGCCTCCCAGGCTTCGGTGACGTCGGTGGGCGGCGTCGGACCGAGAAAACCCATCCAGGTCTGATCGGCGAATACTGCGTCGGGTTCATCGGCCACACGGCCCCAGAGATCGACCATGAACACCTCGTCAGAGGCGAGCTGCGAGGAGCCGACTTCTGGAGGAGAGTAGTGCGGCTTCGCGGCATTGGGACCGACGGCAATGATCGTGTCGCCCTCGGTCAGGCCCTCGCTGACCAAGCGGGCGCGAACCCACTGCGCGAGGTCGTACTCCGTCTTGGGGATCGGTTCGCCAGCTAGGTCGTACGCACCGCTCGTCGTCGGATCCCGTTTTGCTGAAACCCCCGCCGCGCGCGCCGCGAGTTCGAACGCGGTCCGCGCCGTGCGGGCCAGAATCTCGGAGGCTCGGATGTGAAGGTCGTAGCCGCGCTCGCCCCATTGAGCGGCCGTACTCGAAATCAGGTCGACCGAACTGACGACGGTGACGCCCAGCGACTCGATCAGTTCGACGACTCCAGCCGGTACGTTGTCGATGTAGGGGATGGCGTCGCGCGGACTGACCTCCATCGCGACCGCATGCATCCCATCCAACATCTCGCGAAGGCTTTCCTCCATCTCATCGCCACCCACGTAGCTCTTCAGCTCATATGGCCACCCATCCCAGCCGGAGACTTCGATCTTCTGGACGAGCGCGACCGGAGGCACCCCCGGCTCGATGAGGACGAAGAAACGACGCTTTTGTCCTTCGGGGAGGCCGACGAGATGGGCGGCTATGGGATTGCGAGCACGGAAGTCATAGAGCAGCCAGCCGTCAATGTCGTGCTTCGCGAGCTGCAGCGATGCGGTCGACACAAATGCCGGGTCCAAATTCGGCATACCGTTCCCCTTCGCGGGTGGTGTAGAGTTGGGCGCCACACGGGGCGGTTGGGTGGTGGCGTCGCGCCGACGCTATGCCGTCGCGCTACTCAACGCAGCGAGGTGCGCAACGACGTTTCGCCCCAGTTCTTCGGGATTGTAACCGCCCTCGAGAAAGGAAACCACGCGTCCGCGCGCGCTCGGGCGGGTGCGCTCCACGACTTGGTGCGTGAGGTGAGCGAAGTCCTCCGACCGCAGCGTGAAGCCACCGATCGGATCCTCTGCTCCCGCGTCGAACCCCGCCGAGATCAACACGATATCGGGTTCGAACTTCGACAATGCGGCGTCGACGCCCTCGAGGAAGGCATCGACATAGACGGCCGGGGATAGACCGGGCGCCATGGGGAGGTTTTTCGTGAACCCGTCCCCGAGGCCCTGACCGGTTTCGTGCGCCAGCCCGCTCCCCGGGTAGAGCGGGTGTTGATGCATCGACAGAAAAAACACGTCGGAGCGATCATAGAAGATGTCCTGAGTGCCGTTTCCGTGGTGCACGTCCCAATCCACGATGAGGACCCGGTCCACATCCGGGTGGGCGCGGGCTCGATGCGCGGCCAAGGCGACGGTATTGAACAAGCAGAACCCCATCGGGCGATCGCGGGTGGCGTGGTGACCGGGTGGCCGCACCGCGCAGAACGCGCCTCGATGTCGACCCTCCAGCACGGCGTCGACGGCGGCGTACCCGCACCCGACGGCCGCGAGCGATGCGTCCCAACTTCCCGACGAAACCACGGTGTCGGGATCGATCTGGATGATCTCGCCGGACTCCACCGCCTGGTCGCACGCAACGCGAACTTGCGCGACGTGCTCGGGGGTGTGGGTGTTCGTGAGCGTGTCCGGGTCCGCGGCGTCCGGCACGATGGGCTCGACATCCTCGTGCAGCTCCGGCAAGGCACGATGGAGCGCGTCCATTACGCCGCGCAGACGTCCCTGGTGCTCGGGATGGTGCCAGCCCGTGTCGTGACGGCTGCAGTCCGGGTGTTGATATAGACCGATCGAGGCCATCGTTCGCTTCTCGGCGTAGAACCACGTGGCAGGGAAACTCGGGTCGCCGTACACTAGCTTCGACACCGAGTCCGGCAAGCATGGCGCTGCCGCGTGACCGGTGCGGGGGAGTGGGGAGCGGCGGATGGAGCAGGCGAAACGCACACGTTCAGGGGTCCGGTCGTGGGGGCCGGCTCTATTTCTCGTCCCATCTCTCCTCGGCTGCGACGTCGAGTGGGGTGGTGGCCAGATTTCCCTGGAGAATCCTGCTCCACCCCCGGACACCACCGCCGTCGCCGAAGCGCTCGAGCCCGAGCAGGTCGCGCTTCCCTCGCTACCGCATCTGTTCCTGGTTCGGTTGGAACCGGATGGGTCGGCGCGATCGGTCGCGATCGCCGGGATGGACGTCGGGGAAGGCGAGACGCGCTTTGCGGCGGTCGAAATCCCCGAGGAGGACCCCTCCTATCGGGCCCGTTTCGACTCCGCGTTTCTGGCTCCTCAGACCGAGTTCGAGTTGTTGGCGCGCGGTGGACGGGTCGGAACGCTCGTGCTGGACAGCCGGGCCCGCTCTGGCTCGGGGGTGTGCGCCTCGATCGCGACCGGGCAGGCCATCGTGACGCCCGGTCAAGAAGTGCCGGCTTGGGCGTTCGCGGTACCGCTCGGGACAGCACAGGCTGGGCCTCCTCGACGTATCGAGGCCTCGCAGATCGAATCCTCGATGGCACGGGCCGGGCCGGTCTTGGCCGAGAATCTGATCGGTGGTAGCCGTGCGTTTCTGGCGCGTCGAGTCGCGATGGCTCCGGTCCGGCTCTCGGGCGACTCCCTCAGCGGGATGGCCGCGACCTTTTTGATCGCCGACTCCTTGGCGGTAGGTCCGCCTGGCGAGAATGCGGTGTCGCTGTTTTTCATCGCGCGCCGCGAAGCGGGTCGAGGATTCATTCCGGTGTGGCAGGAGCTGCGACGCTACAACAGCGAAGCCGACAAGGCGGCGTTCGAGTACCTCGATTGGATCTTGCTGCCGGGTGGCCGGGTCGATGTGCTACGGCAATACGGAGGCAGTGCGGTTCAGCTCGCCCTCGCGCTGAGGCCGGGCGGTGGCGAACCGGAGATCACTTGGACGGAACCGTCGGCGTGTGAGTCGTTGTCGCGGATCGAAACCAACTAGATCGAGGCGGCCCAGACTACGCGGCGAAGGTCTCGAGCGCCGCGCCTTGCTCGCCTTCTTTGATTTCCCTGAGCGCTCGGTCACGAAGCTGTCGTACCCGCTCACGGGTCACTCCGAGCAGGTTTCCGATCTCTTCGAGCGTATGGGAGTCTTCTCCCTGTAGTCCGTAGTAGAGACGAACGACGCGCGCGTCGCGCGGGCGCAAATGTCGGAGCGCTTTGGCGATGTGCTGTCTGAGAATCGATGCTTCTACTTTCTCCTCGACACTGTGCTCGTCGACAAGAAAGCGTTCGGATATGCTGCTGTCTTCCGACGGACCCGCCGGCGCGTCGAGCCGGACTTCCGAAGCCGTTAGACGCCGCAGCATCTCCACCGTCGGCGTCGACAACAGAGCGACGACACCGATCTCCTCATCGGTCGGCTCCCGATCGAGTTTCTGCCGCAGCTCAGCTCTGACTCGTACGACCCGCGCGAGTTCGGTCGCCCGGTTCAGCGGCAGACGCACCACTCGACCTTGTTTGGCCAAGGCCGCGAGGATCGACTGACGGATCCACCAAACGGCGTAACTGATAAACTTCACGCCATGATCGGGATCGAACTTTCCGGCCGCGGTGATGAGGCCGACGTTCCCCTCTTGGATGAGATCAGAAAAGCTGAGTCCGCGGTTCTGGTAGCGTTTCGCAACGGAGATGACGAATCGAAGATTCGAGCGGACTAGCGTGTCTAGCGCGCCTTGGTCGCCCGTTTGCGCGAGACGCGCAATCGTCTCTTCTTCGTCCGGTGAGAGAAGGGGGTAGCGGCTCAGGTCCCCGAGATAAAGATCGAGGAGAGACGACATTCCGTCTGAGAGGTCGACCGATGACCGTCCGCGGTTTCGGAGCATAGATCCGTTTGGGAACCCGCTTGTGCTTCCGTGGTTACCGCCGGGAGGCCAAGCTAGAAGCGGTGCATATCAGTCGCAACTTTTGTGCTTAGTAGCGACCGCGCATCCGTTCCTTCGCGGGCAGGATTTCGAGACACGTTGTCCACCATCCGCTTTCGACCGTCTCGATGAATTCTTGCGGGAGGCGCTCTTCCCTCATCTCGGCGGCAAGGCGCTCATGGTCGTAAGTCACCGGCACAAACTCGACGCGAGTCCGATCCTCCCGGACGTCGCTGGGCGCGACCTCGACAAGCGCGTACCACACGTTGGTGGTCCCATCGTTTGCAGGTCTACCGAGCACGCCGACGTTGGCAAAACGGCCGACACCGGGAAGGGTTCGTTGCCAGTGAATGCCGGTATGCGTGCCCAGGATGAGATCGGCTTTCAGCTCTTTGGCCATATGGGAGAGAAACTGCGTTGACGTCGCGGACTCCCAGAGAAACTCGTTCATTCGTCGTGGACTTCCGTGACAGAACAAGATGCGGACGCCGTCGACGTCCAGCGTCAGTTCGGCTGGCAGTTCTCCCATCCAACGACGCCAGCGTTCGCTCGTGTTTTGATAGGTGTAGCGGTAGGACAAGCGGGCGAAGTAGTTGTCGCGCGGATCCGTGTAGCCGCACTGACAATCGTCCAGGCCGCGGGCGATGGAGTCGTCATAGTTGCCGCGCATGACCCGGACGTCGGCGTCCACGAGAAGCGGAAACACTTTGTCGGGATTGGGACCAAAGGCGCCGAAGTCGCCTAGACAGTAGAGAGCGGTAGCCCCTCGTGCCGTGGCGTCTTCGATGGCGGCTTCGAGCGCGAGGTGGTTGCTATAAACGCCGCCGAAAACCGCGATGCGTTTTGGCTCAGGCGACATCTTGTCCGATGCCACCGTAGTTCGAACAGATGGCTCCATGTAACCAACAGGTGTAGCACGCCGACTTGTCGAGACGGAAGGGCTCGGCCGCTTCCTCGAGCGTATCGCCCATACGGGCGTCCTCCGAGTCGATCAGAATCGGACACACGTACACACCACGATTCGTGATGACCCGACTCGACGCACAGATCAATTGCTTCTCGTCGAAGTCCTCCAGCATCTCGGCGGTCACGCGCTCGTGTTCAGTATACCCGGTCCCGCGCACCGCTTCTCTGCCGATCTTTAGCGAAGGAAGGATCTTGAGCCGCGGGTTTCGATACCCCAGAGCTTGAAGCTGTTCGACGAACGCTCGTCGGACTTTTTCGTCTTTCTCGGGGGCCCAAACTTGTGTGGCGGTCATGATGGGGAGGAAGCCGTGCTCCAGGAGCTTCTGGATCCCTTCCATGGCCCGGTCGAAGGTTCCTTCGCCGCGAATCGGATCGTTGGTCTCGGGCGTGGGTCCATCGATGGACACGCGGATCTCGAGCGAGTACGGAGAGGCAGCAGCGATTCGAGCCAGCGGCTCCAGCGATCGTTCCGGGAGAAGCGTGCCGTTCGTGAGTACGGAGGCCGGACCACGTTCGAGCGTGAGTTCGAGCATCCGCGGGAGATCCGCGTGCATGAACGGCTCGCCACCGGTGAAGTAGTAGTC
The DNA here is from genome assembly GCA_029262175.1 of Gemmatimonadota bacterium. Lineage (GTDB taxonomy): Bacteria > Gemmatimonadota > Gemmatimonadetes > Palauibacterales > Palauibacteraceae > Palauibacter. Next base: position 22,630 of record JAJCZV010000061.1, read on the forward strand.
CTTTACGCCCCACGAACTCGAACGCTCGAGCCACGTCTCGACTTCTGCAAGACTGAGGAACTCGAAAGAGTGGTTGTCCGGAGAGCAGCTGATGAAACAGTGGGTGCAACGAAGATTGCAGATCGTGCCCGTGACCTGGAACCAAAGTGTGTCGAGGTGGTCCAGCCCCACATATGGCGCATCGACACCGGCGGCTCGGCCGTCTCCGGCGCTCGGGTCGATCGGTAGCGCAGTTCCTGACATGCGGTGAACCTTTTTGGGTGCCTTAAACGGTGAGCCTATCGAGATGTCTTATACGTTGTTCTTACGGTCGGTACTGCCACGCAGTACTACCACGCTCTACGGCGGCCTCTGGTTCCCCGATCAGCACCGGGGGCACGCCTCGGGCGAGTTCTTCGCGCTTGGGACGATAACCGCTTGTCCAAGTTGACGAGTCGGGAGAGGTTGTCGACCTTCGCTCGGCGACCGATTGGTCGGCGCCTTTCTCTAAGCATCGGAGCGTTGCCTGTGGGGTCGAGGGTGTGGACGGCGTGAGCACCGAACTCGAATGGCAGTGCAGTGCAGACTCGCACGTGGGACGGGTCCGCGAGCAGAACGAGGACTCGTTCGGCACGGATTCGCCTGCCGGGCTTTTTATCGTGGCCGATGGGATGGGCGGACACGCCGCGGGCGAGGTCGCGAGTTCACTCGCGGTCCGTTGCACGGCCGAGGGCATGGCTCTGCTCCCGCCCGGGGCCGAGCAGGCCGAGGCGGTCGCCACCCTCGAGGCCGCCATTTCCGACGCCAACAAGGTGATCCTGATCGAGGGGCAGGCGCACCCGGAGATGAGTGGGATGGGGACCACGACCACCGCGTTGATGCTGTCTGCCGACGGCTGGTGGGTCGTGGGTCACGTCGGAGACAGCCGCGGTTACCTGGTTCGTGATCGGGCGGTGCGCATCATTACGGAAGACCACACCTACGTGCAGGAACTCGTAAAGCAGGGGAGGATTTCCGCGGAGGACGCTCGAACTCACCCGCGATCCAGCCTTTTGACCCGCGCTCTGGGAACGACGGCGCGAGTGCCAGTAGACATGTATGAGGGAGAGTTGGAATCGGGCGACCGCTTCGTACTCACGTCCGATGGACTCACCACCATGCTTCCCGATGCGCGGATCCACGAGTTGTTGTTGTCGCCATGGACTCCGGAGAAACTCGTGGAGCGTTTGATCGGCGAATCAAACGAGGCGGGCGGACACGACAACACCACGGCGGTCGTCGTCGACGTCATGTCGACGCGGCCGTAGAGCGCCGCTGTCGGCGCGTCCCTGACGGGCCGCTCTTAAGCGTAAAGCGCTTCCTCAGAAGCGAGCCGTGCTTCTGCGTCGGCTTCCGAGGCTTCCATCAGTTCCAAAATCGGGCCGGGATCGCGTTCCGCAGTCAGATCGAAAGAGAAGATCCGGAGCACGCGGGCCGAGTGATGGAGCGATCGTCCCAAGCGCGGTACATCGATCAAGCCGCGCTCGCCCAACGCCGTGATGCGGCGGACCTCGTTTCGCCTGACGAGCAATACGTTTAGCTCGAGCATGCCGGGGTAGCTCGGATAGTCGAGTATGACGCTCCCCTCGACCGCCCCCCACTCGCGGGCGAGTCGCACCTCGAGCATCGACACCAGATCCGGTCTGCGCGTCGGCCAAGAAGCCACGCGGTCTGGCAACTGATCGCCCGTGAGCTCGACGATGCGCTTGGGCAGCTGTCGATCGACCAGCGACTTCAACAACGCGGCGACGCCCGCCACCGAAGAAGCGGGATCCAGAGGCGCCCCGGCGGTGAGCGCTTGGATCCGATTGGAAATGAGAGACAACAGTTCCTCGTCACTGGGGCCCGCGAGATCGTCTCGCGACAGCAGGCCGTTTGCGAGGGCGGCCTCGATCAGGCGAACGAAGGTGACGGTCGCGGCCCGAACCGCGTGGTGCCAGTAGACGTTCCGAAACATCTGATATTTCGAGAACAGCAGCGTTTCGAGGGCGCTGATGCCCTTCTCGGTGACCGCGAGCTCGAGCGGCCCTTCGTCGTTTTCGCGAGCCAGCGTGAAAGCGGTCAGCAACCGTTCCACGTCGACCGCGCCGTAGGGCACGCCACAGAAGAGGGCATCGCGGCGGAGGTAGTCGATCTTGTCCAGATCCAGCGATCCGGCGACGAGCCCCTGCAGTGGGTGCGTCGACACGCCGAGGATCAGATCCCCGATCTGGTCGATGGTCCCCGAGCCATAGCGATCCAAGACCGATTGGATCGGCGCGGCTCGTAGAAAGTGCGCCGCGATCTCCTCGTGGTGTTCGGGAATCGACTCGGGTCCGAGTTCCTCCATCGCGTGCGAGAACGCGTAATGTCCCACGTCGTGCAGCAGGGCGGCGAGCCGCACGGCAGGGATGGCCGCGGCTTCGGCGTCGTCGAGCCCGTCGAGGTGGCCGTTGCGTTCCAGGTTCCTGATCGCGCGACCGACGAGGTGGTACACGCCGAGGGCGTGGAGAAAACGGGTATGCACACCACCTGGGTAGACCAAGTGCGCGAAGCCCAACTGCTTTACCCGGCGTAGCCTCTGATACTGCGGGCTATCGAGGATCTCGGCGGCGTCTGCATCGACATGGATATTCCCCCATAGGGGGTCTCGGATCGTCCGGGGTCTCGTCATGGGTTCGACCAAGATGCTCGTACGCCACGTCAACGAGCAATCAACGGAGGGAACGACGCTGGTTGCGATCGGTATCTAGCACGGGTGAATAGAACCTTGCCGGCCGCCGCGAGCTTGCTCGCCGCCTTCTTCTGCGCATCCCCCGGAGTCGCCCAGATGGATTCGGCGTCGACCGCGGGCGACGGTCCGAGCCGCGACGGCTGGAATTCCACTCAAGCCGTGCGTCTAGTCGAACGGGCGATCGATGCCAGGAGCTTTGCGTTCGCCGACAGCTCGCTCCGGAGCTTTCGGGCGCAGGCCCAGGGCCATGTCTACTTCCTCGGCGAGTTCCAAGGCGAGCGGGAAGTCATCCGTGCCGACCAGGTGGCGCTCGACATCAGATGGGAGGCGCCTGATCGGACGCTCCAGTTGATGGTCGGACGACGTCATGAAATCCGACTCCCCACGAGCGTTCGCTATCACATCGATCACTTGAGCCTGGTGCTCGACAACTTTGGCGAACGCATCCGCTTGGGCGATGGAGACGAGGTTTGGAACGTCCTGCACCCCGCCGCTACCGCTGCGCTCGATTCCTACGAGTATCGGCTCAAGGATTCGCTGCAGATCCGGATCCTGGACCGGACCGCGCGCGTGTTCGAGCTCGAGGTCCGACCGCTAGACACCCGGAGCCCCGGCGTGGTCGGGTCGATCTTCGTGGATCGCGAGTCGGGCGCGATCGCGCGGATGAGACTGACCTTCACGGACGCGTCCTACCGCGATCCCGAGCTCGTCCGGATCGTACTCGACCTCCGCTCGGCCTTGTGGGATGGGAGATACTGGCTTCCGGCGGTGCAGGACCTGGAAATCACGCGGTCTCTATCATGGTTCGAGTTTCCCATCGAGACGGTGATCCGGACACGCATCGAGGTCCAGGATTACGCGTTGAACGACGGTTCCGAGATGCGGCTGTCGGCCGGGGAACGGGTCGCCTCGATGCCCGCCGACGCATTGGCCGGTTTCACGGACTGGAAGACGTCGCTCTACGATGGGCCGCTGCGCGCGGGCGAGCGCTCGGACCAGGAACTCGACGCCGCGGTCCGCAACGCCCGCTCTCTCGTGAGTCAGCGGGGCCTGACGGGTGGGCAGCGGTTCCAACTTTCGCTGCCGGACGCCTCTTCCGGGCTGCGGGCCCGACGTGCGGAGGGTCTTCTTGTCGGGATCGGGGGCGCCGTTCACGTCGATGAGCGCACTCGATGGACCTTTTGGGGTGGTTATCCGACCCGGACCGACCGACTCGAAGCCACATCGTCGGTGGAGCGCGACTTCGGAGTGTGGACGTTGGGGTTGGAAGGCCAGCTTCGGTCGATGGAAGACGTCGGATCGCGAGCCGCGTCCGGGCTGGTACAAACGCTCGCGCTCGTGACGGCCGGCGAGGACTACCAGGATCCGTACTTCCAGGGCGGCGGGCGATTCTCGGCCACTCGCACCGCCGGGGCGGCTCGCGTGAGTCTCGGTGCGTCCGTTGTTCGCCAGGAGCCGGCTCGGCTCGCGCTGCAGACGCGGTTATTCACCGATCGTCCGCTGCGACCCGTAAGACCCGTCGATGAGGGCGATCTCATCGCGCTGGATGCTGGGCTGACACTGAATCTCGGAGAAACGCTCGGTGCGGCGTGGGAGGCCGCCTTTGAAGTCGAAACGGCCGTTGCGGGTCTCGGGAGCTTTGGTTTCACCCGCGGTTCGGCGCTGATCCGGGCCGAACGGGTCGGATTCGACTCCGATTGGGCGTGGACGAGCGAACTCATGATCGGAGTGGCCGGAGGCAAGCTTCCCGCGCAGCGCCTCTTTCTTCTCGGGGGGCGCGGGACCCTGCCCGGGTACGGGTTTCGACCGTGGGGTGGAGATCGGATCGCGTTTTGGGAGGGCGAGGTCTCGCGGGGCGTGGTGGGGCCCTGGGTCCGAGTCCGGCTGCGGGGGGCCGCCGGCTGGAGCGATATCAGCCGGGTCAGCGCCTCGGCGGCGGCTCGGTTCGGGGCGATCGAGACCCGCGGGACCCGGACATCCGCCGGCCTGGGATTGGGCTTTGTCTACGATCTTCTACGTCTGGACTTTATCCGCGGGCTAGGGGGTTCGAGCGCCGTCGAAGGTGATTGGGCGGTCCTTCTCTCTCTCAATCCACTGCTTTGGGGGGTTCTCTAGCGGGGCGACTCGCGCTCAGCGCGTGCCCGCGGCCTTACGGCCCGCGTCTTGTCAGAGGGACTGGCTCATGTCAGGATGTTTGGTAGGTTGCCGTGCGTCCGTCTCGAGGCGCCCGGCTTATCGATCTCCCGCTTGAGGTTCGCCCATGAGTGCAGTCGAGATCCCGTTCGCTGAGGCCCGCTCCGGCCCTTCTCGCAGAACCTTCATCAAGGGCGTGATCGCTACCGGGGCCGCGGTTTCCTCTTCGAACTATCTATTCCGAACTCCCGGCGCCTTATCGGCGAGCACGGTCGTTCGATCGACGCTTCCCCGCATGCTGACGCTGAACGTGAATGGACAGACCCGATCGGTCGACGTCCTGCCGCAAGAGACGTTGGCGATGACGCTCCGCTACAAGCTCGGACTTACGGGAACGAAGCTCGGCTGCGATCGAGCCGAGTGCGGGGCCTGCACCGTCATGATCGATGGCGTCACGCACTATGCGTGTTCGGTTCTCACGCAGACCGTGCGGGACCGTCAGGTCACCACGATCGAGGGACTCGAGTCTGCCGATGGCACGCTCCACCCCGTTCAACAGGCCGTCATCGCCGAAGGCGGGTTCCAATGCGCCTTCTGCGCGCCCGGCTTCATCATGAGCATGGTGGCCCTCGTCAACGAGAACCCTGATCCGACCCGCGAAGAAGCGGCCCAGGCGCTCTCCGGCAACCTCTGCCGGTGCGGCGATTACGACAAAATCCTCAACTCCGCCATGCGGGCCGCCGAGTTTTCTCGGCGAATGGCGTAGGGGAAAAAGACTATGGCGTTAATCGGGCAGGATATCGCACCCCCAGATCTCGTCGCGAAAGTTACTGGACGAGCCAAGTACGCGGAGGACTTTCGAGCGGAGGGGATGGTCTTTGCGAAGCTCCTCTTGAGCCCCATGCCGCACGCGCGGGTTCGCAGCGTCGACGCGACGCGAGCGCTGGCCATGCCGGGCGTCCTCGGAATCCTTCGAGCAAGCGAGCTCCCGCAGGCGGACGCTCCTGGTGAAACCCCGCTGACGGACGAGCCCAAGTACGTGGGCGAGCCGATTCTCGCGCTCGCGGCCGTGGATGAGACGACAGCAGCGAACGCGATCGAGGCCATCGAGATCGATCTGGAGCCGCTTCCGTTTGTCATCGACCCGCTTGCGAGTCTCGCTCCGGGCGGACCCGATGCGCGGCTCGATGGGAACGCCATGGTCTTTGGCGAAAACGGCCGCGAACTCAAGTCGATCAAGTGGACGGCAGCGGATTTCGACTCGCTCGAGGACGGCCGGCTACCGATGGGCGAGCCCACCGATGAGTGGGAGCATGGCGACCTCGACGCAGGCTTTGCGGCGGCTGATGTGATCGTCGAGGACACGATCGTTCACCAGTCCCTGACGCATCATCCGATGGAGACGCGAAGCTCCATGGCGTACTGGCAGAACGGGAAGTGCCATCTGTTCGCCTCGACCCAAAGCGCGGGTCGAACGCACGGCGCGATCGCGAACCAACTCGATCTCGACCCGGACGATCTGGTCTTCGTCGCGCAGTACTGCGGCGGCGGATTCGGTTCCAAGATCGCGGGCGCACCGATCTACCAAGTCACGGCCTTGCTTGCCAAGAAAATCCAAAAGCCCGTGATGATGCGGATCAACCGGTACGAGGAAGGCTACATCGGCCGAGGACGTCCAGGGTTCCAGTCTTGGGTCAAGATGGGGCTCAAGAACGACGGCAAGATCACCGCGATCGATCTCTACATCGTGCAGGATCATGGACCCTACGGTCGTTCGGGTGACTACATCACGGCCGGCGCGGTCACTGATCTCATGTATCAACCCGGCGCCATGCGGTTCCGTGGGATCACGATCTATACGAACACACCGCCCCGCGCCGCCCAGCGGGGCCCGGGCGGGGCACAGATCGTAGCCATGCTCGAGCCCGTGTTGGACAAAGCGGCGCGCGAGTTGGGGATCGATCGTTTCGACATTCGCATGACCAACGCGCCCGACAGCGACTCGGAGTTTGGTCAGAACCGCGACAAGACGACCGGCACGTTTGTTCGCGAAGCGATGGTCGCCGGCGCCGAACGGTTCGATTGGGCCGGCAAGAGTCAGCTCAGCGGTCAGCGCAACGGTACGAAGGTGACCGGGGTCGGCATCGGCGTGAGTCCGTACGTCGGCGGCTCGTCCGGGTTCGATGGACTGCTTCTGATCCGGCCCGACGGAAAGCTCAACATCCACCAGGGGATCGGAAACCTGGGTACGCACTCGATGGCCGACACGGGTCGAGCGGCGGCCGATGCGCTCGAGATGGCCTGGGAAGACTGCAACGTGATCTGGGGCGACAGTTCACAGCACCTGCCTCACAGCTCGGTGCAAGCGGGGAGCCAGACCGCGCATGCGCACACGCGCGCAAACCATGCCGCCGGTCTCGATCTCAAACAGAAACTTCAGGAGATCGCGGCGGCCACGATGGGTGGCTCGGCTGCCGCGTACCGCGTTTCTGCCGGTCGAATTTCGGGCCCGGGGGGTTCGATGAGCTTTGCTCGGGCCGCCGAACGCGCCATCGAGATGGGCGGGAAATATTCGGGCGAAGAACTGCCCGAGGATATCAACGCCACGACGACCCGCTCGGGGACGGCGCTTGCGGGTCAGGGCGTGATGGGGGTCGCCAAGGACAACTTCTCGCATGAAGGCGGGACGTGGTCTTGGGTCGTCGGCTTTGCGGTCGTTGAACTCGACGTGGAAACCGGCGATGTCGTGCTCAAGGAGTACCTGGGGGCGACGGACTGCGGGACCGTTCTTCACCCGCGCAGCCTCGGCGCGCAGATCGCGGGCGGATCCATCCAGGGGTTTGGCCAGGCGCGCAGTCAAAAGTGGGTGTTCGACCCGAAGTGGGGCGTGCCGTTCGCGCACCGACTGTATACCGCACGACCACCAGGCATCCTCGATGTGCCGCTCCATATGGATTGGGTCGCCGCCGAGATTCCGGATCCGGAAAACCCGGTCGGGGTCAAGGGAATTGGTGAACCGCCCGTTGGAGCCGGCGCCGCCGCGATCACCTCGGCCATCGCCGACGCGCTTGGCGGGAAGTGCCTGTGTCGAACACCGCTCACGACCGACGTGATCCTGGCTGAGTTGGAAGGGCGTCCACAGCCCGCCCAACTCACCGAGATCCACATCTAGAGGAGCAGAACGATGGCTGTGATTCGCGACATGATCCCCTCGTTCGAGCTCCTGCAGCCGACGAGCGTGGACGAAGCGGTAGACCTCCTCGAGCAAAGAGACAACACGTGGGTGCTCGCGGGCGGGCTCGACAGCATGGATTGGTTTAAAGACCGCATCAAGCGGCCCGACTCGGTTGTCGAGCTGAGCGGCATCGATGCGCTCAAAGGGATTCGTACGAGCGGTGACGGACTCGAGATCGGTGCGGGTACCACGCTGACTGAAGTCGCCAATAGCGCGGAGGTGCAGTCCCGATTCGGGCTGCTCGCGCAGGCGGCTTCGGAAGTCGCAACGCCTCAGATCCGAAACCAGGGGACGCTCGGTGGCAATCTGATCCAGGACACCCGCTGCTGGTACTATCGTGGCGGTTGGCCGTGCTATCGCGCGGGCGGAAACATCTGCTACGCCGGCACGTCGCGTTCGATGAACCGCGAGCACTGCGTGACCGGCGCCAGTCGCTGCGTGGCCGTCAACGGTTCCGATACCGCCGGCGCGCTCATCGCGCTCGGTGCACAGATGATGGTGCGCAACACATCGGGTGAGCGGGTCTTCGAGGCCGAAGATTTCTTTATCGGCCCGGCGATCGACATCCAACGCATGACCGTTCTTCAGCCCGGCGACTTGCTCACGCATGTCCGCATCCCAGGAGACTACGCAAACGCCCGGTTCTATTGGGAAAAGGTACGCGACCGGAAATCGTGGGACTGGGCGCTGGTCAGCGTCGCCGCCTCGATCGTGGAATCGAACGGGACGATCGAGCGTGCGCGGATCGCGGTGAACGGCATAGCGCCGCACCCGGTGCGGCTCACCGATGTCGAGAATCTGATCACCGGGATGCCCGCGAACAACGACACCGCGGATGCGGCCGGATCGCTCGCCACGCGCGGTTTCCGACCGCTGCGTCATAACGACTACAAAGTCCCGCTCGCTCGGAATCTGGTCCGGCGCGCCGTACGCGGGGACGCGGCTTAATGGAGATCCTGCGATCGGCCGCCAACCCATGGGGACAAAACATCCTCGTGGGCGTGGCCTGGGATCTACTGTGGGCTGCCGCGTTCGTGGGCGTGGTCTTTGTGGTGATCCACGCGCTCTATGTCGCGATCATGGCGCCCCCCCGAGCGCCCAAGCAAATGGAACCGGCCCCAGTAGGTATCCCGGATCGTGTCGTCCGTCACTCCGCCTCTTCGCGTGCCTTCCATTGGTTGATGGCCGCGTCGATGCTGACCCTGCTGGTGACGGCGTTCTTCCCACTGATCGGAATCCAGTTTGCTTGGGTGACCATCCACTGGATCGCGGGCATCGTCCTCACGCTCCTCATCGTCTATCACATCGTCGTAGCGATGAAGAAGTGGCGGACGGTTTGGATCGGTTCGGCGCAAATCACCGAGGCAAAGCTGGCCGTGGGTCGGTTCTTCCGAAGGGAACGCGCCAAGGCCGATCGATCGGCAAAGTATCCGATCGATCAGCGCGCCTATCACAACGCGGCCACGCTCGTGTCGCTGGGCGCGATCGTGACCGGCATCCTCATGATGTTCCGGATCGATACGTGGTTCTGGGCCAGCAACCCCTACTTCCTGGCCGACAGCACGTGGGGTCTCGTATTCGTACTGCACGGTCTCTGTGGCGTCGCGCTGATCACGCTCGTGATCGCGCACATCTACTTCGCCGTCCGACCCGAGAAGCGCTGGATGACGCGTTCCATGATCAAGGGCTGGATCACGAAGGAAGAGTATCTCGACTACTACGACCCGGCGCAGTGGCCGTTGGACGGCGAGCCGGTTCGAGTCGCGTCGCACGATAGTGGGGATTCCGAAGCGGTGGCTTCCGCTTGAATCGCGCGGAACTGACAGCGCACATCGAAGCGATCGAGAAGGCGTACGAGTTCTTTCTCTCCTACGCGGCCCAGGGCGCGACCGATGACGCGGCCGTAAACGTAAGCGGCCAACTCAGACAGTTTCTCGGCGATGCCGACACCGCGATCCGAGCGCTCGAGACCGATCTTTCTTCGATCATCGCAGCGGAGGATCTGAAGCCGGCCGACATCTATCGCGATGTGATCGACGTGACGTCGCGAGATGCGGCCGCGGCGGGTGCTGCGCTTCGCGTCGTCGTCGCCCAGGGCACGATCAGCTCGCAACTCATCGACAACCTCAACGCGTCGATGCACATGCGAGCGCTCCTCACCGACCTGTTTCTTCTAGACGACGTCGTCTGAACCGGCGACCATGACGCCGCAGATCCAACGGCCCTCGATCTACGCACGCCTCGGTTCAGGTCTGCTGTGCACCTTCGGTCTCACGGTCCTGGGGCTGTCTGCGGGCGCA
>JAJCZV010000062.1 GCA_029262175.1 Gemmatimonadota bacterium
GGCAGCATCACGCCAGCCGCGAGACCGATCGCCGCGACGGCGGCCGGTCGGCCCATCCCCCGTCGGTCCCGAGCGGGATCCAGGATCGCCAACAACCGCCCCTCCAGCTCGGAGGGGCGCGCCATGGAGACGGTCGCCCAGGCGAGACTCCGGTCCATCCGACCACGGGCGACATCCAGGAGCAGCTTCGCGTAGTCCGCGCTGCGCGTCCCCGATGTCAGTACGAGATCGTCGCACGCCCGCTCGCGCTCAGCCCGCAGGCGGGTGGCGCCGACCCATGCGAGCGGATTGAACCAATGCACGGCTCTGGCCGCCTGGGCCACGAGGTGGACAAGACAGTCGCGCCGTCTGATGTGCGCCAGCTCGTGAAGTACCACCGCTCGTCTCCGGTCTTCGGACCAGGTGTCCGCGTCGGAAGGAAGGAGGAGAGCAGGGCGAAAAATCCCCCAAGCCATCGGAGTCGAGATCGAAGAACTGGTCAGGAGTCGGACGCGCTTTCCGATCCGCAACTCTTCGGATAGTTCGTCGACGAGTCGCCTCCACTCGACGTGGTCCAACTCATCGGCTTGGCGACTCGTCCAACAGGCCGCGGTGACACCGATCGCGAGACGTGCAAGCATCAGCGCGACGCCAGCAAGCCAAACGATCATGATCGTTCGTACGAGGCCCCAACCAAGGGGGCCCTCACGGGTGGGAGTTGCTGTCGCGCTACGGCGGGCGGCCGGCACGCCGGCCAAGGTTTGACCGTTGCCGGGGCGTTCCTGTATGGCCAGGCGCTCTGCAGTTGCGAGGGTCCAGTCCGTCGATGCGGGCACCGGATTCACGGGTGTCGACGCCGACCAGCCTGGGAGCGATACCTGCCAGGCGGGCAACGATGCCGCCAAGAATGGGAGGGCGAGCACCGAGGCGAATGCGAGCGTCCACACGTGATGTCGGAGCGACGCGGAAGCCGAGCGCAGTGCGGTGGTCGTTGCGAGGGCCAGCAGAAGAATCGCCCCCGTCTTGAGCGACATGTCCAACAGGAAAGGCAGCGACCCTCCGCTCATCGAATCAAAGAGTGCGTTCATCAGTCGGTCTCCTGTGCGTCTGCCGCGTCGCGTTCGCGCGCGATCTCGATCATCTGCGATAGGCCGTCGAGCTCCGCTTCAGAAAGACTTGCGGCGTCATCGTCGAGAAGTGCGGCCATCGTTTGTTCCGCTGACCCGTTAAAAAACGTGTCGACCAAGTGGCGGAGGGCCGAACGCTTCGCCTTTTCTTTCGCCACCACGGCTCGGTAGACATATCGAGGACCGTCCTGCCGGTGGTGGACGTGTCCCTTCTCTTCGAGGATTCGAAGGTGGGCGCGGACCGCGGAGTAGCTGGGCGCCTCCGGAATGGCGCCATGAACTTCGGCAACCGACGCTCGTCCCAGGCGAAACAAGACGTCCATGATTTGGCGTTCACGTCGACTCAGTTTGTGCTGTAGGACTTCCATCATCCCGTTTCTTCCTCTCCGAGGCGCTTGATCGGCGGTGCTGCACTGATTGCTAAAAAACCAGCATGTGCTAAATGATTAGCATCGACGGGACTCTCTGTCAACTGCACCTTCAGGCCCGAGGCGCGCCGGGTCGATCTGACTGTCCGGATCCGGACAGCTGGTCCCGGCATCGGACGGTCTACGTCCTATTCGGACGGACTGTATGGCTTCATAATACGTTGCAACATATGCAGTTACAGGATCAACAAGTTGAGGCACGCGCGTTGCTTTGGTCATAGTCATCCTCACGCCCGCAGTCCAGGCGGTCGATTGGGCGTGAATGAGGCGTAACAGATTCAGAAGAGTCATATCCGTGGATCCAGCGAACGACCCAACGAAGTCCAAGACCCCGAAAGAGCCGAAGCCCGGCGAGGGCCCCATCGCCCCCAAAAAGCGAAAACGGGCCCCCGACATCGGTCCCGACGGTCCGGGCAGTCGCATCGACCTGGGCCGCGGTGGTCCGGGGATGGACACAAAGCGGGCGCCCGCCAGCAAGCAAAAGCGGAATGTCCTCATCGGAATCGGCGTGGCCGCGCTGGTCGTGGTCACCGTCTTGGTCTCCCGGTTGGAGCCGGCCGCCCAGAGCGTCGATCGCGATATCCAACTTCTCGGCACGGTCAAGCGCGGTTCGTTCGTACGCGAGGTCCGCGGTCCCGGCACGCTCGTCCCCGAGCAGGTCGTGTTCGTGTCCGCGGCCACCGGCGGTAGGGTGGAGCAGGTGCTCGTACAACCCGGGCAAGCGGTTGAAGCTACTACGGTACTGGTGGTGCTCTCCAACCCCGACGTCGAACTCGAGTCGTTGCAGGCCCAGCAGCAACTGACGGCGGAGCGGGGAAGGCTTGTCGAGCTCGAGCGAAGCCTGCGCACGAGCGTCTTGCAGCAGCAAGTGGCCGTGGCAGCCGCGGAGGCAGAACTGCAAGACGCGGAGCGCGAAGCCAACGCCTACCGCGAGCTCGTCGCGGACGGGACAGTTTCCCGGAACGAAGCCGACCGAGCGTTCGAGCGCGCGGCAACGGCACGCGTCAGCCTCCAGACCGAGCGCTCGAGGTTGGACCTGTTGGACAGCACGATCGACAGCCAGCTCGAGGTGCAGCGCGAGCAGGTCGACCGGCTGGGTTCCATCGTTCAATACCAGCTGGATCGAGTGGAGTCGATGCGCGTGCAGGCGGGCGCCTCCGGAGAGATTCAGGATCTGCATCTGGAAGTCGGTCAGTGGGTTCAGGTAGGTACGCCGCTGACACGCGTAGCCCAACCCGGCCATCTCATGGCAGAGTTGAGGATCCCCGAGACGCAGGCCAGGGACGTCACCGTTGGCCAGACGGCCATCATCGACACACGTACCGACTCGATCGCCGGTGTCGTTCGTCGGGTTGATCCCAACGTACAGAACGGATCGGTGCTGGTTGAGATCCGTCTTACCGAGGCGCTTCCCCAGGGGGCGCGGCCGGATCTGAGTGTCGATGGAACGATCGAGCTCGAGCGGCTCGAGGACGTTCTCCACGTCGAGCGTCCCACGTACGGACAGGCAAATAGCTCGGTGAGTTTGTTCCGACTTGTCCCCGACGGCAACGAAGCGCTCCGAGTGACCGTCCAACTAGGGCGCAGTTCGGTAAAAGAGATCGAAATCCTCGAGGGTCTGCAGGAAGGCGACACCATCATCCTGTCCGATCTTTCGAGAGTGCAGGACGCCGATCGGATTCGGCTTCGGTAACGGTGTGGTGAGGAAACCTGGAATCCATCTCAACCAACACAACGCAAAGAGTGAGAACTGATGAACGAGAACGGGAATACCTCAGAGAGTCGCGCTTTGATCGGACTGGAGTCGGTCGTCAAGGTCTTTTATACCGAGGAAGTCGAGACGCACGCGCTCTCTGACATTCACCTCGAGATCCCGGAGGGCGAGTTTCTTTCCATTGCCGGGCCCTCTGGGTGCGGAAAGTCGACGCTACTCTCCCTGCTCGGGCTGTTGGATACGCCTACAGGCGGTGAGTACCTGCTCGATGGTCAACCCGTCGCTGAGCTGTCGGCTTCGGAACGCGCGCGCATCCGAAACCGTCACATCGGGTTTGTTTTTCAGGCGTTCAACCTGATCGGCGACCTCACCGTGTATGAAAACGTCGAGCTCCCGCTCACGTACCGCGAGGGGCTGGCGGCGAGCGAACGCAAAGAGCGAACGCTCAACGCACTCGAGCGGGTCGGCATGTCTCACCGCCGGAACCACTACCCGGCGCAACTCTCGGGGGGTCAGCAGCAGCGCGTCGCGGTCGCACGCGCGGTCGTCGGTGACCCGTTGATCGTCCTGGCCGACGAGCCGACAGGGAACCTCGACTCGACCAACGGCGCCGCCGTGATGGACCTCCTCAAGGACCTACACGAAGAAGGCGCGACGATTTGTATGGTGACCCACGATCCGCGCTACGCCGAATTTTCTGAGCGTACCATCCACTTGTTCGACGGTCGCATCGTGGAAGAGGAGGAGCACGCGGAGAAGGCCATCGAAGAGCTTCGCGAGAGCGGCTGGGAGATCGCCTAGGGTCGCGAAAACAGCCGCCCAAACTGCCCACCCCACCGCGAGACGTACGATGGATGACTTTCGAAGGAACCTGCGCTACGCAGCGCGTCAGCTTCGACGGAGGCCGGGCTTTGCCTTGGTCGTCGTACTGACCCTGGCCCTCGGTATCGGCGCCAACACGGCCATCTTCTCGCTCGTCGACGCCGTCCTGCTCCAGCCCCTCCCGTGGGACAATCCCGATGAGTTGGTCATCTTATGGGGCGACGAGGGCGGGATCGGCACGGGTTCGAACGCCGCCTCCTACCCGGATTTCGTCGATTTTGAAGAACAGTCGACATCGTTCGTGTCGATGGCGGGATGGACCAACGAGAGCTATACGCTCACGGGTTACGGCGGCGAGGCGGTGAGGGTGCCGCTGACGCGGATCACGTGGGATCTGTTCTCGACGCTAGGCGCGACGCCCGCGTCGGGTCGAAACTTTCTACCCGAAGAGGATCGCATCGGGGCGCCCGACGTACTCATCCTCAGTCACGCGTTCTGGCGAGATCGACTCGGCGCTCCCGGCGACATGATTGGACGGACGCTGACACTCGATGCGCGACCGTTCGAGGTCGTCGGCGTGATGCCAGAGGGGTTCGAGTGGAGCGCCGGAACCGTCTATGCACCCTTCGTCGCGCAGTACGGCGAGGACTTCCGAGGAAACCATCGGATGCTTCCTCTCGCGCGTCTGCGCCCCGGCGTGTCTCTGGCCGAGGCAAACGCGGAAGTGCAGACCATCGCGGCGCGGCTCGCGGTCGACTATCCCGAAGACAACACGGATCGGGGCGCCTACCTCGAGCCGCTGCGCGAAACGGTTGTGGGATCGATTCGATCTACGTTGTGGACGGTCTTCGGAATGGTTGGCCTGGTCCTGCTGATCGCGTGCGCAAACGTCGCCAACATCCTTCTGGCGCGCGCTACCGAACGCACGACCGAGGTCGCGCTACGGACCGCGCTAGGAGCCGGACGCGGCCACATCGCTCGGCAACTCGTCACGGAAAGCCTCATGCTGACCACGCTGGGCGGACTATTGGGTGTGGCCATAGCGGTGGCCGGCCTTCGACTCCTCACCGCGGCGGCGCCCCCCGGGATCCCGCGGCTGTCAGAGGTGGGGCTGAGTCCTGCCGTTCTAGCGTTCGCGATGGTGCTCACCGTCGCGACCGGCCTCCTGTTCGGTCTGTTGCCGACCTTGCAGGCCGCGCGTAGAGATTTGCACGACAAGCTCAAGGAAGGCGGCCGCGACGGTGCGGGGGCCGGACGAGCCCGGCTCTCACAGGTCGTCGTGGTGACCGAGGTCGCGCTCGCTATGGTCGCGATCGTATCGGCCGGCCTGCTGGTAAACAGCTTCACCCGTCTTCAGAACGTCGACCCCGGCTTCGCGGCGGGGGAAGTTCTCGTCGTGCCCATCTCTCTTCCCGAAGGAAAGTATTTCGGGCCCGATGACCCCAGCGCCACTCGAGCGATCGCGTTCTATCAGGAAGCGGAACGAGAGATCGCGGCCCTACCCGGGGTCAGCAGCGTGGCCTCCGCCTATATGCATCCGCTCGACGGGGGGTGGGAGTCGAGTTTCTCTATCCCCGGCATATTCGATCCGCCGGAGGGCCAACGCCCCGAGGCACGTCTTCGTCCGGTGACGCCGGGCTATTTCTCGACCGTTGGACTGCCGCTGCTAAAGGGGCGCGACATCTCGGACAGGGATGTGGCGAGTGCGCCTGGCGTGGTGGTGGTCAACGAGTCCTTTGAACGTCAGTTCTTCGCCGACGCGGATGGGGACGCGCTGGGCCACACGGTCGCCCGTGCGCAGTGGTGGGCGGATCTCCCCTTCGAATACGAGATCATCGGGGTCGTAGCGGATGTGAAGATGGACGGCTTGAGCGCCGAGGTTCCGATGGCGATGTATTTCTCGCACCCGCAGTTTCCGTTCACCGACATGAACCTGGTCATTGCGACCGAGATCGATGCGCGAGCGGTGCTGGCCGGAGTTCAGGGCGTCATCTGGGGCCTCGACGCCCAACTTCCGATCGAGAACGTGGAAACGCTCTCGGAATTACGCTCCAACGGGGTCGCATCCGAGCGCTTCCGCACGTTTCTCGTCACGCTGTTCGCGACCATCGCGCTCGTGCTCTCGGCCCTCGGTATCTACGGAGTGCTCTCCTACAGCGTCGCTCGTCGGACGAGGGAGCTGGGCCTACGAGTCTCCCTGGGCGCGCAAAGGTCCGATGTGCTCCGGCTCGTGGTCCGTCAGGGGATGACGCTGACGTTCGCGGGGCTCGCCGCCGGAGTCGTCATCTCCCTGTTGGCGACCAACCGGCTGGCTAATCTCCTATTCGAAGTCAGTCCGACCGACCCCCTCACCTTCGTCGTGGTCGCCGGCGTTCTCGGAGTCGTCGCGCTCGCTGCATGTCTACTCCCGGCGCTCCGGGCGACCAAAGTGGATCCCATGGTCGCGTTGCGCGCCGAGTAGGGCGCGCTCCGCGCCGACTAGGCGCGCTCCGCGCCTAGTAGACGGACCGCGTCCCGACACTCATACCGACCCAAAAGGAAGAGGCGATGGAATCGTTCTTACAGGACGCGAAATACGCGCTCCGTCAACTCAGAATGCGTCCCACGTTTACCTTCGTGGCCATCGCCGTTCTTGCCTTAGGCATAGGAGCCGCGACGGCCATCTTCAGTGTCCTGGATACGCTCGTTATCCGGGCGCTTCCGTATGAGGAGGCGGACCGAATCGTCACGGTTTGGAAGAACGATCTAGAGGCCGGTGTAGAACGCGACGACGTGGCGCCCGCCGACTTCTTCGATTGGAAGGAACAGGCCGAGTCGTTCCAGGCGTTGGGGGCTCTAGATCCATATTCGCTCGATTTGACGGGTCGGGAGCGACCTGAGGTTGTCTATGGGGCGCGGGTCACGGAAGGATTCTTCGAGGCCTTGGGCACTCGGACGCTTTACGGTCGTACACTGGTTTCCGAGGACTTCGTAACCGGCAACGTTGTGGTGATCGGGGAGCGTCTTTGGGAACGGCGTTTCGGATCCGACCCGAACCTGGTGGGCGAAGCCGTGCTGTTCGATGGCGTGCCGACAACCGTCGTCGGCATCCTGCCACGGTCCTTTAACCCACACCTCTCACCGTCGGTGCAAGAACGCGACGCGTGGATCCCGATGATCCTCCAGGGCTGGGAGCTGCAGTCGCGGGGGAGCGGTTGGTGGAACGTCGTGGGAAGACTCGCACCGGGTGTCTCGCTGGCGCAGGTGCAGGCCGAGATGGAGATCGTCGCGGGGCGCCTCGCAGAGGACTACCCGGAGACCAACAGCCGGACCTCTGCTTCCGTGGTGCCGCTTCGAGACCACCTTGTCGGGAACGCGAAAACGGCGCTCGTGATTCTGCAGGCCGCCGTGCTTTTTCTTCTTCTCGTCGCGTGCGCGAACGTGGCGAGTTTGTTCCTGGCACGCGGAGCGGAGCGGGAGAGCGAGTTCGCGGTTCGCGCCGCGCTCGGGGCGGGTCGGTTGCGACTCATACGCCAGCTGCTGACCGAAAGCGTCGCGATCGCGCTCGCCGGCGCGGTCTGCGGTGTCGTCCTCGCGTTCTGGGCCTTGGACCTGATCGTGGCGATCGGACCCGCCGAAATCCCTCGCCTCGACGAAGTCGCGCTCGATGGCCGGGTCCTGGCCTTCGCGCTTGCCGTAACGGGGGTCACCGCGCTCGCCTTCGGGGTCCTTCCCTCGATTCACTTTTCCCAACCGGATCTTCAGAGCGCGATCAAGGAAGGTCGAGGAGCGACGGCGGGTCGCGCGCGCCAGCGCATCCGAAGTGCGATGGTCGTGGCCGAGGTGGCGTTGTCGCTCATCCTGGTCGTGGGCGCCGGACTCTTGGCCAGGAGCTTTGTTTCTCTTCTCGATGTCGATCCCGGATTCGACCAGGACCGCGTGGCAGCGACACAGGTGTTTTACTATCCGGACGGGGGCACGCCGCAGCGAACACGAGATTTCTATGCGGGCGTGGTGGACGAGGTGCGGGCGATGCCGGGTGTCACCTCGGCGGGTGCGGTGTCGGCTCTCCCGTTTATCGAGGCAAACCTAGATGAACAGAATCGTTTCGAGATCGAAGGACGCGCCGCGCCGCGCGCAGAAGAGGCACCAAACGCGTTCGTCTCCCAGGCGACCGAAGGCTACTTCGCGACCATGGGGATCCCGATTCTAGCCGGTCGCACTTTTGACGAACGCGATCGGCGTGATACCGCGATTCCCGTAACGATCGTTACGGAGGGCCTGACCCGCCGCTATTGGCCGAACCAAGACCCCATCGGCGAGCGCTTGCTTCTCGACGGGGTTCAAGACGCCGAAGGGGAGACGATCGCTTTCGAAATCGTCGGGGTGGTCGGTCAGGTTCGCCACGACGGACTCGATCGCGATCCGCGACCGGAGTTGTTCCTCCCGCACAGTCAGGTCCCCACGGGAGGGATGACCTTCGTCGCCCGCACGAGCGGAGATCCACAGACCTACCTCGACGGGATGGCCGAAGCCATCTGGGCCGCGGACCCCACAGTCGCCATCTATCGCGCTGCGACTCTCAAAGAACTTCTTTCGAAATCCGTAGCGGCCCGGCGGTTCAACCTGTGGCTGCTCGGTGCGTTCGCGGCGATGGCCTTGCTGCTGGCCGGCGTCGGCATCTACGGCGTCGTCAGCTACATGGCCCGTACTCGAATACATGAGATCGGTGTCCGGATGGCGCTGGGTGCCGGCCGTACTGACGTGCTTCGCGAGGTCATGAACAAGGGCGTTCAACTCACATCGCTGGGGATCGGTCTCGGCCTCATCGGTTCGCTCGGCCTCACGTCATTGATGTCGAGTCTGCTCTATGAAACGAGCCCGCGTGATCCGCTCACTTTATTCGCGGTTGCGGTCTTGCTCGCGCTGATCGCTTTGCTTGCGATGTATCTGCCGGCTCGTCGCGCGACGTCCGTCGACCCGTCGCTCGCCCTCCGAGTTGAATAGAGAGGCCATGATGGAAACCCTCCGACAGGACATACGCTTCGGACTCCGCGCACTACGTAGAAACCCCGGTTTCACGGCTATCGCGCTCATCACGATCGCGCTCGGGATCGGTGTGAACACGTCGATTTTCAGCGTTGTAAACGCGGTGCTGCTGCGACCGATGTCGTATCCCGAGTCTGGCGAACTGTACATGCTTTGGGAGAACCAGGAGCTTCGAGGCGGTCCGGCGACCGAGTGGACGGGCAGAAGCACGTTCGCCGATTGGCGCGATCGGTCGGAGACGTTCTCGCACATGTCAGCCGTCACGGGGTGGGCACCGAATCTCGTTGGCGACGATCGACCGACCGTGCTCCAGGGCGCGCTGGTCAATCCGGGCTACTTCGCGATGTTGGGTGCGGAGCCCGCGATCGGACGCGGCTTCTCGGCCGAAGAAGAGACGCCGGGAAACGATGGTGTGATCGTCCTTGGCTATGATCTGTGGCAAGAGCGATTCGGAGGGGACGAACGGGTCATCGGCACGTCGCTCACGTTGAACGGCGAGCCGAACGTGGTGATCGGAATCGCGCCGGCCGGCTTCCAGGGCCCGATCCTCAACACGGCCCAGATCTGGGGCGTGCTCCCGATCGATCGGTCCAACGATGACCGAGGTGCCTACTTCCTTCAGGTCATCGCGCGCGCGCGGCCCGGGACGGCGACCGAGACGCTCGAGGCCGACATGGCCCGGGTAGCGGCTGGGATCGCCCAGGAGAATCCCACCGACTACAACGATGTCGGCGTGACCGTGCAGCCCCTGCGGGATGCCGTCGTCGGGCCGATCCGGACACCGCTCCTCGTGCTGCTCGGCACGGTGGCTCTCGTGCTGCTGATCGCGTGCGCCAACGTCGCAAACCTCCAACTCGCCCGCGCTTCGGTTCGCGAGCGGGAGCTCGCGGTCCGGGCGTCCCTCGGGGCAGGGCGGGGCCGCATCGCCAGACAGCTTCTTACTGAAAGCGTCGTGCTGGCGGTAGGAGGCGGCTTGCTCGGGCTCGCCCTCGGGGTTTGGGGTACAGCGCTCCTTGTTCAGTTGGCCCCAGCTGGATTACCGCGTGCCAACGAGATCGGTTTGGACGCGACAGTGTTTCTCTTTGGTCTGGGCGCCTCGGTGCTCACTGGACTGCTGTTCGGTCTCGCCCCTGCCTTGAATCATGTCGCGGAATCTTCCGCGCAGGCGCTTCGCGAAGGAACGCGCGGCTCTTCGACTGCAGCCGGCGGTCGTCTCCGCAGCGTGCTCGTGATCGGCGAGTTGGCCCTCGGGGTGACCGTATTGGTCGCAGCCGGCCTCCTCCTCCGAAGTTTCGAGGAGATGAGAAACGTGGATCCGGGTTTTCGCGTCGACAACGCCTTGAGCGCGCGGGTTCTCCTGCCGTCGGTCGACTACCCCGAGTCCGAGAACATTCCAGCCTTTATCGACCAACTCGAAGCGCGACTACGCGCGCGTCCCGGCGTCCGCGCCGTCGGGGCCACCAACGTTCTCCCGCTGGGAGGAAACGTGAACGACGTCTCGTTCGGGATCGAAGGACGACTTCCCGAACCCGGACGCGAACCCCTCGCCGATTCATGGCGGGTGACGCCGGGATACTTCGAAGCGATGCGCATTCCTCTGATCCAAGGTCGCTATCTCGAGGCGACGGACCGCGCCGGGGGACTGAACGTCGCCGTCGTCAGCCGGTCACTAGCGGACGCGCACTTCGAGGGGGCGGACCCGGTCGGAAAACGGCTCAAGGTGGGCGGCGTCCGCGACCCCGACTCGCCGTGGTGGACGATCGTAGGCGTCGTCGAGACCGTACGGACCAGGGGGATCGCCACCGCCACTGAGCCCGAGATCTACGTCCCGCTGGCGCAGATGCCATCGCGCGCTTTGAGTCTCGTGATTCACACGGATGGACCCCCGGCGGGAATGGCGACCGATCTACGCGAAGCCGTCTGGGCGTTGGACGCCAACATGCCGGTTTCTCAGGTGGCGACGTTGGAGTCGGTGTTCGCGACCAGCATCGCCCCGCAACGGTTCATCAGTCTGTTGTTGGGTGCCTTTGCGGCTCTGGCTCTCGTGTTGGCGGCGGTCGGGATTTACGGCGTCATGGCGTTCATGGTGTCGCAGCGAACCCGCGAGATCGGCGTGCGGATGGCACTCGGTGCACGTCCGAACGACGTGCTCGCATCCGTCATGTCACGCGGGTTGCTTCTCACCGGGTTGGGGGTAGTCGTCGGGCTCCTCGCGGCGGTCGGCGCCGGACGAGCCCTCTCGACCTTGCTGTTCTCCGTGAGCCCGGTCGATCCAATCACGCTCGTCTCCGTCGTCACGTTGCTGAGCGCGGCCGCGATGTTTGCCTGCTACTGGCCCGCGCGACGTGCGACGCGCGTGGACCCGATCATCACCTTGCGCGCGGAATAGGACGGCACTCGCCTCTTGGATCGCCTGCTTCAGGATCTGGCGTTCGCCTTTCGCTCGCTTCGTCGCCGTCCGGTCGTGGCGATCGTGCCCGTGTTCACGTTGGCCCTCGGCATCGGTGCGAGCACCGCCGTGTTCAGCGTTTTCGATTCGGTGCTGCTCACGCCGCCGCCGTACCGCGAGCCGGATCGACTCGTGCTCCTGTGGCACAGACTGCCGGCGCTCGGGATCGCGCGCGCCCGTGTCGCCGCGCCCGACGTGGCCGTCTATCGAGAGGGTGCGGATGCGTTCGAAGGGTTGGCGTTCGTTGCTGGAGCGGACGACAGCGCACTCGAAGGGACGGACGCGACGCATCACGTTCGAGTAGGAGTCGCGACGCCGAATCTCTTCCGCGTTCTCGGAGTCGAAGCCCAAATCGGTCGGACCTTCCAACCGAACGAGGGCGTGCTCAGCGCAGCCCAGCTTGCGGATCCCGACTTTCAAGCGGCACCGGGGCCGATCCTTCTGGGATACGAGATATGGTCGCAACGCTTCGGTCGTGACGAAGGTGTCGTCGGTCGGACGCTCCGATTTGGGGGAGCCCCGAGACTGGTCGTGGGCGTCCTTCCTCCCGACTTCGAGTTGCTTCTCCCACCCGGCACGGGCGTGCCGACCGATATCGATGCGTGGACACCTCTCGCCATCCCGCCCTACGCCTTCCGACGTCCCGAAGGTCTACGCGATCAAGATTCCGATAACACGGGGGCCGTGATCGGTCGACTCCGCCCAGACGTGTCCCTCGACCAAGCTCGCCAGCAAATGGCGATTCTTTCGTCTCGACAGAGAGAAGCGATCCCTCAATACCGGGAGGCCGGCTTAACCGTTGAAGTCGTCCAACTCCAGGACGACGCGGTCCAGCATGCGAAACCCCTTCTCTTCGCGCTCATGGGGGCGGTGATGTTCGTCTTGCTGATCGCATGCAGCAACGTCGGCAACATCCTGCTCGCACGCGCGTCGGACCGGCGAGAGGAGATGGCGGTGCGTGCGGCCCTGGGCGCGGGTCGGGGCCGGCTGGTGCGACAAGTCCTGACGGAGGCGGGCCTGCTTGGCCTAGGGGGTGGGTTGCTCGGTGTGCTGTGCGCCACATGGGCGGTAGACATTCTACTCGCGTTCGGTCCGACGGGTCTGCCTTCGTCCGAGGACGTGAAGATCAGCGGCTCAGTCCTGAGCTTTGCCGCCATCGCGGGGGTGGGAGCCACGATGATCTTCGGATCCATGTCGGCGATGGCCATGTCGCGGCGCAGAACGACATCTCTCGGGGCGTCCGGCCCGAGAGGTGGAGGCGGCCGGACACAGACGCTCCGTAGAGGTCTCGTGATTTGGGAGGTCGCCATGTCCTTCGCCCTCTTGGTCGGGGCGGGCCTCATGCTTCGTACGAGTGCGAGCCTCCAACGCGTGGACGCCGGATTTGAAGCAGATGGATTGCTGACGCTCAGCGTCGCGCTTCCGGCCGAAGTAGGTGGCCCTGGGGATCGAGCCCGTTTTGTCGACGCGTTCGAGCGACAGATTCGTGAACTCCCTGGGACGGAGGCGGTCGGTACGGTGGGGGGACTACCGCTCGGCGATGTCGTCTTCCGACAGCCCTATGGTCTCGAGGGCTCAACGCCGGACGAATGGTCTGGCAACGAAGCGAACTTCCGAGTGATCACCTCCGAGTATTTCGCGGCGATGGGGACGCGCCTCCTCGCGGGGCGCTCGTTCACGCCAGCCGAGAACATCAGCGAAGATGAGCGGGTCGCGATCGTAGACGCGAAGCTCGCGGAGAAGCTCGCGCCGGGTGGAAATGCGGTTGGACGGCGGATCGGTTTTCCTCTCGATGGCGATCCGATTTTCGCCACCATTGTCGGCGTGGCGGAGGACGTACGCTTCCACGACCTCCGCGAGACCGGGCGTGAGACGATCTACGTGCCTTATCGACAAGAGGCCTCTCGAGCGATCAGCATGGCGGTTCGAACCACGCGTGATTCGCAAACGTCGATCACCTCGATTCAAGAGATTGCCCGCGGCCTGAGCGGTGACGTACCGATTCCGGTTTATGCGTTTCGAGACATGGAGTCCTTTGTCTCCCGCGCGCTCGCGCCCACCCGATTCGCAATGGGTGTGATCGGGTTCTTCGCGGCGGTGGCCGTGGGGCTGGCGGCCGTGGGCTTGTTCGGAGTCATCTCGTATGCCGTAAGCCGGCGCACGAGGGAGTTCGGAATCCGTCTCGCCCTAGGCGCCCCGACCCGTCGGGTCTTGTCCGACGTGCTCGCCGGAGGGCTCGGGCTCACTGCCATCGGCCTGGTGATTGGCGCAGGCCTCGCTTTCGCGGGGGCCTCCGCGACCGAGACCCTGCTGTTTGGCGTGGGGCGCGCCGACCTGCCGACCTACGGGCTGGTAGCGATCCTGGTGCTCGCAGTCACGATCCTGGCCACGTGGCTTCCGGCGCGGAGAGCGGCGTCGGTCGAGCCTCTCGCGGCCCTCAAGCACGAATGAACCGAAGCGTGAAGCGAGTCGCGGCAGTCCTGGGGCCAGTAGCGGTCTTCTCCGCGACACCCTTTGTCGCCCAAACGCCCGAGCCCGCCGGTTATGCCCACCGCTATGAAACGGAGCACTTCGTTTTCCTCGCCCGGGAGGGTGAGGCGACCCGTAGCGAGCTCCAATGGGCTGGCGGCCGGGCAGAGGGTTGGTTCGAAAACGTCCGGGGTGTCCTGGGCGAGGATCGAACGCCCAGCGCCCAGTTGGTCGTGCTCATCGATGGGAGCGGGGTTGGAAGTGGGGCCGTGCCACATGTCGATGGACAGGGACGACTTTTTCTCTATCGCTACACCGACGACTTCCAGGATTACCTCGACTCGCTTCTCCACGAACTGGTACATGCGTTTCGACGCACCACCGGATATCCGTACCTCGGCTTTGTCGAGGAGGGCGTTGCCGCCGCTATAGATGAGGCGTTTCTTCCTGATAAGATGAGTTTCCCGCTTTACGGTTTCTCGGCGGATCTCGTAGCTGGACACTTGTTCAAGGTCGATCGTGCGATCCCGCTAGGCGTATTGAGGACACGCCATCGTGCCCTCAATTTGCGGTGCCAGATTCAGTCGTACTCCGAGCGCGTGTCCTTCTTCGGTCACCTGCGCGACACGTTCGGTCTAGCCGCGCTCATCGATTTCATCTACGACCCTGCGGGCGTTGATTCGGCCGGGTACGAGCATGCATTCGGGCGTTCGTTCTCCGACTTGGTCGGGGATTGGGAAGTCGCGCTTTCCCAGCGTCACCGCGCGATCCCAGACGCCGACGCCCAGTGGGCGGCATACATTGGCGAATCTCCCGCGAAGTATCAGAACATCTGTAAACCAGGCAAGGACTACTCGGTGGCTGAATGATTCGCCTCAAAGGCATAGAAAAGAGCTATCCCTACAAGGGTGGACGGACGTGGGTGCTGCGTCGCATCGATCTCGAGATCGCCGAGGGCGATTTCGTCACCATCACGGGCCCGTCCGGGGCGGGGAAGTCGACGTTGCTCGGGATTCTCGGGCTGCTGGACGGCGCCTTCGACGGGGAGTACTGGTTTGTTGATGAGCCGGTACACGCGCTCAAACCGAAACACCGGAACGAACTCCACAAAGCTTACATCGGGTTCGTATTTCAGCAGTACCATCTGATCGATGATCTCACGGTGTACGAGAACCTCGAGATCCCTCTGTCGTATCGAGACATCAAGAAGTCGGAACGTCAGGCCACGGTTGCCGATATCCTGGACCGTTTCAATATCGTCGGGAAGAAGGATCTCTTCCCCAACCAACTGTCCGGCGGTCAGCAGCAACAGGTGGCGGTCGCGCGCGCGATGATCTGCCAGCCGAAGTTGATTCTGGCCGACGAGCCGACCGGAAGCCTCCATTCGAGCCAGGGTGAGAAGATCATGCAGATGCTGAAGACGCTCAACGATGAAGGCACCACGATCGTGCAGGTAACGCACGATCCCAACGTGGCGGCGTACGGGGATCGCCAGATCAACCTCGCGGATGGCTGGATGGTGGACGAAGGCTGACGCGCCAGCTGACGGTCGCGCCAGCGGGGGCAGGGCCACAGGTTTTGCCCATGCCGCTTAGAGAAAGCTCGCCCAACCGATGTCTCCAGTGGATCCCGTGACCCCCCGCGGGGCACCGCCTCGTGTTCTGATCGCGGACGACCAGAAGGACGTCCTCAGGGCGCTTCAACTTCTGTTGAAGGCCGAAGGGTTCGGTGTCGAAGCCGCCACGTCCCCGCCAGGGATCCTCAGCGCGCTCGAGTCGCAAGACTTCGACGTGGTGCTCATGGATCTCAACTATGCGCGCGATACCACGTCTGGGCGCGAGGGTCTGGACCTGATCCCAAGGATCAAAGCGTTGGACGCGTCGCTCCCGGTCGTGGTGATGACCGCGTGGGGTTCTATCGATGGGGCGGTGGAAGCGATCCGAAAGGGGGCCGGGAACTACGTCGAAAAGCCGTGGGACAACGAGCGCTTGCTCTCGACCTTGCGGACTCAGATCGAACTGGGGCGCGCCGTGCGACGCGCTCAACACCTCGAACTCGAAAACCGACTCCTGCGCGAGCGGGACGCGCCAGATTTCATCGCCGTGTCACGTGCCATGCAGCCGGTTCTGAAATTGATCGAACGGGTCGGACCGTCCGACGCGAGCGTCCTCATCACGGGGGAACCCGGCGCCGGCAAAGAGGTCGTCGCCCGCTGGCTCCACGCCAAGTCCGCTCGCGCCGAACGGCCGCTCATCACCGTCAACGCCGGTGGTCTGTCCGAGACGCTTTTCGAGAGCGAGATGTTCGGGCACGTGAAGGGCGCGTTCACCGATGCCAAGTCCGATCGCGTCGGGTACTTCGAGCTCGCCAATGGTGGCACGCTGTTTCTCGACGAGGTCGGCAACTTGGCGCTCGGCCAGCAAGCGCGACTGCTACGAGCGCTCGAATCGGGAGAGTTTCAGCGTGTCGGTTCCTCGAGGACCCGACGCGCCGACGTTCGAGTGCTTTCCGCAACGAACGCCGACCTTCCCGAACGAGTGGCCGAAGAACGATTTCGCGAAGACCTGCTCTATCGGCTGAAC
This sequence comes from Gemmatimonadota bacterium, assembly GCA_029262175.1. Classification (GTDB taxonomy): domain Bacteria; phylum Gemmatimonadota; class Gemmatimonadetes; order Palauibacterales; family Palauibacteraceae; genus Palauibacter. The sequence continues at coordinate 16,599 of JAJCZV010000062.1, forward strand.
TCCGTCCAGATCTCGATCCCTCCGCTTCGAGAGCGACGGGAAGACATTCCAGAGCTCGCGGCGCACTTTCTTCGCGAACCCACCAAGCGATACGGTCGCGACCTCGAGTTCTCTCAAGATGCGATGCGCGCGCTCCTGTCCCACCCATGGCCCGGGAATGTCCGCGAGTTGCGGCACTCGATCGAGCGCGCCGTTCTCATGGCCGAGGAAAAGACGGTCAGCGCCGAGGACTTGGGGCTTCTGCGTGCGGGCGGAGCGGGTGTGCGACTCGATGACCTGACGCTCGAGGCGGCCGAACGGATTCTGATTCAGCGAGCGCTCGCTCGCTGCGACGGGAACGTGAGTCGCGCGGCGGAGGCTCTCGGGTTGAGTCGGGGGGCGCTCTATCGCCGCCTCGAACGACACGACCTCGAGGCCTGACAGCAAAGCGGGTGAGACCGAGATGACGCGGCCCGGAATCCGTTACGAGTGGAGGGTACCGCTCCTTTCTTTTCTCAGCGCGTTGCCCGCCATCGTGGTCGCTATGACGCTGGTCTGGATCAGCGACTTCTCGACCCGACTTCAATGGACGCTCACGATCGTGACGGCGGGCGGTTGGCTGGGGTTCTGGCTCGCTTTGCGAGAACGCTTGATCCGGCCGTTGCAGACCATGTCCAACATGGTTGCCGCGCTTCAAGAGGGTGACTACACGATGCGAGCTCGGCTCGGTCGTCCCGACGACTCCTTGGGGCTCGTTGCGTTCGAGGTGAATCAACTCGGTCAGACGCTGCGCGAGCAAAGACTAGAAGTCTTGGAGGCGACGGCACTGTTGCGTCGCGTCATGGCCGAGATCGACGTCGCGGTGTTTGCATTCGACAGCGACGACCGGCTCGTGCTGGCCAACCGAGCCAGCGAGCGTCTGCTCGATCGTTCGGAGGAGAGCATGATCGGGCGACGGGCGGGTTCGCTGCACTTGCAGGAACTCCTGACAGGTCCGCCGCGGACCGTCGCGGACATGGTGTTCCCCGGCGGCGCCAGCCGTTGGGAGCTGCGTGTAAGCCATTTTCGCCAGGAGGGTAAGCCTCACCGATTGCTGGTTGTCGCCGATCTCTCTCGCGTGTTGCGCGAAGAGGAACGAACGGCCTGGCAGCGGCTCGTCCGCGTGCTCGGCCACGAGATCAACAACTCGCTCGCTCCGATCCAGTCCATCGCGCAGAGTCTCTCTACGTCTGCGAGAAGACAGCTCGCATCCGGCCACGATTCGGACCCCGATCTCGTTCTCGGCGAGGGGTCGGCCCCGGGTCAGCCCGTGAAAGACGAGGACTTCATCCAGGGTCTGGACATCATCTCTAGTCGAGCCGAGGCGTTGAGCCGGTTCTTGTCCTCGTATGCCCGGCTGGCGCGCCTCCCTCCGCCATCGGTCCGACAGGTCGAGGTCGAGGACTGGGTGGAGCGCATTGTCGGCCTCGAGACGCGCTTGGCGGTCGAGTTGATCCGGGGCCCGCCCGTGACGATTCAGGCGGATGGAGATCAGCTCGATCAATTGTTGATCAACCTCGTGGACAACGCCGTCGATGCGGCGTCGGAGTCGGGGGGCGGAGTGCGAGTAGGGTGGAGGTCGTCGCGGCGCCAGTTGGAGGTCTGGGTCGAGGACGATGGCCCGGGATTGGCCGACACCGCGAACCTGTTCGTCCCGTTCTACACGACCAAAGGAAGCGGGTCCGGAATCGGGCTCGTCCTATGTCGCGAGATCGCGGAGGCCCACCGAGGCTCGCTGACGCTCCGAAATCGAACCAGTGCCCAAGGATGCGTCGCGCGTCTCACGCTACCTACCTCGAAGCAGAAATCCGGTCCGACATCGGCGTGACCGCAACGTGCTCTGGCCCCGAGTCACGATCCATAGCGTCGCTCTGGCGAGCATACCAAGCCGCGCCTGGCCGCGCACTGATGCCGTGCAGGAAAATGCTCAACAGCACGGTAAGGCTCACGATCGCGGCGATTCGTGGCGCTCCCGCGACCTCGGGGTGCTCGATCAACAGCAGCACGAACACGACGGATGCGACCCCTCTCGGACCGAACCAGCCCACAAAGGCGGTGGTCGCGGGTCGAACTCCGGTACCGATCAAGCTGAGCGCCGTCGGGATCATTCGAATCACGGTGAGACTCGAGATGGCGTAGAGAGCCGACGTCCAGCCGACAGCCGGCAGGAGTTCGGGTATGAGAACGGCCCCGAGCGCCAAAAAGACGAGGAGGGTCAGGAGCTGACCCTCTGTCTCTCCAAACTCCCAAAGACGGCGGCAAGCCGAGCGAGACGTGTTGCCGAGCGTAAGTCCCGCCGTAAAGGCCGCGAGAAAGCCGTTTCCGCCCACGAGCTCGGCGCCGGCAAAGGCGCTGACGGCGAGGCCGATCCCGGCCAGCTGCTGAAACGCCTCGTTCATCCACCCGGAACGCGCGGTGATCTCAACGAGCCGTCCTCCAAAATAGCCGATTCCGATTCCAACCAGGGGGCCGAGTACGAGTTGCAACGCCACGAACCGGGTCCAGAATCCGGCGCCTTCGCCTTCGCCCCCGGCGCCCGCGAACGAGAGAAAGATGAGAAAGACGGGGAAGACGACCCCGTCGTTGAGACCGCTCTCCACGCTTAGCGTCTCCCGGATTCTCACAGGCACGCGTTCGTCTGAGACGACCGCCATGCCGAGTGCCGCGTCCGTCGGTGCCAGGATCACAGCCAGGATCGCGCACTCCCACATCGTGAGCGCGTCAAACAAGAGAGACGCCGCGACGGTGCCCAGCACGATGGTCAGCGGGAGCCCGATGGCGAGCAAGCGGACCGGAAGGTCGTGTTCCCGCCGCAATCGCTTGAGGCTGATCCGGCTCGCATCGGTAAAGAGAACGATCGTCAGCGTGATCTCGGCCAACAGATGGACCGCCGAGAACTCGGTCGCCCCGTCGATAAACCCGAATACGAGCGGGCCGCAGAGCACCCCAACGAGAACGAAGGCCATGGGGGGTGAAACGACGCTCTTCTCCGCACGGCCGGAAAGGGCGCCGTAGGCCAGGATCGAACCGCCTACGATCAGAAGCGCGATCGGGTCCAAACATCACCTCGGAAGAGTTCGGGTCGTTAGGCGCGTTGGTTGATCCCCGGCGCTATCGCTCAGCTGCCCGGGACGAAGTCGATGAGGACAAAGTCGTTTCCCGCCGCATGGCACCCCGTGCAGAGCTCGACGCCCTCACCTGCGGCGATCGGCGCGAGGCCCGGTTCCACTCCCAGCACCTCATACCAGAACCAACCGTTGCCTTCCTCGCTAGAGGGACGGGTCTTCGAGCTCACGGCCCATCCGCCCAGTTCGCCGTCCTCGTCGAAGAGCTCTTTAACTGCGGACGAGCCCTGCGGGTGCACGTCGATGCCGGACGCGATCGAGGCCGCGAGGGCCTGGTTGACAAAGACCTGGACGGCGGCAGGATGAGGCCCGAGTGATGGGTGCCGCATCGCCTCATGGGCCCACGAGCGGTAGGAGCCCTCGCTCAGAAACTCGAACAACTGCGTAGGGTCAGTCGGAATCGCTGATTGAGCCTCACCCACGGGCTCGGAGGAGTCTCCTGTGGTCTCAGGCTCTCCCGCGCCTGGATACGTCTCCGTCAGATAGCGGACGATCTGAGCGAGATCCTCCTCCGTCGCGACCAATCCGTTCATCACCATTCGTTCCACGAGGGCAAGCGCGGCCTCGCCGCCCGTCGGTGGGTTTCGCTCGACAGAGTCCAGCGCGTGGCACTGAGAGCAGCGGCTCTCGAACGTCGCCATCGCCGCGGTTTCGTCGTAGGGCACCTGCATCCCTCGCGCTCCAGCCCTGCGAACAGCTTCCATCGCGGCGGTGGTTTGCCGCCGCTGCTCCCGCTGAAGACGAACCGTCGCCTGAAGGGTTGGGGTTACCGCGATGAGGTACGCCGTCACCATCCATTGTTCGTCCTCGCGGATCACGTCGAGGACCTGCGAGCGTTCCGCCATTCGGCGCACGGTCTGACGCCATTCGTCCGGCGTCCGCGGCCGTGCGAGGATCGTACGCAGATCATGGCACTGCGTACATTTGGTGCGCAGGACTCCCCGCCCGGAGATGAGCCCCTCTTCAGACGCGAGCGACGTCAGCAGACGTGCATCCTCCAGGCCGGCGAGCGGCAACAAGTCACGCACGCGCTCGATGCGCTCGGCGCTAAACGCGCCGCCGGCCCGAGCGTTTCTGAGCAGTAGGGTCTCACGGATGCCTGCGGGCAGCGCCAAGCCCATGAGTAGGACCGTACAGATCAGGAGTCCCGTGCCCAGCCCCGGCACGAGCTTGCTTTCCATATGTTTGAAGAAGCGGACGATGACGATCTTGACGATCAGAATGACCCCGATCGTCATGCCGAGGAGAAGGTGCGCGACCGTTCTGGCTGGGAGTTCCACCTGATAGGTCCACAGACGCGGCACCATCTGCCACATCATGATCACGTATATCGCGACGAAGGCGTAGCCGACCAGCCGGTGAATCCGTATGAGACGCGGAGGGGCCTCGCTTCGCTTGCGCTTCTCATCGAAGGGGTAGCCCCACAGGTGGTACATGAGGAACGTCGCTGCGAAGGCGAGACCGAGGAATAGAAGACCGAGCGTCGCGTTTCCGATGGGGCTCATACGGCTCCTGTGGCACAATCGACTTTGACGGCGTCGAGTTTTCGGTATGCCACGTCAACGCGTGTCTGGCAAAAAGGTGCCCCGCGTCACCTCATTCGACGTATGCCCACAACAGCTCGCGGCTCTTTGCGTCCAGCGCGCTCGGGGTGCCGATGTAGTAGAGGTCGCCGGCCACGTCCCGGATGAGAAAACCGCCCCCGGGCACTTCGCGCGGCCAGTCGTCCAAGCGGGTCTGGAATGACCTTGGACCCTGTTTTGTCTGCACCGCCCAGGTTCGGATCTCGACCTCCTCATCCACCGAGTCGATTCGATCGACTTGGAGGACGAAGCCCGCCTCTGCCAACGCCGCTTCAACCGCCTCACGCGACGCCGGTTCGAGCGCGCGAACGTCCGGTACGAGCGCAAACTCCTTCTTTTCGCTATCCAGAAGCGATACAAATCGCGTCGGCTCGGACCAGGGAAAGCAGCGACGGACCCACACCGCTTGGGCCTCTCCACCCTGTTCAGCCCACAACTGGCCGTCCGGGCGGCGCTCCAGACGGAGTGACCGCCCGCGTTCGAGATTGGTGATCACAGTATTCCCCTCCTTTCGCCCTAGGCCAGCTCGACCTGGAGCTCGTGTAGTCTTCGATATAGACCGTCGGCAATCCCCAACAGCTCTGTGTGCGTCCCCATCTCCGCGATTCGGCCGTTTTTCACGACGAACAACCGCGATGCTTTGTGCAGCGTCGACAATCGGTGCGCGATCGCGAACGTCGTTCTTCCCGCGACCAACCGATCCATCGCCTCCTGAATCTTTCGCTCGGTCTCCGTGTCGACCGCCGACGTCGCTTCGTCGAGAATCAGAATCCTCGGGTCGTTCAAGATTGCCCGCGCGATCGAAACTCTCTGGCGCTGTCCGCCCGACAGCGTCTGTCCTCGCTCGCCGACGACCGTGTCGTAGCCTTGCCCCATCTCCACGATGAACTCGTGTGCGTTCGCGGCTCGCGCGGCCTCCACGACTTCCTCCAGGTCAGCATCAGGACGTCCGTAGCGGATGTTGTCCAAGAGCGTACCGTGAAACAGATACGGTTCCTGGAGCACCATCCCCACCTGACGTCGATAGTGCGTGGTGTCCAGCCGACTCAAATCCACGCCATCGATTTCGATCGCACCGCCCGTGGGTTCATAGAACCGTGCGAGCAAGCTCACGATGGTTGTCTTGCCGCCGCCCGAGGGTCCCACCAACCCGATCATCTCCCCGGGCTGCACTTCGAAGTTCACCCCTTTGAGGACGAGTTGGACGCCGTCGTACCCGAACGTCACGTCTCGAAAACGCACCCGCCCCTCGACGGGATCGAGCCGTACCGACTCGACGACGTCTACGATCTCTGGCTCCGTGTCCAAGACCTCGAACACGCGGTGCGCAGAACTCGTCGCGCGGTTGATGGTGCGAGCCATCTGCCCGATCACTTCGATCGGCGCCACGAACATCGTCGTGTAGAGCAGAAACGAAACAAACGTCCCCGCGCTCAACGCGGTCTCACCTGTCTCGAGGAGACGCGGAATCGCAAACGCCCATACCGCCACCGTCGTGCCGTGCACCGCGAGCATCAGAAGCGGCCAGAACGTCGTCCACATGTGATGGATTCGGTTGTATTCTTCGGTCACGGCGTAGTTGCGTTCTCGAAACCGCCCCTTCTCTCTGTCCTCCTGACCGAAAGCCTTGACCACACTCATCCCCGGAATCGTGTCCGAGAGCACGTCGGTGACGCGCGACCACTTTCGCCACGCCCGCACGAACACGCGGTTGAGTGATTCTCCGTGACGGTAGATGGCGAGACAGAACAGCGGCACGGGCACCGTCATCACGAGCCCCAGCTTCCAGTCGAGCGAAAGCAGCACCGTACTGAGTCCGACGAGCATGACCAGGGACAGCGACACGTCCACGACGCCAAACGCCAAGAAGTCCCAGAGTCGGTCGGTGTCTGAACTCACACGCGTGATCAGACTTCCGGTCTTCTTTCGCGCGTAGAACGACAGGCTTAGACGCTGAAGGTGCTCGTAGAGCTCGGTCCGTAGGTCGCGCGCGACCCACTCGCCCAGAACCGACATCATGCGAAGACGCAGAACGGCCCCGGCCTGGCGCACGAGATACACCAGCCCCATGCCTGCGACCGCGAACCAAGCGATGCGCGCACCCCGACCTTGGGAGAGCTGGCCATCCTGAACCGGCCGCACCACCGAGTCGATCAAGTAACCCGCCAGATACGGAGGGATCAAACTCACGAGGGTGATGACGGTCGCGGCTAAGAATCCGATCGTCACTTCGCGCCGATACGGCTTGAGGTATCCGAGTAGACGCCAGATGACGGCCATTCGATTGCCAGACACCAAGGCCTGCGCCTCGCGGATCGGTCCGGCCACGCTGCGCGCGTATTCGTCGTCGGCGTTCACGTCGGGTGCACGTTCGCGGTCCGGCGCCGCGCTCCCGGGCGAGTCCGCGCTCGGCCCGAAGGCCACCGCCTCCTCGAGAAGAAATTTGAGGTTCTCCATGGCCCTGCGCTGCCGGTGTGTAAACCGCACGCGGGCGAGCGCGGGCTGATCGGGCTCGCCGAGCAGCGTGAGCACGCTTCCCGACAACCCCGGCGCGTCGCGGACCGCTTGTATGCGGTCGCGTCTTACGTGATCCAACTCCCACTCGCCGTCTTCGGACTGCTGGGCGAGGGCCACTCGCTCAGGGCCGAGCGCGACCCACGTGTGCTCTAGCGTGAGCTGGGCGTTGAGGTCGGCCAGGGCGTAGAGGTACACGGGTGCGCCGTCCCACTCGGCTTCGATGCGAGACCTCAGCTCGGCAGGGAGACGTGCGGGTTGGTCCGTGTAGCGTCGGACGAGTTCTCTGTTTTGATTCTGTACTTCAGGCATCGATCGTGATCCGGTTCGGGTCGTATGAGAACGACAAAGGCCCTACGGGTCCGCAGTGAGGAGGAGCGCGAACCGGTTGGGCCTGATCACGTCGATGTGATGTGAGGACTTAGTCGGGTGGCGCCGTCTCTCTCCAAAGCGCAATTGCGGATACGCTTGCGCTCGCGCGGATTCGCATAAATCCACCGAGGCGCGGCGTAACCACACCGTGCCAAGCGGCATCGCCCTGTCGGGCTGCGCTTGGCGGGTGCGCCGTGCAGTTCGGGTCGTAGATGTTGATGCTCAGGAGACGGCTCCTGTCTGATCGATGCGCCGTCGACGATCGCGACGCTTCTTCATACCTAACGTTACGGGGCTTCCTCGGCCAGGTTTCAGCGCTCGGCTCTGGGCTCCACGCCGAGAGCTTCGAGCTTTCGGTTGAGGCCGGGGTGATCCGGCGATACCCGCAGCCCCTGTCGGTAGGCCTCGATTGCGGTCTCTCGGTTTCCAGCCGCGAGTTCGAGGTCGCCGAGCAACGACCAAATCGAGAGTGATTCCGGGAAGTTCTCGCTGTTCATGCGCAGCAGAGCCGCGCCGATAGCGGGTTCGCCTTCGTCTCCATAGGCGGTCGCAAGATCGTTGATGACCCACTCGCCGAAGTCGTAGCTCCACCCGCTCAATTCCTCTTCTCGCAGCTCCTTATACCATGTGATCGCCGCGGCCACGTCCTCGTTCCCGATCCGATCGCGCAGCAGGTCGTCGATCATGCGAGGTCGGGGCAAGCCGCGGTGACACGTCCGACACTCGACCATGACGTTGGGCGAGCGTCGATGAGGGAGCGCGCTCAGCAGATTGCTGTTGATCTCGCGGGTCATCTCGAGCATGGCGCGAGCTCGCACCTTTTCGGGCCTCTCATCCGAGTCAAACTCGACGCCTTCGAAGGAGAAGCCCCCGTCGCCCCCAAAGTGACAATACTGGCAGCTGACGCCCAAAGAAAAAGAGAACTGCCGCATGTGGCCGATCAGTTCGTCGCGCGAGATGTCTTCCGGGAAGAACTGCAGGTTGGTGAACTCGTCCGGAACTTGAGCCGAGACCGACGAAGCGACTCCGCCTGCCAGCACGACGAGTAGCCGGGTCGCCCGAAACACGGCCGACGCCCTAGGGGTTCGAAACGCGCCTCCTACGTGATGCCTCAACATGCGTGGCCTCCCGATCGTTTGTTCGAAGGGTGCCACGATCAGGTGCACCCGGTCACGATCAATCTGCCCCGGTCCCGCGAGCGGAGACAGCGATGGCCGTCCGGAAGGGGTCACGGAATTGTCAGGAACCTGCAAAGAGGCGAGGGTGCACTGGCCGCCACGAACGCGCCGACCTCGATTGAGGGCCTATGAGCAACAAGGACATCTCCGTGGAACGCGCGGCGCGGTTGGGCTGGACGGCCATATTGGTGCCCCTGGCACTCGGGTTCCTCTTCTCGCTGGTCCTCGCCTACCAAGCGTTCGAGGCCAGCCGCAGGCACCGAGTGGCGGTGCGGGCGACCCTGCGCGAGCAGGCAGAGTTCGGCGCGTACCTGCTGGCGTCCGAGATCGATCGGACCATGAGCGAGACGATGATCTACGCGTTCTACCCCATCGATCTCGCGTTAGGAGATTTCAACGAGTTTCCGCCGCCTTCCATCCTCCGCGCGCCTCCGGAGAGCGCGCGCTGTGAGCCGGAGTCCGAGGCCGAGGATCGCACGTTCTTTCGCTACGATCCCGCGACGAATACGGCCGAGGCGGACGGTCCGAATGCGGCGGCGTTCGAGGCCTGGGTGGTGGAGTTCCTTCCCCCGAGGTTGGATGACGCGCGCGATGGCGTGGCGACGGGTCAGATCACCGCGCGCATCGGAGGGCGGTCGCGTTTGATCGCCCATAAGCGCTGGGCTCGGGATGGACGAGCGGTCGTATACGGGTTCGAGAGCTGTTGGCGATCGGAAGCGGGTAGTGTCTTTGAACAGGCGATGGCCTCTACGCAACTGTTCCCGCCCTCGTTGATCGGAGCGACGCCCAACGATTCGCTCTTCACGCTTGCCGCCCGCGGCGCGGACGGATCGCTCGCCTTTGGCGACACGTGGGATGCTCCTACCGCCGGCTTCTATGGGACGGCGGGTCTACCGTCCTCCTCCAAGCTCGGAGAGCTCGAGTTGCGAGTGACGCTGCTCCCTTCGTCGGAGCAGCGACTGGTACTCGGCGGTGTGCCCCGGACTCGCCCCACCGCGTTGGGCCTGGTGTTGCTGACCGCGATCCTGCTCTGGGTGGCCACGCGCCAGCTTCGTCGAGGGCACGAGCTCGTTGGTCTTCGAGCTCGGTTCGTGCGCAACGTCTCGCACGAACTACGGACGCCACTCCAACAGATCCTGTTGTTCACCGAACTTCTGCGGTCCGGGCGTATTGAAGAACCCGACGAGCGAAATCGCGCCCTCGACGTCATGTACACGGAAACGCGTCGCCTTATCGACCTCGTGGGGAACGTCCTTCGGTTCTCGGCGCCGAACGCTGGTGAAGTCAACATCGGGGCGCTCGATCTCTCCCAGGTGACCGCCGAGACCGTCGAAGCGTTCGAGTCGCTGGCGAGGTCGGGTCAGGCGGAGTTGGTCGTCGATGCGGTTGCGGGAGTGGCGGTCACCGCAGATGGCGATGCGGTCAAGCAGATCCTCATCAACCTCCTGGACAACGCCGTCCGATACGGCCCGCCGGGTCAGACCGTGCGAGTTCGAGTGCGTCGAGACGGCGATCGAGGCGTGGTGACCGTCGAGGACGAGGGCCCCGGGATCCCTGTCGACTGGCGCGACGAAATCTGGAAGCCGTTCGCGCGGCTCGAGGGCGATGACGACGGCACTCCCGCTGGAAGCGGCATCGGACTGTCGATCGTCAAACGACTCAGTGAGGCGATGGACGGGCGGGTGGCGATCGAGTCCGGGGCCGCGGGTGGGGCTCGCTTCGCGCTTTCCCTCCCGATCAGAACCGGTGATGTCGCTTGAGTACCGGCAGCTCGAGTGCCGGCAGTAGGATCTTGGTCGTCGAGGACAACGCCAATCTCGCGTTGGCCCTCGAACGCAGCCTGGAAAGCGATGGTCACCGCGTGCAAATCGTCGACCGAGGTGATCAGGTGGCCGACGTCGTCCGTGGCGGCGACATCGATCTCGTGGTGTTGGATTTGATGCTCCCGGGCCTCGACGGCTTCGGGGTTCTGCGGGCGCTGCGCGAAGACGGGGTGGACACGCCCGTCCTCATCCTGTCTGCCCGGGGAGAGGACGTGGACAAGGTGCAGGGATTTCGTCTCGGCGCGGACGACTACGTAGTGAAACCGGTGGGATTGGTGGAACTGCTCCTGCGGGTCCGCGCGATTCTCCGCCGAACCGGAGGCGTTGAGGCACCAGCGCCGGGTGCCCGCCATACGGTGGGAGAGCTGACGATCGACGTCGGTGCACGAACGGTACACAGAGGCACCACCGCGATCGAAACGACGCCCCTCGAGTTCGCGCTCTTGGTCCGTCTGCTCCAGAACCGCGGCCAAGCCGTAAGTCGGGAGCAGCTCCTGGCCGACGTGTGGGGGTTTCCGGATCCGAACCGCGTCCGTACTCGGACGATCGACACACATATCGCGACGTTGCGCGCGAAGCTGGAGTCCGACCCGACTGCGCCCCGTCTGATCCTGACGGTTCGCAAAGTCGGATACCGAATCGACGCGTGAAGGTTCGGGGCCGCGCCGCCCGCCGCCGTCGGCCTTAGGCGGAGCAGGAAGCGCCGACGGATGGCCAGGGCGCGCTGGCGGTAGCAACGCCCCCGTATTCCTCGCCAAAATAGTCGTAGAGCAGGCGCGTCATTTCCGCGATCGTGCGTTCCCGTCTCCACGTCGTGCTACGTAGCGTATTCACGAAGGTCGAAACGACGAGGTGTCCGGCCCCGCCGGGCAGTTTGATGATTCCCACGTCGTTGATCGCGCCGCCCATCGTACCCGTTTTGTGAGCTACCGATGTAGCGGCCGGAAGCAGTCCCTTCATCCGACGAGGCCCCGATCGCGAACTCGACATCACGTCGAGCATCCAGTCCCGAGACTCTGGGCTGAGGCCGGTGCCGTCGTGCACACGTGCGAGCAAGTCGGTCATGCCATTGGGCGTGGCCGTGTCGCGTGGATCACTCCCGTACCTCTCGCGTGCCGCGTCTCGATACGTCTGTGGGAGCGCGTCGCGCATCCGAAAATATTGATATCGGTACAGCTCACTCTCGGGAATCGTGTCCGACAAGCCCACCAAGTCCGCAAAGGTCCGCGCCTCGGACCGGTCGACCTCGACTCCGGTTACCCCCAACTCGCGGACCCTGCGGGTCGCCGCGACCGGCCCTCCCGACATGTTGAGGATCAGGTCGGTCGCCGTGTTGTCGGAACTCCGCAACATCATCGCAAACAGGCTGTCCACCCTGCGGGTCACCGCCCGTCCGCCCGACCAAGCCGCCAGCGGGCTATGCCCGGGCCGGAACTGTTGCGGTGTGATCCGGATCGATTCGGTGGGGTCGATTTCGGCCGCATCGACCCGACGCAGGAACTCGAGCGCCATCGGGACCTTGGACACACTGGCCATCGGGAATCGACGGTCTCCGTTCAGGGCCACCCGGGTGCCCGACTCGATGTGAAGGGCAGACACGCCGACCTCACCTCCGACGCGACGCGCAATCCTCTGCAGTCCCTCTTGGATGGAATCGGGAACGACACACGCGTGCGACTCGGCTGGGAACGACGATGGATCTGGAGTTTGAGCGGAAAGGTCTGAGGCGAAACAAACGCAAGCGAGAGATAGGAGGACGGGCATCCTCTTGCCGACAACGGTATCGAGATGCGTTCCTCTGCGATTCATCCTCGCCCCAGGTCTCGCGTTTCGCCCCTTCATGTCGTCAGAACAGCAAACCGGCTCGAACCGTTGCCTACCGATCAGGCGATCCAAGCCCCGCCCCCGCCGTCACATAGGAGATCAGGCCCGTCCCATTTCGGCGTGACAGGTCGCAGATCTCGCGCCAGCCGTTCACTTAGCCTAATCTGGGGCCTGTAGAGTCCCCATCCAAGCCCCGAACGTTTGATTCTGGAGGTTCCCCATGCGTTGCCCACTCTCGCACTTCGTGGTTCTCACGTCGCTCGTCGGCTCCGTCGGCTGCGGTAGTGCGGATGACGGGAACACACGGTCGGACCCCGAGCCCGAAGTGTCGACGTCTCCCGCCATCACCGTGCGTGTCGTCTCCCCTCAGGAGGGTGCCCAGGTCGGACCTGACGTACGCGTGGTCTTGGAGACGACCGGCATCGAGATCGTGCCGATCTCGCCGCCAACGCCGGGGACGGGACACCACCATCTGTACCTCGATACCGATGTAGGGTCTTTTTCAGAGCTGATCCCCGCCGGCAATCCGATGATCGTCCACAAGGGCGATGGGAGCACCGAGCACGTGTTCGAAGGCTTGGCGCCGGGTCCCCATCGAATCATCGCGTTGGTGGCGAATCCCGCCCACATCCCTCTGGATCCGCCGGTCGCGGATACCGTCAACTTCACGGTCGGGAACTAGTTCAGGCGCGCTCGTCGTCCAGGGCCAGCAAGGTCCGCAGCAGGACGTTGCTCCCCGCCTCGACTTGGGCGGGCGTCGTCGACTCGAGCGGGGAATGGCTGATCCCGTCGAGGCTCGGCACGAAAATCATCCCGACGGGCGCGAGGAGCGCGACGCTTTGCGCATCGTGACCCGCGCCGCTGGGCATCCGCAGAGGTTTCAGGTCGAGGCGGACGGCTTCGCGTTCGATGAGGTCGCGTAGCCGGGGAGCCGTGGGCGCCGCGCGACTTTCGTAGAACTGTTCCACATCAACCGTGGTCGCCGTTTCGTCCGCGATCTGTCGCGCCTCGCGTTCGATCGCCTGGAACACCTGGTCGATTTTCCTCATCTCCAAGTCACGAATCTCGAGACTGAAGGTCACGCGACCCGGGATGACGTTCGGGGCGCCGGGCTCGGCTTGGAGCCGCCCGACCGTCGCCACGTGTCGGCCGGGAAGCTCGAGCGCGACGCGCTGGACCGATGTGATCATTTGCGCGGCCGCGACCATGGCGTCTTGCCGCTGGTCCATCGGTGTCGTGCCGGCGTGATTGGCGAAACCGTTCACGGTCAGCGTCCAGCGCTTGATCCCGACGATCCCCTCGACCACGCCGATGTCCAGTCCACGTCGATCCAGTACGAAGCCCTGCTCGATGTGAAGCTCGAGGTAGGCCGCTATGCTCGCGGGACTGCGGATCGCGGCGCCTAGATCGGAGAGATCGCCGCCCAAACGATGCGTACCCTCGCCGATCGTGTACCCGCTCGCGGTCATGAGGTCGAGCTCTGCGGGTCTCACCTCGCCCGCGATGGCCCGGCTCCCCGTCTTACCACCTTCCTCGTTGGCCCACACCACGAACTCCAGCGGGTGCCGGGTGGTGTGGTCGGCGTCGACCAAGGTGGCAAACACTTCGAGGGCGCCCATCGAGCCGACTTGTCCGTCGAAGCTTCCGCCCTCGGGGACCGAGTCGATGTGCGAGCCCAGCAGCAGTGGCGGGAGCGATGCGTCGGTTCCGACCCGTCGACCGATGAGATTGCCTCCCAGGTCGACCGAAACGTTCAGACCCAATTCGACCAATCGGTCGACCAACCAGACGCGCGCCGCCAGGTCTTGGTCGCTGTACGCGAGACGGGTGGTTCCCGTGGGAGAGGCGCTGAACCGCTGTAGGTAGGCAAGTGCATCCGCGAGCCGCCGCGCGTCGACCAACAGATCAGGGGCGGCCTGGGTCAACCGGCGGATCACCGTCTTGGCGCCCGCAGCGGCGCCGACCACGAGTCGAGCGAAGTCTCTGCGTCGCACCTGTTAGTGAGAAAGCGCGTAGATGATGTAGTTGATCGCGAGTTCGTAGGCGTAGTTCGATCGGTCGATGGGGTAGTAGGGGTTCTCCGACCACTCCCAGGCGTCGCCCAGATCGGTGTTCCAGTTGATCACGACCATCAGCTCATCGTGGTCGTCAAAAATCCCGAAGATCTGAGGGAGGCAGCCCCGACACTCTTCGTAGGGGGGACCTCGCATACCGCTCCCGAGATTGGGTACGGTCAAAACCTCATCGATATCATAGAACTGGTGGAAGATGGGATGATCCATGGGAATCTCCCGGATCTTTCGATCCGGCAGAACCAAAGACATCTGATATCGCAGGTTTTCGAACGCTCGCGTGCCCCAGAAATCGTCGACGACCAGAAATCCCCCTGCCTCGAGATAGCCTCGTAGCCCCTCGATCTCTGCGGGGTTCAGGCTCATACCGCCGATCTCGAGCATGTAGAGAAACGGATAGCGTCGTAGTTCCGGGTCATCGAGTGCGACCGGATTCTCGCTACCGTGGGCATCGAGAAGCGTCAGCAACCGCTGGAGTACAAAGAGGAATTGACGATCGGCCTTCGGGAAGTCCACGGCCCAAGAGCCCCTTCGCCACCCGCTCGTGTAGATGGCTCGTGTGAAATAGAAATCGCGTCCCCACTCGGGGCGCTGTTGAACAAGCTGCTCGAGTTGGTCGACGTAGAGGATCTCCTCATCGGTCGCCTCGGGACGCGAGGACTCGATCCGGGCCTCGACCGATGCGGGAGCGGAAATCGGAGTTGCTCCGACCGTGCCGAGTGTCGCGCCCAGCGCGATCATGAAACCAAGCTTCTTCGGGAACCAGCGCATTCTGAAACGAGACGGCACGCGGGTCGCTACGTCAACGTCTTCTTCGCTTCTAAGCCGCTCCATCTCGACGCGGCTGCACACCATGCGTAGACTCACCCGCCCCTTGTTTCGGAAACCCTCCCAGTCAAATACGGAGGCGAATGGACGGCGATCACGCAGTCGGCTTGAGCCTCGAAGGCGTCACGCTCCGTTTTGGCGGTGTGACGGCCTTGAAGGGGGTCGCGCTCGAGGTCCACGCCGGAGAGCTGCTCGCGCTGATCGGTCCGAACGGAGCGGGGAAGACGAGCATCCTCAATTGCGTGTCGGGCCTCTATCGCCCTCAGAGCGGGTCGATCACCCTCCAGAGCCGCGGAGGGCGGCGGATTCCGCTGCACGACCTCGCACCGCACCAAATCGCGCGTCTCGGGATTGCGCGCACATTCCAGAACATCGAGTTGTTCGCGCACATGACGGTGCTCGACAACCTCATGCTGGGGCGCCACGTCCACATGGCTGGCGGCGTGATCTCGGGAGGTCTGTTCTGGGGCAAGCAGCGAGCCATCGAGATCGAAAACCGAGTGCGGGTCGAAGCGGTCATCGATTTCATGAACCTGGAGTCGATCAGACGCGCGACCGTCGGCAGCCTGCCCTACGGAAAGCAGAAGCTGGTCGAGCTGGCGCGCGCGCTGGCCCTCGATCCTCAGATCCTTCTGCTCGATGAGCCCATGGCCGGGATGAATACCGAGGAGAAGGAGTCGATGGCTCGGTTCATCCTCGACGCCCACGAGGAGTGGGGGGTGACTCCCGTCATGATCGACCACGATATGGATGTGGTCATGGACATCGCGGATCGAGTCGTCGTGCTCGATTTCGGGGCCGTCCTGGCCGTCGGGAGCCCTGAAGAAATTCGCGAGAATCCGAAGGTGATCGAGGCGTACCTCGGTCAAGAGTTCGGCGGGGAGGGAGGAGGCTAGTGGTGCAGCCCTCGGCCGGGGTCACCCTGCCCGGCCTCCTCCTCGAGCAGGCTCGAATCAGGCCGCAGGCCACGGCGCTTCGTGCGAAGGTGCTCGGCATCTGGCAGTCTACGTCGTGGTCGGAGTACGCCGCGCGCGTGAGTCGGTTCGCGATGGGGCTTCGCGCGCTTGGCCTGCAGCCGGGCGATCGAATCGCCGTGGTGGGAGACAATCGACCCGAGTGGGTGATCGCAGAACTCGGGGCGCAGGCAGTCGGTGTCTTGCCGATGGGCATGTACCAAGACGCCGTTGCGACCGAGCTCGCACACCTGCTCACGGCCTCCGAGGCGCGGCTGGTTGTCGCCGAGGATCAGGAACAGGTCGACAAGCTGCTCGAGATTCGCGAACACCTCCCCCACCTCGAGTACATCGTGTTTTACGAGCCGAAGGGTTTGAGTGCGTACGAAGCGCCGGGGCTGCTCGGATTCCCGGAAGTCGAGCAAAAAGGCAACGATCATCTCGTGGACGATCCCGAAGCGTTCGAGCGAGCCGTCGCCGCGATCAAACCCGAGGATACCGCGCTCCTCTGCACGACATCGGGAACCACGAGTCGCCCCAAACTCGCGATGCTGTCGCACGGCAACCTCCTCAGCATGGCCGAACAGCTTCAACGAGTGGATGCGATGGCCGTCGAGGACGACTTCGTGTCCATCCTCCCGCTGGCCTGGGTCGGCGAACAAATGGTCGCGGTATCTTGCGCACTGACCGTTGGATTCACGGTGAACTTTCCGGAGGAGGCGGGCACCGCTCGTCAGGATCTCCGGGAGATCGGACCGCAAGTGATGTTCTCACCTCCGCGGATCTGGGAGACGCTCGTTTCGGACGTCCAAGTGATGACGAACGACACCACGCGACTCAAACGGCGTGTTTTCGATTGGGCGTATCGGGTGGGTGAAGCGAGCGCCGACGCGCGTTTCGAAGGTCGTGTGCCCGCACGCGCGCTGCGTCTGAAACGACGGCTCGCGGAGTGGTGTGCGCTCCACTCCATCAAGGACCAATTGGGACTGAGTCGGATCCGGCACGCGTACACGGGCGGCGCATCGTTGGGTCCTGATGTCTTCCGCTTTTACCACGCCCTGGGCATCAACCTCAAACAGATCTACGGCCAGACCGAGGTCGCGGGGATCTCGGTCTTACACCGCGATGGCGATGTGAGCTTTCAGACCGTGGGGAAGCCGCTGCCGGAGACGGAGATTCGACTTGCGGACGACGGCGAGATCCTCGCGCGCGGCCCATCGGTGTTTCAAGGGTATTTCCGAGACCCGGATGCCACTGCTCTCACGCTGGAGGACGGCTGGCTTCATTCGGGCGACGCCGGCTATCTCAACGAAGCGGGGCACCTCGTTGTCGTCGATCGGCTCAAGGATGTCATGATTCTCTCCGACGGGACCACGTTCTCGCCGCAGTTTATCGAAAACAAACTCAAGTTCAGTCCGTATGTTGGCGAGGCCGTGGTTTTCGGCGGCGAGACGGCCGATGTCAGTGGGATCATCGCGATCGATTTCGAGAACGTCGGTCAGTGGGCGGAGAAGCACGAGGTCACGTACACCACGTTCGCCGATCTCTCTCAGAAAGATGGCGTCTATGCGCTGGTTCGGTCACACGTCGAATCGATCAACCTCGACATCCCCTTGGCCGCTCGAATACGACGTTTTCTGCTTATCCACAAGGAACTACACGCGGACGATGCAGAGCTTACGCGGACGCGAAAGGTCCGACGCGGTTTCGTCGCGGAACGATTCCGAGATCTCATTGCGGCCCTCAACTCCACTGCGGACGCGGTCACGGTCGAGATGGAGATCCAGTACCAAGACGGTCGTAGCGCCACGGTGGGACACGAGCTTCGTATAGAGTCGATGCCGGCGCGAGCCGCAGCCGCGGACGAGGAGGGATAGTCCGGTGGACGCCTTTCTCCAACTGACCGTCGCCGGCCTGAGCACCGGGATGATTTATGCGCTCGTGGCTGTAGGGTTCGTCGTCATCTACAAAGCCTCCGATGTGATCAACTTCGCGCAGGGCGATCTGCTCCTCTTCGGCACCTACTTGATCTTCTTCAACATCGTCCAGCTGGGTCTGCCCTGGACCGTCGGTGTCGTCATCACCGTGATCATAGCCGCCGGAATCGGGCTTCTGATCGAGCGAACGGTATTGCGACCGCTCATCGGTGAGCCCGTGATCTCGATGATCATGGTGACGATCGGACTGTCTAGCGTCCTTCGCGCACTCACGAACGCCCTGTGGGGACCCCAGCCGCGCGCGTTCCCGCCGTTTCTTCCGGGCGGCGAGGTATCGATCGGGACGGCAACGGTTGCGGCGGATCGCCTGGTTGCGATTCCCCTGGCACTCGGACTCTTGGCGCTGCTTGCCCTCTTCTTCCGGTACGCGCGCGACGGGATCGCGATGCGAGCCATCGCGGACGATCAGCTGGCGGCTCTCAGTATGGGGATCAGCATCCCGCGTGTGTTTGCCGTCGCGTGGGGATTGTCGGCGGTCACGGCAGCTGTGGGCGGGATGATGCTGGGTAATATCGTGGGCGTCAGTCCAAGCATCGCGGCGGTCGGGCTGCGCGTGTTCCCCGTCGTGATCCTCGGCGGCCTGGACTCGATCGGCGGCGCCATCGTCGGAGGCGCGATCATCGGGTTGCTGGAGGTCTATACCGGTGGATATATCGGCCACGGCCTCAACTTGATCGTGCCGTACATCGTCCTGATTCTCGTCCTGATGGTCCGGCCCTACGGGTTGTTCGGGAAGGAGGTCATCGAGCGCGTATGACGATCGAGTGCGGGGTGTTTCACACGACGTACGAGTCGGATATGGGGCTACGTCGCCTACCGACCGAACGGATTCGCCTCGGTTTGTTTCTGATCTTCATCGTGGTGTTCCCCTTCCTGGCGACCCCCTATTGGCTCAACCTCGGGAATCAGATCGCGATCGCGACCGTAGGGGCGATCGGACTCAATATTCTCGTCGGGTACACGGGGCAGATTTCGCTCGGGCAAGGCGCGTTCATGGCTGTGGGCGCCTACTCTGCCGGCTTGTTGACGCTGCGCGCAGGTCTCCCCTGGGGTGTGAGCATCTTCCTCGCCTGCCTCATCACGTCCGCCGTTGGATCGTTCTTCGGTATTCCGTCGCTGCGGTTGAAGGGGCTGTATCTGGCGATCGCCACCTTGGCGGCGCAGGAGATCATCGAGTGGGTCGTCACGCACTGGACGGCAGTCACAGGCGGCACGGACGCGCTCGTCGTACCGGCTCCCGAGCTGTTCGGCCTGCGGCTCAATACGGACTTCCGTTTCTATTGGCTGGCCGTGATTCTCGCGGGCGCCACCGCGTTGTTTACCGCGAATTTGTTTCGCTCGAAGGTGGGGCGAGCATTTGTCGCAGTCCGCGATCAAGACGTCGCGGCCAGCGTGATCGGCGTGAACGTGTTCCGGTACAAGCTGCTCGCGTTCGCCACATCATCGTTCTTCGTCGGTCTAGCGGGGGCAATGATCGCGTACTATCGAAACATCATTACGTGGGAGCGGTTCACACTTGAAACGAGCATCATTTATCTCGCGATGATTATCGTCGGTGGGCTAGGCACGATCCGAGGCTCCCTGTTCGGTGCCGCATTGATCACGTTGCTCCCTGCGTTCATCAGTAGCCTGGGGCGCGGTCTGCAAGATTCGGCTCCGGCCGTGGCGGCTCAGCTTCCCAATATTCAGCAGGCCGCGTTCGGCATTGTGATCATCCTCTTCTTGGTCTTTGAGCCGGAGGGGCTGTCCAAACTGTGGAGGAACGTGAAAGACTACTTCCACGTGTGGCCGTTCGCCTATCGACGCGGCAACGGCGAACGCTAGATGGACTTGGCCTTGGGGAGCTCGAGCATGCGCAAGCGTAGGAACTGGATGGTAGCCGTAACGATGGGGGCGACGTCGCTCGCGGCATGCGGCGACGCGCCCGATGGCGCCGCCAGCGACGGGATCAAGGTCGGCGCGATCTTCGACCTCACCGGGGCGACCGCCGACGTCGGCGTCGACTACGCCGACGGGGTTCGCGCGCACGTCGACCTTCTCAACCGACAGGGAGGCATCGAGGGGCGCCCGATCGAGCTGATCTTCCAGGACTATGCCTACCAAGTCGACCGAGCCGAGCGGCTCTACAGCCAGTTCGTGCAAGAAGGCGCGGTCGTCTTCATGGGGTGGGGCACCGGAGACACCGAAGCGCTTCGTCTGCGCATTGCGGAGGATGAGATACCGTTCTCTTCCGCTTCGCTCTCGCACATGCTGGGCGACGGCAACGAGTCCCCGTACAACTTTCTGGTGGCGACGAGCTATAGCGATCAATTCAAGATCGTCTTGCGTTGGATCGTCGAAGAACACCGCGCTCGCGGGTTGGCGGATCCGCCCGTGGTGGCGTTGATGCACAACGCGAGTCCGTTCGGTCGGTCGCCCTGGGTGCAGGGTGGCGAAGCGTATGCCGCGGAGGTCGGAGCCCGGGTGACGGCGTACGAGATGCCGCGGGGAGCCACGGATTTCACCGCCGAGTTCACTCGCATCGCCCAGTCGGGCGCTTCGTATGTCGTGTTCCAAAACACTTCTGGGCCGGTAGCTGTCGCCCTACGAAACGCACGTAGCCTGGGGTTCGATGCGACCTTCGTGTGTCTCAACTGGTGCGCAAACGCGCTTCTCATGCGCTTGGCCGGCGACGATGCGGAAGGCGTGGTCGGCGCGATCCCCTACGCGCCACTCACCTCGGATGTACCGGGGGTACGAGTGATCCGATCGTACTTGGAGTCGGTCGGCGAGTCCTACGAGGATCGAACGAACGCGTTTACGCAGGGCTGGTGGACCTTCGGCATCTTCGCCGAAGGGATTCGGCGCACGATCGCGGCCGGACAGCCGCTCACCGGGGCCAACGTCAAAACCGCTCTCGAGTCGATCCAAGACTTCGACACCGGCGGGGCGACGGTTTCGATCTCGTTCTCCCCCGAGGATCACCTGGGCTCGAAAGGGCTTCGGTTGTTTCGCGCGGGCAGGGGCGAGTGGACCCCCCTTACGGATTTTCTGACGGCGCCCCGCTGAGGTACGACGCGGGAGTCCGGCCCGGATGAGCGCGATGCTCGAACTCAACAACGTCGAGGTCCTGTACGACGATGTGATTCTCGTGCTGCGAGGGCTGTCGCTCCGGGTCGAGCAGGGAAGCATCGCCGCGCTCCTGGGCTCCAATGGCGCCGGCAAGACCACAACGCTAAAGGCGATCTCCGGCCTACTCGATCTTGAAGACGGCGCGGTGACGGACGGCACGATTCAATTCGACGGGGAGGAGATCCAGGGAGCTCCGGCAGATCAGATCGTACGCAAAGGCCTCTTTCAAGTCGTCGAAGGTCGCCGCGTGTTCGAGCACCTCACGGTCCGGGAGAATCTCATTGCGGGGGCGTACACGCGCCGCGACCGGTCGGAACTGCCCGCCGACATCGAAGCGGTATTCGACTACTTTCCGCGCCTCGGCGAGCGTCGCAAGCAGCACGCCGGATACCTGTCGGGCGGCGAACAACAAATGCTGGCCATGGGTCGAGCGTTGATGGCGCGGCCCAGGATGTTGTTGCTCGACGAACCGTCCCTGGGTCTGGCTCCGCTTCTCGTTCGTGGGATCTTCGATATCATTCAACGCATCAACGAAGAACAGGGGACGACGATTCTACTGGTCGAACAGAACGCCCGACTCGCGTTGTCGATCGCGGACTTTGGCTATGTGATGGAGAACGGACGCGTGGTCCTGGAGGGCAGCGCGGAGGAGCTGAGCGGTAACGAAGATGTTCGCGAGTTCTATCTCGGCTTGGGCGAGGTCGGGCGTCGCTCGTATCGAGATGTGAAGCACTACCGGCGCAGAAAGAGGTGGCTCTCGTGACCGAGACGCGCTTGTGGGATCACGCCGCTGAGGCTCCTGAGGATTGGTCTGCCGCTCAAGACGCCGCTGCGGCCAAAGCCGTTCGGGTGGGTCAGGAGCGGAGCAGGGAGGTCCAGAAGCGACTCGAGGCGTCGGGCGTCTCCGCGGGCGACGTCAGGACCGTGGCCGACTTGGCCGGGATCCGCATCCTCAGCAAGGACGAGTTACCCGATCTCCAGGCTGCCGACCCGCCCTTTGGAGGCATGCTGGCCGTAGAGCCTACCGAGCTCCGCCGGATCTATCAGTCGCCCGGACCCATCGCGGATCCGGAGGGTCGTGGACCCGACTTCTGGCGGATGGCGCCCGCGCTTTGGGCGGCAGGATTTCGACCCGGCGAAAGGGTGCTCAACACGTTCTCGTATCACCTCACTCCGGGCGGTCACATGTTCGACGCAGGGCTTCGCGAGGTGGGCTGCGTCGTCCTTGCGGGAGGCGTCGGGAACCGAGCGACACAGGTTTCGTATGCGATCGCTGCCGGCGCGACGGGATATGTCGGAACGCCGCAGTTTCTTCTCGCCCTGTTACAGAAAGGGCGCGAGCTCGGCGCCCCGCTCGGGTTCGACCGGGCGCTCGTGACGGGCGCCCCGCTTCCCCCCGATCTGCGGGCGACGCTCGAAGACGATTTTGGCGTCAGTGTCTTCGAGGCGTACGGAAGCGCCGACGCCGGGGCCCTCGGGTATGAATGCGAGGCAAAGCGCGGGTGGCATGTCGCGCCCGACGTCGTGATCGAGGTGATCGAGCCGGGTTCGGGTGCGCCGTGCTCAGCGGGCGAGCCCGGCCAAGTCGTCGTAACGAGCCCGAATCCAGTCTATCCCCTCGTTCGCTTTGGGACCGGAGACCTGTCCGCACTCCATCACGAGACGTGCGTCTGCGGACGCACATCGCCGCGGCTGGCCGGGTTTCTGGGCCGCATCGGTGAGGGCGTGAAGGTTCGCGGAATGTTCGTCCACCCACGACAACTCGCCGGCGTCTTCCGCGGGCGAGCCGACATCCGTCGATATCAAGGCAGGGTGACTTCCGAGGGACACCGCGATCGACTCACCGTCTCGGTTGAGGTTGCCGATGGCACCGACCCCGAGCTGGATGCGCTGGAGGCGCTCCTGATCGAGGCCGTCGCCGTGCGGGTCGCACTGGAGCGCGTCGAGCCTGGAACCATCCCCGAGGACGCCCCGCCCCTCGTGGACGCCCGCTGATCTTGCAGGGGGCCTAGTGCTCGCGCCCCGGCACGGGATTCCCTGCGATCCATACCGCCTCGATGCTCCGCAGGTTCGAGACGTCCTCGAGTGGATCGGCTCCGAGGACGATGAGATCGGCCCATTTGCCTGGCTCCAAGGTCCCGATGTCCTGGCGCCCGGTGCACCGCGCGGCGTCGGCGGTCGAGGCGACGAGTACTTCCATCGGTGACATCCCCGCCTCGGCCATCAGTTCGAGCTCCAAGTGCTCGAAGTAGCCCTGGAACCGGCTTGGTGGTCCCGTATCGGTGCCCATCGCGATCCTGACTCCGGCGGCGGAGAGCATTCCCAGGTTCTGTTGGGCTTGGACGAGGGCTTCCTTGTATCGCTGGGCCGACTCGCTCGCCGCGACGTCAGCCATTCTTTCGGGCGTCGAGAGCTGCGCTAGCACGGCAGGGTCGGCTTCGTCGAGAAAGAACGGATCGGAGAAAAAATCAGGAACTTCTTCGTACGCGTACATCACGTATTCGCGGGTCAACGTTGGCGAATAGCACACGTTCTGCGCGATCAACTGTCGAGCGAGGTCCTGGTCGACGTCTCGGTCGCGCACACTGTGAACAAGGAAGTCGGCTCCGGCATCGAGGAGGCGGCGAGCATCATCTAGGTAGAACAGATGCGCAGCCACCGGCAGATCGAGTTCGTGCGCACGATCGATCACGGCCCGGTATACATCTACGTCCATCTTCTCGATGCTTCCGAGATTGTCATCGACCCGGATCTTGATGAAGTCGGCGCCCATGGCCGCGTTGCGATCGACCACTTCCACCGCCTCACCGGGGGTGTCCCCCGTGACCACCGCACCGGCGACGAACAACCGGCTTCGGTTCAGTTCTGTCGCTATCTGTTCGTTACGGAGTTCGACCCCTTCGACCTCGTCGCCTCCCAGGCTAACGACCGTCGTCACGCCATATCGTGCGTAGAGTTCCAGTTGGCGAAGCAGGTTTTCACGAGAGTAATGACCACCTTCCAACCCTAGGGTGCCTCCCACATGACCGTGCGAGTTGATCAAGCCCGGCACGACATACTTGCCGCTCACGTCGATGACCGCGGCTCCCTCCGGCACTTCGATCAAGGCGGCAGGCCCCACCGCCTGGATGCGGCCGTCTCGAACCACGACGACGCCATCGGAGATCGGGTCCGCCCCTGTACCGTTGAGCACGGTCGCTCCCACGAGCGCCCGCACGCCCGTGCCCGCCGGGGAGTCGGCGTCTTGTTCGGCGCTTGGGGCGCACCCGAGCGACAGGGCCAGTCCGATGATCGCGAAAGCTTTTGAGTGGACGGAATCGGACATGCTGTTCTCTCCTCGGGAAGTGTCTTCTAGCTCGGCCGATCGCCACGGATGGTCACGCGAAATCCGGAACGGGTTTCTGGCCAGTAGTCCCAAACCGCGTGGTGTTGGGTGCACCGGTTGTCCCAGAACGCGATCGAGTTTGGTTGCCACCGGAATCGGCATTGGAAGTCGGGTCGCTGGACGTGGGCAAATAAGAACGCCAGGATCGCGTCGCTCTCGACTTGTGGGAGTTCCGGGATCCGCACCGTGAACATCTGATTGACGAAAAGCGCCTTTCGCCCGGAAACCGGGTGGGTCCGAACGATCGGGTGCTCGGCGTGCGGATACTCTCGACCGCCGTCGTCGCGGCCGATCAGACGATTGGCTTCACGATAATAGGGGCCACCATCGTGGATGGCCGTCAAGCCGTCGAGCAGGCTCTTCATGCGATCTGAAAGCGCTTCGTACGCGGCGTACATGCTTGCGAAGAGCGTGTCCCCGCCGTGTTCAGGAACGACGTGCATGTGCAGGATCGAACCCATGGGTGGGCACTCCGCGCACGACACGTCCGAATGCCAGCGTTCGCCCGCGACCCGAACCGACGTCTCGTCGGCGTGAATGATCATCACTTCCGGGTGCCCATCGAGCCCTGGATCGTTCGGGTGGATCACGAGTTCGCCAAACCGCTCCCCAAGCGCCTTTTGGCTCTCGACCGAAATGTCCTGATCACGGAAGAAGATGACGCCGCAATCCGTAAAGGCCTGCTGGATCCTCTGGAACGTGGGCTCATCCAGGCGGTCGAGGTCGACACCGTGGATTTCAGCGCCGATGACCGGCGTCAGGGGCCGGATCGAGAAGGGATCTGCCATGCGGCGGATTGTGGGGCGGTGCGCCCGCACGAGCAAGGCGCCACGTCACAGGGTATGGGGCTGGGACGTTTTTGCTTGAGCCCGTAACTTCCGCAACCACGGCCCCCTGGTCCGGGTGGACCTCGCGGCGGACCTTCGGAAGCTTGCCAGGCGTAGGTCGAATTGTTCAATTTTGAGATCTTGTCACCTAAGGATTCGTAGCTGGGCCACAGCCCTGACGGGTCGTAGCAGGAGGGAACATGAGTCTTCGATCGTCCGCGACCATACTCGCTACCGTCCTCGTGATTGCCTGCGCGGCCGGCGGTCCTGACGGCAGTGGCCCCACGGGAGCCGTGCCGTCGACTCCACCGTCCCCGTCCCCGACGCCTCCCCCCACTTCGCCGCCTCCGACCCCCCCGCCGTCCAGCGATCGAGTCGAACCGCCGTTTAATTCCGACGCGAACTTCGACATCGTCGACGATTCCTTCGTCGATGAGAACGGCGACCACGATCAAGAAGGAAGCGCCACGGTCAGGGTTGGTCAGACGGTCACTTGGACGCAGAACGGGAACAACATCCACCGGATCGAGTTCAGCAAAGTACCGGCGAACGGAAAGTCGGTGGACAGCGGCGACCTGCGTCCCAAACGAACCTTCGAGTTCAAGCCGAACGAAGCCGGCGAATATGTATTCTTCTGCCGCTACCACGAATACATGATGGATGTCAAGATTACCGTAGAGAACTGACGACACACCACTCACGCTTCGAGGTAGTACGCTCGTGCAAAAACGTTTTTGGACCCTCGTCGGGGTCTTGTTCCTCGGGGTCTTCGCTGCGGCATGCGGCGAAGACCCCGTGTCGCCTCCGCCTCCTCCCCCGCCACCCGACCCGATTCGGGCAGCTCTAATCGACACGGTCCGCTTGTTGGCGGATCAACGAAATCTAGATCCTGTACCGAGCGGCCCTGTGGTCCGTTCGGAACTCGTCACGCTCGGACGCGCGTTGATGTTCGACAAGATCTTGAGCGGAAACCGAAACATCGCGTGCAGCACGTGTCACCTGCCGAGTTTCGCCATGGGGGATGGCCGATCGCTCGCAGTTGGAGAGGGTGGCGCCGGGTTGGGGCCAGCTCGCACGCCCCCCGCCGGCGGGTTCATACCACGGAACTCGCCCACCATGTTCAACCTCCACACGACACAACAGCTGTTCTGGGATGGTCGCGTGGAGATGCTGGACGACGGTTCGATCCGGACGCCCGCCGGTGCGCAGCTGACGCCCGCCATGGAAGCCGTGTTCGAATTTGGCGCGGTCTCCGCGCTAGGGATGTTTCCCGTGGCTTCGCGTGATGAGATGCAGGGCGAACAGGGCGAACCGGGGAACGAGCTGGGCGCATTCGCGGACGGGGATCTTCAGGGTCTGTGGGCCGCGCTCATGGTCCGGCTCGGGGCCTTTCCGGCCTACCAGGTGATGTTCGAGGCTGCCTACCCGGGCACCGCCTTCGCGGACATGACGTTTGCTCACGCCGCGAACGCCATCGCCGGGTTCCTGCTGTCGGAGTTGGTCTTTGTGGACACGCCTTGGGATCGGTTCTTGAACGGAGACGACAGTCAGTTGACGAATGAACAGCTCCGAGGCGCCAAGCTGTTCATGACCGTGCGCTGCATGCGCTGTCACGAAACCGACTCGTTCGACGACCGAAACGGGGAGTTCAAGAACGTCGCGACGCCGCAACTGGGGCCGGGCGAGGGTGACGGGCCCGGTGGCAGGGACGACTTCGGACGGGAGCGTGTGACCGGCGATCCGCTCGAGCGACGGGCCTTCAAGACGCGCGCGCTACGGAACATTGAGCTCACGGCTCCCTATGGACACGCGGGTCAGTTCGCGACGCTCGAGGCGATCGTCGAGCACTACGACGAGATCGACGTGCGTCTACAGAACTACGACGTGAGTCAGGTCGAGGCGGCGCTCCAGGGGACGCTTCTAAACAACGTCAGCGAGATCCTCGCGACCCGAGATACGATCTTGCTCCCGATCGAGTTCGACGTGATCGGACGCGACGACCTCGTGGCGTTCCTGGAGTCTTTGACCGACGAAGCCGCGCGAAATCTGTTTGGCGTCGCACCGGCCACGGTTCCCAGCGGCCTGACGATCGACAACTAACTCACCGACCCAGCGCCGCCCGGGCCCGAGACGGGGGCTATCCGCCAACGGGGCGCCCGAGGTCGGCTTGGCCGCGAGATGCAGCGATCTGCGACGCGGTCAGACGGGTGCGGTCGGTCGAGGCGCAGCCCGGCGACATCAGATTGCCCTCTTGAGTACAAGGGGCGTGCTCCAATGTCAGCGAGTGACCCAGTTCGTGCGCCAGAATTCGTCCGGGATCGCCGAGGCCGGCCGGATCCACCTCAGACGCGATCATCCCCGGTAGCGACGGAAAGAAGACGCCCGGGAACCCGGCGATCGAGGTCAGGTCGCTTACGAAGAAGACGTCCCAGCTCCCCGTGAAAAGGTTCGACTGCGGGAGCACGGACAGCAGCAGGGAGCCAGAGATCGGCGTCGCCGTCTGGATCGAGGTTTCCAGCGCATCTTCCATCTGCGCCGGTTCGCGCACGATCGACTCCAGGACCCAGCGTACCTCCGCCTGCGCCCACACTTCGTTGGCCCGGTCGAACAGAGCCCGCACCCCAGCGTCCGACAAAGACGAGTCGATCTCGCCGAGCCGCGACGAGAGGACGTGCGCCCGAACCGACAGTGTGATCGTGTTGGTCGTGGCCATGGGACTCGAGCCGCATGCAACCGTCGCGACGAGTGCCAAGGGCATGAGGCGAAGCCGATTCATCGCTGCTCCAGGAAGTGGGTCCTGGCCCGGGGCTCGGGCTCTTCACCGTTCAACGCCGGAGAGGCGTCGTCGGTTTCCTTGCGGCCGCTCGGGTTTCGACGGGCCCGTGGCGGCTCGGGCCCGTCCCATCCTCTAGCCGCCCGTAACCCCGAGCTCCCGAAGGACCGCCTCAACCTTGGCGGTCGTCGCCTCTGCGTCTTCGGAGACGGGGTTCTCCACGAGCGCGAACTTTCCCTCCCGATCTATGACGAATAGGGCCGGCAGCGTCGCGAGTTTGTAGTCCATCGCAATGGCTTCGCCGCCGAACAACGTCGGGTAGCCGATCCCGGCCCGGCGGACGACATCGGCCGGCGAAAGCTCGGGGCTCTCCCACGTGTTCACCGTCAGAAAGCGCACGTTCGGCCCAGCCGCCCGCTCGTTCGCCAGCCGGTCGTATGCGGCCGCCAGGGTTTGACAAGGCGCGCACCAGCTCGCCCCGATGTCCAGGACCACGATGGAACCGCGAAGTTCGGAAAGGCGCACTGTTACTCCGTCCGCGTCGGTCAGCGCCCAATCGGGAGCCGTCGAACCGACCTCGATCGGACGGGCATCCTCTTCGATGACCACTTCCCCCCGCTCGGTGGCGATCGCCAACCGTTCCATCGGAATCGAGGTCAAGTCCAACTCCGCGAGCTCGAATCGAAACTCGCTCCCGTCCGCGGCGATGAACCGGTGGGCGCGGGGCAGGTCATCTTCCACGCCGATGTACCACGTCACCTTCGCCTCGCCGAATCGTGTGCTCGTCCCACCAATCACATCGCAAAGCACGCCGCCGATCGTTTCCTGACCCTCTAGGGTCAGCTCGCCTTCGAGTTCGGAGGCGAACGGATCTGTTTCGGTGAGTTGGAACAAGACGGCAAAGGGTGCGTTGGCTACGAGGTGCCCAGAGCCTCCCGAAAGCGTGCCGTATCGAAACGTGCCCGTCGCCTGGTCCCTTCGAGCCACGTGTTCACGGCCAGCCGAAAGGATCAGCGCCGGGGCGCTGGACGGCGGCGTCTGATCGTCCTCGACCCACGACGGGGACGGACGAAGAACGGCTCGATAGGTCGGGAGTCTACCCGGGGTGACCCGGAGCTGAACGGATCCGTCGTAGTCGCCGGCGAGGCTCCCGGTCCCCCGATACGAATACTGATAGCTGACAGAACGCAGACCCGTGATCGCGTCCGTGGCGGCCCGCAGCCGCTCCACTCCCGTGGGCGCCGGTTGCTCGGTCGCACACGCGATAAACAACGCGCTCAGAGCGATAAGCATCCTACGCGAGATTGCCAGCTTCTACCTCCCGGTCCGAGAATGAGTGCGGTGTAGAATCTAGCTATGATCGGCGGGCTCACCTAACGAGGATGGAGATGGACGGAACGCACGAGGGCGCAGGTTCGGGCTGGGATCGACGAAGTCTGATCAAGTTGGGGGCGCTGGGGGCCGGGGCAGCCCTGATTCCTGGTTGTCGCACTACCGAGGGTCAGGAAGCGGAGCGGGCGACCCGGCCCAGCCAGGGCCCGGCGCCGGCGACCCCGTTTTCATCCGAGCCTCGAGATACCGTACGCATCGGATTCGTCGGGATCGGCGGGATGGGGTCGGTTCACGTCCGTAATCTTCTCGACATCGAAGGGGTCGAGATGGTCGCGCTCTGCGATGTTCGACCCGAGCATGCGGAGCGCGCGCGCGAGTGGGTGATCGAAGCCGGTCAACCGGAGCCAACGCTGTACACCCGCGGGGAGACCGACTACCTGCGCATGTGTGACGAGCAGGAGCTCGATCTCGTTTACACGGCGACCCCCTGGCGCTGGCACGTCCCGGTTTGCGTAGCTGCGATGGAAACAGGGTCGCACGCCGCGACCGAAGTGCCAGCCGCGTACACACTCGACGATTGCTGGAAACTCGTCGAGACGGCCGAAGCGCAAAATGCGCACTGCGTGATGATGGAGAACGTGAACTACGGACGCTCGGAGATGATGGTCTTCAACATGGTTCGCCAAGGGGTATTCGGCGAAGTCCTCCATGGAGAGGGCGGGTACCTGCACGATCTTCGAGGAATCAAGTTTTCGGATTCGGGCGAGGGGTTGTGGCGTCGCGAGCACGCAAAAACTAGAAACGGAAATCTCTACCCCACCCACGGTCTCGGTCCGATCGCGAACTGCATGGACATTAACCGGGGTGATCGGTTCGAATACGTCGTCTCGATGAGCGGCCCTTCTCGGGGCCTCCAGGCGTACGCGCGCGAACACTTCCCGGAAGGCGCGCCAGAGCGGAGCGAGACGTTCACGTTGGGAGATGTCAACGTTTCGCTTATCATGACCGCGACGGGACGTACCATCTATGTGTCGCACGATACCAACCTCCCGCGTCCCTACTCACGGATCCACATGGTACAGGGGACGCAAGGTTTGTTTCAGGGATATCCCAACCGGGTCTACGTCGAAGGTCGCGGCGAACACGACCAATGGGCGGATGCCGAGACGTACGCTGCCGAGTTCGAGCACCCTCTCTGGGTCGAGATGGCGGGTGCGGGGGCTGACCGCGGTCACGGCAGCATGGACTACCTGGAGGACTACCGTCTGATCAAGTGTCTTCGCGAGGGTCTGCCGACCGACATGAACGTATACGACGCCGCCTCGATGTCGGCGGTGTGTGCGCTCTCCGAGGAGTCGGTCTCGAACAACAGCCAACCGGCAAACTTCCCCGACTTTACACGGGGTCGCTGGGAAAGCTGGCCCAAGCTCGACGTGGTGACCGCCTGAGACGCCGACCTTCCCGCCCCCTTCGCTTCCTTCGCGGCGTCGCCGCGTGCGTCTTGTTCGGTTTGGCGGGAATCGTCGCTTACCAATCGTTGCGGGCTTTCGGATTCAAGCTCCGCTGGGAGACCGGTGCGACCGCCTCTACATCGGACCCGAGCCCAGCCAGCGCCGCGCACGACCAGACGCGAGCCACTGCCCGCGTCGCAGGCCGGTCATCCTCGGTCGGGGCGACGGCCGATGCGGATTCGCTGCCGGTTGAGCTCGCCGACTCTGTCGCTGTGGGTTCCGGCGACTTCGCACGCATCGACTTTGCGTCGTTTGCGAACGGACAGGAGGGCTGCACGAATTGTCCAGTAGGAGATGAGTGGGCGTCCCAGGGCGTACGGTTCTCGTTTCGATCGTGGAGCTCGGATTCAACGCGACCTTATGTCCTGGACGCACGGAACTTCTTGCCTCCGGGTACGGGCGTCGCCTTGGGGCCGGCGCTGGGGGGAGAGCAAGGTCTGGAGGTGGGGGTGCTCAACCTCGATTTCTCAGGTCGGCCGCGGAAGGTGGCCTTCACGCTGTACGGTCCCGATCTCATCGCTCGATTCGACATCGTCATCTGGCGCGGCGATTCGACGCTGGGTGCCGATGCGATCACGCGCTCCGTCGACCGGCGCTACCGACCTGCCGGGCGCGGGGCGTTTCGAGCGGAGCGGATCCTCGTAGAGTGGCCCCTCGGATTCGATCGGATCGTGCTCGACGGTTGGGGGCCGCCCGGTCACGTGCTTCTCGTCGACCAACTCGCGATCGATCCATGACCTTGGACGGCGTGGCGCCCGAGCGGTTTCGCCAAACCTACGGCACCCTGCCGACGGGTCTCGTCCGCGCGCCGGGCCGGGTCAACCTCATCGGTGAACACATCGACTACTGCGGGCTTTCTGTCCTCCCGATGGCACTCGATCGCGCGGTGTGGATGACCTTCCGCGCTCGCGACGACGATCAGGTTCGAGTCGCCACGATCGAACCGGGCTACGAACCCGTTCAGTTCGCCGCGCGGAGCCCCATCGAGCCAGGGCCCCCTGGCCATTGGGGCAACTACCTCCGGGCGGGCGTGTCGACGCTCCTCTCGGCAGGAAATGGCGATGGACTCGCGTCCGGCATCGGATTCGACGCACTCGTGGCCACCGATCTACCGGTCGCGAGCGGACTCAGCTCATCCTCGGCCCTCGTCGTCGCAACGGCGGTCGCTGCCATCGGAGCCGGCAATGGCGGCGAGCTGGATCTCACTGATGCCGCTACGCGCCTCGACCTGGCAGGCCGGTTGGCAGCGGGGGAACGCTACGTCGGCACCGCCGGTGGCGGGATGGACCAGGCCGCGTGTCTGCTCGGCGTAGCGGGGTGTGCGCTTCGCATCGACTTCGGGCCGCTATCGGCGACCTCGATCCAAATCCCGACGGACTGGGCATTGGTGGTGGCGCACAGCGGCGAACGGGCGGAAAAGTCGGGATCCGCGCAACGCGTGTACAACACCCGCACCGAGGAAGCGCTCGGGGCGGTTCGCGTCGCATGGCGGGTGCTCGGAGCGGAGGATCGAGACGGCGCCGGTCTCGAGTCGTACCGTGAGCTCCTGAAGGTCCCGTTCGAACTCGGCGTGGTGAGCCGTCAGATGGACGGTGCGCTCGGTAACCGATTTACGCACATCGTGTCGGAGGCGCGGCGTGTGGGTGAAGCGGCGAGCGCAGTCGAGGCGGCGGACCTCGCCGGCTTTGGCGAGCTGCTCAACGCATCGCACGAGAGTCTGAAGCACGATTATGAAGTGAGTACGCCAAAGCTGGACGCGTTGGTTGCACGTGCGATCGGCGCTGGCGCTGCCGGGGCCCGACTCACCGGGGCAGGTCTCGGAGGGGCCATCGTAGCCGTGACACACGGTTCCGAACTGGACCGGCTTGTTGATGCACTGGCGGATTACGATCCGTTCGTCGCGGTCGCCGCCGACGGCGCCGAGTCCTGGACGCTTTCTACCCCCTAGTCCGGGCTCATTCGAATCCGACGCTCGGGAGCGTGCGGAAGAGCCCGAACCCGGCGACGACTGCCGTAACTCCGAACGCGATCGCTGGCGCGGCCCGACCGTAGAGCGCCATCCCCGTCCCGAAAAGCGTGGCGTATACCGTGACGCAACCGAGCACCCAGGCCAACATGGCGGCGGCCACGCTGCCGGGCGCTGTCTTGGATGTGTCGACGGCCGCGCGCCAACCGCGCGGAAACGGTCTGACTCGGTCGTAGAAATTCTGCAACGTGGCGGGATCGGCCGGCGACGTGAGGTAGGTGACCAGCACCCAGACGGCCGTGGTCAGTCCGACTCCGATCAAGAGCTGCACGGCCGGGTCGATGGGGGCCAAGCCGACCCGCTCGTGAAAGAGCGGGAACCAGAGCGCGACCACCGCCGAGACCGCCATGCCCGAGATCTCCGACCAGGCGTTGATGCGCCACCAGAACCAGCGAAGGAGAAAGATCAACCCGCTGCCCGCGTGCAGAAGCAAGATGAGGCCGAACGCTTGCTTCGCGCTCTCGAGGAAGAGCGCGAGCGCCGCCGACAGCGCGATCAAGAAGAACGTGGAGATCCGTGCCACGCGGACGTAGTGCGCCTCGTCGCGATCCTGTGCAACAAACCGTCGATAGAAATCATCGACGATATAGGACGCGCCCCAATTGAGGTGCGTCGAGATCGTCGACATGAACGCCGCCGCCAGCGACGCGACTACGAGCCCCAACAGCCCGTGCGGCAAGAACACGAGCATGGCGGGGTATGCGAGGTCGTGACCGATGATGCTCGGATCTAGATCGGGGAACGCCTGTCGGATCGATTCCAGTTCGGCGCCGGGCGGGCCGATGGGATAGACGGCGATCGAGGCGAGAGCCACCAGAATCCAAGGCCAAGGTCGCAGCGCATAGTGCGCGATGTTGAACCACAGGGTGGCCCGCATCGAGTCGCGCTCGTTTCGCGCCGCCAGCATGCGCTGCGCCGCGTAGCCACCGCCTCCGGGCTCCCCCCCTGGGTACCAGCTCGCCCACCATTGAACCGCGATCGGAATGAGCAGAACGGTGGCGGCCGTTCTCCAGTCCGAGAAGTCTGGCAGAAGCGAGAGGTTCTTAGCGATCTCGGGGTGGTTGACGAGGCCTGAAAGCCCTCCCACCTCTGGTTGCGCGAGCGCGTAGTAGGCGGCCGCGCACGCGCCGACCATCGCGATCACGAAGAGCAGCAAGTCCGTAACGACGACGCCCCAAAGCCCCGAGGTCGCCGCGTATAGCGCAGTCACCGTGCCCGCGACCAACACCGTCGTGTATTTGTCCGTACCCAGGAGGACGCCCGCGATCTTGATGGCGGCCAACGTCACGGTCGCCATGATCACGACGTTGAAAAACACGCCGAGGTACAGCGCTCGGAATCCCCGCAGGAAGGTCGCCGGCCGACCCGAGTAGCGCAGTTCGTAGAACCCGATGTCGGTGAACACTCCAGACCTACGCCAAAGCTTGGCATAGAAGAACGTCGTGCACATGGCGGTGATCAGGAATGCCCACCAGACCCAGTTTTGACTGACGCCGCCGTTGCGGACGAGATCGGCGACCAGGTTGGGCGTGTCGGTCGAGAACGTCGTCGCGACCATCGACGTGCCGAGGAGCCACCATGGCAGGGTGCGGCCGGCGAGAAAGAACTCGGTGGTCCCTTTGCCTGCCCGGCGCGCAAAGAACAGCCCGACGCCCAAGGTCAGCACGCCGTAGGCGGCAAGAACGAACCAATCGAGTCCGTTTAGTTGCACCGCGTCACCCGGGAATCCCGCCCTTTCGGTTCTCGAACCATCGACCGAGATCGGTTGGATAGTCTCCAACGGCCACGGCGAGACTCACCCCGGACTCGACGGCGGCGAGGTCATCCGGGTGCGTGAGGCCGAACGCTTTTTCACCGGTTGGGACTACACGGATCCGCGCGCGCCCAGTCTCGACCAACGCGCCGACCGCGTCGCTCAACAAGAACTCGCTTTGGATCGGGTCTGCGAGACGCGCGTGAAAGCGTTTGAACGCTTCCGCCAATGGGGCGAAAATCGAAGGTTGAAAGGCCCAGAGGTTCATCGAGACCAGCCGTTCGGGGCGCAACGTTTGCTCGAGTCCGTCCGTCCCGGTGCCGACATACTCTCCGTCGCGCGTCGCGATGTCGCGGACCTCTTCGAGTCGCTCCATGATGAGTGAGGCGTCGACCGAGCAGAGTCCGCGGTTGACGCCCCGGCCCTCGGGGACCCCGGTGTCCTGAAGTTCGTAGCCGGCCAAGTAATGTGAGGGGTCGCCGGTCATCAGCCCGTCGCGGATCCTGCGCACGAGACGGGCGATGGTTCGAGCCCCGTAGAAGTCGTCGGCGTTCGCGACCAGGAAGGGCTCTCTGACCCGGTCGCGGAGGGCCAGAACCGCGTGCCCCGTGCCCCAAGGCTTTACGCGAGCCGCCGGCGGGCGGAACCCGGCCGGAACGTCTTCCAACGACTGGGAGATAAACTCCACCGGAAACGAACGCCCCAATCGGATCTCGGCGGCGGCCTGTAGAAGCTCGGCCTCGCGAGGCGGGGTCACGAAGACCACGCGATCGCACCCCGCCCGAATCGCATCGTGGACGGTGTACTCGAATAGGGCTTCGCCGCTCGGGCCGATAGGCTCGAGCTGTTTGGATCGTCCGAATCGCGCCGAGCGACCGGCTGCGAGGATGGCGAGGGTGAGGCGCATCGGCCCATTGTACTTTGGTAGGTGAGGACCGGACAGTTTTGATCGAAAGGAACGGAAGGGTGCCCATTCGTAGTGCCGCTCGCGCGGGGACCGCATGTGGTCGACAATTCGCCGTGGCTCTGGTGGCGCTGGTCGCGACGTCCGGCTCCATCTATGCGCAGGTCGACACGTCGGCCGTCGCGGTCCCGCGCGTCGAGGACTTCACTTACGACGGTCGGGTGTCCGAGTGGCGGGCCCGCCGAGTGGATCATGTCCTTGAGGCCACCGAAGGACGGCCACAGGCGCTAATCTGGATCGGCCAGGTGGACGACGGCCTCGTCGTTGCGGCAGAGATCCGCGGTGCAGCGACGCCGTCCGAGTCCGACGTGCTCTCGGTCCTCTTAGCCGGGTCCGAGGACCCGCAGTTTCCCGCCATCGGGTGGGGGCACCAATTCGGGTTTGAGGTGTTGGCGGATTCGACCGCTTGTTCAGAGTCCGCATCGGACTTCGAAGGGGATCCATGCGTTGCGTGGTTCGCGGAACAGCGCGCCCATCGAGATCGTATTCGACCCTTGTTCCAGCGCCGATGGCAACTCCAACTCGACAACGCGTCGCGGGACTCAGGGGCGCTTCGGGTGCCACCCGAGATCCGCGCGACACCCGCGTTCGCTGGTTTGCCCGGCGCCGATCGGATGGCCGCGTTGTCTCCCCGAGGTCAGCCCGGTGTGCTGGTGCGTCCGATCTTGGGGACCGGGAACGGCTTGGGGCTCGAGATGTTGATCCCCTGGTCCGCGTTTCCGCCCGTGCGGGCGCCCGATTTGGAGGCGGTCAGGATCGCGGTCGAGTGGGCCCCCGTCGATGCGACCACCGACGATGTGGCCGATCTCGGCGGCGCCGTCTTGAGGCCGTTGACGCTACCGTTGCGACATACGACGCCGTGCGCCGCCGGCCTGGCCGGCGTGTTGATCCAGCGCGCGGGGTCGGCACCGAGACGCGCGTCGGCCGACGCGGTGCTTTACATGATTCCCGAGCCGTCGGCGCATCTCCGGAATCTCATCATCATGGATAACCATGCGAGCGGATATCAGTACGCTCCGGACCCGGAGACGCTGTCGCCGCAGGCGTTCGAGGCGAGCTTCCAAGTTCGGGATGTCGGAGCCGGCAGGCGATTGTGCGCTCCGATTCTGGCGCTCGAGGACGAGGCCGGACGTCTCAGCCCCGAGGATTGGACGCACACCGGTGACGATGAACAACCAACGGGATTCGTCGATCTCGAGACCGTCGAGGTGCGCGAGCTTCCCGACGGCAACCTTCTCGTACTCAGCGGTCCGCGCGCGTGGGCCAGCTACTACGGTTCGGGGCAGTGCGGCGCGTGCCCGCGGGTGGGCGTCGAGGTCTTCCATGTAAACACGACGACCGGCGAGATCCATCCCGCGCTTCGATACCTGAACTTGGCCGAACCCGGTGTCCGGGATGTCGAGATCGAAGTCTCGGCGGATTGGACCGAAGTCCGGACGTACACTTCGGCGGTCACGGACTTCGAAGCGGATCCGATCGTGGCGCGCTGGTCTTCCGAGCGCTACTGCCTCATCGAGAACGAGACGCCCACGTACGAGAAGTGCGGGGAAGCCGCCGACGTGCCCGAGCCTCCGCCTTTCCTCAGACCAGGCTACCGCAGTCCCCCTTAGCGGCTAGCCCGCCCAGCTGCGTCGTGCGACGGCGCGCAGATACTCTTCCGGGATGTCGGTGCCGTTCAAGATCACGCCGCTCGTCGGGTTGAGGCGCAGCTCGCGCCCCGTTCGAACCGAAAGATTCCCCAACAAAACCATTTCGGTCAGCGGGCCCGCGTGTTCGACGAAATTCGATCCGGCCGGCGTGCCGCCCTTTGCCGCCGCCGCGTATTCAGCGTACACGCCGCCGGTACGCGGATACGTTTCCGCCGGCGGGTTTTCGCGGATGTCACGATCGCGATCCACATCGAGCAGTCTCGGATTCTCGCCGTAGATCCCCGCAAATAGTTTCCCTTCGGAACCGATCCAAAGTTGTCCGCTCGACTCGAGAGGCCAGGGTGAGTCGGCGGCGATCTCTTCCGGGCGTGGCGGGGAAAAATTGCCGTCGCGCCATACCACTTTGATCGCGGGTCGTCCGGCCCGGGCTGGAAAGTCGTATTCGATTCGAGAGGAGGCCGGAGCGGTCTCGGGAAAGAGGGCGGTCGATTCGGCGGTGACGCGCGCGGGGGTGCCCAGGTCGAAGGTCCAAAACGCGGCGTCCATGGCATGGCAGGCGATGTCGCCCAGCGCCCCCGTCCCGAAGTCCCACCACCCGCGCCAGTTGAACGGTGCATACGCGGGGTGATACGGTCGTTCGGGAGCGGGTCCAAGCCACAGGTCCCAGTCGATCCATGGCGGGGCGTGGTGCGCTTCCGTCGAACGACGGATGGCCTGGGGCCAGATCGGTCGGTTGGTCCAATACTCGATCCGCTGAATCGTTCCGATCGCGCCGGCTTCGTACCACTCGCGCATCTGACGAGTACCCGTTTGGGCGTGGCCTTGATTCCCCATCTGGGTCGGCACGCCGGCGGCCGACGCAGCGGCTACGAGTTCCCGCACCTCGCCAATCGTACGCGCGAGCGGTTTTTGAATCCGGGTGGGCTTACCGAGGGACAACGCCAACAGCCCCGCCACGGCATGGGTGTGATCCGGGGTCGAGATCACGACTGCATCGATGTTGTCCGCATCGCGCTCGAACATGACGCGAAAATCGCGGTAGCGTTTTGCATCGGGGAACGCGCTCCATGCGCTCGCGGCTTGTCGCTCATCCACATCGCACAGCGCATAGATGTTCTCGCCGGCGTCGGACATCCCTTGGACGTCGCCCCGACCCATGCCGCCGACGCCGATGTGCGCCACGTTCAATGTGTCGCTTGGCGCGCGCCTGCTGCGTCCCAAGACGTTGGCCGGCACGATGGCCAGACCCGCCCCGGCGGCAGAAGAAGCTGCGACGAACTCTCTACGCGTGAATTTGTGTCCTGCCATTCGGATTCCTCTTCGCCTTCGCCTGCGTCTAGGTGAGTCCTAGTCTCTGCAACACTTCGGGCGGTGGACCTTCAAAGGTCGCCATCGGGCGGTTGCCGACAAATCCCAGGTCCGCCATCCCTTCTTCTGTTGTCCAAAACGCGGTCGACGTCAGGTCTCGAACCTTGTCGAAGAATCGTGCTTGTGCTTCGAGCCCAGGGGCGGCGCGTGGCGCATAGCAAATCTCGTCGCACAGCTCTGCTTTTTGTCCGGCGCCCAGCAAAGCGAAGGGCGCATCGAAGCGGCGATGCGATTCGGTGTTGAGCCAAGCGAGACCTCCGCGGACAAGCGTGAGGTCGCGTTCATTGCCCTCGTACGGCGCACTCACCCACTCGTTGATGAAGTCGTGCGCGCCCAGCGCGGACGCCGCAGGAGAATGCTGGTCCGCCGGGATGATGACATCGCACAACGATGCGAGCGAGACGAGTTCGTCCTCGCTGAGTACGAGATCCCAGGGCACGACGGGGGCGACCAGGTCCGGGTCCATCGGTGTTCCCGCCGCGCGCGGGTTCCCGCCCGTCGTAGCTCCCGGCGGTTGATCCAGCCGGTTGCTCGCGGGTGTGTCCGAGCAGCCAACGGCAGGAAGCGCGGCGGCCCCGGCGGCCAGGACTTGCAATGCGCGTCTTCGCGTGACGCGTGTCGGCTCCGACTCATGCGGACTCACGACAAGCCGCCGGTCGCGAGTTGTTCGACGAGGTATTCGGAAGACCGCCAAGCGATGGCCATGATCGACAGGGTCGGATTCTTGTCGGCATTCGAAACGAATGGCCCGCCGTCCATTACAAAGAGGTTCGGAACTTCCCACGACTGACAGTACTGATTGAGTACCGAGTTCGAAGCGCTGTCCCCCATTCGCGTGCATCCGACCTCGTGGATGATCTGTCCCGGGGCGGCGATCGCGCGGGCGCCGTCGGTCTGCACGGTAGAAAGCACCTGCCCGCCCATCGCGTCGATGATCTCGGCAAACGTCTCTTGCATATGGACGGCCTGGTTCAGCTCGTGGTCCGACCACTCCCAGTGAAACTTGAGAACCGGGATCCCCCATTGATCGACGACATCGGGGTCGATCTCACAATAACTGTCGTCATTGGGGATCATCTCACCGCGACCATCGAAGTACATGAACGACCCGTAGTAACGTCTGCACTCCTCCTTGAACCGTTGGCCGTACGCCCCCTCGGTGAGGGGTTCGAGACCGCTAAAGGCTCCATAACCCGGCATGCGTTGTCCGCCTCCGAACTCCACGTGATATCCGCGCGCAAAGTCGAGGGCGCCCCGTGCCTGCTCACCGTACAACCACCACGGCATGTAGAGGTGCATTGCAGAGGCGCCTTCTTCCGGGTGCCGGGGGAGGTTCTCCAGCGCCGGGATCTGGCCCGAAACGCCGGCGCCCACCGTGTCCATCAAGTAGCGCCCGACGAGACCGCTCCCGTTTCCCAACCCATCGGGGAAGGACGAAGACCTCGAGTTGAGAAGAATCCGAGCGGATTCGCAGGCGCTGGCGGCGAGCACCACGACTCCGGCGCTCGCGAAGCGATCCGTGCGTGTTTCGCGATCGATATAATGGACGCCGTTGGCCCGTCCGCCCGCGTCCACCGTAACCTCCCGCACCATCGCGTTCGTGACGATCCGCAGGTTGCCGGTCGCCAGCGCGGGTGGGAGACAAACCGTGGGAGACTGGAAATTCGCCTTGATCGAGCATCCTCGACCGCACGGCGTCGCCCAGAAACAAGCAGCGCGCGACGCCATCGACTCGCGCGTGACGCGCCGAGCGAGCCCGTTGTCCGGCCAAAGGCGGTTCGATAGGCGTTCCGCGGCCTGTCGCTCGGTCAGAATCGCCAGGTGTGCGGGGATCACCGGGATGTCGAGACCGTCGCACGTTTTCTTGGTGAGTAGTTCGTATGCTCTGGGTGCCGGCGGCGGCTGAAGAACCTCCGGACCCGAATCGGGGGTGTTCTCCAACCCCTCGTTCGTGCCGTAGACGCCGACCAACATCTCCGTCTTGTCGTACCAAGGCGCGAGATCGTCGTAGGTCATCGGCCAATCGAATCCCAGACCATCGCGGCTATAGGGCTTGAAGTCGTACTCGCCCATGCGAAGCGAAATGCGCCCCCAGTGGTTGGTACGTCCCCCGAGCATTCGGGATCGCCACCACATGAAGTTGGTGCCTTCCGCGCTGGTGTAGGGCTCGCCCGGAACGCTCCAGCCTCCGTCGACGGTGGCATCGTAGAACCCGAAGGGTTTGTCCGACGTGCCGGCGGCGCGCAGAGGGGCGTCCTTGGGCAACTGAAACATCGGCGTTTCGGTGACGGGATCGTAGTCTCGACCCGCCTCCAACAGGAGCACTTTGACCCCGCTGCACGCCAAGACGTACGCCGCCATCCCACCCCCCGCTCCGGACCCGACCACGATGACGTCGGGGTCGTCTTGCCAAGGCATCATGACGATCGGCGTTTCGCTTCTGGGTGCACGGTTTCGGAGGGCATGGTCGAGAATGGGCGCGGTAGCGCGGGACGGTCAAGGGGACCGCAGGCGCCGGGTGCTTGCCGTAAGTCGTATCGGGATCCAGGTTCGCGCCATGAGAATACGCCATCGCACCGGATGCTTCGTCCTCCTGCTCTACGTCTTTGCGCTCCCGAGCGCCGCGCGGGGCCAGTCGTTACGCGAGAGATTCTCGGATCTGTTCGTTTTTGGCAGCTGTGGAGAGGCGCTCTGCCTCGGCACGCAGTTTACGCCTACGGGAGACGCGCTCACCGAGCACGGCCGGCACTACCTGTCGAACCGGGTTCCCCGGAACGAGGCGATGCTTTTGTTCCTCGGCGACGCTGTGGCGAACGTCGTCGGCGAGCTACCCGCCGTGGCGATGCACGGAGGCGGGCCGGGATATATCGATGCCGACGGAAATGAGGTTCCGATCTCGTTGGGGCCGATCTTCGCCGAACGCGCCGAGACGCTCGGGGCCGGCCGGTTCTTCTTCGGCTTCGACGTCAGCGGGTTCCGCGTCAGCCAGTTCAACGGTGTTTCTGCCGACAACCTCGTGGCCAATTTTTCGCACGAAGACTCGAACGTGGCGTCGGATCCGCTCCCGTCACCGGGCGCCCCGCTTTGGGAAAGAGACATCCTGCAGGTTCGGATGAACCTCGAGATGGACGTGGTGGTGGCGACGACCGCGCTCAGCGTCGGGTTGACCAATTTCATCGATGTCGGGGTG
The DNA here is from genome assembly GCA_029262175.1 of Gemmatimonadota bacterium. Lineage (GTDB taxonomy): Bacteria > Gemmatimonadota > Gemmatimonadetes > Palauibacterales > Palauibacteraceae > Palauibacter. The sequence goes on from JAJCZV010000062.1 coordinate 58,775, forward strand.
GTCCTCCCCGTCGTGCGCACGAGGCTCAGCGGGAGCACCGAAGCTCAGATCATTCCGCTCGATCCATCGCATGAGCATCGCTTCGGAGGGACGGCGGCCGCACCGATCCTGCGGGCTACGGCTGCGGCGGAGGGGTCGGCCGTGGGGGTTGGCGACATATCCGCGCGGCTCAAAATCAACCTCACGGGTGGAACACGCAGCGACCGCCCCCCGGCCGGATTCGGGGTGGCCATCCTCGGCGACGTCCAGTTCGCGACCGGCAACGAGGCGGATCTGTTGGGGCTGGGAAGGAGTTCGGGTCGTCTTCTCGCGGTCTTCTCCGGGCGGTCGAACGGCTTCTCTCCCCACCTCAACGCCGGCTATTTGCTGCGTGAGGGGGACTTTACGAGCGACGCCGTTCTGGCGACGGCCGGGTTCGACGCGCGGGTCGCCGGCTCGGTGACCGCGGCCGTCGACCTTCTGACCGAGTGGGAGCTCGATGACCCTCAGTTCCCCATCCCGGGCGATATCGAGTTCGGAGAGCCCGCGCCGCTCTCGTTTGCGTCGACCACGATTGGAGAGCGACGGACGCGGATTGACCTCGCGGTGGGTCTCAAGTTTCGAGTCGGGAGCGGCATGGTATTGGTGACGAATGCGCTGGTACCGGTGCGCGACGTGGGGCTTCGGTCCGACGTCCTCTGGACGCTGGGTCTGCAGGGGTCCTTCCGCTAGCGCTTTCAACGCACCGAAGCGCTATTTCTCCGGCGTCGTCTAGGGACGTATCGTCAGGATGCGGCGGGTCGGACAGCGACTCGCTCGTCTAATCGATCGTCATCGCCGATCCGATCCTGGAGATTCCCATGCTGTGCTCGTCCCACCCTCGCCCGCGCCAAGCTGTGGCCATGCTTCCAACCGTGCTCTTCGCCCTGACCCTGTCCTCGGGACTCCAGGCGCAGGGTGCCCCGCGGGCCCGCGATCTCGGTGTCCCCTTCCCAGGCGACCCCGGCCCCAACAACGCGATCACGGATGTAAGTGGCGTTCTCGTAGGGCATACGACGATCATCGAAGGAGAGGGACCGCTCGTTGTCGGCGAGGGGCCCGTGCGCACCGGAGTGACGGCCGTGCTGCCCCTCGGTCGACGCTTCGAGCCCGTCTTCGCGGGGTGGTATTCGCTCAATGGAAACGGAGAGATGACCGGCACGACGTGGGTCGAGGAGTCGGGATTTCTCGAAGGTCCCGTGATGATCACGAACACCCATAGCGTCGGGATCGTGCACGACGCGGTGATCGAATGGTCGCGAGACAACCGCGTTCATGACGCGCTCTCCCAAGGCGTGTGGTGGAGTCTTCCTGTCGTCGCAGAGACATGGGATGGGTATCTGAACGACATCAACGGCTTTCACGTGACGAAGGAACACGCCTTCGCCGCGATCGATGCCGCCCGTTCGGGGCCGGTAACCGAAGGCGCCGTGGGTGGGGGCACTGGCATGGTGTGCAATTCCTTCAAGGGGGGAATCGGAACCTCCTCTCGACGTGTAGGCGACTACACGGTCGGAGTGCTGGTGCAATGCAACTACGGACGTCGCCCGGATCTTCTGGTGGCCGGGATCCCCGTCGGACAGGAGCTCCTGGAGTGGCAGCCGCCCCCTGGCGGCGGCGATGAGCAGGAGTTCGAGGGTCTCGCGGGCGCATCGCCGGGTCCACCGGAGGACGTCGGCTCGATCATCGTGGTCGTGGCGACCGATGCTCCGCTTTTGCCACACCAGCTAAAGCGCCTCGCGCGCCGGGTCCCGGTCGGAATCGGCCGCATGGGCGGATACGGGAGCAACAGTTCCGGCGACATCTTCATCGCGTTTTCGACCGCAAATGCACAGGCCTGGAGTCGAGACGACAACACCATGGTCGAGATGCTGCCAAACGACGGCATCTCGCCGCTCTTGCTCGCTACGGCGCAGGCGACCGAGGAAGCCATCACCAACGCGATGGTCGCCGGACGCACGATGGTGGGTCGGGACGGCCACATGGTTCCGGGGCTCCCGCATGATGAGCTTCGCCGCATCCTCGGCGAACACAATCGACTGAACGATCGCGGCAACGGCGGACCGGGCCGGTGACGATCTCCTCCCAGGGGCGTCGGTGCGCGGCCGTGCTTCTCCTGGCCGCGGCCGTTCCCCTTCACGTCGCGGCGCAAGCGCTCACCGAGCGCACGCCCAACATGAGCGGAACTTGGATTACCGCGCCGTCGAATCTTCACTTCCAGTTTGCGCACCGGTTCGCGATAACGGGTTCCGAGGTAAACGTCTCGGATATTTTCGGGGAAGGGAAGATCGCGAACTATCCGACGTTCGACGTGGCGCTGGGCTTGTTCGAGGGCGCGATGGCCGGGTTTCGTTATTCCAGCAACTCGGTGGGCGGCGGTTCCTTCAACGAGTGGCAACCCTACATCAAGGTGGCCCCGTTTGGGAGTCGTGGGGACGGGTCGATCCAGATCGCGGTGACAGGAGCCTGGAACGGTGCCAATCAGAGCTTCGATGGCGAGGTCGCGGCAGAGACGCGCACGGGGCGTCTGTTCTTCATGGCCGCGCTTCGCGGATTCACCGACATCTACGACTTACCCGACGGAACCTCGGACGAGGCGCTGGCGCTTGCTGGCGGAGTGGGGCTCAAACTCAACAAATACGTGACCCTTACCGGGGACATGGCCGATCTCGTCGCGGGTCCGAACGGCGAGCTGGCCTGGAGCGCGGGCCTCAATTTCGGCATCCCGTTTACGCCGCATACGGTGTCGATCATGGCCACCAACGTGACCAGCGGGACGTTGGCGGGTACCTCTGCGGGGGCTCGAACTTTTCTGCCAGACGATGCGATCACGCCGATCTTCTGGGGGTTCGAGTTTACGGTTCCGTTTAGCGGGTTCGCGCGCTGGGGCGCGATCTTCGAGCCGGACGAGCTGATGGAGGCCCCGCGAGGCGTCGACCCGGGTCGCCGCGTCGTGGAGGTCGACATTTCCTCGATTTCGTACCGCACCCGAGAGCTACAGGTGCCCATCGGGACCACCGTGCGGTGGGTGAACAAGGACCCCGTGGCGCATACGGTAACCCCGGACGATGAAGGCGCGGGCTGGGGCTCGAACCTCATCGGTCCCGGAGAGATCTACGAGTATACGTTCCAGCGCGAGGGCCGATTCGAGTATCACTGCATCCCGCACCCGTTTATGCGGGGCGTAGTGAGGGTCGGGGGGTAGTCCTTTGGAGGCCGGACGCGAGTCGCTCTATTTTCTTCGGCAGCGCATTTCTTTGACGTGGGATGGATGATGACAAGAAGTGGAAACAGAAACAGACGAAGCAGAAATACGAGAAGCAGAAATCTTCGAGTTGCAAGCGTGGTCGTTCTTGGAGTCGGTCTTAGCGCTTGCGCCACGAATCCGGCTACCGGAGGTCGGATGCTCTCGCTCATCTCCGAAAGCCAAGAGATCGAGATGGGGCGGGCCTACGCCGACCAGATCGCCTCTTCGATGCCTCGGTACGATGACCCGGGTCTGCAAACCTATATAGAACAGATCGGACTCAGTCTTGCCGCGACCTCGGAGCGACCGGATCTGCCGTGGAGCTTCATCGTCCTCGACGATCCCTCGATCAACGCTTTCGCCGTGCCCGGCGGGTTCCTTTATGTGACTCGAGGCATTCTGACTCATTTCAACTCCGAGGCGGAGCTTGCCGCCGTCCTTGGGCATGAGGTCGGTCACGTGACGGCCCGTCATTCGGTGGAACAACTGAGCCGACAACAGCTGTTCGGCGGCCTCCTCGGGATCGGTTCGATTCTCAGCGAGGATATTCGCAACGTCAGCGGGCTGGGGGCGGCGGCGATCGGGGTCTTCGGCCTCAGCCACAGTCGTAGCGACGAACACCAAGCGGATCTGCTCGGCGTGCGGTATGCCCTCCGGGATCTTTACGACCCCAGGGAAGCGGTCAAGGTGCACACGATGCTCGGGCGACAGACCGAGCTGCGAGGGGGGCGTGGTACTCCGAACTGGCTCGCGACGCACCCGAGTTCGGCCGATCGTATCGCACGGATCCACGCTCAGGTGGACACGATCCCTCAGTCGGTCCTCGCGCCGACGCGGATCCTCGCCGACCAGTATCTGTCGCACGTCGACGGCATGGTCTTCGGAATCAATCCGCGAGATGGTTTCTTTCAAGGGGCGCGCTTTGTTCACCCGGAGCTGGCCTTCGAGTTCAACATGCCGGATGGGTGGCAGACGGCGAACCTGACCGAAGCGGTCATCGCTCAAAGCCCCGACGAGGACGCGCTTATCCAACTCACGCTTTCGGGGACCTCCGGCCACGCCAGCGCAGCGCAGGCCTTCTTTGCCGGGGAAGGCATCCAGTCACGCGGCGTGAACCGCACGACCGTGAATCGACTCCCGGCCACCATCGGCGCCTTCGAGGCGGCCACGGAGAACGGTCCGGTGTCCGGCGTCGCCGGTTTTGTCGACTACAACGGTCAGACCTACCGGCTCCTAGGGTACACGCCGACTCAAAAATTCGGGACCTACGACAACGCGTTTCGAACGACCATCGCTTCGTTCGATCGACTTATTGATCAAGCGCTCTTGGGGGTCCAGCCTTTGCGCGTCAACGTGGAGACCTTGCCGCGATCGACGACGATCGCGGCGTTGGTCAATCAGCGGGGTAGTCCGATCACGGCCGACGAACTCGCGATCGTCAACGGCGTCGACACCGATACGCAACTCGCGCAGGGTGCCAAAATCAAATGGATCGTCGGAACTCCGCCCCCGTCCGGCTCTTGAGCCGGATCGCGATGGAACCGCGTCGCGCAACGAGGCGTTCAACGCGCGACCGGCCGAACATCGGAGGACTCTGTTGAAACGATTAGTCAGCGCGACCGCGGCGCTTCTTTGCCTCATCGCGTCCGGGTGTGCCGCGCCGGCCTCAACACCTGCGACCGGGGACGTCGCGAACGACGTCGAACGCGCCCTGACGTCGGGCACAGAAACGTTCGATCATTCCGAGTGGGACGCGCTGCTCCGCGACGGCACGCGCGACGGTCTCGTCGATTATGACTACATGGCGCGCAATCGCGTTCGAATCGACGCCTATGTCGACCGGATCGCCGCAGTCGAACTCGGCGCGCTGGAGCGAGACGAGCTCAAAGCGCTCCTCATCAACGCGTACAACGTGCTCACGGTTGTCGCGATTCTCGACAACCCGGACGTTCGGTCCATCCGAGACATCGATGGCGTTTGGTCCGACCTCCTGTGGTCGGTCGGTGGGCATGAGCTGACGCTCGACAACATCGAACACAATCTGCTTCGTCCGTTCTTCAAGGACCCGCGCATCCACTTTGCAGTCAACTGTGCCTCGCGATCCTGCGCGCCGCTTCCGACCTGGGCGTTCAACGCGCCTGAGCTCGAGGATCAACTCGAAGAGCGTGCTCGATCGTTCCTCCGTGATCCCAGAAACGTGTCACTCGACGGCGATCGCCTCCGCGTATCGCAATACTTCGACTGGTATGGCGACGACTTTGTCGCCGAGGGGTGGACGCCCCGGGCCGAGACGATCGCCGAGTTCATCGCGATCTACGCTGACGATGAAGTGCGCGCCGCGGTTCGTGCCAACCCACAAGTCTCGCTGGGGTTCAGGGATTACGACTGGTCTCTCAACTCCACGTCCGTGACCGAAGAAGTCGCCGCGACCGCGAACTCGGTCGCCTTCGCCGGTGTCTTGAGGCTTCCGCAGGAAGCGGCTGGCGGGGCCGCCGGTTGGGTAGAGAGGCTGCGGGCGTGGGTGAGCGGCTTCGGAGCCGCAGGCCCCCTCGTCTACGGGCTCGCGTATGTGCTGGCGGTCGTGTTGCTGGCTCCGGCGTCCGCGCTGACGATCGGCGCGGGTGTCGCATTCGGTCTCGGCCTCGGAACCCTCACGGTGGTGCTGTCGGCCACCACGGGTGCCTGCCTCGCGTTTCTCATCGGTCGTTACTTGCTGCGCACCCGAGTGGAGCGGTGGCTATCGGGTCGAGCAAAACTGAGCGCCGTCGATCGGGCCGTCGAAACGCAGGGGTGGCGCGTCGTCGCGCTGACGCGGCTTTCCCCCGCGTTTCCGTTCAACGTCCAGAATTACTTTTATGGTGTCACCGGCGTGAGCTTCTGGCACTATGCGATCGCCTCCCTTGTCGCGATGGCGCCCGGGACTATGCTGTACGTGTATATCGGGGTGGCGGGGGCGGAAGTAGCGGAGGCGGCCGGTGGCGCGGCCACTTGGGGTCAAACGGCGCTGTTGATCGCGGGACTCGCGGCGACATTCGGAGTCGTCGTGCTCATCACTCGTGTGGCGAAGAAGGAACTCGACAAGGCCGTCCGGGACGGCGGCGGCGCGGAGGCCGACGACGTCGTACCTGCAGCAGCCCAGTAGGCGCGAGGCTCAGCCGGCCGCCTCGAGCTGCCGAATCGTAGTCGCCGCGTCCTGCGTCGTGAGGTCGATCGCGAGCCCGTCGGCGCAGCCGTCTTCCAGCCACCGCCCGACCATTACGCTCGACACGGATTCGCGCGGAGAGAGCACGGACGGGGCGCGAAGCTCCGCGACGCGCACGGCATAGCAGGCATCCTCGACCGCCTCCTGCCACCGTCCATCGACCCAGTCGACGCGTCGACTCGGCAGAACGCGCCCTGCGGCGACCGGCTGCAGGACACGCCTGGATTCTTCGATGCCCGGGAGCACGATGAGCCAGGATCGGCTGTCGGCGTCGGAATCGATCGCAAACCGATACTCTTCGAGTTCTTCTAACCAGTCCATGCGTGCCTGTTGCTCGGCCGCCTTTTCGAACTCCAAGCCTGCAGCGGCCGTGTCCCGGGCGCGGGCGAACTGGTCGAGCAGAGTCCAGCCGAACTCACGGTCCGTCAGCAGCCGCGCGGCCGCCTCGGCCTGAAGACGATAGGCGTCGATTCCAGTGAGTCGAGCGCAAGGTGCGGTGCAGAGTCCCATGTCGAACTGCATACACGGGGTTCGTTCGACATCGGGTCGCACCGGCTCCGCGCAGCTTCGTAAGCGAAAAATCTTCTCCGTCAGACGTTTCACTCGTTCCGGGAGCCGACGCCCCCAAAAGGGACCCACGTATCGGGCCCCGCTTCTACGCGGCCGACGGACGACGCGTAGCCGCGGAAACGGCTCGTTCCAACGGAACTCGAGATACCAGCCGGCATCTCGGCGCTTGAGCGCTTTGTTGTACGGAGGACGATCGCGGAGAATCCGAAGCGCCTCTTCCAGACGCGCCTCCAGGTCACTGCCAGTGGGATGTGCTCGTACTCCACGGGCGATCCGGAGCATCTCGGAGAGGCGCTCACTGTCGGGTCCGCCGCCGTAGAAATAGCCACGCACGCGCCGTCGCAGATTGACGCTCTTTCCTACGTAAAGGGGATGGCCATGCGGGTCGACAAACGTGTAAACGCCGGGAGCAGCGGGGAGGTCGGGTACCCAATCGGGGACGGGGGTAGGGCGGGCCACTAGCGGGGCACGGGCTTCGAACGACCTCCTATTTCGTGTCCTTCAGAAGCGAACCGGACGGGGCTCGCAGTCCGCATCGTAGCCGGTCTCCGGCAGCCAGCCAATCTCGTTGGTTTCCGCTTCGGGCCGAGTGGTGGGAACCGCGATCCGCGGTAACGGACTCCGCGCGAGCTCCACAAACGTGCCTACGATGGTCGGATCGAGGCTTCGCTTCCCCAAGAGCGCCAGATACTTCAAGACCGCCGGTCTCGTGAGGGCGGGGCGAAACGATCGCTCGCTTCGAAGCACATCGTAGACGTCACAGATCGCTACGATCCGGCTGAACACGTGCGTATCTCGGTCGAAATGCCGCGTGGGGTAGCCACTTTCGCCTTCCCACGGCATGTGATGTTCGTAGGCGACGACCGCCGCCGCCCCGAACTCGACACCCGAGTCGAGAAGAAGCGCTGCGCCCTCGGCGGAGTGACTCTGCAGGACGCCGCGCTCGTCACCCGAGAGCATCTCACGACTCACCGAGGGGAGATCGCCGAGGCGCACTTTCCCAATGTCGTGCAGCAGCCCCGCCACGCCGACCTCCACCACGACTTCCGTTTCGTAACCGAGCCTTTGCGCGAGCTTCATCGATAGAAGCGCGGTGTTCAGGCTGTGCACCGTCGTGTACTCGTCGAGCGTCGAGATGATGTCGGCTTCGGCAGACAACGATTCATCGTCGATACGCGCGAGCAAGTTGGAGACGATGCCGGACGCCTCCGGATAGGACAGCGAATAGCCTTGGGAGGCGGCCTCGTGAAGCTGCAGCACCCGATCGGCCTCGGATTGGAGGGACCGGTCCGGTCTGAGACCCTCGGTAAACACCGATGCGAGCATTCGTTCGGAATCCGGGGCCCCGACGTCCGTCGGTGCCTCGATCGCGTCGGCCGGTTCTGATGGCGGAGCGGCGGGCGGAGTATTCTCGCTGACGGACTCGGGTGCGGCGTCCAAAAGCACGGCCTGCGTCGAGCCGGCCGCGGTTGCACCCACGAGTTCCAGCGTGCGCGCGTCCGTCTCGGAACCCACCTGCGCCGCCAGCCCGGCGATCCAACGTCCGAATCCCGCCTCATCGTTGGGCGGGGCCAGGACAGCGATTCCCTCCTGGCGGAGGCGATCCAGCCAGGCAGCACCGCCGACGTCCAGCGGACGAGAACCCCAGTTGACGCCGGAGGGCGTCAGAATGAAATCGGAGCTGGGCTCGGCCAGGCGGAGCGTCTCCAGCGCAGCGCGCGCGGTCACGATCAGATCGCCGAGATCCGACGTCGGATGAGGGGTGGATTCGCCAAGAAGCACGCCGACGTACTCCAAGAACTGCGTGGCTTCCCTCATGCGCCCCCATCCTTCCCGAGCGCAGCTCGAACGTCCGGGTCGTTGGACCGGGCGGCCTTCATAATGAGCTTCTTCCCGGCTCCAATGTCTCCGGGGAACGTGGCCAGTGCCTGAAGCGCGGCCAGCATGACGGGCGTTTTGGGGCCGAGTCGATTGGGCGCAAGCCCGGCCCCGCTGCGGACGACTTCAATCAGCGCACCGACGGCCTCGGCGTCTCCGGATCGACCGAGCGCGCGAACGCCCATCACACGTTGTTCGTTTGCGATGCTCTCATCGACCACGATGTGGGAGAGCGTCGAAATTGCCTCGGGCGGACAGGATTCTGTCGCGGCGGCGAGTCCGAGACTGCGGGCACGACGATCATCATCGGCCAAAAGTCCGCAAAGGGCTCGGTCGCGTAACTCCGGTTTGCGAAGCATGAGTTTGAACGCCTCTCGACGCACGGCGGGGTGTGGGTCCTCGGCGAACGCCCCGGGGCTCCACTTGCGGGGCAATTCGTCGAGCTCGCCAATCAGCGCAAGCACATTACGTCGGGCGAACCAGCGTTTGTCGCGCGACATACGCACGAGCTTTTGACCGATCTTCGGTGCGAGCTCCACGAGTCGAGAAAAGAGTCGCTTCCGGGTGGTAAGCGATTCGGACTCGCAGAGGAGCTCGAGCAGGATGTCTGCCTCGTCGGCGCCGAAACCGGCGAGGAGGGCCTGAACGGCTTCGGCGTCTGCCGACTCGTCATCCAGGAGCCGCCGGATGTTTTCGGGTTGGATGGCACGTTGCCAAACGTCCTTGGCTAGCCACGAGTCGGCCGGTGAATGACGGATGATCCGCACCAACAGAGACAGGTCCGTCTCCGCGACATCATCGACCGCGGCCCATACGGACTCGGATGCATGGCCCAGCTCGATCGCCGTCATCACCAGGCGGTCTGAGCCGACGGAATGCCCCCCAACTGTCATTCACACCTCCCCCCCACGACCCCTCTGCGGCCCCAAAACCGCTGTCACAGAGGCGGATACGAGCAAGAACTCTGCCCGCAGCGGGTCTCTGAGCGGCGAGGGCCTCGGGGCCGGGATTTGCCCAGCCCTGGGGCCGATTCGTATTGCTAGGTGCAGCGGCGCGTTGCGCTGGAATGCGAATAACTACGCGAAAACACGGATATGATTGCACTTATTACAGGGTTGACCGGGCAGGATGGGTCATATTTGGCGGAGCTTTTGCTGGAAAAGGGCTATGACGTCCACGGCGTGGTTCGGCGATCGTCGGTCGAAAAATACGATCGCGTAGCGCACCTCCGAGACCGGATCACCCTGCACCAGGCGGACCTTCTGGACCAGCTGTCCTTGATCCGGGTGTTGGAGCGGGTCGAGCCCAAAGAGGTTTACAATCTCGCGGCGCAGTCCTTCGTCCCGACCTCTTGGGAGCAGCCACTCCTCACGGGGGAGTTCACGGCGCTGGGAGTGACCCGTGTGCTCGAGGCCATCCGGTCCGTCGATCCGAGTATCCGCTTCTATCAGGCGTCGTCATCGGAGATGTTCGGGATGGTCCGCCAAACGCCGCAAAACGAAGAGACGCCTTTTTACCCGCGCAGCCCCTATGGCGTGGCCAAAGTGTACGGTCATTTCATCACCGTGAACTATCGCGAGAGTTATGACTTATTTGCCGTGAGCGGGATCCTGTTCAACCACGAAAGTCCGCGCAGAGGACTGGAGTTCGTGACACGCAAGGTGACGTGGCACGCAGCGCAGATACACCTCGGAATGGCGAGCGAGCTCCCGATGGGGAATCTCACCGCGCGACGTGATTGGGGGTTTGCAGGAGACTACGTCGACGCGATGTGGCGCATGCTCCAGACGGATACTCCGCAAGACTACGTCATCGGTACGGGACAGACACACTCGGTCGAGAATCTTCTCCAGATCGCCTTCGATGAGATCGGCAAGAACTGGCAGGACTACGTTCGGCAAGATCCTGCCTTGCTTCGCCCGGCAGAGGTGGATCTGTTGTGCGCCGATCCCTCCAAGGCACGAGAGGAGTTGGATTGGGAGCCACGGGTGACGTTCGACGAAATGATCCGCGACATGGTCCGGGCCGATATCACCCGGCTTCAATCCGAAGGGCCCTCGACCTACTAGAGCGCGCCTCCGCTATAGGGCGACTACGTCCGGAGCCGTGAAAAAAGAAACACGCCAGCGACGAGAAAGACCCCGTTGGGTAGCCAAGCGGCCACCAGCGGCGGGATCGCGCCCCCCGCGCCCAGCGCTTCGGTAATCCGGATGAAGATCATGAAGATCGTCGTGGTCGCCAACGCGATGCCGATCGACATGGGCGCACCCCCGCGCTTGTTGGAGTGCGCCAAAGGCATCCCGAACAGAGTGATGATCAGACAGGCGAACGGGTAAGCGAGGCGCTGCGTTCGCGATGTCTCGAGATCGTGCGCGGTACCACCGGAGCGCTCGATCGCCTCGATGAATTGGCCGAGCTCCGCGTAGCGCATCTCGTTGACATCTTTTGGCTCGGCCCGAAGCTCGTCGGGTGGCTCATCGAGCTCTCGTACGTGCATCCGAAGGAACTCGTACGCCCGCTCGGTCTCCGGATTGTGGAACCTTCGAACCCACCCATGCTGCAGCGTCCAGTCCGCGGTCAGCGAATCGTACTGCGCCGTATTGGAGCTGATGTTCATCGTCGGAAACTCTGCTCCCGTGCCCTCCCGCTCGATTTGAATGTCGTCCATGCGCGCTTCACGTGTGTCCAGCCGCCGCACCTTGTACACGAACCCTTGGTCCGCGCGGTACACAAAAGACATTCGGATCGTTTGACTGCGGCTCTCCTGGCGCTCCAAGGCCTCGACCGAACGCCGGTTTGTCACGGCAACGAGCTCGGTAAGGCCAAGTGCGACAAAACTCAGCATCGTGGAAAGCACGAGCAGAGGGACGGCGAATCGATAGAAAGACACGCCGCCGGCTTTCATCGCCGTGATTTCGAATCGTTTCGTGAGCGCAGAAACCGTGAAGACGGACGCGAGCAGAGATGCGATCGGAAACGCGAGCAGCGACTGGTAGGGAAACTGATACATGTAGTGCAACGACACTTGCAGACGCGTGACCCCTTGATCGATGAACCGATCGATGTTGTCGGTGAGGTCGATGACCATGAACATCAACGGGACGCCGAGCACGCAGACCGCGAAGATCTTGAGAAACTGCATGCCGACGTACCGATCGAGTAGGCGCATGAGTCGGCCGGCTAGCGCGTCACGCGGGTCGCCCGCCACAGCGCGGCGAGCCCGAAGACGCCGAACAAGACGTTTGGCGACCACATGGCCCACACCGGCGATATCAAACGTCGGTCCGCCAATTTTTCGCCCCCGACAAGCGCGATGTAGTACGCCGTAAAGAAGGCGAGACTGACGCCGACCACGAGTCCCACGCCAGCGCGTGGGTAGCGAACGGCGATCGGCGCCCCGATCAACACGAAAACGATACACGCGGCCGGGATCGACCCCTTTTTATGGATCTCGATCTTGAATTTGTTGATTTGGCGGTGCCCCGCGTCCTCGCGTTCGCGGTAGGCACGGAACTGGTTGCTCGCGTCCACGGAGCTATGGAATCGGATCGCCGCATCTCGCCCCGCTCGAGCCGCGGAATCCGCGGGGATCGCGACCCCCTTTTCTTGCGGGTCGTAGAACGGTCGCGCGGCCTCGGCGTCGACATTGGAGGCGACCGGCGACGCGTCTTGGTTCGCCGACAGCGGAGCATCCTCGTTCGCCTGCGCGGGCACACCTTCGTTCGCATCAGCCGCCGCCTCTTCGCCCTCAGCCGCCGCGCCCTCGCTTTCGAGCGTCTGGCGAAACGTGGTCAAGACGCGGGTGATTTCGACCGCATAGGCCCGGCTTTCGATCCGCGCCCTCGCCGCCTGGTCCTCGCCTTTGCGAGCTTCGATCGTCATCTGCCCGATGGTCATCTCGCGGTCGCTGCGAAACGCGTTGATGGTGTCTCTCTCGAGCGCGTTGGCCACGTCCGGCACTCGCATCACCATGCGGCCGAACTCGATGCGCTGGAAGCCCTCGGGACGGGTGTTCGGCCGCTCTTGGAGGATGCCGTCTTGTAGATCGAGGTAGAGGTCCTCGCCTTCCTGATCAAACGCCATCAGACCGGCGTCCGAGTAGATGGTCCGGCTCTGTTGGCCGTCGCGCTCATCGTAGATGACGGCGTCACCCAGCGTGCTGGTCTCTCGATCTACGGTCCCAGGTTGCACGTACAGCCGGGAAGGAAGAACCTCGTTGATGGCTCGTTCCCGCAAATAGAACGTGGGTTTCTTGCGACCGATGCCCGTGAGTAGCACTTGAAGGTGGTGGTTCGACTCGGGAAGGATCGTGTTGTTGAACCATGTCATCCCACCCGCGAGGATCACGGAGGCGAGAAGAATCGGTGCCATCACGCGAGCCAGCGGGATGCCGCTTGCCCGAATCGCGGTAATCTCGAAGTCGCCTTCGAGCCGGTTGAAGGCATACAGCACGGTGATGAGGACCGCCATCGGGAGCGTCTGCGCCAAGATGAAGGGCACCGAATATACGAAGACTTCGGCGATCACCGTCCAGTGGAGATCCTTGCCGATCAGACCCGCGAACCGCTTGCTGACCTGGTCGAGTAACAGCAATAGCGTCACGCCCGTCACCGCGAACAGAAACGGTGCCGCATGAAGACTCAACAGATAGCGGGTGAGGATTCGCATCGCTCGACGTTACAGTACGGGTCATGTTTTGTCAGCCGGCGCCGGTACAGGCACTACCAGTCAACGTCCAGGGAGATCCGTTCGTGCACACTCGCACCATGCCCGTGACCCGGTGGTCGCGTGCCCCTGCTTGAAGGAAACCTGCCGGTCCCGGCGCGTGTGGCGATCGTGCGCATGAGCGCCATCGGCGACTGCGTTCACGCGCTGCCGGTCATCGCATCTTTGCGTCGGGCCTGGCCGCAGACCCACATCACCTGGGTGATCCAGCCCCTCCCCCAAACGCTGATGGGCGGTCGCCCCGACGTGGACGAGTTCATCGAATTCCGACGTTCGCTGGGCTGGAAGGCCTATTCGGACTTTCGCCGTCGCCTGGGGCGTCGTTCCTACGATCTGGTGATCAACCTGCACCCCGTCTTCAAGGGAGGTCTCGTAACTCGATGGTTGCCGGCGCCGGTGAAACTGGGGTTCGACCGGGGACGAGCCTCCGACCTCAGTTGGCTGGCGACCAATCGAAGCCTGCCTCCGAGGTCGACCGCCCATGCGCAGGACGAATTCTTCGAGTTCCTCGACGCGCTCGACGTTCCCGTCCTTCGAGAGTGGAGCTTCTACTTCACCGAGGAGGAGCGCCGGGAGCAGTCGGCTTGGCTCGAATCGATCGAGCGCCCCGTCTTGGCGATCGTGATTCGAAGCGCGCACAAGGAAAAGGATTGGATCCTGGCCCGTCACGCTCGGGTAATCGACGTGGCCCGGGAGGAGTTGGGGTTGGAGCCCATCCTCGTGGGCGGCCCGAGCGAGCGGGAGGACGCAGAGCGTTTGAGGCAGTTGTGCGCCACCCCGCCGAGGGTGGAAATGGAGTCCGATCTCCGGAGGCTCGCGTGGGTGCTCGACGCGAGCGCGCTCGTTCTGGGGCCGGACACGGGACCCCTCCACATTGCCGTGGCGCTCGGACGGCCGACCATTGGACTGTATGGTACCACGGATCCCAGGCGACACGGCCCGTACGAACGCTTTGCCGAATTGACGATCGATCGGTACTCGAGCGGGGGGGAAGTCGCCGTTTCGCGCACCAAACGCGCCGGCAACATGGCGAAAATTTCTGAACGCGACGTGCTAGAGAAACTCGAATTGGCTGTGTCTCGGTATGTGGGGGCAGGGGCGTAAAGATGGAAGCTGCGAAGTCGAAAGCCGGGCGGATCCTCTGGGTCGATGATGAGGTCGACTTACTGCGTCCACACCTCATGCTCCTGCGTGCGGAGGGCTATCAAGTCGACCCCATCATGAATGGTCAGGACGCGCTAGAGCTCCTTTCCAACAGCTCCTACGACTTGGTTCTCCTCGACGAACAGATGCCCGGTCTCCGCGGGATCGAAGTGTTGGACCTCGTGCGCCGGTTCGCGCCTCGGCTGCCCATCGTCATGGTCACGAAGAGCGAAGAAGACTCGACGATGCATGAGGCGATCGGCCGCAGAGCCGATGACTACATCGTCAAGCCGACCAGCCCCCGACAAGTCTTGTCGGTCGTAACGCGAATCCTTGCCGGACCGGCGCTGCGCCACGAGCAAATCGCGCGGGACTTTTCGCGTCGCTTCGGGGAGCTGCGCGAACTTCTTTCGTCCGCGCGTAGCTGGGCGGACTTGGCCGGTCTCTACTCCGAACTCATCGACTGGGATCTCAAGCTCGAAGAGGCGGGGGAGTCCGGTCTTCGGGACATCCTTCAAGGGCTGATGACCGACTTGAGCCGCGGCTTCTGCGACGTGGTCGAGGCCCGATATGGAGAATGGGTCCATGAGGGCGGGGACGATGGTCCGGCGTTTTCCGTCGACGTCATTCCGCGGTTCTTCGCGCCACTTCTCACAGAGGATCCCGTAGCGCTCATTGTCGTCATGGACTGTATGCGACTGGGACAATGGCGCGCGATCATGCCACTGGTCAGTGAGTTCTTCGAGATCGAGGAACAGCTCTATGCGTCGATTCTTCCCACCGCGACGCCTTACGCACGAAACGCGATCTTCGGAGGCGTCTTTCCCGACGAACTGGCGGAGATGCGTCCAGACTGGTGGGAGAGGGGCGATGAGATCGGGTACAACTCGTTCGAAGACCAACTCTTCGAACAGCTGATTCAAAAGACGCTCGGCGAGAAGCTCCCGACGCACTACGAAAAGATCTTCTCGGGTGAACAGGGCGAGAAGATGTTGGGGCGCCTGAGCAACTATCTGTCGAGTCCGTCGGCGACTGCGCTCGTGTTCGGTTTTGTAGACATGCTGACGCACGGGCGAGCGGAGTCGCGTTTGATTTGGGAGATGGCCAGAGATACCAGCGCGCTACGCTCCTTGACCGTAACGTGGTTCGAGCGCTCTCCCGCATTTCGCGCTCTCAAGCTCGCCGCCAAGCGAGGGGTCCGCGTCCTCATCACGACCGATCACGGATCGCTTCATTGCCACCGACCGGCGACGATCTACGCGAAGCGCGATGCGACGGCGAACCTACGCTATAAGTTCGGTGACGACCTTCGGGTCGAGAACCCGCGCGCGGTCTTCATGACCTCTGACGCGGACGAGCTCCGGCTCCCTCCGGGCGGTCTCAAGCGCACGGTCGCGCTGTGCCGGGAGGACTATTTCTTCGTCTACCCGACCAAGCTTCGCGAGTATCAAAACCGCTATCGTGACAGCTTTCTGCACGGAGGGGTCAGTCCCGACGAGATGGTCTTGCCCGCCGCCTTGTTGACGCCGCGTTGACGAAAACACCTTGGGGGGCGAACGACGGAAGAGGGTCCTTCCGTCGACTGTTGGGCTTCCTCGGCCCGTATCGCTGGGTCTTCGTCGGAAGCGTGGCCCTCGGAGTCGTGGCGGCCTTCTTCGAGGCGTTCAGCCTCCTGTTGTTGATCCCGTTTCTTCGCTCGCTCTTTGGCATGGGTGCGCTGCTCCCCGAGGGGGGAAGAAACGCGGCCGAGCGTTTTATCGACGACGTTGCGGGCCGGTGGCTCGTCGGTGTCGAGGGGCTCGAGGGCCTCCGCGTCGTTTGCCTGTTGGTCATCATCGCGATTCTTCTCAAAAACGTGTGCCTCTACGCGGCGGGTGTGCTCGCGGTCCACGTCCGAGAATCGTTTGCCAGAGATCTGCGAAACGCCGTTCAAGCTCGAGTGCAGCGTCTCCCGATGGCGTACCTCGAACGCCAAAAGGTAGGGCAGCTCTTGGCGCGCGTGATGACCGATACGAAGGAAGCGAAATCCACCGTCACCGACGGTCTCGCTTCCGCCGTTCGACAGATCGCAACCGTACTCGCCTACGGGGTGGCGCTGTTCGCCCTGTCCTGGTCCCTCGCTCTCATGGCACTGGTGTTGGTCCCGATCGTACTGGCGGCTCTGGGTCCGCTGCTCTCTCGACTCCGGCGGGGATTCCGAGGCGTCTTCTTCGAGCAGGGAGAACTCATGAGCTCGCTGCAGGAGAACCTGAGTGGCGTGCGTCTCGTGAAGGCGTGGGGCGCCGAGGCTTTTGAGGAAGGTCGCTTCCAAGCCAAGTCCGACCGGCTCGCCCGGCGATTCGTTCGCACCGCCGCCGCTCAGCAGCTCGCCTCTCCGTTGTCGGAGGTCTTGGCCTCGGGCGTGGCGATGGGTCTCGTCTGGCTGGGCGCCGTCTTCGTCATCGACTCGGGATCGCTTGGACCCGAACAGTTCCTCGCCTTCGTCACCATCGCGCTGCGCGCGATTTCACCGGTCAAGGCGTTAACGCAGTATCCGGCGACGCTGCAGCAGGGACTCGCCGCGGGCGACCGCTTTCTCGAGATCCTCGACGAGCCCACGGAGCCATCAGGCGGAACCAAGGTCATGACCCCGCTCGAACACGGCATCCGCTTCGAGGACGTGACCTTCGGCTACGGTGACGAGCCGCCTGTGCTCGAGGGCCTGGACCTCTGGATCGAACGCGGCCAAGTCGTGGCCCTCGTCGGGCCGTCCGGCGGTGGGAAGACGACCCTCGTCGATCTTCTCCCCAGGTTCGGGGATCCACAGGGTGGTCGAATCACCATCGATGGCACCGACATTCGCGAGTTGACTCGCGCCTCGCTACGCGCGTCGATCGGGTTGGTCAGCCAGGATACGACCCTGCTGCACGACACGGTTTCGGCCAACATCGCTTATGGGGAGCCGGATCGAGCGACCGCGGACATCGTGGCGGCTGCGAGGGCCGCGCACGCGCACGAGTTCATCGAAGACCTCCCAGAGGGCTATGACACGCTTCTCGGGGATCGCGGCGTTCGACTCTCCGGTGGACAGCGGCAGCGCATTGGAATCGCGCGGGCCGTGCTTCGCGATCCTCCCATCTTGATCCTGGACGAGGCGACGTCCGCGCTGGACGCGGAGAGCGAGGCCGCGGTGCAGGACGCGCTCGAACATCTGTTCCGAAAGCGCACGGTCATCGTGATTGCTCACCGGCTGTCGACCGTCCGCGAGGCCGATCGGATCTTTGTCTTGGAGGCGGGGAGGATTGTCGACTCGGGCGCCCACAGGGTCCTCATCGAGCGTGACGGACCCTATCGTCGGTTGTTCGGCCAGCAGATCGAGCCTTCGGTCCCGGTGGGGTGACCCCGTCGACGGATGCGGGGGCAGCGGGGCTGGCTGATCGCCTCGCGGCGCTCGGGCTGTGGACGTTCGAAACCGCGCTTCGAATTCTCCCGAGAACGAGCGGCCGGTCCGCCGGACGCGCCCTGGGGTGGGTGGCGTACCACGTATTCCGGGTTCGTCGAACTGCGGTCGAGTCGCAGCTAGCCGCGAGTTTTCCCGCCGCGAGCCCCGAATGGGTCCGGGCGACCGCACGCCAGTGCTATCGACACTTTGGTGAGGAATTCGCGACGTTGGGTGGTGGGGCGAAGCACATCGATCCGGCGCTCGATGGCGTGGTCGATGCGGATGGGGCCGCCGCCCTGCTGAAGGGTGAAGACGATCGGGCGGGGGCGATCATCGTGCTCGGCCACATGGGGAATTGGGAGCTTGCGGGCGCCGTCTTGAAGCGACTCGGGTTCCCACCCACGGCCGTCGCTCAAGAACAAGCGGGGGCCACTCGACGGCTCAACGCCATGAGGGCCCGCCTGGGGATCGAGATCCTGGATCGCCGAACATCGCCTCGGGTCTTGCTCCGGAGACTCTCGGAGGGGAACCTGCTCGCCCTGGTGGCGGATCAGCACGCGCCGAGCGGGTCGGTACGGTTGGACTTCTTGGGTCGGCCCGCTTGGACGACCTTGGGGCCGGCGCGGTTATCGATCGCCGCGGGCGTGCCGTTGTTCTTTTGCGCTCTCGTTCGCGAGGGTGATGGTCATAGGTTCCACCTACGCGCTTTGGGAGCCCCTACGGCGGCCGTCGGCGAGGTGCCAGAAGTCGCGTTGACACGGGCCTGGGTCCGGGCGCTCGAGACCGAGATTCGCGCTCGCCCGGAGCAGTATTTTTGGTTCCACCGCAGGTGGAAGCGGACGGGCGCCGCCAAAGAGGCAAGCGGAACGTTGGACTACACGCAGACGTAGAAAACCCAATCGGTTCGAGAGAATAGGTAGAGCGTGATCTACATCGGGATTCCAGTACACAACGAACGCGACACGATCGGACCCCTGCTGTGGCGGATCCGCGAACTCCTGTATGGAGAGCAGAGGGAGTTCCACGTGATGGTCTGTGATGACGCGTCTGACGACGGAACGGCGGAATCCTTGGCGCAGTACCCGCCTACGTTACCCCTGACGCTGATTCGCAATGAACACCGCGTCGGGTACGCCGCCAGCTTGGAGCGCCTGATTCGGGCGACCCTCGAGCGCTCGACGTATCCAAAACGGGATGCGCTCGTAACGGTGCAAGCGGACTTCTCCGACCCGCCGGAACGGATCCCCGACATGATTCGCCACTTTGAGGGCGGCGCGGATTTGGTCACGGTCGCTCGGCGGACGGACGAGCCGCGCCCGCGCCGGCTGACGCGTCTGGGGGGGAAGTTCCTTGCCAGAGGCCTGCGCCCACCCGATGTCACGGACCCCTATGCGAGCCTCCGACTCTACCGCCTGTTCGCCCTTGGCCGCGCGCTCGAAAGGTCGGGCCGGGAGGGTGCGATGCTCCGATACGAGGGCTGGGCCGCAAACGCTGAAGTGTTGCTCCGGGTATGGCCGTTCTTGCGTCGGTTCGAAGAGGTGCCGGCCGAGCCCGCCGAGGAGCGTCGATACCGGCCTTCCCGTTTTCGCCCTTCGGGTGAACTACGGGGGCTGATGCGAGCGAGTCGAGATCCGGCGCTGAGAGAACTCGGCCGAGAGGACTCGGAGGCCGCGTGATCAGGAGATTTTCGTCGACCCCGGCCGCGATGGCGGTCCTCGCTACGTCCATCGGGTTGGCTGTTACCCCGATCGCGGCGCAGGCA
Source organism: Gemmatimonadota bacterium (assembly GCA_029262175.1). Lineage (GTDB taxonomy): Bacteria > Gemmatimonadota > Gemmatimonadetes > Palauibacterales > Palauibacteraceae > Palauibacter. The sequence continues at coordinate 78,741 of JAJCZV010000062.1, forward strand.
CCGACCGACGAAAGCGAGCAGTTCGCCGTCGAGTGGCCGTTTCAGACGGGTGAGGCCGCGCGCTACGATGTGTCGTTCGGACCGGTGAAGGTCGGCGAGGCCTACCTGCGAATCGAAGCTTCAGAATCGATCCGAAACACACCCACCTTGCGTTTGTCGTTCGAACTCGACGGTGGGCCGTTCTTCTACAAGATCGATGACCGCACCGTAAGCTGGCTCGCGCTAGACCCTTACCGATCCGTTCGGTTTGAACAGGTCCTCAAGGAGGGCGGGTATGAACGTCATCGTCGCTACGAGCTCGACCACGACGTGCAAACGGTCACGCGCGAGGATTGGGACGAAACCGCTGGGACATATCGTCCCCACGAGACCGAGGTGGACGAGCCGATTCCCGAAGGCGCGCTGGATGAAATCTCCTACCTTTTCCTGATCCGAACCTTGCCGCTCGAAGTCGGGCGCACGTATCACTTTGACCGCTATTTTGAAGACGAGGGCAACCCCGTGTTGGTGCGCGTCCTTCGAGAGGAGCGCGTCCGAGTCCGCGCCGGGACCTTCGACACGATCGTGGTCCAGCCCGTTATTCAGAGCAGCGGCCTGTTCGGCGAAGGTGGTGAAGGAGAGGTCTACCTGACCAACGACGACCGGCGCCTCATCGTCCAGCTCAAGACCAAGATGAAGGTCGGTGAACTCAACATGTTCCTGCGAGACTTCGATTTGGGTGGTTAACCCGCGCGGTCCCGAAAACCGGCCCGGCGGTCGGCCCCGAACGATTTCTTTGCCGCGCATGGCCTGTCCCCGTTAGATTGACGCCCGCTCCGAACCTCGATGGGCTGTCCAGTCCTATCCGCTCCGGATCTTCCGACACTAACCAGGAGGTGCCTTGAGTAAGGGAAGCTTTACACCAGATTCGCTTGACCGGGCTCGCGATGAGCTCTTTAGTCATATCCGTCGTTGCGGCGTCTTGGATGCAGAGAACGACCAACGCGATGAGTGGTTTGACGACACCATCCAGTACATCGGTGAGCGCTACCCCGAACTGGGGCCTCCTCAGCTTACCGAGCTAAGGAAGATCGGCGAGCGATACTGCGCCCCCGCCATCCCGCAAGGTGGTCTCGCCGCGATGAACCAGGAGTCAGAGGATGCCGGGGCCGAGGTGGCCGTGGCGGAAGTCGAAGTCGCCGAAGTGGTCGAACCTGACGAGGTAAGCGCAGCCTGAACGAACCGGCACCCCCGGACGACCCGGGGCCTATACCCGCCGGATCGCACCGGCGACCGACCGTAGGCGGTACTCGCAAAGCGGTCCCATGGTCCGCGCCCTTCGGCGAACTCACATGTGCCCTCACCGGTGTGCTCTAGGTGGACGGGAGTCTGGCGTTTCGACTTGCGGCTGTCTTGGTACTGGTCCTCGCCAACGGATTTTTTGTTGCGGCGGAATTCGCGCTGGTCAGCGCACGCCGGACACGCATCGACGAGTTGGTCCAGGGCGGGGACCGGCTCGCTCGGAGCGCACAGAAGGCTCAACGAAACCTCGATCGAGCGATCTCTGGGACCCAACTGGGGATTACGCTCGCCTCGCTGGGGCTGGGCTGGATCGGTGAGCCGGCACTCGCCGGTAGCCTGGAGGCGCTCGTCTCGGCTTGGGGTTTTTCGCTTTCGACCGCAACACTCCACACCGTGGCGGTTACGCTCGCGTTTCTCGTCATCACCTACCTTCACATCGTGCTCGGCGAGTTGGCACCCAAAACCGTAGCGCTACTTCGACCGGAGGCGACGCGTCGACTCGTCGCTGGGCCGCTCCTCACGTTCAATCGCGTCATGTGGCCGGCCATTTGGATGCTGAATGGCTCTGCTCGGCTTTTTCTGCGTTTGATCCGGGTCCCGACGGCCAGGCACGGTCTCCAACACGCGCACAGCCCCGACGAAATCGAGATGTTGGTGCGGCAAAGCCTCCGCGAAGGTGTCGTAGAGGAAGACGAGCAGGCGATGATCGAGGGCGTTTTCGAACTCACCCACACGGTCGCCAGAGAAGTGATGACGCCACGCCCCGACATCCAGGCGGTGCGGGCGGACGCCACCGTCGACCAGATCTTCGCGACGGTCGCCGAGTCGGGCTTCTCGCGTTTGCCCGTTGTCGAGGACTCTCTCGACGAGATTCTCGGGGTGGTCGTCGTCAAGGATCTGATCTCGGAACTCCTGGCAAAAGAACCCTCCACCCTGACGGCGCGCGACGTCATGCGGGAGCCGGTATTCGTCCCCGACACGAAACCCATCGATGATCTCCTGGCCGAGCTTCAGGCACGGACGACCCACATGGCGGTGGTCGTCGACGAATTTGGGGGCACCGATGGGATTGTCACCCTCGAAGACCTCCTCGAGGAAATCGTGGGCGAGATTTACGATGAACACGACGTATCGGACGGGGTTGGGGTCACGCTCGAATCGGACGGAAGCATGGCCGTCGACGGAGGGTTCTCGTTTTCGGACCTCCTGTCGGACCTCGACATCGATGGGGTCGAAGACGCCGAAGAGTACGATACGGTAGCGGGTTACGTCATCGGAGTGTTGGGGAGAATCCCGGAACAGGGAGACCGAGTTCCGTTGGGCGACGCCGAACTGGAAGTGACCGAATTGACCGATCGTCGAATCACGCGGCTCGCCTTGCGGGGCGTCTCGAACCCCTCGCCGACGGCGATCAGGGACGAGACGAAGGGATGACTTGTCCCCTTGCCCGAACCAAGAGCTTGCTCGATGACGGCTTTGACCCAAATATCAGGTTCGGTTACTCGACAAATGGCCCTCATCCGTCGGAACGGTCTTGAGCCTGAAGCAGCCCGATTCCTGGAACGGCGAGCAGTACGACGCGGAAGCCCAGCGCCTCTACGAGGCCGGTCAATACGATCAGGCTCTCGACCTCCTCAAGCACGCCCTCACCCGATACCCGGATTCGACCGAACTGCTCGTGTCGCTCGGATACACTCGGCTGGCGCGCGAAGAATACGCCTGGGCTCGAGCCGCGTTTAGCGGCGCGCTCCGGATTGACGAGGAGCATGAAGAAGCGTTGGCCGGCATCGGCGATGCCATGCTCAAGCTCGGGGAACGTGCCAGCGCGTTCCGCGCCTTCGAACAGTTGCTCGAACTCGGCTTCGAGATCGACCTCGAACTCATGTTGTGCGTCGGGCGAAGTCTGCTTCGGGAAGGACTGCTTCGACGAGCCGAACGCTTCTTTCGACTTGCGCAGGCCGCCGATCCAGAGAGCCCCGACGCCGCGCTTGATCTTGCCTTTACGTTCTATCGAGGCGGCGACCACGAGCGCGCTCTGCTCTGGAGTCGCGAAGCCGTTCGGTTGGATCCGGAGTTCGCCGACGCCCGCGCGTTGTTTGGAAACGTGCTCTACGAACGCGGCGATTTTCACGGATCACTCGAGCAGCTCGAAACCATCGACGCGCCCAACGTGGGCGACGCCGCCGTGGCGTGGAGGATCGTCGAACTAAAACGTCGGCTTCGCGGTCTGGCGCCGGATGCGGAAGAGTTGCGTCCTTATCTGGACGCCCTCGAAGAGTTGTCCGGCGATCCTTCGCCGGAGGATCGATTGCTCGCAGAGGTCGAAGCCGAGGCTTCTGGGGTCACCAGCGGTCTGGGACGAAACCAGCTCGATCTATTCGGGCGCCCACCGCAGGCTCGTCTCGAGCAGGCCCACCGCGTCCGCGCGGCGAACGGGGTCGTCTACGAGGGCGACTGGGAGAGTATCGTCTGCGACATGAGGAACGGCTCGGACCGGCCAACCCTCTCGATCGACGACTTCATGAAGCAAGAAGCGTTGCGTCTACGAGCGCGGACCGGAGCGGAAGTCTCCTGGGCGACCCCGAGGGCGTTTATCGAGGACTCGGCCCGAGTTGGCGCGCTCGAAATCGAGCGCTGACCCAATTCGGAGGCGATCATGAAAGTCGCATCCCCCGCGGCGCTGGCAAAGCTGCTGCAGGTGCGTCTCGAGGAGAGCGGAGACCCGAGGCGGGTCCTCACTCTTTCGGAATGTCTGGTGTCGATTCTCCCCTATCCGGTCGTTCGCTCAGCGCTCGACCTGGCCGGGAAGGCCGAATATGATCTCGCGCTGTTGGGCTTTCTCCGCCGTGCCGATCTGGTTCAAGTAGACCCGGCCGTCGTTGCGGCCGTGGAACGGGAGGCCGAGGCCCCCGAGCCCAATCTCGACTTCGCGTCCGACCTGGGAGACAGTCTCTTGCGGCTCCGCCACATCGTGGCCGAGGGGGGTCCGGCAGAGGCTCCGATCGATCCAAAGGAACTGAGGACCCCAACGACGAACGGGCTCGAAGCACGCCCGGTAGAGGCTCCGCCGGTAGAGGCTCCGCCGGTAGAAGCTCCGTCGGTAGAAGCTCCGTCGGTTCGAGAAACAGTGGTCGAGGCCCCGGTCTTTGAACTCGCGATCGAAAAGCCGAGCGCCCCCGAGACGACGTCAAAAACTCCGGTCGAGCCGACCCGGGACGTCGATCCGGTCCAGCGCGCGGCGACGATCGAGCACCTCGCGCCGATTCTGCCCCTCGAGCCGATCCGGGAGCCCCCGTCGGACGGACCGACCGTCGCTCGAAACGACATCGTGCCACCGGAGCGATCCGATCCTCCCTTGGATCCGCGCGTCGTAACCGAACCCGAGCCGTGGGTGCCCGAGCCGGGTAAGTCGCCGGCCTGTTGGCAGTGCAGTGAGCCGCTTCCAGACCGCCCTCTCGTCTTCTTTTGCATCCGCTGCGGAATCTCTCAGGACAACCGTCGCTGTATGGAGTGCGGGGATCGAGTGGAGTCGAGTTGGAAGTTCTGCGCGCGTTGTGGAACGGGCCTCAGTCGTTCGTGACGATCCACATCGCGGTGATTGGCGGAGATGGAATCGGCCCCGAGGTGACAGAGCAGGCCGTTCGAGTCTTGAGCGCCGCGGAGGGTCGCGGCCTGGTGGACCTGGCCTTCCAGGAGTTTCCACACGGAGCCGAGCACTACCTGAGCACGGGTGAAACGCTCTCGGACGCGACGTTCGCGACTTTGCGCGACGACTTCGACGCAATCCTGTTTGGCGCGGTGGGCGACCCTCGAGTCCCAAATGGAGAGCACGCGCGCGATCTCCTCTTGGGACTGCGCTTTCGGCTCGATCTTTTTATCAACCGTCGCCCTCTCACCCTGCGGGCGCCGGACCTCTCACCACTCAAATCCGCCGGAACCGCTGCCGTGGATTTCGTCATCTACAGAGAGAACACCGAGGGGCTGTACACGGGCGCCGGACGGATCGAAAACGAGGGCACGGAGGACGAACGCGCGATCAGCGAGGGCATCGCGACGCGCCGAGGCGTCGAACGCATCGTTCGCGCAGCGTTCGAGAAAGCGGTCGAGTCGGGCCAGCGCGTGACGCTGGCGGACAAAGCCAACGCGGTCCCACACATGTTCGGCCTCTGGCGCCGCATATTTATCGAGGTGGCGGCGGAGTACCCGCAGGTCGAATCCGAGATGCGATACGTGGATGCGTTGGCGATGGAGATGGTCCGCGTGCCGGAGCGGTTCGGGATCATCGTGACGTCCAACCTGCTTGGCGACATTCTTTCGGATCTCGGCGCCGAGCTCGTCGGCGGCCCCGGGCTCGCTCCTTCGGCCAACCTGAATCCGGGCGTTCACGGTCTGTACGAACCCGTGCATGGTAGCGCGCCCGATATCGTGGGTTTGGGTCGAGCGAACCCATTTGCGGCGGTGCTGAGCGCCTCGCTCCTCCTTCAGGACAACGGCGCTCCCGAGGCGTCGGCCGCTCTGGAAGCTGCGGTCAACGCGGCGCTCCGAGAGGGGGTTCGGACGCCCGACATCGGCGGGACGGCCACGACAGACGAGGTGGGTGCCTGGCTTGCGGCGCACGTGGCGGCGGGCGCGGGCTGATCCCGGCCGCTAGTTTGCCCCCGAAGGAACCATGATTTGTTGATCAATCGGAGGGCGCACCGCAGGTACGATCCGACCGCCGCAAGAGGAGCTCCTTGATGAATAGCCGCAACGGAAACGGAACCGTTTTTCTATCCGCCGCCAGGACCCCGATGGGTGCGTTCGGCGGGAGTCTGAAGGATCATTCGGCCATAGATCTGAGCGTCATCGCCTCGGAAGCGGCGATCGAGCGTTCCGGGGCCGACGCGAAGGATTTCGGACAGGTCGTTTTTGGCAACGTCATGCAGACGTCGGCCGACGCCATCTATCTCGCGCGCCACGTTGGTCTGCGGGCTGGGCTGCCCATCGAGACGCCGGCCGTCACCGTCAATCGCCTTTGCGGCTCCGGGTTTCAGGCCGTCATGGACGGTTCCCGGGAGATCGAGGTGGGGGCGAGCGACGTGTGCTTGGTCGGAGGGGGCGAATCGATGAGTCAAGCGCCGCACGTGGTTCGTGGCACTCGTTGGGGGATGCGGCTCGGTCCGTCACCGCAATTCGAGGACTCGCTATGGGAGGCGCTCAGCGACCCCTACTGCGGGTTTTCGATGGCGCAAACGGCGGAGAACCTGGCGGAGGAATACGGCATCTCGAGGTCCGAGGCCGACGAGATCGCGGTCCGCAGCCAGAAACTCGCTGCAGAGGCGTGGGACGCCGGACGATATGCCGACGAGGTGGTTCCGATCACGGTTGGAAAGAAGGGGCGGGAGAAGACCGTCGATAGAGACGAGCACCTCCGCCCAGACACCACCATGGAGGGACTTAGCGCCCTCCGACCGTACTTCAAGAAGGACGGCTTGGTCACCGCCGGGAACGCGAGCGGGATCGGCGACGGCGCGGCAGCGCTCGTGTTGGCGAGTTCTGACTATGCGTCCACGCACGGGTTGGAGCCGGCCGGCAAGCTGATCTCTTATGCCGTCGCGGGTGTGCCTCCTCACATCATGGGGATCGGGCCCGCACCCGCGTCGCGCCTGGCGCTCGAACGCGCTGGTCTGACGCTAGAAGACGTCGACCTCATCGAGGTCAACGAGGCGTTCGCTCCTCAATACGTGGCGGTCGAACGCGAACTGGCGCTCGATCGGGACAAGGTCAACGTAAATGGCGGTGCGATCGCGCTCTCGCACCCGTTGGGGATGACGGGTGCCCGAATCACCGGTCACCTGCTGCACGAGTTGAAACGCCGCGGAGGCGGTATCGGGCTGGGCAGCGCCTGCATCGGCGGCGGACAGGGTGCCGCGGTCATCGTGGAAGTCGACGGCTAGAGGGCCGGTGCCTGACCGCGACGGGGTCGGCGACGTCTCGGACGAGAGCCGGGACGACGTCAACGTACCAGCCCGACGTCCGCCGTCGGCGGCAGCGATTACTCGGGAGCAACTCGAACGCATCATTCGTCGGGCGTCGGATCTGCAGTTTCGGAGTTCGACAAATGTCGGAGGGGCGCTCCAGCCTAACGACGTGGTGCAAATCGGTGCTGAGGTCGGTCTGGACGAGCGACACGTTCGGCAGGCCCTCGCGGAGGTGGAGGCTGCGTCTCTGCTCCCGTCGCCGCCGGACGACGACGGGTTCGCTAGAAAGCTCATCGGGTCCGCGGTCGTACGCGCCAGCCGCGTGGTACCCGGAGACCAGGCGCACGTCGAGCACAACCTGGAGGGGTACCTCAAGGACCAAGAACTCCTCAAGCAGGTGCGATCGAAACCGGGACGTTCCCTGTGGGAACCTGCCGCGGGACTTGTCAGCTCGATGCGACGGGCCATGGATGTGAGCGGCCGCGGATACATGTTGGCCAAAGCCCGGTCGTTTCAGGTGTCGATCCAGCCGTTGGAGAGTGGGTGGTCGCTTGTCACTCTCACGGCGGATATTTCGAACATGCGACGGGAGCGTGCCGGTGGCTGGTATGGCGGGCTCGGTTCGGGAGGTGTGGTGGGTGGTGTCGGGTTGGTCGTCGCCACAGGCGGTGGCATCCTCCCCATCTTGGGCGCGGCCGCACTTGTAACCAGTGCAATGGGCGTCGCGACCTTCGCGTCACGGGCAGACATGAAGAAGCAGAGCGAGCGGGTGGAACTCGCCCTTCAGGGACTACTCGATCGACTCGAGCGGGGCGAAAGCCTCCACGACGAGGCCGAGCCCTGGCATCGAAAACTCCTTGGTTGAACTGATCACGAATTTCGGAGGAAAGACACGTTGAGCGAGATCCAGAGAGTGGGCGTCGTGGGCTGCGGACTGATGGGCGGAGGGATCGCGCAGGTTTGCGCGCAGGCCGGATACGAGACCGTGGTTCGCGAGGTGGACCAGGCGTTCCTCGATCGTGGCATGTCGGGGATCCAGAAAAACCTCGATCGAGCCGTCTCGAAAGGAAAACTGGAAGAGAGCGAGCGCGACGCGATCGTCGGACGCCTTCAACCCACTTTGGCGTTGGACGATCTCGCGGAGTGCGATCTGGTGCTCGAGGCGATCATCGAGAATCTCGATGCGAAGATCGAATTGTTCTCGGCGGTCGGTAAGCTCTGTAAGGCGACCGCGATATTCGCCTCGAACACGTCGAGTCTTTCGATCACCGAGATGGCGGCCGGGACGGACCGTGCCGAACGATTCGTCGGCCTTCACTTCTTTAGTCCGGTCCCCGTGATGCCGCTGGTCGAGGTCGTGCGTTGCGGACAAACCTCCGAAGAGGCCTTCAAGCTCGCCTACGCGTTCGCGGAATCGTTGGGAAAGAGCCCGATCGCGTGCGGAGACAACACGGGGTTCGTCGTCAACCGTCTTCTTGTCCCGTACATGTTGGATGCGATCCGAGCCTACGAATCCGGGGTCGCTTCGATCCCGGACATCGACACCGGAATGCGGCTGGGCTGCGGGTATCCGATGGGTCCCTTCACGCTCGGCGATTTCGTCGGCTTGGACACGCTCTATCACATCACGGACATCATGTACAACGAATACAAAGAGGCGCGTTTCGCGTCGCCCCCCCTGCTACGTCGCATGTTCTTGGCGGGATATCACGGGCGTAAGACGGGTAAGGGATTCTACGACTACAGCGACGACGAGCCGGTCGTTTCGGATTTCGTCAAGTGAGCTAGAACCGGATTCGAACTCCGATAAACCCTGCGGAGACGACCGGTTCGAGCCGGGTAAGCCAGGCCGTGCTCTTCGTTTCCGCAGCCTCCGGCGCCTTGTCTACGCCGAACGCGCGCGCAGCTGTGCGAGCCCCTTGGCGGCCGGCCCAGTAGCCCAGAAAGCTCCCGACCACCACGTCGGTGAACCAGTGCCGATCGTCGTATACGCGGGACAACGCGGTGAGCGCAGCCACGCCATAGAACGGCGCGGCGATCCAACCGTCGGTCATCTCATCCACGGAGCCGGCGATCGAAAACGCGAACGCGGCGTGACCCGAACCGAAGGAGGAGTGGCCATGGAAGGGATCGAATTCCAGCGGTCCGAACCCTTCCGCGGGCCGACGCCGACCCACGATTTGGTTGATGACTTCGTTCGCCAGGGAACCGGTGATCATCCCTACGCTTGCCGCCGCACCCCGTCGGGCACCCACCGATCCGTCCCCGATCAGACCTACGAGGACGCTTCCGCCCATGAAGATCGGACCCGTGATCGGCCAGTGACCGAAATCGCGACCGATCGAGGATAGATCGTCTCCGAGCGTGCCCTGATGCTCGAGCGTGAAGTCTCGAATCGCCGTATCGAAACCCGCGAGGCTCCCCCAAAGCACAGCGCCGACCGCGAGCGTTTCCCAGCGTAGGAGGCTCGCCGCAGACGAATCCGCCTCGGCGCCCTCGCGCCCGGCCGGCTCCTGTCCGAGGGCGGGACGGACGGCTGCTGACAGGAGCCCGACCAAGAGGACACCATAGCACTTTTTCTGTCGGGAACGGGTCGGTTTCAGGGGTCTCATTGGCGCCTCGAAGCTGATCGTCGCCAGCGCCCGTCGCAAGCGGCTCCGTCAGCCTCCCGAAAGGGGGGACCGTAGCGAGGATTTCCTTGCGGTACAAGGGTTTTCCAGGTATTTTGGGCGGACGTGACGAACACGGGGAAGGCACGGTCAAATCGCGAGCCGATGGTGTCCTCGACGCTGCCTTCTGCGGCGCCCTCCGCGCCCCATATCGGGCAATTGACTTTACGAAATTATCGCAACTTCGAGCACCTCGTTTGCGAGTTCCCGGAGGCGGGAGTCGCGATTATCGGACCCAATGGGGCCGGTAAAACGAATCTGCTCGAAGCGATCTATTATCTCGAAGTTTTTCGGTCGTTTCGGGAAGCTCGGGACCGAGATTTGGTGCGTTTTGGCGAGGGTGTGTTTCGTCTGGAGGCAGAGGTAGCCGGATCGAGTACGGTCGCGTCGATCGCAGCCGCGTACGATCGGCAGCAGCGCATCAAGAAAGTCGTGATCGATGCCCAGGAAGTCGAGCGAGTGTCGAGCGGGATCGGTGCCCTGGGCGTGGCCGTATTCCGACTCGAGGATGCCGAGATCATACGGGGGGGGCCGACGAACAGGCGGCGGTTCTTGGACGTCACGTTGTCCGTCAACGATCCCGTCTACCTCGCGGCCCTGCAGCGGTATCGGTCGTTGCTGGCTCAGCGCAACGAAGCGCTCCGGCGCGGAGCGAGGAGCGAAGAGGTCGAGGCTTGGACCGAGGGGTTGATCGACGCGGGGGCGCAGGTGACAGCGAGTAGGGAAAACTGGGTTTGTGAAGGGGCGGATCGTTATACGGCGCACTACGAGCGCATCTCGGGCGGGGACAAGGCGCACCTCGATTACGCGTCCTCGATTCGGTCCTCGGATCCGGAGCGGAACTCTGGATCGGACGCGGATTCGGGCACGCAAGTGGTCCACTGGGCGGAACGATTTCGACGCGCGCTCGTTGCGACAGCAGAACGAGAGCGGCGACGCGGCGTCACTCTGGTCGGTCCCCATCGCGACGAAATCCGGTTTCCGGTCGACGCGGATGAGGGCGCACGAGACCTCCGTGGATATGGCTCGAGCGGCCAGCAGCGAACCGCAGCGCTCGCGCTGCGCCTGCTGGAAGCGGATCGGTTACGCGAACGGCTGGGCCGAGAACCCGTGTATTTGCTGGACGACGTGTTCGCGGAGCTCGATGAGGGTCGGTCGGAGCGGCTTTTGGCGCTGTTGGAGTCCGGCCGTGACGGTCAGGTGATCCTCACGGCGCCCAAGCCCAGCGACGTCACGTTGCGGGGTGGAGATTTGGAGCGGTGGCGTATCTCGAATGGTGCGTTGATCACATGAGCCGGCCTGTCCGCATGAAGCCCACGCGGGTGGGAAGTGTGGTGGAAGACGTGCTCGAGCGGATCGGGATACGCGAGCGGGTCGAGCGGAGCGCGACCGCCGCAAGATGGGAAGAAGTGGTTGGCCCACACATCGCCGGGGTAACGCAGGCGAGTGGAATCAAAGGTGGGACGCTGTTCGTCGAGGTCGCGGGTGCGGCTTGGATGACCGAATTGAACATGATGCGGCGGACGTTATTGCGCCGATTGAACGAGGACCGCGATCACGGCCGTATTGAACGGATCGTTTTCGTGCAGTCCGATGACGGAGAGACGGTCTCGTTTCGACGAGCTCGCAATCTAAAAGGGAGAAGTTGATGGCCAAGTCGGAGAACAAGAAGACACCCGCCAAGTCGAAGGGCGACGGGTCCGACTATACATCGCGACAAATCCAAGTTCTCAAGGGTTTGGAAGCTGTACGTAAACGTCCCGGGATGTACATCGGGTCGACGTCGGCTCGCGGCCTGCACCACCTCGTGTACGAGGTGGTCGACAACTCGATCGATGAAGCGATGGCGGGTCATTGCTCGAACATCTCCGTAACGATCTCGGTCGATAACTCGATTCGAGTCATCGATGACGGCCGCGGTATCCCGGTGGACATTCACCCGACCGAGGGACTGCCGGGTGTCGAGTTGGCCCTGACGACTCTGCATGCGGGCGGAAAGTTCGATAAATCGAGCTACAAGGTCTCTGGCGGGCTGCACGGTGTCGGTGTGTCCGTGGTCAACGCGTTGTCGATTTGGCTGGAGGTGGAAGTGCGTCGCGACGGGTTCACGTGGACCCAGCGCTACGAGCGCGGAATTAGCAAAACGAAGTTGGAGCAGGGTGCGAAGACGAAGGAGACGGGGACGACCGTCACCTTCCAGCCCGACAGCGAAATCTTCACCGAACTCGAGTACAACTATGACACGCTGGCCAACCGACTCCGCGAGATGGCCTATCTCAATCGTGGAATCCGGATCGAGCTCACCGACGAGCGTGAAGAAGGCGAAGCCGAAGTGTTCCATTTCGAGGGCGGGATCTCGGAATTCGTCGAATACTTGCGGGGGAGCAAAACGGCGCTCCACAGCGAGGTCATCTACGTGTCTGGAACACAGGACGACACCGCGATCGAGCTGGCCATGCAGTACACCGATGCCTACAACGAGAACACGTTCACGTTCGTAAACAACATCAACACCCATGAAGGCGGCACGCACCTCTCTGGGTTCAAGAGCGCGCTCACCAGAACGATCAACAGCTACGCCACCAAGAATGGCGTCCTGAAGAAATCGGATGCGAGCTTGAGCGGCGATGATGTCCGCGAAGGTCTGGTGGCCGTCCTTTCGGTCAAAGTCATGGAGCCTCAATTCGAGGGGCAAACCAAGACGAAGCTTGGAAACAGCGAGGTTCGAGGCATCGTCGAGAGCCTCGTTAATGACAAACTCGGCACGTGGATGGAAGAGAACCCGTCGCATTCCAAGCGGGTGATCGAAAAGGCGCTGCAAGCTGCACGCGCCCGAGAAGCGGCGCGAAAGGCGCGCGATCTGACGCGGAAGAAGTCTGCGCTCGAGACCGGGATTCTTCCCGGGAAGCTCGCCGATTGCTCGACTCGCGATCCCGAGATCTCCGAGCTGTACCTAGTCGAGGGAGACAGCGCAGGCGGCTCGGCGAAAATGGGACGTGATCGCGGCTATCAAGCCATTTTGCCGCTACGCGGTAAGATCTTGAACGTCGAGAAGGCGCGGATCGACAAGATTCTGTCGAACGAGGAGATCCGAGCCATGATCACGGCGATGGGCACCGGTATCGGCGAAGAGTTTAGCCTCGAGTCCGCACGATATCACAAGTGCATCATCATGACCGATGCCGATGTCGATGGCGCGCATATCCGAACGCTGCTGCTCACCTTCTTTTTCCGCCAGATGAGAGATCTCATCGAGGCAGGCTACATCTACATCGCTCAACCGCCCCTTTATCGAGTGTGGAAGGGTAAACAGGAGTTCTACTGCTACGATGAGACCGAGCGGATAGCGGCACAGGATCGCTTGAAGAACGGGAAGGGCGGCGTCTCTATCCAGCGCTATAAGGGACTGGGCGAGATGAACGCCGATCAATTGTGGGAGACCACGATGAATCCTGAAAAGCGCACACTGCTTCGTGTAACGATCGATGAGGCCACGGAAGCGGCGCGTTTGTTCGAGACCCTGATGGGCGAAGAGGTCGAGCCGCGGCGAAGGTTCATCGAGAGGAACGCTCGGTACGTCAAGAACCTCGACGTCTAGGCGTCTGGCTGGGCGGGAGTCGGCCGATCGATAGGTCGGAGCCGGCGGGGCTGTATTCGCTTGCTGGCTGGCGCTGCGCACGATGTGCTACGACGCCCGTTCGCTCGACTGCCGCGGAGGTCCTGACCGTTGGTTAGCTGACGGTCGCTTCGCGAGGCTGGCGCAAGCGAATACAGCCCCGCCGACTCCTCCCGCAAGGACGGGCCGGCGACGCGCCCACTCTGCGCGTCCGAACCAACGCCGCACCTAGAACCTCCCGCAGCGCCTGCGACCCGCGCGCATCACCTCCGGATCCCCGTCATGTCGGTCTATCCGTTGAGGGGGGGATGATACGCCCGGCGATCCTGAGTTCGAGAGAAGGCACCCCGCTTTCTCCGAGCAAAAGGAGGCTAGATGAGGCGATCACGGAGACGGAGGGCAGCGGTCGCGCTGTTCACGGCGTGTGTCTTCGGGGGTGGGTTGGCCCCGCCGCTGGACGGGCATGAAGGGCACGATGAGCTTGAACACACGACGCTGATGGCGTCGTCGACCGCCGCTGGTGCCGTCGCGCTGGCTGCCGCAACCGCGGCGTCCAGTGGGATTGGCTGTCCGCCGCAGGTCTCTTGCGGTTCGGGATGCGTGGCAAGCCTGGGCTCGGGATTCTGCGTGCGGCTCGCCAGAGGGGGCACCAAGAACTCGATCGGCCCTCGCTTGTCTATCGAGTGCAAGGCCTGCGATTGCATGTACGTCGCGCCCGGACCCAACGGACGCGTGTTGGTCCGCAAAGTCGAAATCGGGTGCGACATCAACTTCGATGGTCTGGAGCTGTACTGATCGAGCCGCAAAGGCTTCTTCTCAGCTAGCGAACGACATCATTCCACCGAAGGGCCCAACCGATGAGGACGAATTGATGCGGTCAGACAAGAGGGTTCCATGGATGGTGATGGGGTTCTCGGGGCTGGCGTTGTTGGCTTGCCAGACCCCGAGCACTCCGAAGCTGGCGACCGTCGATACCCGCGGCTACCGCGTGTACTCCGCTGGAGCTCTGATCGGAACGTACCCGCCGGCTCCACTCGACCCGCAAGCCGATGCCGTGATCGAGAGCGCCTTCGGGTTGGCCGTCTCCGACTCGGCTGTGTTTGTTCTCGACGTGTTAGGTCACTCGGTCCACCATCTCGACCTCGACGGGAATGTGATCGCAACGTTTGGGCGGGAAGGGCAGGGGCCCGGCGAGTTCTCATCACCCGTCTCCATCGAGGTGGATCGAGACGGGCACGTTTGGATCGCGGACCCCCAACTGAATCGGCTCTCGAAGTTTGGCGGGGATGGATCCGCGATCGCGGAGATTCCGACGCCGTACCCGGTCGTCAACTTCCTGCCTCTCCGGGACGACGCGGCGCTTATTCCCACGATGGAGGCTGCAACCCTCGTCGCGACCATAGACGAGTCTGGAGCTACCGATGCTTGGCGGCTTCCCGTGGAGATCGACGCGGACATTCTTGGGGGCGGTGTGTGGGATCGGCTCGGACTGGGGACGTTTCGGCTGGCCTGGCTCAACGCGGACACCGCGCTGCTATTTCAAGACAGGGGAGACGGCGAGTTTTCGACGTGGCGGCTAACGTTGGACGTGGAAGGAAAAAGCGTTGGGCGAGTGACAGCGCTACCGCTACCTGCCTGGCTACCTCAGCTCATCGAAGAGGCGACGGACGCCTTTCTCGAGTCCGTGGATCAGGAGTTCGCAGAGCAGCACATCGTGGTGCCGTTTCGCAGCGTACGGGCGATCGACGGCACGATTTGGCTGTCTCCGAACGCCGGAGACCAGCTCATGCTCATGTCGGTGCCATCCGGGCCGGGGGACTCCGCATCGGTCGTCGTCCCGAGCGGCGGCGAAGCAGCGGACATGGTCGACGCGGCGGTCGTCGGGGACCGGCTGGTCGTGCTCACCACCATCAGCGTTCGAATCTACGAGCTCGATCGCGTCGACTCGAATCGCTTCTCACGGCCGGATTGATCCGTATGGCCTCTGGGCGCTCGAACCGTCATGGTATTCTCGCGTCGGTGTTCGGTTTGTTCGTCCTTGTCGTCCCCGGTGTGTTGGCGGCGTTCTTCGCGGTGTTCCACGATCTGCTGCCCGGAGCCTGGGGAGCCGTGAGAGCGGATGACTCGAGCGTCGCTACGGCGGTGCTGTGGCAGGCGGGGGGAGGGGTCGGGCTCGTCGTGCTGGCCTGGGGATTGTTCTCGTTTTGGCGCTGGGCTTGGGTTGCGTATCTCGGGTGGGCGGCGGTCACCATCTATGGGCTTTCACAAACCATGTTTGCAGGAGAGGCAGTGATCACGCTCGAAGGGTTTTCCATACTGGTTCCGCTTGGCCTCCCGTACCTATGGCTCAAACGGCGCGACTTCGGAATCGGAACGCGCGGGACCAGCAACAGCAAAGCATGAACGCGCCCGGCGAGGTCTTGGTGGCGCTCGATCAAGGCACCACGTCGACTCGGGCCATCGCCTTCGACTACACCGGTCGCGTCGTTCACGTCGCCCAGCGAGAGCTCCCGCAGAGCTATCCCCAGCCGGGCTGGGTGGAACACGATGCGGTGCGGATCCGGGACGACGCGATCGCGGTCACCGGGGAGGTCGTGCGCCATGTCGGGGCGGCGGGCGGGAAGGTGACTGCGATCGGCATCACCAATCAACGCGAAACCACCGTGCTTTGGGATCGTGCGACGGGGGTGCCGGTTTACCCAGCGATCGTTTGGCAGGACCGGCGTACGGCCGAGGTCTGCCGCGAGCTGGCGGAGGCGGGGCGAGAGCCGATGGTGCGGCAGCGGACCGGTCTCCTCTTGGATCCGTACTTTTCCGGCACCAAACTCGCCTGGATCCTCGACCACGTCGAGGGGGCTCGTGCCGCTGCAGACTCGGGCGCGCTCGCGTTTGGAACGATCGACACTTGGCTCTGTTGGTGCCTTACCGGCGGCGCCGTACACGCCACGGACGCATCGAACGCTTCCCGGACGATGCTCTATGACATCTTCGTGGGTGAGTGGTCGCCGGAGTTGCTCGAGGTCTTGGGGGTTCCGGCCGCGGTGCTTCCGGAGGTGCGAGACTCTGCGGGCGACTTCGGCTCCACGGACGCCGCGCTCTTCGGAACCGCGATCCCGATTCGGGGCGTTGCCGGCGATCAGCAGTCCGCGACCTTCGGTCAGGCGGCGTTTCGTCCGGGCGACATGAAATGCACCTACGGGACGGGAGCGTTCGCCCTGCTGAACACGGGGGAGACGCCGCTCGAGTCGACCCACCGTCTTCTGACCACGGTGGCTTGGCAGCTGGACGGGGTCCGCACGTACGCGCTCGAAGGCAGCATCTTCGTGGCCGGCGCAGCCGTCCAGTGGCTCCGAGACGGTCTCGGCATTATCGGCGAGGCCAGCGAGACGGAAACGCTCGCGGCTTCTGTGACGTCGACCGGAGGGACCTACCTCGTCCCGGCCTTTGTCGGCCTGGGCGCACCGCATTGGGATGCGGACGCGCGAGGGGCGCTCTTGGGGATGACGCGGGACACCGGGCCTGCCCAGATCGCGCGTGCAGCCCTCGAAGCGGTGGCGTTTCAGACCCGAGAACTGTTGGAGGCAATGGAAGCGGACGGCGCCCCACCTCCGACCGCCTTACGGGTGGACGGAGGACTCACGAACAACGCATGGGCGATGCAGTTCTTGGCCGACATGCTCGACGTTCCCATCCACAGACCTGCCATCGCGGAAACGACGGCACTGGGAGCCGCCTTGTTGGCCGGCCTGGGGGCGGGCGTCTACGCGGATCTGGCTTCTGTAGGGTCGACGTGGCGACCAGACCGAGCCTGGCAGCCCGACATGTCCGACGAGACGCGAGACGCGGCCTACGCGGGTTGGAAGATCGCCGTCGCCCGGGTGCTCTCGCACTGATATTCTCCACGGGATGCTGCCCAGAAGCGCTCAAACAGGACGTTCATGGAGACCAAGAGACCGACCGTTCCCGCTGCCGAGGAAATCCTCGGCGGCTACTTCCCGGTGCTGGATCACGGGTTCGTGGCGCTGGTGGATTACATGGGAACGGACCAGGACATCGAGGGCGCCGCACGCGTCAGCTACGGTCACGGGACCCGGAAGGTCAGCCAGACCCGCGGACTCATCCGCTATCTCCGTAGACACGCCCACACGACGCCGACCGAGATGGTCGAGTTCAAGTTTCACTGCTCGATGCCCATCTTTATCGCGCGACAGTGGATCCGTCATCGCACGGCCTCGGTCAACGAACTCAGTGCCCGCTATAGCCTCTTGCCGCTTCTGTTCTACGAGCCGCAGCCGGCCAGCTTTGCGTACCAAAGCAGCAGCAACAATCAGGGTCGCCAGGCCGAGCCCGCCCCCGCCGCCCTCTACACCAAGGCGGTCGAGCGCTGGGAACAGCTCCGCGAGGAGGCGGCGGAAACGTACGAGTGGCTGCTGGCGGAGGACGTGGCCCGAGAGATCGCGCGGATCGATCTGCCGCTGTCGACCTACACGCAGTGGTACTGGAAGATCGACCTGCACAACCTCCTGCACTTCCTCACGCTTCGAGTCGACTCCCACGCCCAATGGGAGATCCGCGAGTTCGGTCGCGTAATGGCTGGCATGCTACAGCGCGTAGCGCCGCTGACGTACGAAGCCTGGATCGACTACAACGTGTTGGGGACGCATCTGAGCTATGGGGAGCGGGCCGCCCTCAGCCGGCTACTACACAGCGACAACGGTGGTCTGTCCGTCCGCGAGGACGCAGTTCCGCTGACGGCGGACGATCTCGGCGAACTCGGGCTGTCCGGTCGCGAGACGTCGGAGTTGCTGGAGAAGCTGGGACAGCCCGAGCGGCCCGACTTCAGCCTCGATCTGTCGGTCATGAAGTCGGCCGAAGAGATGCGTGCTCGCATGACCGACGCCGTCCCGGTGTCCGCGAAGTAGATCTACTCCCTCGCTCGCTCGGTTCTTTCGCTCGACCGGAGGAGACGGAGCGCAAACCAAGACACCGACATGAGCCACAGGGCGTAAAGCGCGATCCTGATGGGGTGTGCGGTGAGCGTCTCCACGGCGGCGCGATCTACGCCCGCCAGGGACATCGCCGTCCTCGATAGCTGCTCGACGGTGAACCAGCCCCAAAGAATGGCCGCCCAGATCATCCCCCATCGTTTCCACATCGGTGGCGCCAGTTCGGCCGGCAAACGCTTCACGTTCATCACACCGATGACGAGCGTAAACGCGAACATGCTGCTCATCGTGAACGGACCCGCGATCAACAAGAGGAAATCCGGTTGGAGGGCTGCGAGCGCTTCGCCACCAAACCACGAAGCCGCGATGATCCCCATGGACGCCAGGACGAACGCGGTCAGAAAGACGAGAAACGTGCGCTTCTGCGTCCAAAACCGCGTGCGACGACCGTAGCGTTCGAAAAAGATGCTCCCCGTAATCCGGGTCACCGTGTCGACGATCGCGAGTTGCGTCGAGAAGATCACGAATGCGCCGCCCAGGATAAACATGATTCGGAGCCCGAGCCCGCCGATCGCCTCGATCCTCTCACCCTGCAGCGTGATCATCGCGGTGAGGTCCCCGGCGAGTTCAGGGTTGTCGGTCCCCAACGTCGCCGTGACGAGCATGCACGTGATAATGACGCTCAGGATCGTCAGCACCACGAAGGTCAGGAACAACTCTCGTTCGGCCACCCGCATCCATCCCTTGAATCGGGACAGGGAGACTTCGTCGCGCGCGTCGAATACGAATCCGGTCGCGCTGATCGCCTCGTTTTTCCCTCGGATCCCGGCGATGCGACCCTGGTGAATCGACATGCCGAACCCCTTGTCGCGAATCCAGAGCGACTGAGCCAGTAGCAGGGTGCCGCCGGTCCCCGCGTAGGCGACGGCCAGCAACAGCGTGGGGAACTGATCTCCCGTGAGCAGGGCGGCCGGCGCGGACCCGATGGACACGGCTCCCTTCGCCAAATCGGCCACATCCGAGGGTACGATGCCGACGACCAGGAGCGTGATGCCCAAGAGCGGGAAGAAGCCGAGAACGAGTGCGATTTCAAAGCGCTCGAGGGCATTGTAGACGATCTTGGACGCCGCGAGTCCAAACCAGATGCACGCGAGCAGGGCAAGCGCGATCGGCTGCCAGGGCAGGGCAGGGCCGTCCAAGGCGAGGACGATCTGAGCCAGAAACTCCGCCGACTGCGATGCCCAGCCGGGCCAAAAAAAGCTGGCGAGGGTCGCGACGAGAAAAAACCAGGGCCAGAAAGCTGCTCGATCGAGCCGAGCCATCCCGGCGAAGGTGGACTCACCCGTCGCCATCGTCCAGCGCTCGATCTCGCTGATCACGAGGAATTGGGTGATGACCCCGACCCAAAACAGCCACCAGATGCTGTAGCCGTTTACCGCGATGAGATTTGGCCAGAGGATAAACTCGCCGCTACCCAGGCCCATTCCCAGCGCGATGACCGATGGCCCGAGCACGTGTCGAAGCCTCGGAACGCGCGCAATCCTGGCCACGTGCTTGAAGGGGGGGCCGTGTCCCCGCACGGCGAACGCACCATGGTCTGGCGCGTCCTCTAAACTGGTCTCATCTACGGGCTGAAAAACGCCGCCCCGATACGCCCGACCTTCCTCGTCACTCGCGATGATCGAATCGGTCACCTGGCGAACCATGGGTTCGTGACGGGTCTCACGGGGAGGGCGGATCGAATCGCCCGGTCGGAACCGTCGTGCTCATCACGACGTCATCGAAATAGATGAACCGGCCCCCGCCGTCGCGGACCCGATTCATGGGGAACCGAAGCGAACCGACTACCGTGGGATCTTCCCACCAGATGACGTCGCCGGGCTCAGTGTCGGTCCCGAGCAAGTATTGCCATGCGGCCATCCGGCCGGTTGTTGGATCCACAAAGCCCCAGTATTGATCCTCAGAGACGCCGAGGCCTTCGTCGAAGGTCAGGTGTATGACGGCGTAGCCGTTTCCATCCGAGAGGGTTCGTATGCCCTCGTAGGCGAGGTGGACACCGGGGTCCTCCCATTTGAACGGCATCAACGCCCAGTAGCTGTCGTTGATAAACACGCTGTAGCCACGACGAAGTGCCGCGTCGCGGTTCGCTCCGATCAGCTCGCGGTCGCCGATCCAGGCCCGTCCTGCGGGCACGGGCCCCAAGTCCGGGATCTCCCTCAGTTCGTTTACGTTGAAGAGCATCAGGTGCGTCGAATCCCGCTGTTCAAACTCGACCCGAACCCGGCCTTCGTACCGATCCCAGGCGTGCTGGCGGTCCGCGACCACCGCGCCTTCGCGCTCGACGAGCCAACGATAGGAGACATAGCGCGTTCGATCCCACGCCTCCTTGCCACCCAGGCTGTTCATCACCTGCTGGGCATAGAATCGGGCTGTATCGACCGGCGCCGCCGCACTCAACTCCGCCGCCACATCTACGGTTCGCTCCGAGGGTTCTCCCGGCGCGCAGGCAGCCCCGAAGCAGCCGATCAAGACCACAACTGCGACGCTCCGGCTTCGCGGCCGTGCATATCCGCGTAATTCCTGCATCGCGCTCCCTGTTTCTGCTGTCATCAAACGCACGTTAGCCATCGAATTCGAGCTCCGCCTGAGGGGGTGTCTCGAGGGGGGACGCCCCGGTCGTATCTGGATCCACCTCGGTCGGACCTGGATCCAACTCGGTCGCGTCTGGAACCAGCTCGCCCTCACCCGTTCGATTCGCCGGTAGGTTCATGGGCTCTTTTGCGCTGGCCTGAACCGGGTGGATCCCTTCCACCGAAACGCCGGCTTCGAGCTTGACTGCGGGGCGGCTCGCCTCCCGTCGGGCTCGCGTCACCACCGTATCCGCGGAGGTGAGTTCGAGCGATCCGTCGGACAGCTCCCAAGCTAGCCGATCCGCTCCATGCACCTCCAGCAGGCCGATCACATCGCCACTCTTGGCCCGTTCGGGCAAGATCGCCAGACCCTTGCCAGCGCGGCCCTGGATCTTGAACTCGGTACAGGGAACGCGCTTGGCGTATCCCCCCGCCGTCGCGATCAACAGATCAGAATCCGCGCGCGGACTCAGTACCGCGACGACCACATCTCCCTTGGCCAAGTCGATGCCCTTTACGCCGCGCGCGGCCCTTCCCATGGGCCGTACGGCATCCACGGGGAACCGGATCGATTGTCCAGCGCGGGTCGCGAACACGAGGTCGACGGTTTCGTCGGCGACGAACGCGGCCACGACCTCATCGCCTCGCGCGATCCCCGCGGCCTTGATCCCCGCGACCCTCGCGTTCTCGTAGTCCGAAAGAGGAGAGCGCTTGATCTGCCCCTGTCTCGTGGCAACGACCAGAAAACGGTCGTCGCTGAACTCCTCTACCGGGGTGACGCATATGATCTCGTCGCCAATGGCGAGCTCGATAAACTCGTCGAGTCGTTTGCCGCGAGAGCTACGTGTCGCGTGGGGGAGACTCTTCACCGGAAGAACGTGCGCGTTGCCATGCGCGGTGACGACCAGCAACGCACTCGACGCGCGGCACAGAAAGGCCTCGCGGGCGAAGTCGGCCTCGCGGGCCAGGAACGCCTCGGCCCCGGTGAGGCCACCACCGCTCGCGGCCGCCTGCGCCTTCACATAGCCCTGGCGACTCACGAGGACGAGCTGGGCCTGACCACCCGACCCCCGCGTGAGTTTGAACGTCGCGTCGTCGTCGAGGATCTCGGTGCGTCGCGGGTCGGCATACTGTGCAATCAACTCTTGAATCTCTTCACGGAGGAACGTTCGCCGGACCGCATCGTTCTGGACCAGTTTCGCCAGCTTCGCGATGACTTTTTGCAGCTTATCGAGTTCCTCTTGAAGTTTCGCGCCTTCTAAACCGGTCAGCTGGGCCAGCCGCATCGCCAGGATGGCGTCGGCCTGTCTCTCGCTGAGCTTGAACTCTTTGCGGAGTTTCTTTTGCGCGGACTCCGGGTTACGCGAGCCGCGAATGATCTCGATCACGCGGTCGATGTCGGCGAGCGCGATGAGAAGGCCGTCGACGATGTGGGCTCGATCTTCCGCCTGTCCGAGATCATGGGCGGCGCGTCTTCGGATGACCACCAACCGATGGTCGACCCAGGTCTGGAGCGCCTGCTTGAGATCGAGTTCTTCGGGTCGCCCGTCGACGAGCGCAAGCGTGATCACCCCGAACGTGTATCGGAGTTGGGTTTTCTTGAACAGCGTCGCCACGACCTTCTCGGGTTTCGCATCTCGCTTGAGTTCGATCACGAGACGAATCCCGTCGCGATCGGATTCGTCGCGAAGATCCGAGATGGCGTCGGCCTGCCCGGCCTTCGCGATCCGCGTGATCTGCTCGATGACCCTCGTCTTGTTGACCTGGTACGGCAGCTCGGTGACCACCAGCGAGCTCTTTCCGCGACGCCCTTCCTCCAGGTGGATGCGCGCGCGCATGTCGAGTCGGCCGCGACCGGTTCGATAGGCGGACTCGATCCCGCCGCGACCCCAGATGTACCCGCCCGTGGGGAAATCCGGCCCGGGAAGGAGCGGAAGCAGATCCTCGACCCCGCAGTCCGGATTCGCCACCAGGTGATCGACCGTGCGGAGCAGTTCGCCCGCGTTGTGCGGCGGAATCTTGGTGGCCATTCCGACCGCGATCCCGTCTGACCCGTTGAGGAGCAGATGGGGGAGGCGGCAAGGCAGGACCTCGGGCTCGCTCAATCGGCCGTCGAAATTCGGCTTCATGTCGACGGTATCGTGGTCGATATCGGCCAGTAGGTCGACGGCGAGCGGAGTCATCTTGACTTCCGTGTATCGGTAGGCCGCCGCGGAATCGCCGTCGATCGATCCGAAATTCCCCTGCCCATTGATCAACGGGTAGCGGAGCGAGAACTCCTGGACCATCCGGACCATCGTGTCGTAGACCGCGCTGTCGCCGTGTGGGTGGTAGCGACCCAACACGTCGCCCACGACCGTCGCACTCTTTTTATGTGGCCCGTTCGGGCGGAGCCCCTCCTCGCGCATCGCAAAGAGGATCCTGCGGTGTACGGGCTTCAGTCCGTCACGCGCATCTGGCAACGCGCGTTGGACAATCACACTCATGGAATAATCGATAAAAGAATCCCGCATCTCCTGTTCGAGAAGCCGAACTTCGATGCGGTCGCGCTGAACGATGCCCTGGGTCAAACCGTCTCCTCCTCTTCCTCAGCCACCACCGGACCTTCGGATAATCTTCGGATAGTGCTCAACCCGCCGACGGGTTTCAAGTCAGACCCTCCCGCTCTAGCTTTTTGCCATGATCCGACCCGCGGGTCCCTGGCGTCGAAGCGGGTGGGACGGGGTCGTTGGGGGGATTGTGCGTGGTTCCTCGAAGCGCAGAAGAGGCCGTATGTCCGACTCCGAATCGCCGCGCGGTACCAAGCGGGCCCTCCTGATCAGCATCGACGAGTACCGCTACGATCATTGGAAGCTGAACGGCTGCCAGAACGATCTCGCCCTGATGTACGGGGCCTTGACCGGCAAGTTCGGATTCGCCAAGGAGAATGTGGCCCTCCTTAGAAACGACGACGCCACGCGCCAGGGAATCCTCGATGCGTTCCAGCAGCTCGTCGACGCGACCGAGCGCGACGACATCGTCGTCATCCACTACGCGGGACATGGCTCGCAAAAGCCGGATGAGGACGGCGACGAACCCGACGGGATGGACGAGACGATCGTCCCCATCGACAGCGGTCGAGATCCGGACGAGAATCGCGACATCACCGACGACGAGATTCACGTATTCCTCAAACAGCTCGCCGAGAAGACCGCCTACACGACGCTGGTTTTCGACTGTTGTCACTCCGGAACGATCACACGCGACACGTTCGGTGGTCGGACACGATCCGTCGAATCCGAGACGCGAGAAGGCTTGCCGCGACGCAGCGTGGATCCGGCGCACACGACCCGATCGACCGGAGACCCGGGCCCGAGCGGCTGGTTCTCGCTTTCCGATCGGTACGTCCTCATTGCCGGCTGCGCGGACAAGGAGCTATCGGCGGAGAAGAAGGAAGGCCCGGATACGTTCGGCGCCCTCACCCTCTATCTGAGCAAGGAGCTGGAGAAGGCCGGTCCGGGCACGACGTATCGCGATGTGTTCGAGGGCTTGCGGGGGCGTGTGACGGCCAACCGCGCCGAACAAAACCCCCAGATGGAGGGGCGGTTGGATCGGGAGGTGTTCGGGGTCCGCGACATCGAGCCGATGCGGTATATCGGCGTGAAGGCGCGCGCGGGGGACGTAGTCACACTCCGTGGTGGTGCCGCTCACGGGCTGACGGTCGGGTCCAAGTGGGCCGTCTACCCGAGGGGGGCCACGGAGGCCACGGGGGACGCGCTGGGCGAGGTTGAAATCGCGTCCGTCGGTCCCGTCGAAAGCGAGGCCAAGATTCTGGAGGGCTCGCCTGATGCCGGATCCATACAGGACGGTTGTCGGGCGGTCGAGACCGAGCATTCCTATGGCGATCTCCGTCTTCGCTGCAAGGTCGTGGCGTCCGCCGGACTCGAGGACAGTGCCGACACGCTGCGGAGTCTCATCCACCCGACCGCGGAGGATGCGGACGACCCCAAGCCCGGTCTGATCGTGCTCGACGACGACAACGCGGAGGTCTGCGTTTACCTGATCGACAAGCGCGCGAACCGGGTCGAGGGTGACTCGGCCCCCTATCCGGTCCCGCAGCTGGGTGCCCTGTCGGAGCGCACGTGGGTCACCGTCGGCGACCAGGGCGAAGTCGTGGCGCCGATGAAGCGCATTGGTGAGGAAGACACCGTCTTCGAGAACCTGGAAAAGCTCACTCGATACCGACAGGGACTTGCCTTATCGAGTCCGGACTCCGCGCTGAACGGAAAGGTCGAGATGGATCTCTACCGCGTCCTCGCGAAGGACGGCGCCTCGGCGTCTGCACTCGCCGCCGCAAAGCGCGTTCCCGCCCAGGCCGAGTCGGCCGGCGGGGCCGTGACGTTCGAAGAGGGAGACCTCTACGAAGTGCACATCAAGAACAACCACGACCAGAACGTCTACATCAATTTGGTCGGGTTCGATCCAGCGGGTGCGGTGGGCGTCCTATACCCGCCGCCCGGAGCCAACGAGGTGCTCGCAGCAGGCCAAGTGCTCCGCTACCCGGACAAAACCGGCGGCGATCCCTTCAAGGCCCAGCTCCCCGACAACTTTCCGTTCGCGCGGCTCGAAAGCAGCGAGACGCCGATCGAAGGCAACGAGACTTTGAAGCTCTTCGTGACGACGGAAGAAGCCGACTTTTCGTTCCTCGAGAGCGAAGCGATGCGGGGGGGCGACCGGGAGGGCCCGCTATCGCCGGTCGAGCTGCTTCTCCAAACGGCCACCGGGAGCATGACCCGTCTTCCCGGCCGAGCCGCACCCGTCGACAAAGGTGGTTGGTTGACCATCGATCGCCCTTACGTGATTCGAAAGAAATCCGAGGAAGCGCTCAACCCCGACGGGCAACCCCTCGATCTTGGCACCGTGACACTCAGCGCGCGAGGCCTGGAAGGCCAGGCGAAAGTGCACTCCTGGCAGAGCGATCGCGCCGCGGCGGTCCAGATCGTCGGAGACCCTCTCGTCGGCGCTTTCGACCGAACCGGGATCAGTACGAAGCAGACGATCGAGATCTCGAAGGCGCACCAGACCACGACGCGCAGCGTCGACGAACCTGGAGGACTCGGGGTCGAGCTGCGGGCGCCAGGGCCGGACCACGGCCACATGCTGCTCGCGACAAACGAGCAGGGGTTCTTGAGTTGGCATTTTGCTCAGGACCCGGAGGAGCGCGACGAGGGGCAGACGACACGCGGCACTGACGACGCTCGTACGCGGGGCGCCGGCCGCACGAGCTCGTTCGAGCTCTCGGCCAGCGTCGATCCCGAACCACCCGATCCCGACGACCAGGCGACTCGCGGGATCATCGGTGCGCTGGGCAAGAAGTTCATCCAGGAGCTCGTGTTCCCGCTCGCGGACCCGATCATCGGGAAGGTCGGCGACGGGCTCGCCGCCGCATTCGAGAAGAGATGGCGCCCGTATCGTCTGCGAACCGTGACCCCCGAGAACTACATCTCCGCCGAGGCGGACACGATCGATGGCGAACTCTGGGACACATTGGCGGCTGGACGGTCGTTGCTGTTGTTGCACGGAGCGTTCGACCGCGCGCACACGGGGTTCGGGGCGCTGCCGTCCACCTTCGTGGCAGACATGCAGAAGCAATACGAGGGGCGCGTGTTCGCGTTCGATCACTTCACGCTTTCGGACGATCCGAGGACGAACGTGGAGCACTTCATCGGACTGCTCCCACCAGACGTACAGCTCGACCTCGACGTCCTCTGCCACGCCCGCGGCGGCTTGGTCGCTCGCTCGCTCGCGGAACGAAGCGGGGAGTTCGGCGCCGGAGCGCGGAGGGTGAAGATCCACAAGGTGGTGTTCGCGGGCGCCCCGAACGCAGGGACCGCGCTCGCCGATTCCAAACACCTCGGGGCGTTGCTCGATCGCTACACGAATCTACTCAACCTCTTGGACTACCTCCCGATCGACACCGGTATCCTGGAGGTCTTGGAGACGATCGTCACGGTCGGGAAGCAGCTTGCCGTTGGCAGCGTGAAGGGGATGGATGGAATCCGAGCGATGGTGCCCGCCGGCGAGTTCCAAAAGTGGTTGGACCAGGGGCGCGCCATGGCCGACACGAGATATTACGCCCTCGCATCCGAGTTCCAATCGTCAGACCCATCCTTCGGAAGACTCATGGCGAGCAAGGCCGCGCAGCAGGTCTTCGGCAAGTCGCCGAACGATCTCGTGGTTCCAGCGTCAAGCGTCTATGACCGCCGTCGGGCGGAGTCGCCGGAGGATCCACCCAAGGGCCAGACCGAGCGCCGGACCTCGGACGGAAACGGCGATTCGTCCGCGCTCTTTCCCATTCAGGAACGGCAGGTGTTCGAAGGGGAAGCGTTCGGGCACTTCGATTATTTCGCGAAGCCCGAAGCGCGCGAGAAGATCATGGGCTGGCTGACGACCTAGGAGGCCGATCAAAAGCCTCCTGCGCGGCCTCCTAGGACTCTGGGTCGAGCCTCGGCCACGTGGCCAGAACGGTGGAACCGCCATCCGTGAGGTAGGCGAGATAGTAGCGGTCCGACTCGAAGTCGAGTTCTGTCTCGTACAACTGAGTCTCCGGGTTCGGCTCCAGAGAGACATTTGCGGCACGTCGCTCCTCATAGCCGTATTCCACGTCGGTGGGCGGCCCATCGTACAACGCAACGAAGTCGCCGAACTTCGGTGCCGCGAGAATCCGCCAGTTCAGGACGAGTTTTCCGCCGTGCTCCGTAAACCAGAGCATGAAATCCTCGTCGGCCTGCGCGGCCGCGATGTTATCGGGAGGCGGCTCGGGCCCAGGCCCCACCGGCGTCGGGGGTATGACGGGAGCGACATCTTTCTCGTCTTCATCCTGATCCTGCTGGGCGGGCCGTGACAGCAGTACGCCATCGAACCCATCGCGCATATACAGCACGGGCGTGAGCCAAAAGCTGCTGTTGCTCTCGCGTTCTTCGTACCGCACCTGCCACCGCGCCCGACTCACCGCTTCCTCTACCGTGGTGTATGCGGCCACCCGCTTGTAGAACTCCTGCGCGAAAACGATCGCGGCCTTGTCCCCAATTTGAAATTGCATCGCGACGACGGCCGGGACGTCCATCTTGAGAATCGACGTCGCGAGGCCGCCCACCGCGTCGCTCTCGGCCGCGTTTAGCGGTTTCTTCTCGTTTTCGCCCTCCGCGCCCGTGTTGCAAGCGTTGATGAGGACCAGCCTGAGATCACCACGTTGCTCTCGGATGAGATCCAGCCAATCCGCGAACCCTACCGAATCCGAGCGATCGGCCTCGGGTCGATCGGGGTCCTTGTGGAGGAGGAGGCTGCCTCCCTTTTCCTGATCGTACTCCCCGTGACCGATAAAGTGAAGTACGTGGAACTCGTTCTCGATCAGAGCGTCCCGAACCAGTCCGAAGCTGGCCTTCTCGAGCACCGTGAACCTCACCTCCGCGCTTGCCACTGCGTTCTCGCCCGCGGCGGTGGCGAATTGCTCCGTGATCGCTTCGGTCTCGCGCTGGATATTGAGCGGTTTGGTATCGGGCGGGTTCGCGCACACGAGCAAGACGTTCAACCGTTCTCGGATCGGGCGCACGTTGGCCTGGGAGTCGGACTCCACGTCCCGGATGATCGGGCTACCGACCTCCACGCCCCAAAAGGTTTCGTGGTCGTCGGTATCCGCGCGCAGGCATTCCCACGGCAAACGGGCCAACAGACGTTGGTCGGCCGACTCGGGTCCCTTGCCGAGCAGATCCAGACGAATTCGGATCCGCAGGGTGGCGTCATTCTCGTCCCGCACTTGGTCGAGATTCTGCCTCACCCCGATATAGAAGTCACGCAGCTTCGTCTCGCGAAAGAGGGACCGAAACAGCGTTCGTCCCAGCTCGTCGAGGTCAGCTCGCTTCATGCCCGCTACCCGGCCGCTGGCTCGGCCGGGTAGCCTCGTGAATTCTTCTTCGCCTTCGGGCTCAGTCTCCGAGCCGACGGCTTCCTCCGGCGCGGTCTCGGAGCCGGACTCACCAGGCTCGAATAGACCTCGCAACGTCGATTCGGTGCCCTTCCCATACGCGGCCAGTTCGATGTGCGGCATCAGCGTGCCGACCTCGGCCACCAAACGTTCACGACCGGCCAGCGCGGCCAGCGCGGGGACATCGAGATTCAGGGCATAGGGTTCCTCTCCCTTTTGCGTGCCCCCGCCCCCTCCGGGGATGCTGTGCGTCGCCCGCACACGGAGGTCTCGTGTGCCTGGGAGATAGTCCCAGGTGATGACGAGGTCCTCATATCTCCGACGTCGCGGGCCGCCGTCTGACATGGAGAGCTAGCACTCCACCATGAAAGTCACGACTGCGACGCGGGGCGGCTTCGGTACCCTTACCGTTTGGGTTCCTGAGCCAAGCACTACGCAATAACGGCTGCTCGGGGTCAGCATCACGGTAGCCGGCCCGATCGAAAGCTCGATAAACGTCCTGCTGTCGGCGGCGGGTGGTCCCAGCGTGCCAATCTGCCTGAATCCCGCCGAGTCCCTGACCGTGACGTCGAACTTCGCACCTGGAGTTGGCCCGGACCCCACTTGCGTCGTTACGACGCGAATCGCACCGGTCTGTTGAGGGTCCTGCACACACAAGACGACAAACTCGACTCTCAGCGCGCCTCCCGACGGTAGGAAGTGAGGCTGCACCGACGTTATATCGTTTGGCGTGCAGATTGGATCCTTGACGTCGAGCACGATATCGATAGGCCCGGGCGTCACCCCGCTCACCGTGATGGAGTCGTTTGGCCGGATGTTGTTCATGAGTTTGTCGCCGACATCGACCATATACGCGGGCGGCCCCCCCGGGCCTTGAGTCGTGACTACGATCTTTACGTTGCCACTCTGGTTGCAGTCGACGCGAAAGACCGTCGAGTCCCGCTCGGCCTCCGCCGTCGGAATCATGACATCGTGCACCGGGCCGTCCTCGACCCCGCACGCTCCCCAAAGCGTGACGGTCCGCTCGCCCGCCGCCAGGGCAGGCACCGAATCGGTTGCGTTTCTTCCGATGGGGACCCGCGTGCCTCCGCTGCCTTCGACCTCGTATTCGTAGAACTCCGGGCCGCCGAGGCCGAGCGTCTCGACGCGAAGGTTCAACGCAGGGATCTCCTCGAGGTCGATGACGACGCGAAATCCGTCCTTGTTGGCCGGGAAATCGAGTCGCCTGCCGCGCATGAGCGGCCGTCCTCGACCCATCAACTCGCCGACGAACGAGACGTTGCCTTTTGGCACCGTCACCGAGAAGCTGGGGGTGCAGTTGCCGCTAACCGTGCGCGAGTCCGTCCGCAGATCGTTGCCGGACGGCGTCGTGCTCAGTTGCGCGAGATCCGCCTCGCTACAGAGAAACGCGCCCCCGGAAGTTCGTGCTCCCTCGAGGTTGAACTGCACGGAACTGCTCGCGGTATCCGAATCGAACGGATTCCCGCCGCACCCGGCCGCGAACAAGAACATCATCGCGCTTCCCACGATCGTGTATGTACGTCTTACAACGGTATTCACAGTTGCCTCATCGACTCGGGTTGAGGATCACATTGCCAGACACATCACCCCCACAAATCCATATATCGAAAATCAGGCACGCCGCCACTGCCACCGGTGGCGTCCAGAACCACCACTTCTTGTAAATCGGATCGCGCCAGATGTCCCTTCCCATGTCTTTCACGACCGCATGGATCGCGACGGCGTCTCGGTCGCGGACTTCGCGAGGAGGTATCGTATTGGACCATTCCCAAACCGTTCCCTCCTGGGCCACCACCACCACCAAAGAGTCATCGCTCGTCAACATGGCGTCCACGTCGATGGCACGAGCCGCCCTACCGAGACGATTCGTGTCCAGCTCCCCGCGAGCGTCGGGGATGAGCGCACCGTCGGTTCCCCACCAGCGGATTTCGACGGCGTCTTCGCTCACCGCCAGCTGCGTCATGCCCGTCCGGTCGACCGTGACCGCATACGAGGTTCCCTGGTTGCAGACGGCCGCGGCCGATGCTGTCATGCAGAAGTGGGCGCCAGCGCTCCAATCTTGAATGAACAGCGCTCCAGCGAGAAGATAGACAAGACTGCCGCCCAATCGATTCTTGAGGATGACCACTCGGCCGCCATCGGCGTCCGCTTCGAGATCATCGCTCGCGGCGCCTTCCGAAGAAACCGCGACCTCGGCGACCGAGATGCCTCGGCGGACGCCGGGGACCAGATCAAGTTCGAGCTGCATCACCCACGGTCGCTGGACCGTGAGCGTATCTCCGAATTCGATCGGCAAGTCCCGGGCGGCAGGCGTCAGCTCACGGTCTGGAAGCCGTCGAATTCGTGCGGCGTCCGGATTCTCCCTATCCAGATCGACGCCAGGCGACCGAAAATCCTTGAATGTGCGGGCCTGCGCCGATCCGGCGGCCGGGAGGCTGGCGGTCGCCACCGCGATCGCCAGCAGGGACCAAGTCACCCGGCGAACCCAGCCCAGATGCGGGGACTCGTTTCGGACCGCGATGTGACTCGGCAATCTACGGATGCTCATCATTGCAGACTCTCTCTCTCAACCTGGTCCCCGACCACCCAAGATCGGAACTCCTCGACGCAATCCCGCTCCATTTGCCGCGCTTTCCGGGGCGTTTCGCCCAAAAGTCTCCGTCGCTGATCCTGCCGCAAACAGGCGTTCGTCGCTGCTCGAATGCTCGTCACTACCGACTTCACGGAACCGAGACGCCACGAGCCCGCCAGGCCGAGCTCTGTAACTGCCAGCGCGCGGCCCCCGGTTCCGGCAGCCGACCAATACAATATGGGGTTGTCAGCCTTCAATAGACTCAACCGGGCACCAGTAGATCCGTCCCATATCGTGAGCGATGGCTTGTTTGCCTGGCTCGTGATGACCCGCGTGTTGTCGAGGAAGTCGACGCTTGACGCAGCCTCGCCGATCTGGGGTTGTATGACCGTAGACCCCGAGCGCCACGAGTCGGCTTGTTCGGCGAGGCGAATCACGAGGGTGAACTGATCCGTCCCGATGGCCAGCGACCTTCCGTCTGGGCTGAACGCGAGATCCCGGATAGCGGCTCTGCCCTCGCCAGGGAAAGGGATCGTATCGACCACGACGCGGCGAGCGTCTTCGCCGAGCTCCCAAACCTCGACGGTTCCCGAATAGTCACCACTCGTCGCCGCCTTTCCCACCGCCACAAAGCCGTCGGAAGTGATCGCCACCTGCCTGGGCGCTCCGTCCGTCTCGAAGCGTTGAACTGTCTCTCCGTCCGCAGCACCGGTCACTCGAACTGTGTTACCCGCCAAGGTGGCGATCACGAGGCCGTCGTCGGCCAAGTACAGGTCCTCGATCTCCGCCGCGTGCTCGACCCTGACCGATGAGTCAGTCTCGACGTTCCGAACGTTGAGTACACTACCGCCAGCCGCGAGCCTGGCGGTGTAGGCGAGAGACGGTCCCTGCCAATCGAAGGCCGTCAACGTGCCTTCGATGGAATCGGCTCCGAGCACGATGTCGCGCGAAGCGATATCTCGGACGTCTATTGTCATGCTGATCAAGACGTCGGCGACAGCGACGCGAGTTCCACCGTCGTTGACGGCGATCCTGGCAAATTCAGGCAGCTCCTCGATCCGCTCGAAAGTGCGGATCGGTTCGCGGGCCCAAACGCGCACTGTATTTGCTCCATCTACGGTGGCGAACGGGTTCCCGTCCACCCCTGAGAATGCGGCCCGCCGTACACCGCCGGAGTGCCCTTTGAGTTCCATCAGGGGGTCCCCCCCGCTCGTCACCGCCGAGTCTTGGCGAGGCCCATCTACTTGCCAGAGGCGGGCCCGACGATCTGGCGAAGAGGTGGAGAGGAACTCGCCCTCGGACCCCAGCGTCGACCCGACCAGCGATCCGAAAAGTTCCGCCGTCCAGGTCGGGTCACGGCGAGTGGTGCAGTCCGCATTGGAGAGATCCCAACTCCTAACGCGGCTGGCGGAGGCGGTCACCAAACGCCCAGCCGGGGACAGGGCGACCCGAGTTATTGGCGCCTGGTCCGGGAGATTCAAACAGGGCTCGGGCCGGCCGAGGGAGAGGTCCCAGACTCGGGCTCGGTTTGAGCGGGCCGTGTCGGGGAGTCCCTCAGCGGTCACCAGCCATCTCTCATGATAGGCGGCGTAACGAACGTTGATCTGTCCTACCATACCTGGCTCGGGCTCTATCGTAAGGCTAACGATCGGTGGGGTCGCGTCGTGTTGGGCACCCGAGGCAGAGTTCGCGGGGTCGAGGTCCACGGCCCAGACGCGTATCGTCGCGGGTGTGTCGACCTTGCGCTGCGACCATGAGACCACCTGCTCTCCCGAGGCTGAGAAGACCGCTCCAAGGATGTCGTCGTGCGGCCGGCACCATCGAGAATCCCGCTCGCCAGCTGCCAACTCCCAAACGCAGACGCTATTCTCGGGGCTGCCATCACCTCCGTTCGGTCCGTAGAGCGCCAGGAGTTTCGTTGCATCGTCGCTAAACGTGAGCGTCTCGAAGCCAGCGGGGATGACCACGCTCTCCCAAGCGGCCGGCAAGTCGTCGACTGCGGAGGTCAGGATCACGGTGGGGGTCGAGTCGAGCAGCGACGCCGTAACGATCGCCGCGTCCGAGAACGTGTAGCGGACGCGATTCTCCAAGTTGAAGAGATAGACCGTCTTCCGCGGCGCCGAGTCTGCCACGACCAGCAACCGTTGCCCATCGAAAGCGAGACCACGGACCCGGCCGGGCGGATCGAACACGAAGAACGGCGTGGCCTGGCCGGCCAAGTCGAGTCCAGCCCGTGCCGTCAGGCTGTCGACGTTTTCTTCTTCGCCCAACTCTGCGAGAACGAGAGCGGCCGTCAGTGGGTCGGTGCGCGCAGTCTCGGCTGCAAACAGAATTCTCTCTACGCGCTGCCTTTGTAGTTCCGCTTCACGACGATCGACGTAGAAATCAGCGGCCACAGCGAGCACCGACGCGGCGCTCACGGCGGCCAGGACGAAGCCCCAGATCCAGTTCCGCCGACTCAGCTTCAAGAACTCGACGGTTTCGTCGAATGGACGTGGCCGAGGTCCAACCCCGGGCCGGGTCTGCGAGGATGAGGCCCCGTCCGACCCTGGCCCCTCCGCGACCGCGGCGCCACGGAATGCCGGAAGGCGAAGCACTCTCTCGTCCTGGGGCTTTGCCCACTCGGCAACAGAGGCGGGGCGCTTCCAGCCCCGTTTGATGCCAGCCCGGGCCGCCCACTCGAGCGCCAGCCCCAGCTTTGGCTGCGGGTACCAATTGGCGCTCCACCAAGGCTTCTTTCGGGCGACCCATTCCTGCGCCGCGACGGACAACGCGCCATAGATCTCCCGGTCCCGCATGTCGTCCGGAAGCCACTCATCGCGCAGCGTCGTCCAACTCCAGATCAGGCTCTCATGCGAGATGTCGATGGGGAGGTCGTCGCGGAGCGTCTCACCGTACGCCGACGAAGGTCGTTCGAAGGCGTCTCCGTCCCCAGAAGCCGCGGCGGCACGCCTCATCGCTGGGGGAGGAGGGGACAGAAAAGTCCGACCCGTCTGGCGAAACGCGTCCAGAACCTTTTCTACGTCCTCGCGC
The DNA here is from genome assembly GCA_029262175.1 of Gemmatimonadota bacterium. Lineage (GTDB taxonomy): Bacteria > Gemmatimonadota > Gemmatimonadetes > Palauibacterales > Palauibacteraceae > Palauibacter. The sequence goes on from JAJCZV010000062.1 coordinate 113,432, forward strand.
GACGGTTGAAAACCGCCCTCAGATGGGTCCGGGACAGACGCTTCTTCAGGGACACCTACGAGCGTACACAACTCTTTGACGGTGGCGGTCCGCCGGCCCGGTCGGTTCTCGGCGTCGATTTCCGTCAGGCGCTGGAAGACGCGACGCGCGATGTCCTGTCGCCCGGCCCTCACCGCGCCTGGCTCGTCGGCGAGACCCCATTCGAATATGTCGCCCAGGTGCGCATCGAGTGCGTTCTCGAGGCCTCCGACGGACTCATAATCCGCTAAGCCGAGTTTGGCGGTCCCCGGTTCCCGTGCGTTCCACATCCGCATGAGGACGTGTTGTAGGACCGGGAGTAGACTCGTCTCGTCTCCGACGTCATTGAGGATGCGGTTGACCAGTCGTTCCTCGAACTCGACGCCGTTTGGACAGGCTTCGTCCACGAACGCGCGCGCAGGTCCTTCGATGACTTGCCGTAGTTCTGGCCGGTCGAGAAACGGCACCAGATAAAACCCGTCGTTCACCCAGCGCGTCAGGTTCTGGTAGCGCGTACAAGCGCCGAGGTAGTCCGACCTCATCGTCAGGATGACGAAGACTCGATTCGCCAGCTGTGGAGGGGCATAGATCTTCGCCGGCTGGCCCGCCTCCCTTGTTTGGCGGTGCGTGTCGGAGACCTCGGCCCGATACGCTTCGATCGAGTCCCGGGTGGCCTGGGCGGCGCGCAGGAGAAGCTCGACAAACGTAATGTCGTCTCTCGTGCCCCCGGGTTTTGCGATCTTCGACGTGTAGCGGAATAGCTCCTCGAACTGATCGACAAAAATCAGAAGGTTCTCGCGCGGGTGCAGGCGGGCGCGGTCCGCCACATCCAACAAGCCCCGCGAGCTACGGCGCAGCATCCCTTCTACGAGCTGTTCGGGAGGGATCGGTCCGCTTGGCCAATCGAACAGGTCCGGGTCCGACAGGGACTCCGCCAGCTCGCCGATCGGATCGTTGAGCGGACGCATTCGGACGACACGCCACCGCGCGCCCGCGTCCCCCACCAGCCCTCGGTCGAGGAGCGGACGCAGACCGCATTCGACCAGCGAAGACTTGCCGCTCCCAGAGGCACCCATGACGGCCACGAAACTCGTATCGCCCAGCCGTTCGGCTAGCTCGAAGGCGGCCTCGTCGCGACCGAAGAACCACTCGGCCTCCTCCGGCCGGAACGGCCGAAATCCAGGGTAGGGGGTCGCATGACTCGTGGCAGCGCTCATTGGAGCGGTGCCGTTCTCGTGCGCCTCACTTCATCGATGAATTGCCTAAGCGCCGTCTGCGCCTCCGGTGAGAGGCCAGAGCCTGCGACGATGCGGATGACGTCCTTCGCCTTGAACTCCTGCTTCGCTTGGTCCAGTGGATCGAAATAGCAGCACGCAATCAGTCGGCTGGGCCATCCCTTGCGATTCTCGATTCGTATGCTCTGGAGCCACGAAGGAAACGGTGCGTGCCCCGCCACGACGAGGACTGCATGACAGATACTCATCGCAGTCTCGTAGTGCTTGGCGCGTTCTGACGTGTCCGTTTCCGGGCCATACATCGTCGGATACGTCACGCAGTCGAGGCGGTCGAGAAAATCGACGACCCGCTGCGTCTCCTTCGCGTCTGAGGATTCATAGTGGACGTAGATGTCGAGCAGGTCCTTCGATGCGGGGGGCTCAATCGGGGCCTGCTCGGCAACGGGCGTCCCTGCGCGTTCGCCGAGTTCGCGAAGCAGGTGCTTGCGGAATTCCTCGAGAGAATTCTCGTAGGGTGTCGTGCCCTCGGCGCCCTTCACCTCGGCAAAGAGTTCCTTCATCGTCGAGTTGTGTGGATCACTCTCGGGTTCCAGCCAAACCAGACGCCGCGTTTTCCCTGCTGCTGCGACCGCCTCGTCCGCAGCGGCCTCGTCGTAGGCGCTATTGAGCAGGTGCACCGAGACGTCTGCTTCGGCGAGCCTGGTGGTCGCCTCCAGGATTTGTTCCGGTGTCGCGGCCGCATCCGCCTGGGGCGCGACGGCGAAGCCATGGCTCACAAGCTCATTCAGAAGTTGCTTGCGCTCCCCGAAGAGACTCTTGTGCGTGTGGGCGAGAAACACCTTCTTTTGCGCCGCAGCAGGAACGTCCTCCTCGGGCGAGGGGAGCGCCGACAAGACCTGCATGACCAGGTTCGTACAAGCCGTCCTGAGGAGGGCCTCTGTCGGCGCCGAGTCCTCCCCGAAGGCCTCGTACTTCCCAGCGGCGCCCTGGAGGTACTCCGGGATCGCGACCGGCGTCTCCACGAGCAGAAAGATCGGCGGCTCTCCGGTGGAATCTCGCTTTCGGGCGGCCCGGTCGAACCTGGCCCCCTCGACCGCCTGGGCCGAGCCCAGGTAGTCGTCCGAAACCACGGCGACAAAAACCGCGGCGTTCTCGGGAGTGCCGGTGGCCATACCCTCATCGAGGGGTTCCGAACTGCGGATATCCAGGCCGGACGGCTCGATTTGCGCGAACGTCCCCCGGATAAGCTCTGCGGCTGAGCATGCGCCGTCTGGCGCCCGAGCGAAGCTCAGGAAGACGTCGAAGCCATCGTGTTGCCCGTTAGCCAAGAGAGGCGCTCCAAAAAGTCGGATTTCGGCTCATCGCATCGAGCCGCCTCCCACTCACCCCTTCCCGGCGGCGCCCCTTTCCGGCAATAGGAACCGCACCGCCCGGGCCTGTGACCAAGAGACACGCGCCCCCAAAGGCTTGGTACTAGGGGAGATCGGCGGCAATGAGGCTCTCGCCGAGTTTCGCGTGCGGTCGCGCACACGGAACAAATTTCCGAAAAAACTGCCCCCCAGTCAACTAACCTACACGAGATTAGGGGCTCGGTAGGCTCAGGACGCTGATTTTACGCGGGTTCACACAGCAGCGAGGCGGTTTCGCGCTGGGCATCGCTCGGCTCGTTTGGGAGGGTGACGACCAAAGCGCGTTGCCGCGACTCGCTCGGAACCTGCATCAGGAAAGAACCCAGGGGGGGCGCACCGCTGACCGGTCGCGACCGCCCATTCTCGTCGATCGAGACCAACTGCCCCGGTGCGAGGTGGCTGGCAAGCCAAGCACCGTATCCGACCCATGCGTCGAGAATGGTCGGGTCTTCTTGCTTCGTTTCGACCTCGACCTTGTAGCGCTTCACCGCCTGCGCGTACAACGCGGCGTCGCGCGCCTTGAGTTCCAGCAGTAGGCGGCGGTATCGAGGCTGGACGTCTTCAAGACCGTGCTCGGCCAGGGCGGTCTCGTAGCGTTCGCTCATGACGTCGAGCCGGAAGTGTGCGGGGTCAGGATGCGTCGGTCTGGGCGGTGACCATGTCCATCGATCCGCGCACGAGCTGTTCGAGAACGTCCAGGTCTACGTCCTCGAGATTCTTGATGTACAGGCACGACTTGCCTGTCGTGAACTTGCCGAGCTTGGCCATCAGTTCGTCGTGCCGTGAGAAACCAGACATGATGTAGAGCGTGAGCGCCTGCTTTCGCGGCGAGAAACCCGCTGCCGGCCAATCTCCTTCTCGACCACTGGCATACTTGTAGTGGTAGCTCCCAAACCCGACGATCGAGTCACCCCACATCACCGGGTCCTCGCCCGTGACCCGCTTCATGAACTCCAGCATGGAATGCGAGTCCGCGCGACGCTTCTCATCGGCGACCCCCGCGAGAAAGGCGTCGACGTCTAGGTCATTTGGGATGGTCTTGTAGTTGGACATCTGGTCAAACGCTCCATGACTGAATTGGACTCGGACCAATCTTACCCGCGCCGCCGACCCATACAAGGAGACCCCCGTTCGCATCCCGCCAAGTCGTGACCAGGTATGTCTCTTGCCCGTCTTCAAGCTACGCTGAGGTGGTCGCTGACCCGGTCGACACCCGACGGGCGCTGCAGGGGGAGGGATCGAATGAAAGGGTTGCGGAGGCACATAGCGGGCGGTTCGCCGGGGCGGAGCGTGCTGGTGGGCTCGATGTGCCTGACCCTCGTCTCGTGCGAAGCGACGGCGCCCGAGGTCCCGCGAGATCCCGATCCCGTCGTCCAACGCGGCAGTCGCGTCTTGAGTCTGGCGATCAGCGATCGCGCAGACGGAGATTTCGGGCTCGCGTATTCGGAAGCGGTCGCAGCCGGCGTCCAGGCAACGAGTTTGTCTTTGAGTTGGGATGACCTAGAGACCCAACCGGGCGTGTTCTCGCCGACCCCTCATTTTCTTCAGATCGGCGCGGACTTCTACGGTCCGGCCGGGACGAAGCTGGTGCTGGGGATCAACCCGATCGATACGAACAACAACCGAGTGCCTGGCTATTTGGACGGCTTGGCATGGGACGATCCGCAGGTGGTCGATGCGTTCAAGGCGCTTCTCGACTGGGCTCTTCCCATCGTCGGCGCTGTGGACTTGCATGCGCTGTCCATCGGAAACGAGATCGACGCGACCCTCGCCTCCACCTCGGAGTGGACGGCGTACACGAGTTTTTGGGAACAGGTGTCGTCCCACGCACGCTCGATCCGCCCCGGTCTGCGCGTCGGATCCAAGGTGACGATCGGTGGCATCACAGGACCGTTTGCGGATCGAGCCTTTGCGCTGAACCAGCTCTCCGACGTGGTCTTGACGACGTACTACCCGTTGAACGGCGACTTCACGATCAAGCCTCCGTCGAGTGTTCAGGGCGTCTTCGACGATGTCGTCAATCGCTATCCCGGACGAACGATCATGTTCGCCGAGATCGGGAGTCCGTCGACCACGCAATGTGGGAGTTCGCAGACGCTACAGGCCGAATTCGTCCGCGAAGCCTTCCAGGCGTGGGACCGTCACGCGGACCACGTCGAACTCTTGGAATGGGTATGGCAGCACGACATTCCGCCGGAGGCCGTGGCCACTTTCGAGCAGTATTACGGTCTCTCCAACCCGTGTTTTCTCGACTATCTCGGGACGCTGGGTCTGAAGAGCTTCCAGGGACAAGCGAAGCCGGCGTGGACGGCCCTCGAAACCGAGGCCGCCCGTCGCGGCTGGTAACGGCTGACAGACGGACCGGGTCGCTAGTGGTCGTCGTGGTTTAGTTCGTACTCGCGTTGTGTGCGGACCCGCTCGCTCCCCTGCGCCGCATCCCGCTTCTTCGCGGCGTTGAGACTGCGCGCTTTTCTGCCCTCCGAATGAACGCGGGGAAGCGAAAGAAGCCGTTCGAGATCTTCGCTGTCGCAGGCCGGACATGCGGGTGTGGTCTCACCACGAATCAGTAGTTCGAACGCATGTTCGCAGGCACGACACGAGTACTCGTATATCGGCACGGCGCTTTCCTTACATCTGAACGACGTTCTCGGCCGCAGGACCCTTCTGTCCCTCTACGACGTCGAACTCGACAAGCGCACCTTCGGCGAGGCTCTTGAACCCCTCGGCCTGAATCGCACTGTGGTGGACGAAACAATCCTTGCTGCCGTCTTCCGGTGTGATGAAACCGAAACCCTTTTGGTCATTGAACCACTTTACCGTGCCTCTGGATCGCATCATCAAACTCCGTGTTCAGTGCCGTCTTTGCGCGGAGGCTCCGCGCCGTCCACCATCCCGCTTTCGCGGTCGGGCCCTTCGCTACTCGCCAGCTGCCATGGAGTCGAGGAACTCTTGATTGTTGTCCGTCCTCCGTAGGCGTTCGATCATGAACTGGATCGCCTCGGCCGCCGGCATGTCCGAGAGGAAATTGCGCAACAAGTACATCCGATTGAGTTCTACCTCGTTGAGGAGAAGCTCCTCTTTGCGCGTGCTCGACCGATTGAGGTCGATCGCGGGGTAGATCCTCTTGTCGGAGATCTGTCGGTCCAGAAGAACCTCGCTGTTTCCCGTCCCTTTGAACTCCTCAAAAATCACTTCGTCCATCCTGCTGCCCGTTTCGATCAAGGCAGTGGCGATGATGGTGAGACTTCCACCTTCTTCGATGTTGCGGGCCGCACCAAAAAACCGTTTCGGTTTGTGAAGCGCGTTGGCATCCACACCTCCAGACAGAATCTTCCCAGAGTGCGGAACCGTGGTGTTGTAGGCGCGCGCGAGTCGCGTAATCGAATCGAGAAGGATCACCACGTCCTGTTTGTACTCGACGAGGCGTTTTGCTTTCTCGAGCACCATCTCCGCGACCTGCGTGTGACGATCTGCCGGCTCGTCGAACGTCGAGGAGATGATCTCAGCCGGGACATTCTCCTCCATGTCCGTGACTTCCTCTGGACGCTCATCGATCAAGAGGACGATCACCTTCGCCTCGGGCTGGCTTTTGACGATGGCGTTGGCGATCTGCTGGAGCAGGATCGTTTTTCCGGCCTTCGGCGGAGACACGATCAGGCTGCGCTGTCCGTAACCGATCGGGGCAATCAGATCGAGGATCCGCATGGAAATCTCGCCCTCTGGCTGCTCGAGGACGATGCGTTCTTCCGGGTAGCGGGGGCGGAGATTGTCGAACGCGATCCGATGTTTGGCCTTTTCCGGATCGTTCCCGTTGACCGTCTCGACTTTGAGAAGCGCCAAATATCGTTCGCCCTCCTTGGGAGGCCGAACCTGTCCCTGGATCGTGTCGCCCGTGCGCGCGTCGAATCGTTTGATCTGGGAGGGCGAGACGTAGATGTCGTCTGGGCCGTAGAGGTAGTTCCAGTCCTGGCTCCTCAGGAAGCCATATCCCTCGGGAAGAATCTCGAGGACACCTTCGCCGCGTAGCACGGTGTCGCCGTCAAGCAGATTCTGCTCGATCCGGAAGATGAGATCCTGCTTCCGCATACCCGAGAAATTCTGAATATCCAACTCTTCAGCCATCTCGTGCAGCTCGCCGATCGACTTTGATTTGAGTTCGGCGATGTCCACCGATGTTCTCCGGAAGTGGGACGTGAGGCCGGTCGCGTCCGAATGAGGGTTAGGAGGTTGAACTGGGGGATGTGGTTCGGGCTGGACCAAACGACCATAATGGCTGACCCTGAAACGGTCAAGCGTACGATCGGTAGGATCGCCACCTCGGGAGCAGCGGCATGTCGCGACACAATCGTGAGGGCAGAGGCCTCGATCAGTTAGGAAATTTCTGGCGGATCAGTTATCAGCCCGACTGGTTCCGGCTCCTCAAGATTTCTCGGCCGCTGCCGAATGGCCGTCGTCGTTCTTCGCTGACGGTCTTTCGGAACCCCGCCCGACAGGCCGAGGCGGATCCCGGGCGGGCGGTTCGAACGCGCATCACTTCGGCGGACGGTTCGATCGATGTGGCCGTGTCGGTAGAGGACCGCGACGCCATCGTCGATCACATCGTCATCGGGATCAAGAACAAACGAGGGCGAAAGACCGAAGTGCTCCGGTTTGTCGTCCAGGGTGGCCTGCCACCGAAGAAGGGGTAGGCCAAGAAGAGGCGGTTCTCGAAGCGGAGTCAGAACACACGAACCCGCAGCCACCGCTCTGGGGAACGCATCATCTCTTCGGTCAGCGTGCGCAGTCCCGTCCGCAGCAACTCGATCTGGCGGGATAGCTCTCCGTCCATGAGGACACGCCCGGCCGTACCCTCGCCCGCCTCGAGCCCCTGGACCAGCAGATCGATTCGCGACGTCAGCCCGTCGAAGGCCTCTGTCGCTCTTTCCAGGCCCCGGATCGCGCCATCGCGGCCTGGGTCGCCCTTCAAGTCCGCGGCGCGCCCGCGGATCCTCGCCGCCGCCGCCTCGATCAGCGTGTCGGTGGCCAGTCGTCCGATCGACGAAGCGGGCAGGTCGTCGATCAGGATCCGTTCGAGCAGAGCGAGATTGGCCCGAAATCCCTGCAGCTGAGCCGGGTCGTCGTTAAAGCGCTGGAGAGATCCGGGAGCGTTTTCCAACGTGGTACGCGCCTCTGCGACGCCTTCTCGGAGCCCACGCATCGCCAGCAGCAACGTGTCGGCGAGCGCCCGCACTCGCTCTTGGTCCAAAGGCTGCCCGGCTGAACGAAGCGTGTCTCGGTAGTCCCACGGATCGGCCGAGTCCCCTGGGTCGATCACCACCAATAACGGTCCCAGGAGGTCTGACGCGGCGACCTCCGCGTGGGCGTTGGCGCGGAGAATCAGCGTCGCGCTGCGCTCCAACGCGGCTTCGATCAGGACGCGTTCGACGGGCGAATTCGTATTCCCGAGTCCGACCGAAATCACCCGTCCGACCGGGCGTCCGGCCACCAAGACCGTGGATCCGGCTCGCAGGCCGGGAGCGGACGTGGCCAGCACGGTGACCCGGGGTCCCTCGGTGCGCGCGCGAACGGCGGTATCAAGGAAGAACACGCCCATCATGAGGAGCACCAGAGCGGCAATGATCGCGCTGCCGCCGCGAACCCGAGCCAGTTCCCGCTCCCTTCGAATCTTCGCCATGCTTGAGCAGAGTCGTTTGGCACCAGTGCGTCAAGACCGTTCCAGCCAGTTCACGAACTGGTCCTGCCGCTCTCGGACTCGCGAGCCCTGGGGTGGAAACTCAGGACAACGCCGGCGGTGCCCGTCGGCACACACCCGGGAGAGGAGGGCCTTATGTCGAAAACGGTAAACCGCGTGATCCTGGTCGGGAACATCGGGAGCGATCCAGACGTCCGCGCGACGGCGTCGGGGACCGACGTAGCTCACGTATCGCTCGCGACCAATCGCCATTTCCGAAGAAACGGCGAGGAACAGCGTCGGACAGATTGGCACCGCATCACGTTTTGGGGTCGCCACGCCGAAACGGTCGCGAAATACGTAAAGAAGGGGGCGTCGCTCTACGTCGAGGGCCATCTCGAATATGGCTCGTTCGAGCGAGAGGGCGTGGCGATCCCTACCGTCGACGTGGTCGCCGAGGACTTCGTCATGCTCGACCGGCGCCCCGAAGCAGATCGGACCGAGAGCGTGGAGTTGGAGGTCGCGCTGGTCTAGGAGGCAAAGGACCGACTCTTCGGGCCGAGACGACAGCACTAGAACCCAGCGTTCCAAACGTGCATCTTGGCACCGGAGGGGAAGGTCCCTGCATCCGACTTGCGCGAGGAGAAGCTCATTTCACAGCGGCCGGAATCGGCAGAAAAGAGCACTGGAGATGGGCCGCCGGACGCGGGGTTCTTGACGCTCTCGAACCTTCTGTCGCTCGCGCGAATCCCCCTGGGACTCGCCTTCATCGTCGTCGGGGATCCATCCCTGCAAGCGCTACTTGTCGTGGGGGCCGGTGTAACCGACGTCCTCGATGGCTTGATCGCGCGGATCAGCCGCACCGTTTCGCAGATCGGGCTGCTGCTGGATCCGCTCTGCGACAAGCTGTTCGTTCTCCTTTCCTTGTCCGGTTTCCTCGCCGGCGAAGTGTTGGGGTGGGCGGCGTTCTTGGTCCTCATTCTGCGCGATCTCTTCACGATGGGGTGCTATCTCCTCGGCCGACTCACCGGCCAGATCATCCCCTTCCGGCCGCGGTGGCCCGGAAAAATCGCCACCGGCCTGCAGCTCTTGACGCTGCTCGCTCTCATATTCGACCCCCGGTATGTTCCGCTGCTCGTGATGCTCGTGGGGGTCGTGTCGGTCTGGGCGATTATCGATTACGGTACCAGTGCGCTGCGGCACCCCTGGCAGATGGCAGCATGATCCTGATCGGTTGGTTTGGGGGGACAGCGGATTGAGCGCAGAAAGAGTCGACATCACGATCATCGGTGGCGGACCCACCGGTCTCTACGCGTTGTTCTACGCCGGCATGCGAGGCGTTTCCGCGCGGATTATTGATGTCTTGCCCGAACTCGGTGGCCAGCTGACCGCCCTGTATCCGGAAAAGGATGTGTACGACGTCGCCGGGTTCCCCTGCGTGCTAGCCAAGGACCTCGCCCGCGATTTGGTCACGCAGGCGATGCAGTTTGACGCAGACGTTTGTCTTGAAGAGCGGGTTTCAGAACTCAATCCCGTCGACGGAGGCTTCGACCTTCGAACCGATGAAGGCCTGCGCCCCACGGGCACCGTGGTCATCGCGGGAGGGAAGGGCGCGTTCAAGAGTCGAACCCTCGACGTGCCGGGCTGGGACACGTTTTGGAAAAACGGAATCTCGACCCACGTAAAGGACCCCGAGGCGCTGCGCGACCGGCGCGTCCTGATCGTCGGGGGCGGAGACTCGGCTTTCGACTGGAGCTGGGCGCTTCGAGACATCGCGGGAGAGCTCACGCATATACACCGGTCGGATCGATTCCGGGCACATGAGCGTACCGTGGAGCAGGTTGTGGGTGCGAACGAGAGCGGTCATCTGGACTTGCTGACGTTCCAGACGGTGCAAGAGATCCACGGCGATGACCGAATCCGCTCGGTCACGCTCGTGCATACCAAGACGAAGGAAACCCGAGAGCTCGCCGTGGATGACCTGTTGGCGCTGATCGGGTTTGTGCCGAACATCGGGCCCATCGCCGAGTGGGGCCTGGAGCTGGAGGGCAACACGATCCAGGTCGATTCCCGCATGCGAACAAACATCCCGGGCGTCTACGCCGCCGGCGACATCGCCGCCTACGAAGGCAAGCTCGAGCTCATTTCCACGGGCTTCGGCGAGGCCGCGATCGCGGTAAACAACGCGGTGCATCACCTTGATCCGAGCGCAAAAGTCGACCCCGGCCACTCCACCAGTTCCAAGGCGTTCAAGTAGCGGTGACTTACCCGATCGCTCCACCCCCTCGTTAGACCGATGTTTCGTTTTCTGCACGTGGCTGATGTTCATCTCGGCGCCCCCTTCGGCGGGTTTGGGCGCGAGGCGAGCGCTCGGGGGCGAGAAGTCCTCGACGCGTTTCGGTCGCTTCCAGACCTCGCGGATCGGTTGCAAGCCGAAGCCGTCGTCATTGCCGGCGATCTCTTCGATGGGCCGCGCCCGACCGAATCCACCGTGATTGCGGTGCGCGAGGTCGTGCGACGATTTGTCGATCGCTCCATCCCCGTGTTCGCCGTGCCCGGCAACCATGACGCCCGCGCCTTGAATCCTGAGCTGTACGCGACGGCGCTGGAAGGTGCCGTGGTTTTCTCTGAGCCCCGTTTTACGGAGCCGGCTCGAACACACCGGGGTGATGACGAGATCTTCGTGTACGGGTTCGCCTACGACGCCGCGGAAGAACGCGATCCGTTTTCATCATTCGAGCGTGCCTCGGCCGACGGGCTGCATGTCGCCCTCCTGCATGGGTCGGTACCTGGAGCCCCGCATTGGGACAGCGGCAGCTCGCTGTCGTTCTCCTGGGAAGCGCTCGCTGGGCTCGACGTCGACTACGTCGCATTGGGCGATCTACACCGCTTTCGCGAAACCGATGAGTTGAACGGCATTCCGGCGTGCTATCCGGGTTCTTTTGCGGCCGTCGATTTTTCTGAGCGCGGGCTTCGCGGGCCGGTCTTGGTCGAGCTGTCTCCTGGCGGGCCAGTCCGCATCGAAAGATGCTCGAGCGGGGTCCGCGAAGTTTCTGAAGCGGTCGTGATCGACGTCAGCCCGTGCATGAACGACCTGGAAGTGGCGGAACTCGCTTCGAGCCAGCTCGAAAGCGCGTATCCGGTGGTGACGCTCGAGGGCGAGCCTGCGTTTCCGCTCGATGCAGGTGTCGTCAAGGGTGTCCTCGAGGAACGCTACGGAGCGGCGACGCTCGTGGATCGAAGCCGCTTCTTCGACGCCGGACGTCTCGAGGAGATCGCCCGTCGGAGCACCGTCGCCGGACACGTCGCTCGCCTCGGTCTGGCGAAGATCGAGGCGGCCGAGACGCCCGAGGATCGACACGCCGCCGAGCAAGGTCTTCGGATCGCGCTTCGTGTGATGGAAGTCTCGTGACCGGGACCAACGGCTCGCGGCCCGCCGCTCGGTTTGCCCGTCTCGCGCTCCGCTATGGGCGGCACGCATCTGCGTTCGACCTCGACGCCCAGGCCCGTCCGTTTGTCATCGCGGGTCCCAACGGGAGCGGAAAATCCTCGCTCATGGAAGCGATCGTCCGGACGCTGTACGGATTCCAGCGGTCGCGAACCGAGGACAGAACGGGATACGGATCGAGGCGGCCCTGGGCCGGCGGTGCATACGAGGGCCGTCTCACCCTCGAAACCTCCAGGGGCGTGTGGGAGGTCGAACGGGATTTCGACACGGATCAAGTGCGGATCACGGAACGCGGCCGCGTGTCGCCTCTCTTCGAGGGAGAGGCGAAGCCGAAGGGTGCGGGCGAGGCGGCCCGACGGTTCCGAGCGCTGCTCGAAGAGAGCCTCGGCGTGTCGGAACTAGACCCGTACGCGCGGACGGCCTGTGTCTTTCAAGGAGGGTTGAAGACCACGAGTCTCAACCTCGACTTGCTCAGGGTGGCTGCGGGCGGCCATACGGACGTAGAGACCGCGCATGGTCGTATCCGGCGCGAGTATCGCGAGCTCACGGTCGAGCCGATCGCCGATGGCGTGAAACGGCGTCGAAAGTTGGGTTCGATCCAGCTCCTCGAGATGGAGGTCGCCGATCTCCAGTCGAGAGCCGAAGCCGCCTCGGACGCCGAAAACCAACGCGGCCCGTTGATCAAGAACCGAGACGATGCACGCGGCCGGCTGAAGGCCCTCGCGCGCGATCAGGCGGCACTCGAACACGCCTTCGAAGTGCTCTCAGAGGCGCGCCGACTCGAGCAGGCGGCGGATACGAGCCGGTCGCACGTGCGGAGACTGGAAGGCGGCTCCCGCGAGTTGGATGAGTCGTTGGCCCGGTTCGATCTCGCGCGAGATCGGATTACCCGGGGACCGGCGCCGAAATATCCACTCGATTTTCTCGAGCGCGCGCGCGCGCTGGAAGAGGGTCTCTGGCCCCGTCGGGTCTCTTTGGAACGGGAGTGGGCCGAACTGAACGCCCATCCGGTGACCTCTGGATCAGCCGCGCGTACGCTCGGGGTGACCGGGGTGGCCGCGCTTCTGCTTTCCGTGGCGCTCTTCGTCGCCGGCTTTGGCGTCCTCGGCGCGGCGTTGATCGGGTTGGGTGGAGCCTCGCTCATCCTGTCGGTCGGTCGCCGGATTGGAGACTCCAGGCGAGAGACCGAGTACAACGATCGCGTGACGGCCGTCGAGGCAGGGCTTCACGATGTCGGCTCGCGGGTTACAGACCTCCTGGCGGACGTCCCGGACGCCGAGACGTTGTCCCCGGAAAGTCTGCCCACGCGGCGTGCCGAGTTCGAGCGCGAGGCGGCCGATCGCGCGCTGATCGAGGAGAGCGATCGAACCCTTCGAGCGGCCCTCGACCTGGCGACACGAGAACTCCCCGACGAGGAACCTGCAGCCGGCGGTCTCCCGGCTCGAGCGAGTGCGGTGCTACAGGCGCTGCACGCGGCCGCGGCGCTCGAGCGCGAAGACGTGCTCGCCCCCCTCACGGTTCGTTTGGGAGAGCTTGCGCGCGCCCAATTCGATCTTCCAGCCGAGACCCACGTTTCGCTGGACGGAGTCCGCGACGCGCGGCGGAAATGCGTGAAGAAGGCGGAGCGGGAGCGGGCAGAGTTGGTCGGCATCGAGCGCGAGTTGGCGGTCGGGACCCGACTCGAAGACAGTCCGCACGTGCTGAGACGCGAGCTGGCGTCGGCCTCCGACGAGCTCGCTCGGCAGGTCGCGCGGGCGGTCTCCTATCGAGTGGCATTCGCGCTCGTATCGGAGGCGTACGAGTCGTTTCGGCGTACGGACGAGGATCGACTCGTGCGTGCGGTCTCCGGGCATCTGACGGCCGTGTCTGTGGGTGAACTCGGACCCCTGGATGCGAGCGACGGCCTCGAAGAGACGAGAGTCTTTCTGGGGGACCGCGCGGTCGAGATTTCTGCACCGCCACTCAGCTACGGGCAGCTCCACACGGCCCTCATTTCGATCCGAATGGGCGCGGCGGATTTCCTGGCTGGCCTCGGGGTTCGACTGCCCTTGCTCATCGACGACCCGTTTGTTCACCTCGATGACGAGGCTGCCAGCGAACTGTGGCATATCCTGCTTCGGGTCGCCCGCGAGCGCCAAGTCATCGTCGCTACTCAAGATCGTCTGCTCTTGGAGCACCTCGGTGTGGAGCCGGATCTCTTGCTGTCCAGGACCGGCCGGGCGGAGCCCGAGCCGTCGCGAAACGGGGGGGAGGCGAAGAAAAACGATGCGACATCCGAGCGGCCGGAGCCGGACCTGTGGAGTCAGATCAAGCCATGAACTCCGCGATGCGATCCCAATTGGCCTCCGCGTCCGCTTCTCCCAGCTCCACCAGCGCGCGGATGTACTCGCTTTCGAAGAGGAGGTAGCTCAGGAAGTCGGCGTTTCGACCTTTTGCCGAACCCAAGCTTCGTACGAGAAAACGAAGCGCTCGCGGTAGCTTGAACTCGAACTCCCCCGCCAGTTTTCCAATGTCCTTGGACGGGCGCTGGATCAACAAATCCACGTGACGAAGACCCTCGGCTTCGCTGGTTGTCGCCGGCAGGCGGTTCACGAGATAGTTGATGCGGCGCAGCGCCGCGGCGTCCCAGTCGAGCGTGTCCAAGAAGACCGAGTTGAGCAACAGACCGAGGACGCGCGCCGGTGGCGGGTACCCCACGCTGTCGGGCTCACGCGCTTCGACGGTCGATCGACGATAACGGGCTGAAATCGCGAAGATCCGGTCCGCCCCTAGGCGGATCGCAGGTCCGAAAGGAGCCGTAGAACGGAAGCTGCCGTCTCCGTAGTACTGCTGTCCGACCTTGGTGGCGGGGAAGAGAAGCGGGATCGCCGCCGACGCCATGATGTGATCCACGGTAAGCTGCGCCCGCACCACCCGGTGGTGGGTGCTCGGGGACTTCCGAACGGGCACATCGCCCTGGACAAACAGAACCGCGCGTCCCGTCTGGTAGGAAACCGCGGTCAGGCCCACGGCGTCGAGCTCGCCGGCATCGAGCCGCTCCTGAATCCCTTCCATCGCAACGCTTCGGTCGAGGAAATCGCCCAGCGGCGACGTGTCGACGAGGCTTCGAAAACTGGGACCGATCGCGCTGCCCCCTGAGATCAGCGAGGCTCCGACTCGAAGTCCCCCCTTCATGAGCGACCCGGGGTTCGTCCGGAACACCTCTTCGGTCGTCAGCGATAGCCAGCGCCGCCGGAGTGCGCGAGTCGCTTCTCGCAAAGATCCGCGGTAGGAAGCAAGGAACCCGAGATTGATCGCGCCCGCCGATACGCCCGTCAGGATCGGCACGCGGAGGTCCGGCAGACGCTCGCCGATGTGACACAACACGCCCGTCTGATAGGCTGCGCGGGCTCCGCCTCCAGAGAGCATGAATCCGAGCTTCGAGGGCGCGGCCTCCTGCGGGGTCAACGCGGCTCCGGGTTCAGGTCGCTTCCAACACCTCGGCGACGAGTCGCCGATGCCAAGAATCGGCCAACGGTAACTCGAGAGCTCCCGTCCGGACCTCGCCCAGCGAGGCGACCGTGAGATCGAAGACGGGCGTGGTTTCGGTCACGGCTCCGACGGCCGCGGCCTCGCGAAAACCGGCACGGTCGCAGGTCGCGATCGGTCCGGCGTTCGAACGATAAAAGATCCGCGTACTGTCCAGGAGCGAGCACGCCAGTCGTCTTTCCAGGTCGGCCAAGCGACGGACCAACGCATCGATGGAGCACCCCGACGCCGAGGCGGACGCCTCATCCACAGCGACGATCACGAAGCGGTCCTCCACGAGCTCCACGGAGGCGAGAAGCTCTGCTCCATGCGCCGTCCACTGATCCACGAACGCCAGCAATTCTGCACGAACGGTGGCGCTCTCGGGCGGATCCAGCGGGCGATCTACGCCGTATACCCAAACGCGGGCCGTGTCCGGCAACTGTGTCAGTGGAACGCTCATTGGATCACGGGTACGGGGTGGATCGAATAGGCGGCACCATACGACCGGTGCCATGCGGGTGCCAACTTACGTCGATGGGGTGCGCCCGCGAGTCGAAGCCCCGCGGGTCACTCGTAACGCAGTGCTACGATCGGATCCATCGAAGCCGCGCGACGCGCGGGCCAAATGCCGAAGAACACGCCGATCGCAGCCGCGAAGACTACGGCCATGACGACCGATTCTGGCGCGATCGCCATCGTCCAGCCTGCGGCGTCCGAGAGGATCCGGGCGGCGGCATAGGCGAAGCCCACTCCCAGGATGCCGCCGGCCATGCACAACGTCGTAGCCTCGAGAAGAAACTGGAGAAGAACGGCGTTCCGCGTCGCGCCCAGTGCTTTGCGAACGCCGATCTCTTTCGTGCGTTCGGTGACCGAGACGAGCATGATGTTCATGATCCCGATCCCGCCAACGAGCAGGCTCACACCGGCGATGCCGGCGAGCAGCATCGTGAACGTCTGCGTCGTCTCCTGCTGCGTTTGCAGGAACTGCGCGCTGTCGGAGATCCAGAAGTCGTTCTCTTTTCCGAGTCCGAGCCGATGCTCTCGTCTCAGGAGTTCCTCGATCTGCACCATGGCGACCGGGATCGTGGATTGATCCTCCACCATCACTTTGAAGCTGTTGACGCGATCCGTTCCGAGCAGCCGGAACTGGGCGGTCGTCACCGGGACGAAGATTTGTTCATCTTCGTTGAAGAACCCGGAACCACCTTTCTCCTCTAGAACGCCGACGATCTCGAACGTGATGTTGCGGATCGAGATCGATTGGCCGAGAAGATCGCTGGATTCCGCTCCGAGGAGCGCCGGGATCGCGCCACCCATGACGGCAACCCGACGGCGACCCTGCGTCTCCGATTCGTCGAAAAAGCGGCCCATCTCGAGCTTGAAATTGTTGACCTTCACATAGTTCGGAGTCGTTCCCATGATGCGGATGTTTGCATTGCTGCGGCCAAACTGGACCTGCAATTGGCCCTGCATTTCCGGGGCGACTTCAAGGATGGCAGAGGCGTTGCCGTCCACCGCCTGCACATCATCCATCGTCATCCGGGCGCTGTTCCCGCCACGAACTCCGCGAAAGAATCCTTGTCCGGGCCGCACCGTCAGTACGTTGGTCCCCAACGCCGCGATCTGCTCTTCCACCTGACGCTGCGCGCCCTCGCCGAGGGCGACCATCGTGATGACGGCGCCCACACCGATCACGATCCCCAGCATGGTGAGAAACGACCTCAACTTGTTTGCTCGGATCGCGTCCATGGCGACCCGGAGGATCTCGAAGAAGATCATGGCTAGCGGCCACCGCCAACGCCGGGCAGCGACGATCGACCCCGGATTCGATTGAGGAACTCTTGTTGTTGAATGATCGAGAAGGGGATCGCCACGACTTCGTCGCCCTCTTCGAGACCGCTCACGACCTGCGTGTTGTCGAAATCGCTGAGACCGATCATGATCGCTTTGACCGCAAGCGCGCCTGTTGCGTCATAGTAGAAAACGAACGCTTGCCGCGGCTGACCCGAATTGGCCTGCTGTTGGCCTCCAGCCCCGCCTCCCCCGCGAAACTGCTGCGTCATCTGTTGTCGCTCGGCGGCGGATAAACCTTGAAACCACTCACGTCGCTCGCTGTCCGACATCGATTGGATCTCCGACGGTCGACGCCCGTTTATCAGGGCTTCTTCCTCCCCGCCAGCCGATTCGGTCGGTTCTCTGCCGGCGGTGCTGGCCGTCCTCGCGATCTCGTTCACATCGATGTTCAAGCCGAGCGCGTTCACCAACTGGGAGGCCTCTTGTTGCACCTTGATCCCGCTGTTGGCAAGAGCCAGCACGTTGTCCTGCCGTCCGATCACGACCACGACGTCGGAGTTCATTCCCGGGCGTAGGAGGTCTTCTTCGTTCGCGATCCGGGTCAGAACGGCGAACATCGTCACGTTCTGCTCGACGACGGCCTGCGGCTCGATCTTCAGCACGGAGCCGCGGAAGGTTCGATCCGGATACGCTTCTACTTTGATCTCGGCGGGCAGCCCCGCTTTGAGCCGTCCGATATCGGTTTCGTCAACGAGGGTGCGCACTTGGACCTCGGTGAGATCCGCCATCCTCATCAAGACCGTCCCGCCGGTGAGATCACGCGTGCCGGTGACGACCTGGCCCTCTTCGAGTGTGCGTTCGACGATCGTGCCCGTGATCGGTGCTCTGAGCGTGACGTCGTTGAGCTTGTCTTCAGCCAGCTCCAAGTTGGTCGTGGCTCGGACCAGTGCGGCTTTGGCGTTGGCGCTCTCTAGGATCGCCGCTTCCAATTCATCGGTCGTCACGATGTCCGCGTCGCGAAGCTCTTGGATCCGCCCCAGCTGGCGCTCGGCGACACCGAACCGCGCCTGGGCGACCTCGAGGTCGGCCTCGGCCTGTGCAAAGGCGTTGTTCACATCCCGAGGATCGATACGAACCAGGAGGGTCCCGCGCTCCACCTTGTCACCGAGCTCGACCGGGAGGGACAGCACTTCGCCCCCCGCTTGCGACTTCACTTCGATAATACGGATGGGCTCGATCGTGCCGGTGGCTTCAACGCTCGAGATAATGCTCGCGCGTCCCACGGTCTGGATTTGCAGCACCTGCCCGGCTTCGGTCGCTTCACCCGTCGCGCATGCCGCGAGCAACAGAGTCGATCCGACCACGTGTGCCAAAGTTGGTGCTTTTCGTGTTGCAAACATCCGTGAGAAGCCTCTCCAGATAGGACGATATGTCATTTATAGCGACGGTTTCGTTTTGGTACACCGCCACGCCCGACCTGGGCAATCTGAGGACACTCTCGGGGGGTCGCGCGTTGAATCCTAAAACCAGAAAAGGCGGCCCGTCAGGGCCGCCTTCACCGACGTCGTTCCGCTGCCTGTCGGCCAATTACAGCGTTAGGGCTGCTCTACCGAACGCCCCAGAAGGGCCTCGATCTGGGCCACCGCAAGTTGATAGTCGAACCGTCGGCTCACCAGGTCGACTTCGGCCTGCGTCAGCGTGATCTGAGCATCCTGAAGTTCCAGGATGGTCGACAGCCCGAGTCGGTAGCGCTCCTGTACCACCCGAAGACTCTCGTTGCTCAGCTCGACGTTTTGCAGCGCAAGGTCGATCCCGGCCTGGGCCGACTGCGACGTGCTGTAGGCCGCGTCCAGTTCCGAACTCAGGTTCAGCTGAGCCGCGCGCTCTTGCTCCCGGGCGAGATTCGCCCGTGCTTGGGCTTGGAAGATCTGAGTCTCTCGCTGGAATCCGTTGAACAGTGGGTACGATCCCCGCAGCGACAGGGACCAGGAACGATTCGCCGGTGGAAAGTCGGAGTTGGCCCAAGCGTATCCGCCGGAGACACTGACCGAAGGGAGGTACGCGGACTTCGCGCTCGAAGCCGCCGACTCAGCCGCTCGCGTGGCGGCATCTGCGGTTTGGAGCGACGGTGCCGACGCCCCCGCCATCTCAAAGAGTTGATCTCGGGTAAAGGCGAGCGGGAGGGCTTCCAGCTCGGCTTCGGGTGAAGGTCCGACTCGCTCGTCCGAGCCTACGACCTCCGTCAATCGGAACGTCGTCGTGCGTTCGCTGTTTTGGGCGTTCAAAAGGGCGAGCTTCGCGTTGTTGAGATCCACTTGGGAGCGGAGAAGATCCGAGCGCGTCGCTCGGCCCAATTCGAGCTGCTGCTCGACGAAATCGAGCTGATCCTCTTGGCGGAGAAGTCGTCGCTCTTCCACTCCGACGAGCTCTCGTGCCGCGACCGCCGCCGAATAGGCCTGCTTCACCTGCTGGACGGTCAAGAACTGAACCTCGCGGTAGCGCTCGTTCTGCTCGAGTACCCCTAGCCTCGCGCCCTTGAGGTCGGAGAACCGGGACCACCCGTCGAAGAGGTTGTAGGACGCGGTGAGTTGGGTCGAATAGCTGGTCGTGCTAAACCCCTGGTTGCTCGCGTCCAAGCGGGCGGAGGACGAGTTGGAGTACCCGAACGACATGTTCACTGCCGGCAAGAGCTGCCCGTAGGCGCTGAGCCGCGTGTGTTCGGCCTGTTCGATCGCCGTAAACGCCTGCTGCAAACCTGGATTCCGTCGTCGGGCGATCTCGACCGCCTCGGCGAGCGAAATGGGTCGAAATTCCTGTGGAGGTGCCACTTGTCCGGCCACTGGCGCGCCTGCGGCGGCGAACATCGCCAGCGCCGCGAACGCGAACGGTGCCCACCCCGATCTATGTCTACATGTGCTCGTCATTGATCCTCACTCGGTGACGCCCTAGTTGGGCGTCTCGTTCTTCTTTTTGTCTTGCCCGTCCGAGCCGTTTTCGCGTTCGCTCGTAGCGGGATCGCGCTCCCTATACCGTTCGCTGAGCAGGTTGCGGTACTGCTCGACCTGCGCGTCACTCAGTACCGACTCGATTTGTGTTCGAATCGAATCCATGAGCGACCGGTACTGCGGTCGAACTGCCTGCTGTAGTTCGCGCGCGGAGGCTCGGTAATGGTCGAGCATCCCTTCAATCTCCGTGCGCTGTTCGCCTGTCAACGCGAGGTCATCGGCAAACGCTTCGATCGTCGTTTGCCGATCTCTCCTAGTCGACGGTCGGGCCTCGCCCGAAGGCGAGGATTTACCCGCTTCCCGCGCTTGCGCGAGACTCGGTATCATGTCGAGTCGGTCTCCAGCCACACCGACCGCGGCTCCAGCCGCGAAGGTCAGTCCCAGAAGGAGTACTGCTCGAGTTCTCGAAGCGTCCATACGAAGTCGACCTTTGTCGCGTTTCAGCGTGCTAAGGTGAGATAAGTGCGGCGGCCAAGATCGCGTCGCGGCTCGGTTCGTCCGTATCGATCAGAAGCGCCGGCGGCGCTTCAGCGTCCGGGGCCAACGACGACACCAATTCCTCCGGCTGCCCCATAGGGGCCGTCGCGAGGATATCGGCGCCATCGGCCTCTACGGCCCGATACGCCAACGTGCCAAAGACGACCAAGAGTCCGGCGGCGAGCGGGGCGAGGATGGAAGACCAACCCGCGGTCACGTCGAACCAAGATCGTGCCTGCACCTCGATGGCCTCGGCAGCTGCCAACACCTGCCGCCGAATTCGGTGCCGAGTCATTTCATCGGGGCGAAGCGGCTCCAGGTAAACTGGCCAACCCGAGTCTGATTTCCGTCCGTCATCTCTGGAACGTTGTTCTCTGTTCATTCCCCTATCTCTCTTCGTCTGTTCCGGCTGTTCCGGCGTCGGCGCGTCCCCCCAGGATGCGTCTTAGCGCCTGCCGGCCGTGGTGTAAATTCGCGCGTGAGGTACCGACAGCGATCTCGAGAACCACCGAGATCTCAGCATGGTCGTATCCCTCTAGGTCGTACATCAGCACCGCCGTCCGTTGACGCTCCGGCAGCTGGCTCAGAGCGTCCAGTACCTTGGTTCTTGCCAAGTTTCGTTCGAGCTCGCGGTGCGGATCGTCGCGAGACGCCGCCGTCTCGTTGAGCTCTGAATGCGTCCTCAGCGATTCACGCCGTCTGAGGTTCAAACACGTGCTCCGCAGTACCCGATAAAACCATGGACCGAAGCGACTTCCGGGCCGCAGCTGTCCGATTCGGTCGAGCGCACGGATAAAGGCGGCCTGCACCGCGTCTTCCGCGTCCTGCTCTTGGCGAAGAATCGAGAGCGCCACGGCGTACGCCGGATCCATGTATCGGGTGACCAGAGTGGAGTACGCCTGTGCGTCGCCACCCTGGACCGCATCGACTAGGCCCGGTTCGTCTGCGCCTCGGTCCGGATCTCGCGTCTCCGTCCTCTCGGACTTCATCGTGTATCCGTCGGGGCGCTCATCCGTATGCGTTTTCTGCGCCAAGGACGTTCCCATTGCAACTGATTAACACGCCTTCCGCTTCGGCCGTTGCACCGATCGCGAAGCGTTTAACATTATCATCTGACGGTGCGTCATACCTTCGTGACCGGGGAAAAGCCCGGTCTGACGGGGGCTCAGCGGGCGCGCAGCGCGACGATGTCCTCCACAGGGCCCGATGCTAGACGACCATTCGGTAGTCGAACAAGCGCGTCTCGGGGACGAGCGCGCCTGGCGCGAACTATACGACGCGCACGCCGATCTGGTTTTTCGCCTCGCGTACCGCGTCGTGAACGACCGAGATGCGGCGTTGGACGTCGTGCAGGAGGCGTATGTCAAAGCGTCGAAGTCGATCGACCGGTTTCGAGGCGATTCCAGCTTTCGCAGTTGGATCGCCTCCATCGCGCTCAACGAGGCTCGATCGTGGTTGCGGAAACGAGCCAGGGCGCGGCAGGTCAGCCTGGACGCGGTCGCCGAACCGGCCGACGAGAGCAGGGGCGCCGACGACGCCGTGTCTGACTTGGATCTGGCGAGGCGAGCGCTCGACTATATTGACACGCTCCCCGAGCAGCAGCGAGACGCGGTGATGTATCGGACCACGGAAGGGCTGTCGTACAAGGAGATCGCGGAGGCTCTGGGGACGAGCGAGGGATCCGCGAGAGTGAGCTATCACCATGGAATCTCGAAGCTGAGAGCCCATATGAAACCGTTGATCGAACTGACCGCGACGCCGGTAGGTGTCCGAGCGAGGATAGATGGCGATGAGTAGGAGCGATGTCCGCGGGGATCACCCGATCGATGCGCTTCCCGACTACGTACGCGGGGGTGCGGTCGAAACCGGGTCGATCGAGCGACACTTGGCGGGGTGTGAATCCTGTCGCGTCGAACTCGAGGTGCTTCGCGCGGTTCATGGGTCCGGCCCCGCCGCGCTTTCGGACATGGAACGTCAGCGGGCCTACCGTTCTTTCGAGGCTCGTCGCACCGCGCCCGATTCTTCGGGCTCCCGCTGGCTATGGTCGACGTGGCGCGCTGCCGCGGCGATCGCGCTTCTCCTGACTGGCGTGGGAGTGTGGCAGGTCGTCGATCGGGGAGAACGGGTTTCGGACTGGAGTCCGGAGCTCGCGTTGGACGGCTGGACCGCAGACTTGGTCGAGCTGGATATCGGGCCCGGCGCGGTAGGGCTGGCGTTCGGATATGACACAGCGGACGAGATGCTCTGGGAGGATCTCGAAGGCGTGGATCCGTACGATCTGACCGCGCCCTGGGAGGACAACTGATGAGACGGGGTAAGCGGATGCCACGACCTCGGCGCGCACTGGCCGTGAGCCTGGGACTGACGCTCGTCCTGTCTGTGAGCGCGACCTTGGAGGCACAGACCAGGCGCGGCGTACAACAACGCAACGAGCGACGAGCGGGCCAGGTGGATCGCAGCGCCCGCGATCAAGCCGCGACCGACAGGGCCCTGGAGCAGCGGCAGGGGCAGGTGCTTCTGGATCGGTTTGCACAGCGCGTCGGAGAAGCGCTTCATCTCGATGATGCGACTGCGGAGCGTCTGCTGCGCGAGCTGCAGGAATCTCGTTCTCAGCGCAGCGGTATCAACGCGCAGGTCGCCGCGAATCGGGTAGAACTCGGCCGACTGATCCAAGAGGCGCCGGCGGATGAAGACCGCATCGGCCGGTTGATCGACCAGGTCTTCGCCCTAGAGGTACAGCGCGCTCAGGTGGCCCTCGACGAGCAGCGTAGGTTGTCGGAGTTTCTCACACCTCTCCAACGGGCACGAATCATCTGGCTCCAACAGCGCCTCGCGCGTCAGGCGCTCGAGCGCCGGTCCGGGAGCCCGAACCCTTAGGCGTACTTGTTCCCGCGCGCGGGCCGCAGCATCTTCGGCCCCGTGAATGATGAAACGTACGTCCAGACGCCCGTAGCCGAGCACCCTTCCGGGGAACTCGCGTTAGCGGCGAAGACGCTCGTCCACGAGCGCATCCGCGGGATCCGCAAAGCTGTGGGTCGTCGCCTAGGTCCAGGCGATATCGTCCTCCACCCCGCAGCCGCCGAGGTTCGCCAGCACCTGTTCGAAGAGGCGTGCGAGCTCTACTGGAACGAGCTGAGTTGGGAAGAGATCACCGAGGAGGAACTCGTCGGCGACGAAGAGTTCACCGAGATGGTTTTCCCGGGTCTCCTGACCTTGATCGACGCGTTTCTTCCCAAGTCGGAAAACGGCGAGCCAGATCGAGATCAGGAACACCGCGACGTCGCGCACGACTTCCTCGAATGGTTGGCTGCGCGCCTCGTTGGGCTCCGCATCAAGACGCCGGAGTCCGACGATGAACGGGAACGCGTCAGACGCGAGAGGGCCGTCACGGACGATCTGATCGACCTGATCGCATTTCGAGTGTGTTCGTTGACCAACGACGAGATCGAGACCTACCAGAGCCGCTAGGTCCCAGTCCGGGGTTGGCCAGTGTGTCTCGTCCCCAAACACTTTGAGCTGAGATCCCCACGATGAACACCATCGTCTGCATAAAACGCGTGCCCGATTCGGCCACACGAGTCATGATCGCATCGGATGGCACCTCGCTGGATCCCGCCGGGGTCAAGTACATCGTCAACCCCTATGATGAGTTCGCCCTCGAAGAGGCCATCCGTCGAAAGGAAGAGGCGGGCGCGGGCACCGTCACGGTGATCGCCCTCGGTCCGGCCGCGGCCGCGGAATCGCTTCGTCAGGCGCTCGCCATGGGTGCGGACGCCGGCGTCTTGCTCCGATGCGAGGGATCACACGATTCGCTCGTCGTGGCCCGTGCACTCGCCGACGAGATCCGGGGACGAGAGTTCGATCTCGTCTTGTTCGGCAAGCAAGCGATCGACGACGACAACATGCAGGTCCCACAGATGGTGGCCGAATTCCTCGAGTTGCCTTGCGCCACGGTCGTCGTCGGGCTCGAGATCGATGACGGACAGGCGACCGCGAAGCGAGAAGTGGAGGGGGGACATGAGGTCCTCGAGTTCGCGCTCCCGGCCGTCGTCTCGACGCAAAAAGGCCTCAACGAGCCACGGTACCCCAGCCTCAAGGGAATCATGGCGGCAAAGAAGAAGCCCCTGGAAGAAAAGGATGTCTCGCTCCAGGCTTCGAACATCGAACTGGTTTCGCTGGAGGAGCCCCCGGCTCCCGCGGCGGGCAGGATCGTGGGCGAGGGAGTCGAAGCGATACCGGATCTCGTTCGCGCGCTTCGCGAAGAAGCGGGGGTGCTCTGATGGCGAACGTTCTGGGGTACGCCGAGATCCGCGACGGCGAGGCCGGCAAGGCCGCTCGCGAAGTCTTGGGCGCGGCACACGGATTGGCGGCGGCGCTTGGCGGCGAGGCGCACGCGGTGGTGGTCGGCGGTCCAGGGGTGCGCGAGGGGGCGGCCTCGTTGAGTGGATTCGCGGCTGCTCGAATCTTCGTGGGGCAGGACGCTTCGCTCCAACTCCAACAGCCCGACGTTGCGGCCGCCGCGATTGCGCGGCTTGTCGAGAGCGGCGACTACGCTGCGGTCCTGTTTCCCGCCACGGCCCAGGGCAAGGACTTGGGGCCCCGCGTCGCGGCGCGGCTAGGCCGAGGGCTCGCGACCGAAATCACCTCTCTCGAAGCAAGTGGAGGGACGATCGTCGCGCGTCGGCCCATGTATGCCGGCAAGGCGATCGCGACGTTACGGTTCTCCGACGGACCCGCGCTCATGAGCATCCGCGCGAACGGTTTTGCCCCGGTTGAACTCGACACCGGCGGCGCGGTCGAAGACATCGAGGTCAACGCCGCGGACGCCCGCGTGCGCGTGACGGGGCTCGAGCAGGGCGACCGCGACCAAGTCGACGTCGGCGAAGCGAACATCGTCGTCTCCGGTGGGCGCGGAATGCAAGGCCCCGAGCATTGGCACCTGTTGGAGGCTCTTGTCGCCGCGCTCGGAGACGAGGCGGCCCTCGGGGCGAGCCGTGCCGTGGTCGACGCCGGTTGGCGCCCTCACGGCGAGCAGGTCGGCCAGACCGGCAAGACTGTTTCACCGAACCTCTACTTTGCGGTCGGGGTCAGCGGAGCGATCCAGCACCTCGCGGGGATGCGAACGGCGAAGGTCATCGTCGCTATCAATCGCGACGCGGACGCACCGATCTTCGGGGTCGCCGATTACGGTCTGGTGGGCGACGTGTTCGAGGTGTTGCCTCCTCTCGCGGCAGCGATACGCGAGGCCCGAGGAGAGGGCTGACGCCGATTCCAGAATGACGCGATGACCCTTCGGAGCGTGCGCGAGGAAATGGACCGCTGGGCCGATCGAGGCGATCGGGTCGCCGTCGCCACACTCATCGAAGTCCGAAGATCCGCCCCGCTTCCCGCGGGCGCCAAATTCGCCATCTCCTCGGGTGATGAGTTGGTTGGATCCATCTCGAGCGGCTGCGTCGAAGGAGACGTTCACGAGAGACTCATGGCCCTATTGGGTGGGGGATCGCCGCAGACGGTCACGTACGGCATCACCGACGAGATGGCCTTTGGGGTGGGGCTCTCCTGCGGAGGAGAGATCGACGTACTCCTCGAGGTTCACGACCCAGAGGATCCGGTCTGGCATCGAGTGACGGAAGTGCTCGCCTCGCAAACGCCCGGTGTCCTGCTGACCGGAGTCGGGTCCCGAACCAAGTCCCGTTCGCTTCTGCTCGAGGCGAACGCGAGCACCGGCTCGTTCGGGTCCGAGGAGCTGGATGCCCAAGCACGGAGCCGAGCCAACGAACTCATGGGACGGTCCGACGCGCGGGTGATCGAACTGGCCCCCGGGGATCCGGACACCGCGGTTTTCGCGGAGTCGTTCGTCCCCGTGCCCCGGCTCGTCATCGTAGGCGCGACGCCGATCGGCCAAGCGCTGTCCGCGATGGCCGCTCGCACCGGTTTCGAAGTCATCGTCGTGGAGCCACGATCCGCCTTCGCCAAGGCGGATCGGTTTCCGGACGCTCGTGAGGTCATCGAAGCCTGGCCCGACGACGCGCTGGACGCGTTGGGGCTCGATCCACGTACGAGCGTCGTCATCCTGGCGCACGACGAGAAGATCGATGAACCCGCGCTCGACGTCTCGCTTCGTTCGTCCTGCGGTTACGTCGGTCTGCTCGGTGGGCGACGGACACAGAAACAGCGACGGGCAGCGTTGCTCGCGCGGGGCCTCGACGAAGCCACCTGCGATCGAGTACATGGTCCCGTCGGGCTCGACATCGGAGCCCGGACACCCGAGCAGATCGCCGTCTCGATCCTCGCCGAGCTGATCGCCTCCGGGCGCGCTCCCTGAACAAAGCGCCTCGATCGCTCGTCCTCGCGGTCCTGGCCGCCGGTCGCTCGCACCGTATGGCGGGCGCGAACAAGCTCCTGCTCCCGTTTCCAAAAGACTCGGTCGTGCGTTGTGCCGTCCGAGGCGCGCTCGCAAGCGGGGTTGGAGCGGTCGGTGTGGTCGTCGATTCTGATGAGGGCCCGATCGTCGACGCGCTGGAGGGACTGTCGGTCCAACTCATCGTAAACCGCGAGGCGCACAAGGGCGCCGCGACCTCCGTGCTGGCAGCCGCTGAGTGGGCACTAGGGCAGAACTCCGCGCTCATGTTGACCCTGGCCGATGAGCCGACCGTGGATCCCGCCATCCTCCGGAGGGCGGCGGATCACTGGTTCGCCTGCGTTTTCCCGACCCTCCGCATTCGATACCGCGATCGGCCAGGGCACCCGGTGCTCTTGTCGCGCGCCGTGCTCGGCAGCGCGACCTCCCTCGAGGGCGACGCCGGGTTCCGCCAGCGTCTCCGGGCGGAAGGCGCGCCCGAACTCGCGGTCTCTGACCCCGCCCCGATCGATATCGACACGGAATCCGACTATCGGGCCGCGCTGGCACGGCTTACGCACTAGACGGGACCGGTTCAGACCGGGCGGTCCGCTGGACGCGCCCCGAACGAGACACTGAGACCGGGTAACGCGCGATCCATGTCGAAACGAGGCGGGTACGTCGTCGCCATCCTACTCGTGTGGGTTGCGAGCATGGGGTGGCATGTAAAGCGACTCTATTTTCGACCAGCCGCCGAGGTGCTTGCCGAGGCCGCACGGACGATTCCGCCCGGGACGGCTTACTACGCGGTATATCGCGGGGCCCGCCAGATCGGCTGGGCTCAGATGGATGTCGACACGCTCCCCAGCGTGAGCGGCTTCACTCTTAGGGATCGACTCATTCTCGAAGAGCCGTTGC
Organism: Gemmatimonadota bacterium; assembly: GCA_029262175.1. Lineage (GTDB taxonomy): Bacteria > Gemmatimonadota > Gemmatimonadetes > Palauibacterales > Palauibacteraceae > Palauibacter. The sequence goes on from JAJCZV010000062.1 coordinate 141,257, forward strand.
TCCCGGGCCTGGACCCGATGCGCTTCGAGGTCTCGGCGACGCTTGGACCCACCTTCATTCTGCAAAACTTTCAGGTCGCGGCCGAGGGCGTGCCAGGAATTCGCCATGTCCAGGGCGAAGTGCATGGGGACACGATTCTCGATCTCGAGCTCCGCGGCGATGGACCAAGCCGGACTCAGACCGTACGGCTCACCGCCCCCATCGTCGTCGCTGCAGCGTGGCCCTTGAGGTTTGCCGCCGAGCGCGAAGTAAAGCCCGGGGCGGAGTACGAGCTCCCCGTGTATGACCCGCTGACCGGTAGCCACCGGATGATGCACCTCACGGTGCTCGAGCAGCGGACTCGCACGTTTCCCGACAGCGTCACAGCCGAAGACGGACGCTGGGTCACTGCCCGCGAGGACACCGTCGAGGCTTGGCACGTAGAGCACGATCTGTCCGGCATCAAACTTCGTTCGTGGGTGGACGAAGATGGCCGCTTGCTGGAGGCGCACGCACCCGGCGACATCCGGCTTGAACGGACCGCCTTCGAGTACGCGTACTTCGGTAAGAACGTCCCCGACGGCATTCCAGTCCGACCACAAGAGGGTGGAGAACGAGTTCCATGATTCGACTTGAAGGGTTAACGAAGACGTATGGCTCGTTCACGGCCGTGGACGCGATCGACTTGGACATCCCCAAGGGGGGATTGTTTGGTCTCCTCGGCCCCAACGGAGCGGGCAAAACGTCGAGTCTACGAATGATCGCCGGCATCATGAGACCCGATGGGGGTCGAGTCCTGATCGACGGTTTCGACGTCGTCGACGATCCGTATCGAGCCAAAGCGCGGATGGGGTACATCCCCGATCGTCCCTTCGTGTACGAGAAGCTTACCGGTCGCGAGCTACTGAGATTCTGCGCGGCCTTGTATGGGCAAGAAGGCCCTGAGATCGAGGAGCGAATCGTCGAGCTACTCCACCTCTGGGACCTCGATCGTTGGGGCGACGAACTCGTGGAGACGTACAGCCACGGGATGCGACAGAAACTCATCATCTCCTCGGCGCTCGTGCACCGTCCCCGCGCGCTCGTGATCGACGAACCCATGGTGGGTCTCGACCCCAAAGCCGCGCGTCTACTCAAAGACCTGTTGATCGCGTTCGCCGAGAGCGGTGGAACGGCGCTGATCTCGACCCACACGCTCGAGTTCGCCGAAGCACTCTGCGACCGACTCGCCGTCATCAACGAGGGGAAAATCGTGGCGTACGGGACGATGGATGAGCTCCGCGGCTCGGCCGAGTCCAAAGACAAGGGGTTGGAAGAGATCTTCCTCAAACTCACCGGCGGGGAGACACAGGCCGAACTCATGCGCGTCCTGGCCGGGTAGCGCCCCGATGACTGTGGACGCTCGCTCGTTCGCCGCCCCGGATCCGATTCCGGCCTGGCGTGCCGTCGTGGAACTGCTTCGTCCGAAGCTCTTGGGCGCCTTGGGTCGCAGCGCCAAGGGCCGCACGATCGGTACCCGGATCCCCGTCCTTGCCGGGTCCGCGTTCTTGGCATTCCTGTTCCTGTTTATCGTGGGCACCAAGCTCCTGAACGCATTGCGCGAGGTGCCCGAAGTCGGTCCACTGCTCGCATCGAAGCTTCTCGGGCTCGCGCTACTTCTTTTTCTCGGGATCCTTCTTCTATCAAACTTGATCGCGGCCCTCTCTTCGTTCTTTCTATCGAAGGATCTCGGGTTGATCCACGAGGCTCCGGTCGATTGGCTCGGGGTCTACGGGGCCCGCCTCATAGAAACGCTCGGGGCCTCCTCGTGGATGGTGCTGCTGATGCTCACACCCGTCGTGGCCGTGTATCACGCGGTCTACGATGGAGACCTGATTTTCTTCGGACTCGCCATCATCAGCCTCATTCCATACCTGCTGATTCCCGCCGCCCTGGGCAGCGCGATCACGCTCGTGCTGGTTCGTGTGTTCCCAGCCAGACGGACGCGCGACATTCTCGCATTCGTTTCGGTGATTGCCGGCGCGCTCCTCGTCGTGGGTCTGCGGGTCCTGCGCCCCGAGCGTTTGGTGAATCCGGAGGGCTTCCGCAACCTCGTCGATTTTCTCGCCGTATTGAGGGGGCCGTCTTCCCCATGGCTGCCATCGGAATGGATGGCGCAAACGCTGGTTGGGTATCTCGACGGTGCCTTTGACCCGTTCTGGCTCTGGCTTCTCTGGTCTACGGCGGCGGCAAGCGTAGCCACCGGTGCCGTGCTCCACCGTCAGCTCTACCCGCAGTGCTACACGCGGGCACAGGAGGGTGCGGAATCTGGACAACGCGGCGAGCGGCTTTGGGACGCCTTCGGAGTCATGCTCCGTCCGCTCGGTTTGGTCCGCCGAGAGCTCGTGCTCAAGGACGCGCGCATCTTCTTCAGAGACGCCACGCAGTGGTCGCAGCTTCTCGTCCTTGGCGTACTGCTGTTCGTGTACGTGTACAACATCCGTGTGCTGCCCATTCAAACCAGCGAGACGTTGAGTCGTTTTCTCGTGTCGATGGTCGTGTTCCTGAACCTCGCGCTGGCCGGCTTTATCCTCGCGGCTGTCGCCGCCCGATTCGTGTTTCCGGCTTACAGTCTGGAAGGGCGGACGCTTTGGCTGCTTCGTTCGTCGCCGCTCAACCCGGACACGTTCGTGTGGTCGAAGTATTGGTCCGGGGCGATTCCCATCCTCGTGCTCGCGCTCGCGCTAACCGTGCTGACGAATTGGATCCTGGGGGTCACTCCGGCGATCATGGCACTCTCGGTGGTGAGCATCGTCACGCTTACGCTCGCCTTGGTCGCACAGGCACTCGCCTGGGGCGTCACACTGCCGAAGTTCGAAACGGCGAACGCCGCGCAGATCCCCACCTCGGTCGGCGGGATGCTCTTCATGCTGACGTCGCTCGTGAGCTTGGCCGCCGTGATCGGCGGACAGTTCTGGGCAATGCGAGGCTATGTGTGGAGCGGTCTGCCGTGGCGCGAAACGCGGGATCCTTCGGGTACCGAACTGCTCCTCGCGTTCGGAATCACGTTGACGATCACCGCGCTGTTCGGGTTCTTCCCCTACCAGGTCGCCAAGCGCCGGGTCGCTGAGGGCGCTCGCTAAGTAAGGTGCTGAGGGAGCTCGCAAGATCGCTGAGAGCGGGCTCGCTAGCAGAGAACGCCAGGTCTCAGCCTGCCCCGCCCGTGTGGTAAGAAGACAGGCGTCGCCGAGCATCCGAGATCTCCTCATCGGAAAACAGCCCCTGCTCCTGTGCGACCAGAAGCTCTTGGACCTCGGCCTCGGAGAGAAGCGTGAGCTGGACCGCGACGTCCCCAAACCGGAGACGAGGGTAACGACGCTGCTCGATGAGGATCTTCTCTACGTCCTCAGGCTCCAGCAACCTACGGATGATGGCCACCGTCCCGAGTGCAAAACGCCTAGCGACGGGTATCTTGCCGGCCGCCTCGGCGTCTTGAAGATCGCCCAAAAGCAACGATTCAGTGGCCCCATCGGCCTTGTCGGAAGAGGTGGCTTTTTCGCTACCGTCCGCATTGTCCGAGGCGTACGGAGGGAGAAACGAGATCTCCTGCTCCTCCTCTTCCAACCCGGCGGCGAACTCTCGATACGACCGCGATCCGCGGTCGTTCTTGCCGGACGGTCGCGGGCGCGGACCTTCGTCCTCCGTGCCTTCCGGCGAGTCCGACGTCGGCGTCCGAGAAGAGCCGTCGCGGCCCCCAAACCCCCGCAGCATAAGGGGTTTAGCGAGATCGTCGCCCAGCCGTCGAGCGAGCGAATCCCGACAGCCCGCACCGGCCGCATAGGCCGGTTTGGCGTGCGATAGGAAGCTCAGCAGCGCCGCCAAGGAGGCTGCGCCGAGCGAGATCAGGGGTTGTGCTAGGACGATTCCAGCGAGCGTCGCGCTCGCCGCCGCCAACCACAACCCGTCGTTTTTTTGGCTCGCGTCCATCTTCCATGGATCCGCGTTTGCCCTCGTCGACTCCCGAGGGGCGCTAACCCCAAGAAAACACATTCTTTCGCCCCCCATCGAGGCAAATACCAGACCACCAGAGACCGCGGCGCCCGCATCGGCTATGTCTACTCGCCGAAACGGGTTAGCCCGGGCCGTCACGGCGTGCCCCTTCCTGGTTTCCGGCTCCCCTCGACCGCCAAATCTTCCATCGATCTACCACCGTTTGCCCGCGAACGACGTCAAAATGATCGAACTGGGCCACGGTCAGACATGCGTGATTGGGGAGGATTCGAATCTTCGTACCGATGGAATACTCCGTCGAGATCGTTCCGTGCTCCTGGCTCACCGACGTCACGCGCGCCGCCGGATCGAGATCCGCAGTGGTCAGATCGCTGAACAGCCTGCCAAAGTGGGCCGGAGTTTCGGCTCCGAGGTCCTTCGACAACACCGCAGCACCGCAGTCGGCCACGCATCGGCCGCGCCCTGGGTGCGACGAGATCACGGTCGCCAGGACCGTCACCGCGCAGCGCTCGAGACCACAGGATCCCAGGCAAACCTGCGTGTAGTCATACAGCGCGTAGTTGCCGGGTCGAACTTCGTCGATTCCCGTGAGATCCTGGACCAGGGACATGCCCGGGGTCGAGCCCACGGACAGGGTGCCGGGATCTACGCCCGCCTCTCTCAATCGTTGCCCTGCCTCGACCATCGCGCGGCGTTCCTCCTCGGCGAGCGCCACGATGTGCGCAGGCGACTCGGCGTGATACGTGTGTCCGGCATGGGTCAGACAGCCCGCGAGCTCGAGGGTCGAGGTCTCCGAGATGCGTCGACCGATCTCGATCAAGGCGGGCGACTCGTGTGGGACGCCCGACCGGCCGTATCCGCAGTCGAGCTCGATCCACACGGAGAGGGGAGCCTCCGTTCGGGAGAGCGTCTCCACGGCGACGAGAGAGTCCACAGTCACTCCGAACCGGACGCGGTCGGACAGATCCAAGATCTCCCTGAGGCGAGACGGGATCATGGGAAAAGCCCACAAAATGTCGGTAACCCCATGGGCGGCGAAGGCCCGGGCTTCCTCGGGCGTGGATACCGTGATGCCAGAGGCGCCCGCGGAGCGCTGCAAGTCTCCAATTTCGAGGCACTTATGTGTTTTGACGTGGGGGCGCAATCGCACGCCGAGGGCGTCGGCGCGTCCCTGCATGAGGCGCAGGTTCGACTCGAGGACGTCCAGATCCAGCACGAGCGCCGGGGTCGGGAGGCCCTCTAAGGTCTTGGTCTCCTTGGATTTCACGCGCCCAAGGTAGTCCTGACCCCATGCTTCCGCTAAACTCAACGCTAACTGTGACCCTAGCGCCATGGAGATCGTCTTATTCGCGAACAGGAGATCCCCCGGATCGGCCCGGAAGGCCGCGTTCGGACCGATGAACCGGATGACGCGGAGATCGTTCGCGACGTACTGGCTGGCGACCAAGAGGCTTACGCGGTTCTGGTTCGACGGTACAAAGACGTTTTGTACCGCTACGCTGAACGGATGACCGGCAGGCCGGACGATGCAGCCGACATAGTCCAGCAATCGTTCATCAAGGGATTTCGAAGTTTGGATCGTTGCCGCGACCCGGAGCGAGTTGGCGGCTGGTTGTTCAGGATTACGGTGAACCTGTGCAAAGACCAACTAAAGGGTCGCGTCAAGCGTGAGGTATCGTTGGACGCGGTAGGACCCATTCGAGCTACGAGGGGTCTTCCGGAGGAGGCGGCGGAGCGCGCGGAAGTACGAGAAGACATTTATCGCGCCTTGCAGTCTTTGAGCGACGAGCAACGAGAAGCATTCGTGCTCAAGCATGTAGAGGGCTGGTCTTATGAAGAGATGTCGGAGAAGATGCAGGTTTCCGTTTCGGCGCTAAAGATGCGGGTCCATAGGGCGCGCGATCAGCTGCAAGAGCTGTTAGAAAACTATCGAAATGACAATGAATAAAGAACTCAATAAATACCTGGACGGCGAGGTCGAACTCGATCAACTCTCCGCGGAACTCAAGCAAGAAGCTGAAGCTTGGGATGCGTTCCTTGGAGACGTACGCGAGTCCGGCGCGAAGGCTGCTCCTGTCGGTCTCGAGACGATGGTCATCGACTCGATTCGAGACGAAAGCGGCGCCCCGTGGGCACGTCTATTCGACTGGTGGCTGAATCCGCAGTCGTTGCGCATGCGTCCGTTGATTGGTCTGGCGGCCGCGGCGACGATCGCGACGTTCTTCCTGATGCCCCGCGATGTGGCCCAGCCCGCCGATCCTTCCGGAGCGGCAACGGCATTGGTCAGCGAAGATGGGCTATATGTGCAGTTCATTCTCGAGGCGCCAGATGCTCAGTCGGTCGCCGTCGCTGGGGACTTCAACGAGTGGGCCCCAGAAATCGCGCTCGCGGATCCTGACGGAGACGGCATCTGGTCCGGCCGAGTTCTTCTCGCACCCGGCGTGCACAAATACATGTTCGTTCTCGACGGCGATGAGTGGATCACGGATCCACATGCGGAGCGCTATACGGAAGACGGCTACGGCAACCGAAACGCGGTGATTGCCATCACCGGCGGCGCGGGGGCCAGGTCGTTGGCGCCCTGATCTCATGGCTGGGGTGCGGATGAATCGTCGCGGTGGTGGCAGACCGTTCGGACTGCTCGGTCCGACGCTCGTCCTCGCGCTGTCGATCGCACCGCTCGCAGCTCAGAACGACGATCTTGCCCGCGTGCGAATGGAGTTTGGGGAAGCGTCAGCGAGTCAGATCGAGGCCGCGGTCGATCGTGCCGTGCTCGACGGACTTCCGCGCGAGCTCCTGGTCGCAAAAGCGGTTGAAGGCGCGGCCAAGCACATGCCCCTGGAAGCCGTGCTCGGGGCCGTAAGGACACTCAGCGCAGAACTTCAAGTCGCCGCCAGAGTCGTGGGGTTGGACGCCGACGCCGAGACTCTGGAGAAGGCGGCCGACGCGATTCGGCATGGCGTGGATAGCCAGCTCTTGATCCATCTTCGCCGTGAGAGCCCGCGCGAATTCGCGGTGATGGTGGTCGCCATCGAGGACTTGATCCACGTCGGCGTCGACCCATCCGAAGCCGAAGACATGCTTCGGCTCGCCGCCGCTAACGGCATGAGCGGCGACGAAGTACTGGGTCTGCCCGCAACCGTCCGGAGACTCGTGCGCGAGGGGAGCACGCCCCGGCAAGCCGCCCAATCGGTTCGCGCAAACCTGGGTGGCGGACGCAGCCCAGGGCAATCCGAGGTGGTCGGCGAGCGCTTCCGAGACTTTCCGACCAGCCCTACTCAGCCCGGACGACGAATCCCACCTTTCCTCTAGGCGCCGCTGCAGCCGGCTGCTAGAACCACCCCGATCCTGTACATTCGCTCCGATTCGCCACGGGAGGAGGGGTCTTGTCAAATCGCATCACGGCGGCGGTCACCGGTACGGGGAGCCATTTGCCCCCCGACACGGTCGACAACTTTGCTCTGTATGAGATGGGTACGCTCCGCGAGTCCTTCGATGTCGAGCGAGCGCGCGGCAGTCTAAAGTCCGTGGACGATGCCGCGTCGCTTTCCGAGCTCGAGGTCTTCGATCAGTGGGCGCGACAAGTCACCGGCATCACCGAACGACGGCGTTTGACCGCCGAGAGCGGGCTCTCCACCGAAGACATGTGCGGATTCGCGAGCCAAATGGCGCTCGAAGCCGCCGGTCTCGAGAGCAGCGACTTAGATCTTCTCATCGCCGCCTCGCTCAGCGGTCGCGATGAGGTGCCCAACATGGCGTGCACCATCGCTGACAAGATCGGTGCGCCGCACTTGGGGGGGTATACCATCAACGCCGCGTGCGCAGGGTTTATCCACGCCGTGAGTTCCGGCTGGGCGGCCGTCGTAAGCGGGCTCGCGGACCGAGTGTTGGTCGTGTCAGGCGACACGTTGACGCGGTTCGTCAACTATACCGACGTCCGAACTGCGGTGGTGTTCGGAGACGGCGCCGGCGCCTTGATCCTCGAGCGGACGGACGGAGAACTCGGCATCCAGGGCCCGCCGCATCTGTCGAGCGAGTTCGATCGTGCGCCGCTCTACATGGTGGGGCAGGGGTGGGAAGAGGAGGACGAGCCTTTCCCCGTCCTTCACATGCATGGAGGGCCGCGGATTCTTCGAAACGCCATCGTGAAAATGGCCGAAGTCGGCGGTCGGGCGCTGGAGAAAGCATCGCTGACCTGGGCAGATGTCGATTTCGTCATCCCACACCAAGCCAACTTGAGGATAACGAAGGGCCTCGAGAAACACTTGGAACTGCCCAACGGACGCGTGATTCACAACATCCAAAACTACGGAAACATGTCGGCGTCCACGGTCCCTGTCGCGTTCGATGAAGTCGTTCGCGGGCTCCACGGTCCGGTACCGACTCCGGCGACCTATCTGCTCACGGCGATTGGCGGCGGGTATACGATGGGGGCGGCGGTCGTCCGAATGTAGCCGCTAGCAGGCGGCTAGCGTGTTTCGCTCATCCAATCGCGCAACGGCAGCACCTGGACGACGTCTCCGATCGTGACGGTGTCGATCCCCTTCGGCACCACCATCAGTCCATCGGCCAGCATCGACGTGAGCATGCCAGAACCTTGCGGCCCCGTGAGTCGCGCAGCCAGACGGCCGTCGGCTCCTCCCTCGATCATGACCCGAAGGAACGAAACGACGTCCTTCGGTCCCCGCGCGCCGTCCGCGCTGACGCAGGGGATGGTGCGGTGCGCGGGACGAGCGAACCCGACCATCTTTCGAATCGCGGGGCGGATGAGTGTCTCGAACGTGACGAGCGCGGAAACGGGGTTGCCCGGCACGCCCCAAAATGGCCGGCTTCCCAGCCCCCCGAAGACGGTCGCGCTCCCAGGCCGCATTTGCACGCGCCAGAAGTCTCGCTCAACCCCCAACTCGTCGAGGACCCGCTTCACATAATCGTGATCCCCAACGCTGACGCCGGCGGCCGATACGATCCCGTCGCAGTCGGCGCCTAGCGCGAGACACCGGTGCAGGTCGGCCGGATCGTCCCGAGCCAAACCGAGAGAGACCGCCTCGCCCCCTGCCGAAACGACCTGGGCCGCGAGTGCGGGGCCGTTGGAATTCATGATCTTTCGGCTGGCCAACACTTCTTCGAAGTCCTCGAAACCGGCCAGTTCATCTCCGTTTGCCAACACCCCGATCTGCGGCCGCCGGCCGACGGAGACCTCGCCTCGTCCCGCCATCGCGAGGAGAGAGATCGCGGCCGGACTCAACGCCTCTCCGATGTCGAGAAGCAGGTCGCCCGTCTGGGTATCCTCCCCCCGGCGCCGGATATGCCGCTGCGCGTCCGAGGCATCGAAGATCGTCACCTCGGCGTCCGGTCCTCCGTCCGTGTGCTCGACTCGGACGACCCCTGTGGCCCCCTCGGGCACCGGCGCCCCCGTCATCACGCGAGCGACGGATCCGGGTGCGAGCGGTCCCTTGGGGAAGGAACCCGCCGGCACGTCGTCAGACACGGGAAGACGCACGGGCCGCTCGCGGCTCGCGCCCACGACTTCGGATGCGCGGACGGCGAACCCGTCCATGGCACTGTTGTCCCAGGGGGGGTGGGGGACCGGGGTGTAGACCGTCTCTGCCAACGCGCGCCCAAGCGCCTGATCGATCGGCACCCGCTCGGACTCGACCGGGTGGACGCGTTGCATGACCTGAGCGTAGGCCTCCTCGAAGGAGACCCAGTCTGCCTCGCTCATCGGCCGCTGGTCCGCGCCTCCGGATACGAAGGCCCGTGGAACAGCGCCAGCTGCTCGACCAGCAGATCTTCGAGTGCCGTCGCGACGCTGTCAGGTGCGTCGTAGCTGTTGAGGAGCAACGCGAAAATCAGCGTCTCGCCGTCTCCGTCTTCTACGAAGCCGGCCAAGGCTCGCACGCCGGACAGCGACCCCGTCTTTGCGCGAACCGCCCGACTCGCGGCGGTCGAGCGAAACCGTCTCGACAGCGTACCGTCGACCGAGGCGACCGGGAGCGCATCGTAATACAGACGAAACCCCGGTAGTTGAGAGGTCCGGCGGAGCAAACGGGTCAAGGCGGTCGGAGCGAGAACGTTGTAGCGAGACATACCCGATCCGTCCGCGAGCGAATGCGCGTCCGGCTCGATGCCCCAACCGCTGAGCGTCGACTCGACGACCTCGAGACCCTCCTCGGCTCTGCCGTCCCCGCCGAGCGTCCCCAGCGTTCTGAGAAACGTCTCCGCGATTTGGTTGTCGCTCACTTTGAGGAGCCGCGTGAGCGCCTCGGACAGCGGCGCGGAACGAAACGTTCGCTGCCAGGCCGCGTCCCCGAATTCCTCCTCGAGACCCGCGCGCCTGGCGCGACCGTCGATCTCCACACCGGCCCGTACAAGCGCGGAATGCATGAGGTCCGCGACGTATTGGGTCGGGTGTGGCGGGGCGAAGCCGAGCGGTACCCTGGACACGTCGATCGGAATCCAGCCGGCGAGGACGACGCCTCCGCGTGGCTCGTCGGGCAGATACTCGATCCGGAGCTCCGAGCCAGGCGCGCCGGTCCGAACCTCTGCGCGGATCGGCAGCACCGTTCCCGTCTCCAAGATCTGTAGGCTGGCACGCGACCCCAGCTCCGGTCCCGGCCGAAGCTCCGCGGAGATCCGGCCTGGCGATACCTGGAGGGCGCTGACTCCGGCGGCATACGAGCCGTAGAGATCGTCCCACATCCAGCCTCGACCCCACGGAGGCCCGGCGAACGCCCGGTCATCGCCGACCACGTCGCCGTCGATGCGCGTGATGCCCGCGGCACGAACCGAGCGCGCCATCGTCTCCAGCGTCTCGCGGCGCAGCATCGGATCCCCACCTCCAACCAGGTGCAGATCGCCCGTCAAGGTGCCGCTGTTCAACGAGCCGGCCGCACGTACAGTGGTGGTCCAGCGATAGTCCGCGCCGAGTCGCTGCAACGCGACCGCGGCGGTGACCAGCTTGCTCGAGCTCGCAGCGATGAAACGCTGCTCGGCGTTGTGGCGGAAGAGGACCTGGCCGCTCTCGGCCGCGATGACAACCAAACCGACCTGCGCTCGGGCGAGCGCGGGATCGTCGATGATCTCGTTGAGCGTCGTCCGCAACTGCCCCAGATCGCCGGGTACGTCGCCCGACGGCGAGTCGTCGGTCATGGATTGCTGCGAACGGCCCGTGGTCGGAAGGAGGACTCCCAACGTCAACACCAAGACCGCGGCTCTTCCTAGCCGGCCCGATTGCCCGACGCGTCCCTCACCCTTCCGCCCCTTACCCACGCCTGATTCCCCTGGTCAGAAGTAGTACCAGATTGAGACCCCGAACTCCAAGGTGTGAAGCCACGCCGACGGTTTCGGAGCGGGCGCTCCGAGGTCCGCGAGGGTTTGAAGCAGATTCGGGACCAAGAAGCCGCCTGGAGCGGTCTGACGGATCAAGTAATCTCGAACCTCGAATCCGATCCCGATTTTGTCCGACGGAAATATCTCGAATCCTGCCCCTACATTGAGATGTGGGGCCGCGCCGATGTTGTATCGAAACGGAGCGAGCGCCTGATCCGCGAGCAGCTCGGAGGCCCCTCCGTCGACCTCGACCACCCAGCCCGCGCCGAAGACGCCATAGGGCTGGATGCCGTGCCAGGTACGGGCTCCCGTCAAACTGACTTGTCCTCCGGCTTCGACGCGGATCCAAGAGGCGTTGACCGTGTCGATGATGGCCGGACCCCCGTCGGCTGCGAGGTCGATCACGAAGCGTTCGGCGGGCCCGTAGCTCGCCCCGACTTCGAGCGAAAGCGGGCTGGACACACGCGCGCGCATCTTCACGCCGTTGATTGCGGTCGGGCCCTGGCCAAAATCCAGATTTCCCCGATTCCCGTTGTGGTACCCACCAAACAGACCCAGCCGGAACCCGCGCTCGCGCCACCGGAAGGGCGAATCGATGGGCTCGGAACTACTGACGACAGGGGTTTCCTGGGCGCGGGCGAGCGTGGGCATGAGCAGAAGACCAGCACAGGCGAGGGCGCACACCCAGATTAGGGGTCGGTCGCGTACACGATACCTCAGGCGGTTTGACACTGGTTCGCGACGACTCCTATATATCGAATGACTAGGTCCCCTCTCCCCGAGGGGGCCGCGGCGCGGGGAATCTAGGTGGCGGACCGGGTGCTTTCCAAACAAACGTCTCAAGTCGTAGTCCCAGGACGCGTGCGGAGTTCCGTCCTGGCGCTCCTTCTGCTGTTCACGGCCGGCCCCGTCTTCGGACAGGTACGCGAGGTCGCCATCGATGGCGAGACCTTCCGCAAAGCGGCCGATGGCACTCGTCTGGCCGAATTGGGGGTGGGCGCCCCGGTCACCGTGACGGGCTCGGAAGGCTCCTGGGCCCAAGTCGATCTCGAGGGTTGGGTGCGCTCGGAAGCGCTCGGGCAGACCTCACGCGATGGTCACGATGGGATCGTTTCAACGGTCGGAGGAGAGGCGCTCCATGTCGCCCCCTCGGGTTCGATCTCGGCTCGTCTCTTCCAGGGGCTCCTCGTCAACCGCGTGGAGGACCGGGACGGCTGGACCCGCGTGCGACGCACCGGCTGGGTTCGCGACGCGGCGCTTCGAATCCCGACAGATCCACGGGTCGCAGCCGGCTTGGAGGCCACAGCACGCGAACGGCCGCCGGCCCTCGTCGCCGCTGGTCGCCAATTGACGACCGGGGCCACGGCCCTCGAGGTCCACGACGGGCCGGGCGGCTCGGCGGTCGCTCAGGTCGAGTCCGGCACGCCCATCACGGTCATGGAACAGCGCGACCGGTGGACGCGAGTCCGGGTGGAGGGGTGGGTGCGGTCCGATCAGCTCGTTACGTCGGACCCCGATTCGGTGTTGGTCGGGATCTCCGCAGCGGGCCTAAAGGCCAGTCCCGATACCTATCAGGGGATGCGCATTCGATGGACGGTGCAGTACATCGCCCTTGAAACCGCAGAGCCAGAGCGAACGGATTTCTACGAGGGCGAACCGTTTATCCTCGCGCGAGCGCCGGACCCGGGCGACGGATTTGTCTACGTCGCCGTGCCCGAAGATCTCGTGGCGACGATCGAAGCACTCCGGCCGCTGCAAACCATCGATATTCTCGCGCAGGTGCGAACGGGTCGCTCCGCGTTGATGGGGGTTCCGGTCCTCGACCTACTGGCGGTGTTCTAATCGGTTGGCGCGAACGGCTTCGCTCTTTGCCGCGGGGACGTAGCCTTCTACTGGTCATCGTGTTCGTGCTGGTAATCGGGGCTTGGGTCGTCATCAGAGAGATGGGTGGCCCGCTCGACCCGGTGATTTTTAGCGGTCCATAAGGTCGATCACCGGCCTAGTTCGCGCCGTCAGCCTTCGCCGTCAGCCTTCGCCTTCGGCCTTCGCCGTCTTGGAGGCGAGCGCTCGCAGGGCGAGGACGGTTCTCCAGTTTCTCGCGGTGGTGCGAACGCCAAGCCCCTTCTCGAAGAAGTTGCCGGGGACCTTGCTGTTTCCGGCTCCGTTGGGGCAGTGGAGGTAGATCGCGCGGGTGCCCGCCACGAACCGTTCAGGAGCTCCCTTCGGCGCCGCCAGTCCCGCGACATCGATGTTTGGTTGCCCCCCCAAGAAAAGGACAAAAGTGCGCGAGGGATCCTCTTCGCACTCGGCTGGAAACGGGTTTCCGGAGATGATGACATCCAGTTCGGCCGGCGTTCGTACCATGACGGACACCGAGTACCCGAACGACTGGTCGATCGCTTGTTCGATGTTCGCCTCGATTTGGCCGGCGTCCTCAACGCTCGATAGAAACGACACGTTGCCGCTCTGCACGTACGTGGCGGCGTGCTCGAGGTCGAGCGTGCCGTAGAGTTCTCGAAGCGCGTCCATCTTGAGGCGCTTGTGGCCGCCGACGTTGATCCCACGGATCATCGACACATAAACGTGCCGGGTCTTGGTCATTTGAGATCACCCAGGAATTGACTCAGCGTCGGCAGGATGCGAAGGCGGCCAGAACCCTATTGGACCCTGGCCGCCTGTTAGATCGGAGCGTATGGCGTCGCGGACTAACGGCCGCCGGCGTCCTTCATCTCTTCGGTCTCTTCGAGAAAGCTCATCGCCTCGTGGAGGCCTTCGATGTCGCGGCCTTTCCAAACCTCGGCCACTTGTCGATAGGACTCGGCCGCCATTGCATGGTGTCCCAGCATGGCGTGCGCGCGCGCCGCGCCGAGCAGCGATCGGGGACGGTTGGCCATGCGAAGTAGAGAGGTTTCGAACTGTGCGACCGCTTCAGCCGGCCGGTCGAGGTCGAGCAGCATCTCGCCGTAGAGCTCGTACAGCGGCTTCACCGGGGTGGCCGAACCCCGCGGCGGAGCAATCGTCTGGATGATCGCGACGGCCTCATCCATCAACCCGATCGCGACATCGGCATGACCCATCGCCGCGTGTCGCAACGCGCCCACCTGCTTGTGCATGATCTTGGCGTAATCGTCGTCATCGCCGTCGGCGATGACCTTGAGCGCCGTCTCCGCCGCCGCCATCGTGGCCGCATCGTCGGTTCGATACGCGCTCAGACCCGTCGCCAGAAGCTCGTGCGCCTTGGACTCTGCCGTGATCGGTTGGATCTCCCACTCTTCGGTGTCGACGATGTAGCGCGCCTTGAGCAGCGACACCGCGCCGTTCGCCCGAGCGATCCCAGCGGCGCCACGCTCTCCGCCGGTGCCGTAGCCGTTTAGGGTCGTGAGCTCGTCGAGCCGCTGCATCCACACTCGAGCCTTGGCGTAGTCGCCCATCTGAAGATCGCCGTAGTGTCCCCAATCGAGGGCGTGAACGCCGTCTCCGACCGCATCACCGGGCTCCCACAAATCGACCGCCGCGTCGAACGCGTACTGGTTGTTCCAAGAGACGAGATCCCACATCCCATGCTGAATGAAGATGTGAGTCGGCATGTGTCGCGCGTGCGAAACCGCCGAGGCGATCTCCGCGAAGCGGTGGGCCGCCTCGAGCGCGAGCGGAGCCATCAGCGGATGGTCGAACGAATGGATCGTGTAGTGAGCCGCGCCCGGGTGATTGGGGTTGTCTTCAAACAAATTGAGGGCGAGCGTGCCGGCGCGGACGTTGAGCCGCATGGTCAGGTCACGCGTGGCCGCGGAAGCGCTCAGGAGTGAAAGCGCGTAGAACGCCGTCACCTCATCGTCCTCGGGATACTGTTCGTGGAGATCGCGCATCGCCTCCATGTATCCGACACGGCGATCTTTGGAGTCCCCTTCGCCCCACAGGATCTCGACGGCGCTGAGGAAGCCTTTCTCACGCGCGGTCGGGGCCTTGGCAAGCCGTTCTTCGGGCGTGGGAGCGAGGCGCTCGAGCGCCTTGCGTGGCTCCGTCGTGTCCATGTCCGAATTGAGCGGATGATTGTAGGCGAGCGATTCGCCCCAGTACGCCATTGCGAAATCCGGATCCGCCGCCTGCGCCGCGTGGAACTCGGTGCGGGCCTGCTTCCAACCGAAGCTGTGGAGAATCGTCACCCCGCGAACGAAAAGGTTCTGTGCTTCGCCCACCGCAGAGGTGGGGAAATCGATCTCTCCCACATCGGCGTTGCTTTGCGCATCGAGTGGCGACGCGAACGCCACGAGAAGGGCAAGGATCGGTAGGGCGGAGGATATTCGCTTCATCGTTCTCTCCTGAGATGAGCGCCACGGGCCACGCGGAGACGTCGCGTAGGCACGACAAACTACGTTTACGGTGCGAAAACGAGCCGCGCCCGGCAAGGCCAGAGTCGGAGGGCGAGGTTGACCGGTTGCCGCAAACAAGCTGGACCCCAAACATGGTTGGGTCATGTCCTACCACAACGTACGCGCCCTCATCGGGATGGTGATGCTTGGTGGTTGCGCGGTCGAACCCTGGCCGCCGGCTCCACCCGTGGCCCCGGATCAATACGCCGCGGAGTTCGACGAGTGGCGGGCGGAGCGCCGTGAGCGACTCGTCACGCCCCCTTCTGGCCCGGTCCTCTGGATCGTTCTCCATGAGTTGGCGCAGGGTCCGACGCCGTTCGGATCCGATCCCGAAGCCCCCATCACGCTCCCGGCGACCTCGTCTCCTCCCGTGGCGGGAACGTTCGTTCGATCCGGACAGACGGTTCGCTTGGAGCTTGCTCCCGGCTCGTCTCTGACGCTGGCCGATGGATCTCTCATCACCGAGCCTCTCGACATGGGGAACGACCGTTCGGAGGACATCACCGAACTCGCGATGGGTTCGCTCGGGATCCGGGTCCATGCCGAGCCCGGCACCGACCGACTTTGGGTTCGCGTCTGGGATCGGGAGATTCCAGAGAAAGAGACGTTCGAGCTCCCCGAAGCCTTCGCGCTCGACCCCGCCTGGCGGGTGGCCGCGCGCTTCGATCGATATCCCGAACCTCGATCGCTGCCGGTCAGCGACGTGCTCAGCGGTACGATCGAGTATCAGACTCCCGGCGACCTCGTGTTCCGATTCAACGGAGCGGAACACCGCCTCACCGCGATCCAGAACCCGAACAGCGAACGCTTTTTCATCATGATGTGGGACTCCACGGCTGCTGCCGCGACGTATCCGAGTGGGCGGTATCTGGGCGTCCCGTTGGCCGATTCGACTGGGTGGACGACCATTGACTTCAACCGTGCGTACAACGCGCCGTGTGCGTTTACCGCCTATTCGGTATGTGGACTCCCACCGCTCGAAAACCGCCTAGCCCTCGCGGTGACCGCGGGCGAAAAGCGGCCCGCGTACTAGGCGAGCGAAAGAGCGACAGGCGAGCGACAGGCGAGCGAACGAGCGACCGCAGCCCGCGCAGATCGGCGGTTTCAGCCCCCCGCGCCACCGGACACGACCGCCCAGGCCGTCCGCTGGAGAAGAGCGGCGGTCGCCGCCGGGAGTGCCTCGATCTCGGCGCCGGGCCGCATTCTCAGATCGGCTCCCGGCGGCAGGCCCTCGGCCGCGTCGCCCAGAAGGGTCGAGAGAGGTCGCGCATCGAGTCCCTCTGGCGACTCGCCGTAGAGCGTCGCGAAGAACACGCACGCAGCGAGGTAGGATCCGGTCGGGAAGGGGTGGCTGCGGTCCTCGTGGTATAGGGCGAGCCCGGGGTTCTGGGTGGCGGCTCGCGCCCACGCCTCGCCCACGGGCGCGACCGCGGCGCCCAGCTCGTCGGCCGCGGCCCGATAGGCTTCGGACAAAACCGCCTGCGTCTCGGGGAGGTTTTCGCGTGCCCACGTCAGATAGAAGACGGTCTTCGCCCCTACGCGTTTGATTTCCGCGTCGAACAGCCTCGCGTAGGCAAGAAAAGCCTCACGGTCTTCGATCGGTCGCGTGCTCTGTTCTTGGAGAACGACGTGGCTCCACCCGCCGAGTTGGATGAGGCGTCGGGCGCGACCCTCTTCCCAGCTGCGCTCGAGCGTAGAACCTCCCGGCGTGACCTTGTTGAAGGTCATAGGTAGCGCGTTGTCGGACGAGGCGGCGAGACGTTGGATCTGTGCCGGAAGGTCGTTGACGTAGGTATAGCTGTTGCCGATGAACAACACGCGGAGGCTGTCGGTGGGAGGCGGAGCGGGATCGAAGCGGGGTTCGGTCGCGGCTATAGAAGCAGGCGTTGCTCGAGTTTCTACGCTCTGCGAGACCTGCCCGGAGCAAGCCGCCAACCCCAGCAGCGGTAGCGCGATCCATCGCTTCTTCAGTCGTATTCTCATGCGTCCAGGGTGCCGAAATCGCGGCCGCTCTGCAAGACGCGCCAGGTCGCCAGTGGGCGAGCGCCTGCGTGAGCGGGGCGCCGCCGAAGCCGTTGGTTCGAGGATCGATCAATTCGAGCGACGGACAATCTGGCCCCGCCCGTGTCACTCCGCTCAAGCCGGTACGGCACTTGCTCTTACGGGCGCTGAAGACCGATCGACGGCGCTTCTGTCCCTGGGAAGACGAAAAGGTCACGGACCGTGCAGCATCGCTCGCCGCAACCGATAAGGACAATTGCCGCAACACTCAGCATTGTGCTGGGGTCGTCGGCGTGCGTCAGTGCAGTGGGTCGTTCCGCCGGTAAGGGGCTCATCGAGGGCGCTCGCGCCGAAGCCAGCGCCGATAGCACCCAGGCTTTGGTCCAAGAGATTGCCGAGGCCGCGATCTCGTACGTCGACAGCGCCTTCCGGACCGATCTCAAGCTCACGATCGAAGAGACGTGGGGTGGGGTCATCTCTGGGGCGGAGTCGACCATCGAGAACGGCGAAGCCATGCTGAATCGCGCCACCGATTCGCTCGCCATTTCCGTCGAGGGCGACATATCGGAAGCGTTCAATTCGCTCCTGCGATCAAACATCGAAGCCGCGGGCGCCGAGTTTCGCGAAGAGCTTCGTATGATCTCGAGCGATCTCCAGTTTGAGCTGAGAAACAACCTCAGCCCGGCTTTCGCCGCGGCGATCGCTCAAGCCACACAGGCGTTCGTCGATGAACTGTCCGAAGGGGTCCGCACGGAACTGGCGGATGAGATGGAGCTAGCCCTGGTTACCGCGGTTGGCAGCGCCGTTCAGGCGGGAACCGGCGATCTTTCGCCGGTCGGCGAGTGGCTAATACGGGCCGGGATCGCCGTGGGTGCGTTCATATTGATCCTCTTCTTTGGCTGGCTCTACCGTGACAGACAGAGCAGTCAAGAGACGGTGCTCGCGCTCGGCCAAGCGCTGCAGAACATCGAGGATCCCGAGATCCGCGAGTACATCCGCGAACAGATTCGA
This sequence comes from Gemmatimonadota bacterium, assembly GCA_029262175.1. Classification (GTDB taxonomy): domain Bacteria; phylum Gemmatimonadota; class Gemmatimonadetes; order Palauibacterales; family Palauibacteraceae; genus Palauibacter. The sequence continues at coordinate 159,937 of JAJCZV010000062.1, forward strand.
GAGAAAGCGGGTGAGCGAAACGTGCTCGATTGGTATCGCCGATTTCGCGAACGACGGGGCATCGACCGCTAGCTACACCAGGCGCGCCAGCACCGCGAGCAAGCGGTCGACGTCGTCTTGGTTGTTGAACATTGCGACGGCCGAACGCAGCAACTTGCCATCCTCTTGGAACGTGATCCGCACGGCGTCGTCTTGAAGCGCGTCCGCCAATGTTTCCGGATCCAATCCGTGATAAAAGCTGACGATCGATGACGCGTTGTCCGGGGGGGTGAAGATATCCATCCCCAGCTCAGCGACTCCCGCTCGTAGGCTCGCCGCCAGCGACACGGTGTGCGCTTCGATCCGATCCAAGCCGACTTCCGTTAGCACGGAAAGCGCCCCATCGAGCGCCGTAATCGGGCCGTAGGAAACGTTGGCGTACTCGAACTTCTGTGCATTGGACTTGAGTCGGAAGCGGTGGTCGGGGAGGGTCTCGGCCACCTGTCCGTGCCCATAGCGATCGGGCGTCATCCAATCCAAATGTTCACGTCGCACGAACAGTGGCGCGCACCCGAAGTCTCCGAATAGCCACTTGTACGAATTGCCGCAGGCAAAGTCGACGCCCTCGTCATGCAGGTTGGTCGGGAATGATCCCCAAGCTTGAATGGCATCCGCAAACAGATACGCGTCGTGCCCGTGCGCGAGGGCGCTCAACTCCGGTAGCGAATATCGAAAACCGTTTCGATTCGAGACCCACGCGACGCTGAGTAGTCTGGTTCGGTCGTCGGTGCGAGCTGCGAAATCTTCTACTCGACCGCGGCCCTCATGCGAAGGAACGATCCGTAGTTCGACGCCGGCGCGTCTCTCGAGCTCGCGATAAAGAACGAAACTCGTCGTAAAGTGGAGTTCGTCCAGAACGACATTGTCGCCCGCCTTCCAATCCATCGCGCGCGTGACGACGTTCTCGCCATCGCTCGTCGCATAGAGAAACGCAAGTTCATCTTCGTCCGCGCCGAAGAGCTGTGCGAACTTCTGTCTCGCGCTTGCCTTCGCGCGTCCAAGACTGGCTCGATCGTGCTGAAGCATCTTTTGATCCGCGTAGGCCGACAGAGCGTCGCGAACCGTGCGCGAGAGCGGACCGACCGAAGCGGTGTTCAGATACGCCATCTCGTCAGTGACGGGGAATTCCGATCGGATGCCGAGCGGATCATCGGCCGTCGGAGGGTTCACATGAGGCGACATCAGAGAGCCACCGGCGCCACGCGGCGTCGGCAACGTGGCGAGTCCCGCCGCGGCGGTCGCCTTGAGAAACGTGCGGCGATCTAGTGCGCTCATGTCTGTCACCCGAGTTCGCGTCAATCCGCTTCAACGGCGTCAAAATGCGCCCCTGGGCGAGGCGTGGACAAGCCGCGCCGTTGCGGGTCCGCGCGCACGGCCCCTAGGCTCATGGACACGATGGCACACAGGGGACCCTCACACGGCCGGACCATGACACGCACGGGACCCTGACCTCACGACACCTCGACCCCGCCATGCCATGACACCCAGTAGACGCGAGTTCTTGCATCGGACCCTTGCGGTTGGCGCCGCTGCATCTCTTCTCAGGCCCGCGAACCGGGCCTTCGCGCACCACGCTCAGCCTCGTCCGCCGCTCCGCATCCTCATACTGGGCGGCACGAGTTTTCTCGGGCCGCATCAAGTCGCCTACGCGCTGGCTCGAGGTCATTCGATTTCGACGTTCACTCGCGGAACGACCAAGCCGACGATCCACCAGGATCTTTTTGAGCACGTCGAGCAGCTCGTAGGAGATCGCGACGGGGATCTCGACGCTCTCCGTGGCCGGACGTGGGACGCCGTCATCGACAACTCGGGTCGAAAGGTCGAGTGGACGAGAGACGCAGCAGCGGAACTTCGCGATCACGTCGACATGTATGTCTACACCTCGTCGACCGGGGTGTACTACCCATACCTGGGGACAGACATTGACGAGAAAACCGACTTGGTCCTTCGCCTACCGGAGGGTCTCGGTGAGAACGAAGGAGGAGAATACGCGTACGGAGTGATGAAGGCGCAGTCGGAGATCGAGGCCCGGCGCATCTTCGGCACCGACCGCACCATTGTCGTGCGTCCCACCTACATCATGGGGCCGGCTGACTCCACGAACCGGTTTGTGTATTGGCCCGTCCGCTTGAGTCGGGGGGGCGAAGTCCTGGTCCCGGGCCGCATCGACGATCCTGTCCAGTATATCGACGTTCGTGATCTGACGAGCTGGATGATCCGACTGATCGAGAATCGCACCATCGGGACCTTCAACGCCGTGGGGCCCGAGTCGAAGATGGGCATGCACCCCTTTGTGTACGGCGCGCACGCGGCGTTCAACTCCCCCGTGAACTTCGCGATGGTTCCAGACTACGAGTTCCTCCGCGAACACCGCCTTGGGTTCGCGATCCCCTGGATCATGCCCATCGGAAACAACGCAGGGTCAGCTCGAGTGAACAACCGGGCCGCGATCGAAAGCGGCTTGACCTTTACGCCGCTTGCCGAGAGCGCCCGGGACATCCACGACTGGTGGTATTCGAGCGCTGTCCCAAACGAGCGGCGTACGGCGCTGGAGAGCGGCCCTCGTTCACTCATGGCTCGCGAGTCCGCGGTTCTTTCCGCTTGGCACGCTCGCGGGTAGCGCCTAGCGGGCTCATCCGGCCGCGCGGATCTATCCCGCGAACCGCAGCACGGCGACGAAGTGACAAGCCGTGCCGGCGAGAACGAACAGATGCCAAACCAGATGGCGGTACAGTCGCTCGTCCGTCGCGTAGAAAGGGACGCCAGCCGTGTAGGCCAGCCCGCCCGCGGCGATCCACAACAGGCCTTCGCGCGGCATGAGAAGCCAAAGAGGCTTGGCCGCGATCACGATCGACCAACCCATCGCGAGGTACAGCGACAGCGAGAACTTCTCGTGTCGCACCCCGACAAGGGCTTTGAAGACCACCCCCACGAGCGCGATTCCCCAAACGACGGCCAGCACGCTCCAGCCCCAAGGACCGCGTAGCACGCCCAACGTGAATGGCGTGTACGTGCCGGCGATCAGCAAGAAGATGGCAACGTGGTCGAGTACCTGGAAAACCTCTTTAGGTCGACCGGGACGCAGCGCGTGGTAGACGACGGAGCTGAAGTACAAGACGATGACCGTCGAAATGAAGACCCCTGCACCGATGATGGCGATCGTGCCGCCCCGCCGGGCGGCGTCGGTCACGAGCATCGGCGCGAAGGCGATCCCGGCGAAAAGCCCGATGCTGTGGCTCAGGCTGTTCGCGACCTCCTCGGGCCGCGATTGTTTGCGCCGGCCCGGTCGATCGGGTTTCGGTACTGCTTTGCTCAAGAAGACTCGTTTCTCAAGGCCGGGCGACGATGGGTCGACGCGTTCCCGGTGATATTAGACTGCAGGTCCGGGTCGCGCTCACGAGTGACCTGAACCCACTACCCGTGTGAAAAGGTTTGGTATGTGCGATGGCCAGGGCGAACGCGAAGGGACGATGAGGATTTGGGTCGACGCGGACGCCGCTCCCCGAGATGTAAAAGACATCGTCGCGCGAGCGGCACTCAGACTCGAGCTTCCCACCCTGTACGTCGCAAACCAGCGTCTGCAGACTCCAGCCAACAACCGCTTCGTAAGCGCGGTGATGGTCGACGGGGAGCCAGACGCGGCGGACGATCATATTGCCGAGCAAGCGGAGCCCGGCGATCTAGCCATCACGGCCGATATCCCCTTGGCCAGCAGATTGGTGGAGAAGGGCGTGTGTACCATCGATCCGCGCGGGATCGAATACACGGCGGCGGACATCGGCGAGCGACTCTCCGTTCGCGACTTCATGGATCAGCTCAGGTCGTCTGGCGTCGAAACCGGGGGGCCGAGCGCCTATGGACCCAAGAACAAGCGCGCTTTCGCGGGCGTCTTCGACCGTGCGCTGACGCGCCTGCTAAAGGCGCGCTAGACGCGTCGCTTTCACTGGGCGGTAAGACGGACCGCGAGCAACGTGGGCCAAAGCTTTCCCGTGACCAGAAATACTCCGGTCTCCGGGATAAACGCGATGCCGTTCATGACGGCCTCGGCGCCTCGCGGGCGATTCGCCAGCAGTTCGAGCTGGAACCCGTCCACTTCTCCGAGTACGTCCCCCGTCGCCTTGTCTATCCGAACGATGCGATCGGTCTCGTAGACATTGGCATAGAGCACGTCGTCGACGCACTCGAGTTCGTTGAGCGCTCGTAGGGCAGAACCGCCGACGCGGACCGAGATCTCGTCGAGCACCTCGAACGTCTTTGGGTCTCGCCGAAAGATCGTGCTGCTTCCGTTGGACATGTACAACGATGTGCCATCGTAACACAGACCCCAACCCTCGCCGTTGTACTCGTATTGGCGCGTCCGCTCCAGCGTGTCCAGGTCGTAGACGAAGGCGACGCCCTCTTTCCACGTGAGCTGGATCAGCTCGGAACCCACCCGCGCTAGACCCTCTGCGAAGTAGGTGGAGTCGATGGTCGTGCTCGCCACCACGGCTCCCGTTTCGACGTTGACTTTTCTCAAACTCGAGGCGCCGTAGCGCCCCGTGCTCTCGAAGAGAAACCCATCGTGAAACAGAAGCCCTTGGGTGTACGCATCGGGGTCATGAGGAAACGTTGCCACGACCTCGAACTCGATGGGCGCCGCGCTACTGCCGCCATTGCAGGCCACGACAGAAGCGGCAACCCATAACAGCACGTGCGCCAAACGATTTGAGGACATCGCTAGCTCGCGCGCCTCCGACTACGGCCCTGACGCGAACCGGTGTTGCGACCGCTCGGCTTGCGACCGCCCGGCTTATGACCACCAGGCTTGTGACCGCTTCGTCGCGGGGCTTGTCGGTGTTGCTTGGGCGCCGGCTTGTCCTCGAAGTCCGCCACGAAGCCCTCGACCTGTCGTCGCGCAATCGGCGATCCGATCATGCGCTCCGTGGCCGCCACCCATGCGCGGTCACTGCTCGTAACGAACGTGCACGCCACGCCCTCTTGCTCCGAGCGCCCGGTACGGCCGATTCGGTGTGTGTACGCTTCGGGCGTGTTGGGGACGTCGTAGTTGATCACGTGGGAGACATCCTTCACATCGATGCCCCGCGCGGCCACATCGGTCGCCACCAGAATGTCGTAGTTCCGTTGACGGAAGCCACGCATGGCCCGGTCGCGCTGAGACTGCGACATGTTGCCTTGCAGGCCCACGGCCCGGTGCCCGGCCTTGCTGAGCTGTTCAGCCAGCCGGCGTGCGCGATGTTTGGTCCGCGTAAACACGATCGCGGAATCACACTCGTCGCTCTTGAGCAGGTGCTCGAGCAAGGCGCGTTTCCGCTGTTCCGCGATCAAGTAGAGCGCGTGGTCCACGGTGGTGGCCGGCGCCGCATCGGCGAGCTCGACCACAAGCGGGTCTCGGAGGAGCTCGTCGGCGAGCCGCCGGATGTCCTTCGGCATCGTTGCCGAGAACAACAGGTTCTGGCGGCGTTCCGGTAGCGCTCCCAAGATCTTCCGAATGTCCGGCAAGAAGCCCAAGTCGAACATGTGGTCCGCTTCATCGAGCACGACCGTCTCGACCTGATCGAGTCGGAGCACACGTCGCTGAAGCAGGTCGAGCACGCGGCCCGGACATCCAACGACGACCTCGGGTCCCTTCTTCAAGGCCTTGATCTGGTTTACAACCGAAACTCCGCCGTACACCGTGATCACCTTCATGCCCGTGTGCTTCGACAACAACCGCATCTCTGCGGTGATCTGCGAGGCGAGTTCGCGCGTGGGTGCAAGCACGAGAGCGCGAGGTCCCCGACGCCTGTCGTTGAGTAGCCGGTCAAGCAGCGGCAGCGCAAAGGCCGCCGTCTTACCGGTGCCAGTTTGAGCGAGACCAAGCACGTCGCGACCCTTTAGGCCCGCCGGAATGGTCTTGTCCTGAATCGGCCGCGGCTCTTCAAAGCCCGCGTCGCGGATGCCACGCAGGAGAACTTCCTTGAGCCCAAAGCGGTCGAAACCCGCCGGAGCCTTAGATGATGAATCTGACAATTATATACTTATCCTTCGGCGTACACATGCAGGCAGGGCCTGTACGGCACGACCGTACGTTTTAGACCCGCACAACAGCGAAGGGCATAAAGGGGGGTTGGTTGGCGCGACCTCGGAGGAAAACCTGGAGATCCTGTTGTTCGCCGGCGTCGGGTTGATCCCCGACTAAGATTGTTAACTTACCTCAATTGCATGATTTGGGCCACCCCTAGGGGCTGGGTGACGGTTCGATCCCGCGATCGAGGTGAGGTTTCATCCCATAGTGTGTCGACTTAAACCCCAGTCCTTCGTAGAAGTTCAATGCGGGTGGATCCAACGCCCGAGGCACGGAGACCGACCCTTTAGCGAACGGCGACAGGACATGTCCGACACGACGGAGATGTCGCGAATCTGCGACCAACTCGACCGAGCATTCGATGGCGCGTCTTGGCATGGGCCGCCGATCCTCGACGTTCTGGCCGAGGTGACCGTCACCCAGGCCGTCTCTCGACCGATACCCGGGGCCCACTCTGCGTGGGAGCTCGTCCATCACATCACTTCGTGGCTCTCGATCGTGCGCAGGCGGGCCGGCGGGGAAGCCGTTCACGAGATCCCGACCGAGACGGACTGGCCGCCGGTAGAAGACGTCTCGGCCGCGGCCTGGCAGCGGGCACGCCAGAACCTGAAAGATGAGTACGACGGACTCCGAGCCTTCATCGCGCAGCTGTCGGACGATGACCTGGGGAATCGAGTCGAAGGCAAACTCCGCGAGTACACCGTCTATCAGGACCTACATGGAGTGATTCAGCACAGCCTCTATCACACCGGCCAGATCGCGCTGCAGATCAAGGCCGCCGAATAGCCGGCAACGCGGGAATCGGTGGCGGCGCCGCCGTGACGCACGGTGTTCGGGCAAAATCGAGCACCGCCACCGGAAAATCCGCTGTGGGGCGTCCGAGCGAGATTTGGTATTCTAGGGGGATGTAGATCGCAGTGGCCTTGAGGTCGCGTTCGTCATCCAGGGACGCCAAAAGCAGAACGCCAGGCAGACCGCCGATTCCGCCGACGTTGAACGCCCCCGAACGATTCGCCCACCACGCGTCGAAGCCTGCCACCGGGCCTCCGGCATAGTCGCGGGCGATCGCCTGCCGTCGCACGGTTGGGTTCGAGGAAAAATGGACTTGACTCCGGGATGAGATTCCGGGGGGCCACAACGGGCGCGTGCGCAGCCGTACGGTCGCTGGGAGCGAGGGGAGTTCGATCCGGCGATGTTCCCAATCGCGAAGCTCCCACGCGAGAACCTTGATGCGATAGCAACCAGATAGTTGCGTGACGGTTACTTCGCTCGGATCCTGAGCGGACACGGCACCGACGCAAATCGCAGATAGCGCGACGTACAGCGTGAGTGTTCGGATCGGGGCCCCCTAGCCGGTTCGCAAACACGTTAGCCCGGTACTTCCACCATGTATGACGCGGGAGTCCCCGACCCGCACACAACGCGTGGCCTCCGGCGCTGTACCGTTAGGGCTGGTCTAACGTAGGGCCGCCTGTTCGAAGAGGCCGAGCATCTGCTCCTCCGACGGGGGACGCAGGACGTTGCGCTTGGCGAACTCCTCCGCGCGCGGGTAGTCCGACGCCACGATCCGCGCGGCGGCTCTCGAGAGGTCGAACGACGTGGTTCGTAGCTCGACATCGGATCCGACCAGCAGCCAGTAGGCGCCAGCTTCACCAAACGGCATTCCGACGCTCCCCGCGTTCACGACTCTCACATCGCCGATGTGCCGGTCAAACTGCATGTGCGTATGACCGCAGACGACGATGTCGGCGTCCACCGCATCGAACGTCGCGGCAAGGCGTGATTCGGGCGTCACGCGCGTAAAGATCTCCGCGTCGCTGCGGGGCGTCGCGTGACAAAACATCACTCGGCCCAGAGGAGGAAGGTCGAGCGTGACGGTATCCGGCCAGGTCGCCAGTAGTTCCATGTCCTGACTTCGAAGCGCGGCCCCCGTCCATCGGAGGTCCCCGCGAAACTGCTCCGGCACTCTGTCGATGTCCCCGCCCTCGAACGCGGCAAGCACATCGTTCTCTCCGTTGCCGACGATAAAGTCGGTCGATTCGGGCAGCCGACTCAGAGCGGCCAGGGTCTCGCGGGGCAGCGGGCCCGGCACCACGTCGCCGCCAATGACGATGTGGTCGACATCCAGCTCGAGCAGCTCAGCGAGCACCGCTTCCAACGCGGGGAGGTTTCCATGGATGTCGTAGAGTGCGGCGACCCTCATGGTCAGTGGCCCCCGATCCAGGTCTTACTCGGCGTCGTCGTCGTCGGCCGTCGAGGCTTCGAGAAGGGTGCGTGCCCGCTCGGCGATGTGTTCCATCTGTTGTTCGCGTTCCCTCGCCCAGCGGGGTAGTTGAAGCATGTTGGACGCCAGGGCCCCGATGCCTGCGGCCCCAAAGAACATCGGGAGTACCAGTTCCAGACCGAGCTTGCCTTTGGAGGCCATCGCTACAAACATGATGATGGACATCACCAGGAACATGCTGCCCATCGCCGTCATGCTGTACGTCACTTCTCTGAACGTCGTCATGCGCAATCGGTAGCCGTCGTCCGTTGGCTCGTGAAACGCGTGCAGGTTGCCGTTGCTCCACTCGCGAAGACCGCCGTGAGAGGTGACTTCGCCTTTGGCGTCGAACGTCGCGCGCAGTTCCGCGACGAGGAGCTCCCACTCCCGATCGGTGGCAGCGCGAGGAAGGTCGACGACTCGGCCGACCGAGAGGGGCTGCCCCATATGCTTGCGTTGCGGGAGCGTTTCACCACGAACGTCGACCGCAGAGGCCGCCGCCGCGATGCGCTCGGGTGGGAGGCCGACCTGGGCTCCGACCTCTTGAAGCTCTTCGAGCGTGAGCCCGTCGTGATTCGGCAACGCAAGCGGGCCAGCTTCGGCCGTCTGCGTCGCGAGGGCGAAGATCTCTTCTACTTCCGCGTCGTGGTATCTGCGTTTTGTCGACATCGCCGCGCTACTGAGGTGGAACGAAGGGTCCGCTGCTAGGTCGACTCTGGGGCGAGGGGCCGGCGGAAGCAAACATTGCGTTGGACCTCCTGGAAGCCCACGGCCTCCTCCGTTGTCGATTCCGGCCACAGCGCGATCCTCATCCGGATCAGCTCGTCTCGGTCAGACGGCAGCGCAGCGCGGACGATCATCGGGGGATCTTGAAGAAGGCGCGAAACGCCGCTGGGTCGGGAATGTTCGCGTAAAGGTCGACGTAGATCGGGCTGCGACCTCGGACCGGAATCCAGGCGCGTGGGGCGGCGATGTGATCCACCGTCGCCTGAGCCGTCTGCTTGACCCGAGGTCGACCAAGCGCATCTCGTCGGATACGCCGTCGCAAGAAGAACAGATTCGTGACGACGATCTCCTCCCCGGCCACCTGATCTATTCGGACCGCCAGTACCCAGGGGAAAAACAGCGAAGGAACCGCGAGGGGAAGCGCCATCGCGACAAACCACCAGCTCCCGAACCGAACCGCCCCGAGCAACAGAAATGCCGACGCGGTGAGTGCGACTGCGATCAGGGCGCGCCAGAACCACGCGATCCAGCCGTACTGATAGAGCACCACGATGGGCTCGTCCGGCGGGTGGCTACCGGCATCCATACGGGCGATGGGGGCCCTCCACGATAGAGGTACGGCATGATCTCGAGCGCACAATTCTAGAATGTGGGAGCCCTGAACTACAATCCCACTACCGGAGTGGCTTAGCGCCGGGCGACTTTTTTCGCGATTCGGACCACAGGGCGGTGCGCTTCGCCTTTGACCAGCCAGGAACTCGCGAATGCCAGCAGTGCGATGGCCTCCGGCCAAAAGATCGGTCGATCGGTGATGAGCGACGTGCCCGCCCACAGCACGCTTGCGATCATGACGCCGCCGCACCCCAAGTAGAACCGATTTCGCCACTGTTTGTCTCGCGAGGCTTCTTCGTCCTTCGGTACGCTCGATTTTCTGAACAGCCACACCGAAAAGGCGATGAAGACCAGAAACAGACAGACCGCCGAACCATAGTGGATCGTGCGCGTCATCTCGCTCCACCACGCCGGCGGATCCAAGCCTTCGGGGGCCGCCGTGGGGAACAGCGCGACGCCCAACGCGCAGATCCCGCCGATCGCCCCCAACCTTTGGTCGGCGCGAGAGCCGCGGTACCCTTGATACGTAAACAGAAACAAGGACAGCGCGAACAGCACCCCAACGAAGATGCTGACTGCGCCGGTGTAGTAGTAGGCGCTGATCGAATCCAAAATCTCGCGCGACGGAAGCCCTGGAGTCGGTCGCAACGCAGCGACCGCAACCAACAGAAACGGCAGCGACAACCCGAGGCAACCGATCAGCCGGCGGTGCCACAAGTACGAAAGGTCTCGTGCGTCAGGGTCTTTCTGTGAGGTATCGATGGCCACAGCCCCTCCGGATCGCTAAGCCAGTTCGAAGTCAACCAGCAAGGGCGACGGAACGCCTCCGAGCCCCGCGGTCAGGGCGAGCCTCCGCCTAGGCAAATACGTCTTCCGCAGCGCAAAGAGTCACGTACGTGCCTCCAAGGGTCGAATTGTGATGCTCGATGATCTGGGGCGCGCTCAAGGAACCCGCGTCATCGGTCGTATGGGCGTCCTCGACAAGCAGGACTTCGTAGCCCAGTCCTTGGGCCCGACGACACGTAGTGTCCACGCAGTACTCGGATTGCATCCCGCAAACCACCAGGGTCGTGATCTCGAGGTTGTCGAGTTCCGCCTTCAGATCCGTGTGCAAGAACGCGTCAGATTCCTTCTTCTGGATCGCGAGCTCGCCGGGTCCTGGCGCGATCGCCGAGTGCACTTTCCAGCCCGCCGTGCCGGGCTCCAGCGCATGACCGGGCGGCCCGCACTGCTGGACGTAGACGACCGGGACTCCGCTCGAACGGGCCCGCCCCAGGAGCGTGGCGATACGAGAAAGGAGTGCGGCGGGCCCATGGGGGTGGAATTCGGCCATCGAAAAGAGGGCCTCCTGCACATCGATGATGAGAAGCGCAGTACGTTCGTTGGCAGGCACCATCTAGTGTATTCCTCTAACCTAGCGGACAGAGTTCGTAGAGCTGTGATACGTAAGGGCCGCCGCGACACAGGCAGAAAGCGCTTCAATCGGCAGTTCATCGTCCTGCTCAAAGACGATGCTACGATCGCCATCAAAGTCCAAGACGCCCGCAAACTGTGTTCTAAATGTCTCGACAAGGGTGGTCTGACAATGAAAATGCATCGCGAAGCGGGTAGGAGCAGAGGCTTTCCACGCGAGGCGCACCGTAGTTCCGCTCTTGCTCGTTGATGTCAGGTACGCGGGCTCACCCCACTTCAGCGTCTCCTCAATCTCTCCCACCCCTTCTGTAGATGCGGCGACATTGAAGATGAGTGTTCGCAACACGAGGAGTTTCTTACGAATATGCGGCGGGTATCCTGCGAAGACTTCGGCGACCCTCTGGTTAGGGATCGATGTCACGTCGAGACCTCCGCGAGGAGTTCGGGGATCCAGCCGGGAAGGAACGTCTCTTTTGACCGCCGCACGTCGGTCAGCGACCACCACCGAGCTTCACGGATCGTTCGGCGCTCTTCAGCGCTCCATCGTGAGGATACCGGTTCTCTGCTGTTGACGCGCACCGGAAAGTACCTCTCCTTCCAATACGCGGGCTCATCTTCGGCGACGCAAAAGGCCTCGTTCCTCGATCGAAGCTCGCGGCCGATTTCAGCCACGAACCCCGTCTCCTCTGATAGCTCGCGTCTCGCGGCATCGATATACCCCTCGTCCCCTCTCAACTCCCCGCCAGCGGTAGCCCAGAACGACCGTTGAGCCGTCGATTCGTAGCGAAAAGGAAATAGGCGATCCGTCTCATCGAGAATAAAGAGTCGAGAGCACCTCTTGGTCGGAATGCTGCGGGTCACCATCTAGCTGCCTCAACCGGCGCCTGAGCTCAGGGTTCGGTTGGCCATTGAAAACAAAGCTCGTAGCCGTCGGGGTCCGAGACGATCACTTGCGTCATCCCGTAGGGCGCGACCAGCGGCCCCTCCACCTCGAGGCCGTGTTCCGTTAGATGCCTGTACGCCTGATCCACGTCAGGGCAGTCGAAGTATAGGACCGTATCGGCGTGGGCATGGGCGCGCGCCGGATCTGGGGCCGACGGGCGACCGGAGGCTTCGTTGGCGGTATTGAGCATCAATTCCGTGCCGTTCATGCGAAGCCTGACCCAATCCCACTCGTCTCCGGATGGGAAGTGATCGACGACCTCGAAGCCCAGAAGATCTCGATAGAACAAAACCGATGCCCGCATGTCGAACACCTGAATGAGTACACAGACACCGTGGACCTTCAGCGTCATGACGCCTCCGCCGCGGAGATGAAGCGGTCGAGTGCACCTGTCCGTTCCCCACGCCGAATCGCGACCTCGAGGACCGTCCGCCCGAAGAAATAGAGCGTTGCCCACGCGGGGAGGAGCGCTGCGCTGCGCCACCCGTTGTCCCAGGAGAAAGCCAATCCGGGGTGCGCCTCCCACCCCAAGGCCGGCAGCCGAAGCACGACGACGGCGAACGGTAACAGTACGAACCATAGAAACGTCGGCAGATACCGCACGAGAAAGCCCCCCACATTTCGTTCTGCAAGGTCGAAGTCTCCCCAAACGCTCGAGGCGAGGTGCCAGAAGAAGAGGATCGTGATCAGGAACGATGACGACGACGCCCCGAGGATAAGGGCGAACGGGGCATAGATCACGATGAACACCCAACGCGGGAAACCTTTCAGGAAGCGGAAACCCACCAAGAAGGCGGTCGAGTGCAACACCAAGAATTCCATCAACAGAAAAAGCTCGACGTCGCGCGCCACTTCCAGACCGAGCACCAAGGGATTGATCCAGATGATCGCCATGACCACGGCCGTAGCCGCGTGGGAAAGGACCGCGCCTAGACTTCGAAGGGCGATGGCGGCCGCGAGGCCCCGAAGCAGCGGTCCGAGGCTCAAGGTGCCAAGTGTTTGCGGATTCCGACATCATGCGACTCCCCGATCAGCGTGCAGAACGCCGGGTCGAGGTCGGTGGGCGAGTCTAGACGGAACTGATGACTGCAGGTCTTTAGGCCCAGCTCTTCGACTCTTTGCAGTCTGGGGTGCGTAGCCGAACGTGTCAGCCACAGGTTCGCGACAAGCCGTTTCTTTCGGGTGGTGCAGCTCGCGAATCGCACCTCTGCTTGAGTCGCGATCCTCGTGTTGTGCGGAATGACTTCCACCGTGCCAAACGATTCGATCACTTCGAGGAACCGGTCAAGGTCGCTCAGACCAGCGCATCGCGACCATCGAAATGGCCCTCGAGCGGACAGGTCGAGCAGGAGTGCCACATGTTTCTGGTCGTGAAGCGATGCCCACACTTCGGGCACGTCCATAGATCACCTGGCATCTGCTCCAAACTCCGCCACGAGTTCTCTCCCTCGCCGTACGCCTGGCCGACAGTGCATCCAATCTGCATCTCAGGACACCGACGCGGAAAGCCGAGACGGATCCCTGCTCGAGTCCAAACTGGCTTCTCCTCTCTTCATCAACATAGAATCAGGCTTCGTTTGCAATGGGTGAGGTGGGCTGCGAGGCGGGTGAGGCGATGGCATCCGATGGCTGAGGTCGAACTCTACCACCCTATCAAGCGTTTTCTGGAGGGGCAGGGCTACGTCGTAAAAGGCGAGATCGGGGCCTGCGATATCGTGGCCGTGAGAGGCGACGAACGTCCGGTCGTGGTCGAGTTGAAAGAGCGCCTGACGCTCGCGCTCATCCTACAAGCGGTCGATCGGCTGGCGATCTCCGATGCCGTCTACATCGCGTTTCGGATTGGGAAGGGAAACAGCGCCTCCTGGCGTTCTCGCACGAAGCAGGTGAAGAGTCTTCTTCGTCGCCTCGGGTTGGGCCTTCTTACCGTGTCCCCCCACGGGCGGGTCGTGGCGGTTTTGGATCCGGCGCCGTATCGACCCCGGACGAATGCGGGCCGACGCGAACGCCTGCTCAAGGAGTTCGCGGAGCGCGTCGGCGACCCGGAGGTCGGGGGCTCTCCCTCGCGGCAGCGACTCACGGCCTATCGACAGGACGCGCTTCGATGCGCTCGGGAACTGGCCGCCGAGAGTGTCCTCAAAGTCAAAGACATCCGCGAGCGAACGGGTGTAGGGCGCGCCGGTCCCATCTTGAGAGACAACCACTATGGGTGGTTCGACCGGGTAAAGACAGGCTATTACGAACTCACCCCGAAGGGCGGTCGCGACCTCGTCGACTGGTCCGACGCGCTGAAGGACCTCCCACCCAGGTCGCGAGAGGCGGTTCGTTGATTGCCCTCAGGAATCGGCCTGCGGAGGAGTGCTCAGGAAGCGAACGGTGCCGATGGCGCCTGCGCAGAAGATGAACAGGATGAGCAGATTCACGGGAATGAGAAGCCAGAGGTCGGTCGGGATGTCGCTGTAACCCCCTTCCGTGAGCCGTTCTCGATAGGCGAGGTTGCGACGCAAGGTGAGGACCCAGCGCGCCGCAGCCAGGAGCGAAGCGGCCGTGTAAAGTAGAGCCACGAGCCGCCGCAGCCCTCGCGTCAGTCGATCTCCCGCAATGAAGACCGCGACCAACACAGCGAACGTCGCCTGCAGCCAAAACTGGATCTGCGCATCCATATCCCGAAAAAGGTCGAGAGCCAGACTCGTGAGTTCGTACTCGGTCAATCGAACCTCCGGACACGGGTTTACGCGGACGGGTTACGGGGTCGCTAGCATTTCGGCAACGAAGGTCGCGGCTCCCTGAGCCCAGTCGCCATCGGCGGGAACCTCCTCGAGCCACTTTGTGAGCTGAGTAGGTGAGATGAAGTCGCCGAGCCGACCGATCACGTAGGCAGCGTACCATCCGGCCCATTGTTCGTCGCGCACGCCGTCGAGAAAGTTGCGCTCGTAGTCATGATGCGCCGAGCCGGCTGCCGAGAGCGCAGCGCGCAGATCCTCGGTCCTCGGTTTGGTGCTCACGGGAAGATCCTTCCTGATGGGTCATCACACGTCGTGAACAAAGAAAGCGAACACCATACTCAGGATCATGCTCGCCGCGATCATGACGGCAGCGGTCGGTACGAGCAGTAGGAGGCCGATCCCCAAGCCTCTCCGCTTCACGATTCGCCAAACCACACCAAACGTACAGAGTAGGGCCGCCGTGAACAGCATCCACATCAGCGGCTGCGGGAGCGTCGACGGGTAGAACGTATTGGGAATCGACCAGTCCACGACTTAGACCTCCGGATCGCGGAACGCTGGCTCCGCATGCGGTTCCTCGGGGCGCAATTCGCGGCCCCTGATAGCGCCATCGACGATCATCGCGAATGCATCCTTGCCTCGAACGATACCTAGCTCCCTCGCACCCGGCGAGAAGGCGGGTTTCCCGGATGGCTCCTGTTTGCGATCGTCAACGTCGAAGCCATCTTGTATCCTTCATCCACCCGCGGAGGCGCTATGCGTTGGACCGTTTTAGTTGGTGTCGTCGGGCTACTGCTGATCGCATGCGCCGAACCCGCTCAAGTTGAGGCCCCCGATCGGGTCAACCGGATGATCCCCCTCATCGAACAGGGACTTCCGGTCTTGGGAATCGCACACCCGCCCTACGCAGCCAGCCGTCGAGGCAGGGGTCGCGACCAGGGAGCAGGCGAACCCCCGCCCGCCGCCGCGCCGGCGCCGGATCTGGTCGAGTCCGCTCGAGAACTCATGGCCTATCCGCTCAGCGACTACGTACTCAACTCGTACTCGCCGAACACCGCACAGCAGTACCGAGGGTTCATGGAGGCGATCCTCGCCGAAGGGGGGTCCGCTCGCACGCATCCGTTCCT
>JAJCZV010000063.1 GCA_029262175.1 Gemmatimonadota bacterium
CCATATGGACAACGGGTACTCGGGCACCTACGTATGGACGTGCGTTCCGGACCAGACCATCACCGCGAACCTCTTGGCGAGCCAGACGATGTCGAGCACCATCGGACGAAACGACCCGTGCGTTTGCGGAAGCGGGAAGAAGTACAAGCGTTGCTGCTACGAGGAGGGTCGCTCCGCGATGGCGACGCCAGCTTCGAAGACGACCATGATCGTCGTCGGGGCCGTGGTGCTCCTCGGGCTCGCGTTCATGGTGATCTCGGTAGTCGTCGGAGGCGGGGAAGGCGTCTGCCCACCGGGTCAGAGTTGGAACGCAGCGCATCAGCACTGTGACTGACCTCCGGCGCGTTTCGTCCGTCGGTCCACGACCAGTCGGGTGTCCCTCGTGAGCTGTCCGATCCTTAGGCTCTAGCGAACGAAGAGGGCGACGACACGCTTCCCAACCCCGCTTAACGTCCGCCCTATACGCGACCTTCTTGGACGACGCTCTGATTCTCCGGGCGCGTCTGCTGTTTCTCTACATGTTCGGGCAGAGAAAAGCCCAGAAGTTCGAAAACAGCGGATGGAAGTTGGACACAGCGGACGGCAGCCCAGTTGGCAAGCGACCGGCCCTGGTAAGGAGCTTGGATCGATGAAGAACACGGCAACCCAGGACCCCGCGCTGTGCCGCTAGAGTTGGTCGGCCAGGCGGAGGTCAGGTGCTGGTCTCCCGAATCCGCGCTCCAACGCGTCGTCCTCTGGTCGATGTTTGGATTCGCCGCCGGAGCCCTGATCGCCGGCCCCGGAGCGGGTCCGCTTTCGGGTCAAGAGTCGATCGCCTGGAGCGCTTGCCCGGATGCGTCCGGTCTCGAGTGTGCCACCATGGCGGTGCCGCTCGACCACGCGAGGCCTGGCGGGCCGGCCATGGCTGTCGGACTCCGTCGTCTGCGCGGCTCCGGCGATGGAGGTCGTCAGCTCTGGTACCTAGCTGGTGGTCCGGGAGACCCCGTCGGGGGTGGTCTCGGTCGTCTGCGTGGGGTCCTCGACGATCCGGAGCTGGACCTCTACGGCATCGATCACCGGGGGACAGGCGATTCGGCCGACCTGCGGTGCCCCGATCAAGAAGCTGCTGACAGTTTCGACGGGAGCGAGATCGTGGGCGAGGAATGGCAGGCTTGCATCGCGCATATCGTCGCCACCCGAGAGGACCT
Organism: Gemmatimonadota bacterium; assembly: GCA_029262175.1. Classification (GTDB taxonomy): domain Bacteria; phylum Gemmatimonadota; class Gemmatimonadetes; order Palauibacterales; family Palauibacteraceae; genus Palauibacter. Next base: position 1,188 of record JAJCZV010000063.1, read on the forward strand.
CTGGGCTTTGACCGCGACACAGTCCGCCTGGGATCTCGGTCGCGCCATCGAGCGCGTCGGCGACGATGCGGAGCGGGCCGGAGCGCGTCGCCCGGAGTCCATCGTGTTCGGGGCTTCATACGGGAGTTTCTGGGCCAATCGCTATCTTCACTTGTATCCGCATCAACCCGCCGGTGTGATCCTCGATGGGGTTGTCCCGGCCGATTGGAGCTTCGCCGAGTTCGACCAAGGGCTCGACGCCGCGGCGCGCGAGTGGCTCGCGCGCTGCGGGGCTAACGCCGAATGCGGGGCCCACATGGGGCGCGATCCGACGGCGACCGTGGAAGGAGTGCTCGGGCGACTCGACGAGGGCCACTGCCCGGCCTTGGGTGTCGACGCGGAGACCGCGCGTCTGCTCATGGGCGTCACCCTCATGGTCGACGACATCCCGAACGCGGTGATCCCAGCGCTGGCCTACCGCCTGGGCCGCTGCGACTGGCATGATCAGATGGCGTTGCTCCACTTCGTCCGCGCGGCTCTGAGCGGCGTCGGGGAGGCCTCTACACATTCGCCCGTGCTCCAACGCCACGTGGCGTTGTCGGAGATGTGGAACGAATCCGATCCGTCGTCGGACTCGCTGGAAGCTCTCGTGGCCGGGACCGTGGCGACGACCGCGGTCAGCTCGAGCTTCTCACACACGTGGCCCGATTGGCCCCGCTATGCCCCGGACCCGCTCGACGGCGCGCAGGCCCCCTTCGACGGACCCATGCTCATCCTGCACGGGGGGCTCGATCCCACGATGCCGGCCGGGCGGCTGACCGAGATCCGCGAGACGTATGCGGGGGAGAATCAGACCTTCCTCGTCATCCCAGAAGCTGGTCACGTAACCGTCAACTACAGCGGTTGCTCGCGGACCCTTTACGCGCAGTTTCTCGCAGATCCCCGAGCCGGTGTCGACACCGGCTGTGTCGGCGAAGAAACGTTCGTCGAGTTTCAGGTCGATGCCTCGACGGCGAACGCCATCTTTGGGCGGCCGGATCTTTGGACGGATCGCGTGCCATTGCTCGAGACCGCCTGGTTCCGACTACGCTACAATGTACTTCCCATCTTGGTCTTGCTGGTTGGCCTCGGACTCTTCGGACGACGATCGACCGCCGACGCCCCACTAGACCGCAGAGCCGTGATCGCGATCGGTCTGTCTCTGGTCATCGCGTTTGGGGCCTACGTGCTCGTGGCATCCGTGACACTCCTGCTGCCCTACAACAGCAGCGCCGCCAACATCTCCGTACTCGGGATTGCCGCGCTGCAGCTTCTCCTCATGGCGGGGTTGTCGAGGTGGGCGTCGCGTGTTCGAAAGAACACGTCACGACGGGCGTCGGCCAGAACGTAGAAAAAGTCACCGGCCCCGAGTGAGCTCCTCGCCGTATGGTCCAAGGCGAGTTTCCTTTCGGGTTCACTTCCTTACCGGATCGTCAATCCAATCATGATGCCGTAACGAGTCGCGATCACGTCGTCTACCGTGACCTCGGGTAGTACCAAATCGCCGATGGCGCTGACCCAAGAGCCTGCGTTCGCGGTGATAGCGAGGTGCCGAGTGATGGCGAAGTCCCAGCCGATACCCGCGGACATCCCCACGCCGACGCCGGCCGACACGAGCGAGGTTCCAGCCGCGGATTCGAGCGTCACCTCCGCGGCTGCGACCCCCACGCCGCCTTTGACGAAGAAGCCGGCCCGCCACGGAAACCACAGCAGGATCAGGTGCAGCGATTGGTTGCTCGCGATAACCGAGCCGGCGTCGCGTTCGCGGCCAAAGGTCTCGTCGATCTGAATCGCCGCCTCAACGCCGAATAGCACACCGTCGGCTAGCGCGCCGCCGACCTGCGCGTAGGCAACGGGTCCGGATCCATGGGTGACGCCGGCGCAGCCCGTGCACGCGATTCGTGTGGATGAAGGGCCTAGGCCGAGTTCGAACCAAAGCCCGCTTCGAGGCGATAGCTGCGCGGTCGCATCGGTGGGATGGACAAGCGCGACGGCACTCGCAATAGCGGCGAGCCACACTCGAAGCCCCCGAGTCGAAGGTCCCAGCGTGATCATCCGTCGAACCCGGGCAATTGAAACCCGGTCCATACGACAAGGACCGCGACTTCAGAAAATTCCCGCCTCTCATCCGGCCGATCCGAGTAACGGCTGCGTCGATTGTAGTACCGAAGTCGTCCTGCGAGACCGAGCTTGAACGCGAGCGGGAGCGTCAGTTCGATCGCGCCGAAGCTCATGTTGTGGTCGGCGCTGGCGCCGCTTACCGAGTGGACATACTCGGTCCGACCGAGAATGGTGAGGAAGGTGAGCCCGTTCTGCTCATACGCGATCTCGACGCGGGTGCCCGCGCCCGGACCGAAGTCGTACTCGCGCTCACCCGTCCCTGCAAACGGCGCTTCCATGGCTCCCAAAAAGATGACGTCACCGAAGAAATGAGTGCGGATGGCTGATCGCGCCCCGAACCGCCACCGTGAGTACACTCCGAACTCCAAGCTTTGTGCGCCGAATCGGTGCGCCGGGTTGTTGAGGAAGTCGAAGCGTTGGTTGACCGCGAAACCGCGCATGTGTCGAGAGGTTTGCTCGCTGAAATCCATCGCGAAGAGTCGACCGCTCGCCTGAAGTAGATTGAGCCCCTCGCCTCCCGGGCTGACCCGTCCGCGAACCGTGAAGACGTCGAAGGGCGCGCGGTGTTCGGTGAGAAAGGGGTCTCCGTAGTCCAGTTCCACCTCCAACGTCGGGGATCCGGAGTAGTTGTCGTCGCGATCGACGAATCCAGAGTCGGCCACGAACCTGCCCCCTGCCCCGAGGCGAAACACGAAGGACTCGGGATCGTGCTCTGCCGGATTGCGGTCTCGCTTGGTCCAATCGCCGCGAAGGAGTCGCTTGAATCCGCCGATCGGATCAAACGGCAAGGCGGCGATCTCGCGCCACGTGCGGGCCGATCCACCGGCCCGGTTATCCCGAATACTCGCCCCGATGCGATGAAAGACCTCGCCCAACGCGATCCCGCCGAAGCTCGTCATGAAGAAATCGTTGAGCGACGGACGGTAGGTTTCGCCGAAATATTCCCAGGACCACGAACCGAGGAATGCGAGCGGCGCGGACTCCCAGAAACCGAGTCCGTTCGATCTGCCCGCGTTGAAGTAGAGGCCTCCGTGATACGGGTGCGAAAACATGTTTGCGCCAAACGCGTTCTCGTCCCACTCCCAGCCCAGTCGAAGATTCCGCGACCAATCGCTCGGTCCGACGGCGGCCCAGTCCAGACCGAACGCCCACGCGTCCGCGCGATTCACGAAGACGTTTACGAGAAGCGCTTCGCTTGCCGCGCGGAGCCGGCTGGGACGGGCCGGCCTCCGCAGGGTCTTCGTCACGTCTGGGTCGACGCTCGATACGCCGCCAGAGGTTTGACCGGCGAGTTCGCCCGCACCGGCCGCGACCAGTCCAACCACCGTCGAAAAGATGCGGACGGTTACCCACTCCAGCAGTGTCGTGCCAAAACGTAAAGGGCGGGCACCGATCTTGGTCATGTCACCGACCCTCGGAGATCACCTCGAAGATGCCTTCTACGACCAAGGTGGGTTCGTCGAGCTGGATGAAATGACCGCTGTTGGGCGCGATAACGAGTCGGCCGCGTGGGGAAAGCCCGGAAAGGTTCTCCTGCGCCGCCGCCCATAGCGTCTCCCACTCGGGGTTCGCCGGATCCTTCAAGCCGTGGGCGAAGATCAGAAGCGGCAGATCGGGGAAGTCCCCCACGGTCAGTAGCTGAGTCCGCGTCACGCCCTCCGCGACGACTTCTGAGCGGAGGGGCTCGGGAACTTCGCTTGGATCGATCGTGCAACGTTCTAATCCTGCCGTCAGGCATTGCAGCGAAAAATCCGCCGCCCGTCCATCCACTCCAACGATGCCGGCCACTTCACTCGGAAAGGCCCGTGCGAAGTATTCGACATATTGCCAACCCGAAGAGTGCCCGACGAGGACGTAGGGAAGCGGGGCGTCGACCGCCTGCAGGAGTCGCCGTAACTCGGTCGCGACCTGCGCTGCGTCGCGCGAAGCGGAAGTGGGGTCGCTTCCCCCGTATCCGGGCCGATCATAGGCAAACACCGTCGACATCTGTGCTAGATCCTCGCCCACACGTTCCCATACGGCCAGCTCGGATCCGAGCCCCGACTCGAGAACGATGGTCGGACCGCCGCGGCCCCCCACGGCGTATTGAATCGTTCGTCCGTCGATCTCGATCTCGGCAAGTCGAATCTCATCGACTGGCGGGACCTGCGGACCGGACGAATCCGAGCATGCACTCAGTGCCGCAACGAGGGCTGCAAGAAAGATCCTTAGAATGGGTTTCATTGTGCTTTCCTAGAGTCTATGGGTATCGGAGAACGAGGAGCGACGTTCCCACACCTGACGACATACGAGCCCAAATCCTGCCGCGTGAGGGATGGCGGGGCGGAGCCGCTCACGGCGGGACGGATGGCCGGTAGCTTGTGATGAGTCTCGACACATCCGGCGGCGCGCCCGCTAGATTCACTCATGACGAGCAGAGATTTGACGGTCGGTTCAGGCCAGCCCAGGGGAGTCGCCACTCGCGTCCGAGTACTCCGAGACGCGGGAGCGCTCGAGTGGGCCGCCATCATCGGCGTCATTCTCGCACTGGAAGCCATCTCGATTCCCGAGAACTTTGCGGTGTACGCCGATGTGGCGCGGTGGAAGACTCTCCTGCTTCTTGTGACGGACGCTTGCGTTCGGATCGCGTTTGCGCCGCTTCTGTTCTGGTGGTTCGACGCGCTTCCACTCGAGGTCGGCGTCAGATGGCGCAACGCCGTTTTGCGGACGGCGAGCGTGGTTGCGTTGGCGGGGATCCAAGCGGTGGGCCTCGTGTTCGCGATCGGAGGCGTGGCGAGTCTCCTTGGATTCCCGGCCGACACCTACGGCGGACCGAACTTTCCTAGGGGCGTGACCTACGCGGAAGCCTTGGGCGCTATGATGGGTCTGTCGCTGGCCTACACCTGGGTGCGTCGTCTACTCGGACGTCGGCGCGCGGACCTGAGCACCGCTCAGCTCGAGACAGATCTCATGAGGGCGCGGCTCGACGCTTTGTCGAGAGAACTCCGGCCGCACTTTCTCTTCAATACGCTCAACGGCATCGCTGAACTCGTGGGTGAGGATCCGGATCGCGCTGAAGCGATGGTGATTCGGCTGAGCGACCTGCTCCGCGCGACGATGGATGGCGGCGACGGGGGCATCGCGCTCGAGACCGAGCTCGAGCGACTAGATCTCTACATGCAACTACAGCAAATGAGGTCGGAGGACCGAATCAAGTTCGAGATGCACATCAACGATGACACGCTTGGCGCTCTCGTGCCGGCGATGCTTCTTCAGCCCCTGATCGAAAACTCCATCGTCCATGGTGTCGATCGAGGGACTGGATCGGGCACCATCTCGGTGCACGCAGAGAGAGGCGAGAACCGAGTGACGATCTGCGTAGTCGACGACGGTGTCGGTTTGGATAATGCACGGGTCGAAGGCATCGGACTCTCGAACACTCGGGCTCGGATAGAGGGGTTGTTCGGAGACGAAGCGCGCCTCGACCTGGCCTCCGGTGAAGGAGGCGGAACGGAGGTCCGCATCGATTTGCCGTTCAGAGCTTGTGCGCCCGACGCTCCCTTCGCGCGAGATCAGGAGGCTGCGCGTGCGCGCGCTAATCGTTGACGATGAGCCGCTCGCGAGGCGGCGACTCCGACGACTACTTGTCGAACACGACGATATCGAAGTCGTCGGCGAGTGTAAGGACGCGCAGAGCGCGGTCACGGAAATCCGCGAACTCCTGCCCGACCTCGTGTTTCTCGATATCGAAATGCCCGGGGCCACCGGCTTCGATGTGATTGCGGGTGTCGATCAGCAGCCGCCGCCCGTCGTGGTCTTCGTGACCGCCTATCCCGAACACGCCGTGAACGCGTTCGACGAAGATGTGGCCGACTATCTCCTCAAGCCGTTTGATCGGGATCGCTTGGCTCGCTCACTCGAGCGCGCTAGGCGGGTAGCGAAGTCGCGCGATGAAGGCGGGCTCATTGATGATCTAAAACGCGTGATCGCGACGCTCGAGGGAGACGGCGAGTACGTACGACGTCTTGCGGTGACGCTTGGGAGAAAGACGCTACTGATACCCGTCGATGAGATCGATTGGATCGAGGCAAAAGGGAACTACGTCGTGCTCCGACGAGGGTCGAAACAGTTCCTGCTCCGCTCCACGTTGAGTGGACTCGAGAGCAGACTCGACCCCAGGGACTTCGTGCGCATTCACCGCTCGACGATCGTGCGCATCGATCGAGTTCGAGAGCTCCGAACTCTTCACACGGGGAAACACATTGCGGTCTTGGAAGGCGACACTGAGCTTCCAATCAGCCCGACATACTGGGCGAAGCTTGCTCGATAACCAGGTTCGTGGGAGTCGCCGAATCCTACCGATCGTTCAACGTGAGCGAACGCTGATGCGCATCCTTTCGATCGTCGCGATCGCGACCCTGATGGCGAGTTGTACGCCACGAATCGCTTCCGACTCGCCGCTTCCGGAGAGAGAACCCGAAGCCGTGGGGATGGCGCGCGCCCGGTTGGATCGGATTCGGCCTTCCATGCAACGATATGTGAACGAGGGACTGGTGAGCGGGATCATCACGATGGTCGCCCGCCGTGGCTATCTCGTGCATTGGGACGCTGTGGGTCTCAAGGACATCGACTCACGGGCGGCATTGCGACGAGATGACATACTTCGCATCTGCTCGATGACGAAACCGATCACGTCGGTGGGTATCATGTTGCTCGTGGAAGAGGGTGCGCTGTCCCTCGATGACCCCGTGTCGCGGTATCTCCCCGAATTGGCGGGGCTCGAGGTCCATACGACTCGAGGGCTCGTGCCTCCGAAACGCCCCATCACCATCGCGCACCTACTGAGTCACACGTCTGGTCTGACCTATGGGCTCTTTGGCGAAACACCGGTCGACTCTCTCTACCGCCGTGAGGACGTCTTCTCAGGGGACCTTCGGAATCTGGTCGAAGAAGTGGGCGGGCTGCCGCTGGTCGGCCACCCGGGAGAGGTGTGGAACTACGGCGTATCGACGGACGTCCTGGGCCGGGTGATAGAAATCGTTTCGGGTCAGCGTCTCGACGATTTTCTGAGTCAACGGGTGCTCGAGCCGATGGGAATGACGGATACCGGCTTCTACGCCTCGCCCGAGAAGGCTGATCGGCTCATGACCCTCTACCGTACTGGAGCGGACGGGCTTCTGGAGCCGACGAACGCTTCGGAGTGCAGCGACCCGTTCGGGCCGGCACTTCTTTCGGGAGGCGGAGGCTTGCTGTCGACGGCTCCGGACTATCTGCGGTTCGCACAGATGCTCCTCAATGGGGGCGAATTGGAGGGGACTCGACTTCTCCAGCAAGAGACCGTCGAGATGATGAGGACCAATCGACTTCCGGAGTCACTGATTCCGATTCAGGTCGGGCCTCACTTTGCGCCGCCAGGCTACGGCTTCGGACTCGGATTCAGTGTCCTGACCGATGCCGACGCGACACCCATCCCCGACAGCGATGGAGTCTTTAGGTGGCTGGGGTACGCCAGCACGTACTTCTGGATCGATCCCGAGGAACAGCTAGTCGGACTCGTACTGACGCAGCTCGAGCCCGGAACGCATCCTGAGCTTGAAGTGGAATTCCAGACGCTGGTCTACGAGGCCATCACAGACAACCGATGATGGTGTCCACCACGAGAGACGCACCCAGCTTAGGTGATCATCCTCCGCAGTCAGCTCCGAAGAATCCTCGTACGCCCCTTCGTCAGACGAGATCCGCGCTGATTGGGGCAGGCCTCGCGGCGATCGCAACCGCGGCGGTCGGGGTGATCGCGCTCATGGGCGTGTCCCACATTCCCATCGGAGAATACCTACTATTCCCTGGGTCGTGGGTGGCTTGGCTTTACAAGGGTGACAACTACAGATCGGGCCATGAATTCCTACTGCACTCCATCGCTTTTGGGGTGCCCATAAACGCTGTCGCGGGTTCGATCCTAGGGGCGACGCTGGCCTTTTTGAGGCGGAAGCCCGAGAAGAAGCTGTCTCGAGATTAGGGGGGATGTTGCATAAACGCCTAGTAGGTTCTTGAAGATATCTCAAAGCCCAGCTACGACCATCGGCATCTTTCTAGCCTTCACGGCTGGCCTCTATCCCATCGGATACTGGCTAATTTTTCGGCTGGGTCGTGCGACGCCGTTGATGTTATCCGTTGGGCTCGCGGCCGCATTGACCTACCTGATTACAAACAGGGGACTGCGATCCCTCGGATGGTCCTGGGCAAGTTGGAAAGTCCATTGGCTCAGTTACCTCCTGCCTCTGGGGTATATCGCTGCGGCCTATGGCGTCATCTGGGTTGCGAATCTTGGTGGTTGGTACGACCCGGAATTCGTACTGGAATTGGGAGAGAGTTACAACCTCACGGCCTGGTCCGACGCGGGCTTGATCGCGTTGCATTTCTTGTTGTCTGCGACCGTCAGTTTTGTGTTGTTGATGCCTTCGGTATTGGGCGAAGAGGTGGGCTGGCGAGGTTTGCTTGTCCCGCAATTGTCCAGAGTCATGTCGTTTACCGGAGTGGCGATCACTTCCGGGCTCATTTGGTCCATCTGGCACTGGCCGTTGATGCTGGCGGGTCTTTACGGCAATGAGACCGTACCAATCTTCTATCAGATGTTCTTCTTCACACTGAGCCTGACGTCGATGTCGGTGATCATGACGTACATCAGGTTCAGGACCCATAGCCTCTGGCCGGCCGTCATCTTTCACATGAGCCACAATGTCTTCCTGCAGACGTTCTTCGGGCCAATGACTTCCGAGAACACCAGATCGGATTGGTTTCTGGATGATTTTGGCGTCGTTCTGCCGTTGACGATCTTGTTGGTGGCTGTGTTCTACTGGAGAAAGGGGCGACGTGAGTTTAGTGGTGCCACGACCTGCTAGCGCCCGAGGGCTTCTTCCAGACGAGCTAGCCAGAGCTGATTCGGCGCCACATCCGCAGCGCCCGTCATTCGGGTTCGCACTTCGTCCAGCGCGCGCTGAGCAGCTTCTGGATCGCCCATCGCGATGTAGGCTTCGGCCTGACCGAGGTAGGGCGCGGGCGCGAAGCCATGATCGTCGCCGTACGCGACGGGGACCGTGCGGGCTAGCGATTGGAAGAGCCGGAGCGCTGGGTCCGGCTGACCGGCGGCAGCAAGGGACCTCGCCCAACTCAGCGTGAGTCGAACCGCGTTCAGGCCGTCGTCCCCCTCGAGACGCGTGTACATTTCGGCTGCCTCTCGGTACGAGGAGAGTTGCTCCGGTCTCTCGACGGCGAGGGCGCCCCGAAGACGGAGTGCCGCGCCGAGTTCGGGGTGATCCGAGTACACCGTTCGCAGCATGTCGACCGCCGCGCGCGCTTGTTCGAGGGCGTCGATCCGGCGGCGCTGACGTTGGTAGAGTCCGGCTCGTCGGGTCAGGAACGACGCGGTCAGGCTGTGGTCCCCGAGACGTGCTTCCGAAATGGCAAATCCGCGCGTGAACGCGGAGTCGGCCTCTTCAGGGCGATCGAGACGCGCGAGCGCGCCTCCATGTGTCTGAAGCGTCCAGGCGAGCCCTACATCCTCTTCGGCCCCGATCTCTTCGTAGCTGGCGATCAGCTCGGTCGTGATCTCGGCGCTCCGTGCCCAGTCACCCCTGAACGAATGCCAGTTCGCCACCGCCCGACGAGCCGTGAGCGTCCGACGGTGTCGAGGCCCGAGCGCCGCGGCGAGGACACCGGCCGCTTCCCTCGACAGAGTGATGGCACCCTCGTGGTCGCCTCGGAGGCCCACGATGTTCCCGAGGTTCGCGGCCGTGACCGCGATAGACGGGTGATTCGATGTGTAGATCATTCTTCGGATCTCGAGCGCCTCGCGGCCGAGGGTCTCCGCCTCTTCCAGCTTCGCTAGAGACGTAAGCACGCCCGCCAGGTCGTTGAGGGCTCGCGCGAGACCCGCCGAGTCCGCGGCGTGCACTCGCCACGTTGACAGCGACTCTCGCAACAACGTCTCTGCGGCGTCGAGGTCGTTCCGCTGGTGATGGATCCACCCGAGCAATCCGACCGACCGCGCCAACTCCCGGTCGTGCGGACCGAGCGCGAGCGACCGCCTCGTCTCAACTGCTTTTTTCGCCCACGTCTCCGCCTCTTCGAGCGCGCCGAGTCGTTCGAACCCATCTGCCAACACATGCTGCATCTCGGCTCGGATCGCCGGGTCATCCGCGTAAAGCGTCTCGACCTGCTCGGCTCGCGATTCGAGAACCTGTCGCACGGTCACCGAATCGCCCGTCCATCCGCTGGATCCGGCCGCTCCGAACGACTCGAGCAGAAAGTTCTGCACCTCGAGCGCGCGATCACGTTCGACGGACAGACGTTCGGCTTGCGCGCGGATGCGACCGTTCTGGGCCAGCGTTGCGGCCCCACCCACGACGATCGTGAGGAGCAGAGCGGCTGCAGCAATCGATGCCGCCCGGTTGCGGCGGACGAACTTCGCCGTTCGATATCCGAGCGAAGGCGCGCGAGCCAACACGGGTCGGCCCGACAAGTAACGGTCGAGGTCGTCGGCCAGGGCCGCCGCCGATACGTATCGGTCGCGTGGGTCGCTGCGCATCGCTTTGAGGACGATGTTATCCAGGTCTCCGCGCAACGCGCGTTGAAGCGTGTTGGGAGCCGTGCCTCGACGACCGCTGAGGTCGGCGGCGGACAGCGTTTCGGAGTCGCCCTCAGGAGTCGGGCGTGTCAGGGGTTGGCCGACCGAAGTGCTGGGACGAGGCGTTGGCTCCACGTCCGGGATCCGAGCGCGCGCCGCGGCCTGCGCGGCCGAGAACGCCCGGTGTCCGCAGAGAGATTCGTACAGAAGCACGCCCAAGGCATAGACATCGGATGCCGTGCTGACCGGTTCGCCCCGGAGCTGTTCTGGGGCCGCATAGGCGGGCGTGGCCAACCGAAGCCCGGTTCGGGTGAGCTCCACTCCATCGTCCTCGAGGAGCTTGGCGATCCCGAAGTCGAGCAGCTTTGGCTCGCCATCGGGGGTGATGAGGATGTTGTCCGGTTTCAGATCGCGGTGAACGACGAGATTCGCGTGGGCGTGCTGGACCGCGAGGCAGACGTCGCGGAACAGCTCGACACGCTCCCGGATCGTCAGCCGTTTTCGATCGGAAAACACGTCGATGCGTTCGCCCTCGACGTACTCCATGACGTAGTACGGACGCCCGTCCTCGGTCATGTCTCCGCCAAGAAACCGCGCGATTCCCGGGTGCTGGAGCCGTGCTAAGATCGCTCGTTCACGGGCAAATCGTTCCGCGAAGCCGGCGTCGACTCCTTCGCGCACGATCTTGATGGCCACGTAGCGTCTGAAATCGGGACCGTCCTCAAATCCCAGATGGACCTCGCCCATCCCTCCCGCACCGAGCAGGCGCACAAGCTGGTAGGGGCCGATCCGGGGACGGTTCCTCGGAGGCGCTCCGTCGCTAATCCGGGCGGCAGGCGTCTCCAAGAAACCGGCGGCGTCTCCGTCGGCAACCAGCAGAGCCAATACCCGAGCCTTCAACGCCTCGTCTCCTGCGCACGCCCGCTCTACAAAAGACTCACGCTCGGCATCGGGCAGTTCCGCCGCTTGATGGAAGAGCTCTTCGGTTCGCGCCCAACGCCGAGAGTCGGTCACCCTACGTCCCGTGTGCTCGACGGTCTGGCGCCCCAGCCGTCGCCAACGGTGCCGACCAAGCGAGGGTCACCGCGGGGTCGAGCTCATCTCGCAGCCAGGCACGGGCGGCCCGCCACGCGCGCCGCACCGTCGCTTCGGACAACCCCATCGCCTCCGCGATCTCATCGTGCGTCAGACCCCCGAAGAAGCGGTACTCGATGACGCGAGCACCGCGTTCGTTGAACTGTTCCAAGCGATTGAGCGCATCGTTGAGCGCGAGGATCTCCTCGGCGACCTCGGGGCTGATCGGATCCGCCGCTTCCACGTTTATATGCGGTGCGTCGCCGCCCCGTTTCTTCGCGTTCCGCGCCTCGGCGTAGTTGATCAAGATCCGCCGCATGGCCTGCGACGCGAGCGCGAAGAAGTGCGCGCGGCCCTTCCATTCGACGTGCCGTTGTCCAACGAGACGGACGTACGCTTCATGGACGAGCGCGGTGTTATTGAGGGTGTG
>JAJCZV010000064.1 GCA_029262175.1 Gemmatimonadota bacterium
AGTGGGTCATGAACTGGGCCACCAAATGGCGGACCGAGACCGGATATCTCCTCGGCCATAATCCCGTCCGGGGATACGAAATCCCTCGCGAGAAGAACCCGCGTCAGCCGGTCGCGACCCAAGAGCGCTACAGAGCCACGAGGGATGTGAGCGATGACGTGCGGATGCTTGTGACGCACGGCGGCAAGCGGAGGATGATGCGGAGTCACCTCTCGGAGCTGCTGGAACTCGCGAACGGCACTGGCCGCCGCCTGTCGGCGATCTGTGCTCTGCGCCACCAGGACCTGCAGCTCGATCAGGGTCCGCACGGGGCCATCCTCTGGCCCGCGGAAACCGATAAACAGGGACGAGCGAGCCTGATTCCGATCACAAGCGGCGTGCGCGCAGCCGTGGACCGGGCGATACGTACGCAGCCTCTCGCGAACTCCACCTACTTGTTCCCGGCTCCCCGCGATCCTTCGAAGCCGGTGTCCAGACACCTCGCCGACAAGTGGTTACGAAAAGCCGAAAGAATGGCCGGCCTCGAGCCCTTGAACGGTTCTCTGTGGCATGCCTACCGCCGGAAATGGGCGACCGAGCGCAAGCACCTACCCGCTACCGACGTCGCGGCGGCCGGCGGATGGGCTGGACCGGAGTCGATGCAGCGCTGCTACCAACACGCCGATCAAGAGACCCTCCTGCGTGTCGTCCTCGGAGCCGTGGAGCTGATGAGGGCGGGGAAGGTCAGACGCATCGATGAAGCGCCAAGTGAACGCGGCTAGGCGACCCGCGGCGGGGTCGAGTTGTAACCGTTAACGTAAAGCATTAATTTAGTCCGGCTGCCAGTTCGATGGGTGGTTCGGTACCCAGCGGGGGACCTTTGATCGTCTCGTTCAGGAATCAGGGTACCGAGGACGTCTTCGACGGTTTGAACAGCAAGGCGGCGCGCCGGACCTTGCCGAGCGACTTGCATCGCAAGGCGGGCAAAACGTTGGACCGGATCGAGGCAGCGGTCTCATTGAACTCGCTCACACTTCCCGGACTGCGGCTGGAGAAGTTGAGTGGAGATCGACAAGGGCAGCACTCGATTCGAATCAACGATCAATACCGAATCTGCTTCCGATGGACGGAGCGAGGGGCGGAGGACCTAGAGATCGTCGATTACCACTGAAGGCGACCAGCAGAGCAAAAACGGAGGCAGGTTCGTCATGCGTCGATTGCCGAAAAACCGTCGTCCGACACATCCAGGCGAGGTGCTCCTCGAAGACTTCTTGAAGCCCCTCGTGATCACCCAGAAAGAAGCGGCGAAGCGATTGAGGATTTCCTACCCCCGAATGAACGAGATCGTGAACGGAAAGCGGTCGGTGACGCCTGAGACGGCACTTCGGTTGAGCAGATTCACCAGTACGGAGCCCGAGTTCTGGCTCAATCTGCAGCAGGCCGTCGACCTCTGGGATGCGCTGCACGCAGACGGCGTCGATCAGATTCGGAAGATTCGTCCCGCCGTGGCTTGACGCGGGAGGGGTTCTTTCGGGCCGCCAGGACTGGAACTCTTCGGCGTGGGAAGGCATACTTCACGCATACGGGGCCGTAGCTCAGTTGGGAGAGCGCCTGCTTTGCAAGCAGGAGGTCGTCGGTTCGATCCCGATCGGCTCCATTGATTTTCCGCCCAATGCCTTCCAGCCGAGTGCGCAATAAGTGCGCGGCTCGTAGTAGCCCAACTGACTCCGATCCACGCCACTAGTGATAGAGTCGATGACAAACAAAAGAACGACACCATCGACCGGTCCCTCCAAGCCCCTGACTCACCCGTTACGCCCAACGGATTCCGGGATCGATCTTCATGAAGGACGAATCCTAGCTCGATATGGCGACCAGACGTGCGAGCTTGAGGGGCTGATCCGCTACGAAATCGGCGTACGTCTGGGCGTGCGGTACAGCGGTTGTCCTTCGAACTCAAACATGATCTTGGCCGAGCGCTGTTCGATAGAAGTGCCCGAGCTGAACCTGCTGGCGAGGGGCACGATCTACGATTTGGGTGCCGTTAGCGGATCGGTCGACGGGAGACTACTGGGAGAGACCTGGGTCGGAGATACCGGGACGGACGTATACGAGGTGCGGTTCTTTGTCCCCAACTTCATCGACTACATCGGACGGTTCGTAAGTAGCCCCACTGAGGGCAGCTGGGCTGCTCGACTAGTTTTCGGTTCCGATCTCTGGCGCATTGAGTTGGATCAGCGAAAGGACTACCGAGAAGCCATCGAGTCGGTACGGAACGTCGCCGGGTTCGCGCTCACTCATACCGGGCGACTCACCCGGGCCGACGGCGCCCCATTCCGTTTGGAGGCAGCGAAGCCCGTCTTGGAATGCCTGTATTTCTTCCTCTCCTTCGCCCGCGGCAAGCGAGTCGGGCCGCTGCTACCAGTCGGACTCTCCGAAGGCTCGGTGATTTGGCAACGCTGGGAAACGCCGTGGATCGATCCACTCACGCCGGCCGTGCATTCGTGGTTCCCCACCGTGAAACTGGATTCGCTGGGCGAGGCTTTCGGAGGTTTCCTGGCGCGTTGGTCCGAGAATGACGAGGCGATCCGGACCCTGGTTCACTGGTATACGGCTGCGAATCAACATGCAGGTGGACAGGAAGGTGGTCTCCTGCTGGCGCAAGCCGCCTTGGAGCTCTTAGTCGACTTGGTGGCCGGACCTTCCAAGGGGACGGCGGCCGAGGCATTTCGCTCTATGCTCGAGGCGCTTGGCTTATGTTCCAGACTTCCTACTAACCCCGAACTTGCATCCGTCTCCGCATCTCTCGGAGGCTCGCAGGATGGTCCCGGGCTTATCGCAACCGTGCGGAACGCATATGCCCATCCAGTGGGGCACCGCAGAAAACAGGTCCGTCCCTTCACAGGTGCTGAGCGACGAGCGGTGCGGGAGCTGGCAGTGCAGTACATAGAACTCGTGGTCCTGCGCTGGCTGAACTACAACGGACATTTTGTCGATCGGCTTCAGGGATTCGGGATACGAGCAGGATCTGAGGTTCTGGTCCCATGGTGTGTCCCAGTCGTCGAACACGACGGGTGACCTAGGTTCGGATGCCAGGCATAGGCTGGTTAGAAACAGATCGCTTTGCACGCCTAGTTCAGACCTCGGGTCATAGGTGGGCGGGCGGTACTGGGACGAAACGACTGCTTCGCATGTTCGATGAAGCAGGCATCTTCCAGCCCACGTTCCGGATCGTCTACCCTGAGTCATTCGTCTCTTTCCAGCGCGAAGGTTGGCGCTACGCATCAGTAGGCGCACCGGAGCTGACTAAAGAGGACCGCTCCCGATTCTTGGAGGCGGAACAGCTCCTGACCGAGGGGCTTCGGCACTACGATGATCCGCAAGCCTCGTCGCCACTTGAGTCAGGAGATGGCGTCCTCCGGGACTTTCTGGTTCCGGTCGTCCCGGGAGAACGGGTCGAGTGGCTCGATTGGGAAGTGGAAGTTTACGATCCTGTCTCGGAGCGCACAGTTCGGCCTTCAAGAGCTTTCGCCTACTACGCACCGTGGCAGTTCTACCGATTCTGGGCTCTGTTGCACGCCTATACCTTCGTCGCACTCCTGGATCCTCGCATCGCCGAGCCAGATGACGTTTCCGGCGTTGATTGGGAGGGTCGGCTCGGCGATGGGGTATCGGTCCTGGACCGTGGATCTGGCCGTCCCTTGGCTTTGGCTCGCGAACTAGATGAAGACCGATGGGTGGAAGGGATCCACCGAACGCGTGAAGCCTTTTCTTGGTGCCGACTACGAATTCATCGACCCCATGAGGTCGGGTGGGTGGCTGGTACAACGATGGACCTTGAAGAACGAGCGGCGACTTCGACGACGGAGTTTCGGGACCGGTGCGACCATCTTCCGGGCATCCGGGACCTGGATGAAGACACCTTCTTGTCTCGGTGCCGAGCACTTCTGGAGTTCTGGTGCGAAACTGAGAACGCTGCACCAGCCTTCCGGCACCGTGTCGCACAGGACCTCGGTACTTGCCAGGTACTTGCATACCACAAATTCGATCGGGAGCCAGAGGTCTTCGAGGAGCTAGTCGGTCCCTTGGCTCGTCAAGGACATCGACGCGTTCGGCATGCCCTACGACCGGATTGGGGTACGTCGAGGGACGAGGCAGAATCGGACCTGCGACACTACGTCGAGTCCTTCAATGCGCTCGGTAGCCGGCTTCGACTTGAGCAGGGGGATCACCTACTATTCTTGGACTACTTGGACTCATCGGAGCTCTACTCCTGGCAGCTGGAATTCGCACAGGCGCACCGAGCGTTCCGATCATCGACGGATCTCTCGCTCACGCGACAACTCCTGCACCTGCGTTCACTCGCCGCGAATATCCAGCCTTTACTACAACAGCTCGTCACAGATTTCGGTGAGGACAGGGACCACGTTTCCATTGCCAGTTGGGACACTCGGCGGTCATACGGAGTCTTCCTTTCGCAGCACGGCGGCTGGCGGGAGACACTCTGGCAGTTCGTTGCCGAGTCTTGGCATCTAACGCAGACCGTGGGAACACAGTTTGAGGATCAACTTCTTGCTATTCGGGAGATCCGTGCCAGCACCGACATGAGTTCCGAAATTGTCTCGGCCGCCCGACCTCTGTTGAGGAGTGCTCTGTTACGCAACTACACGAGCCATCGAGACCCCAGCCGCGAGGATTGGATCGGCCCGAGATGGGGGGAGCTGCTTCACGCGGTGGTGCAGACATCACTGTTCTATTGGAGGGTTGGGACTGACCCGACTGCGTGACGGCCAACCCCCTAACGCGTTCCCAGGCGGACGTCTGGATTGGCGAGTCCGAGCGAAATGAGGGTGGTGGTGAGACGTGCTGTCTACTCGCGCGTTTTCGGCACCCGTCGCGCACTTCATGCCGCTGCTGTGACGAGGGCATACAGGCGGTGCTGTTCTTGTGCTTCTGCCCACTGCCTCGGCAGCCGTCTCGCACCAACGTCACGGAGTGAGAGTGCTATTTGCGCCGTTCGTGTAAGTGGTCGACTCGGCCCGCGAGGTACTTGAGGTTCAGGTCAGCATGGAGATTCACGACGGCGACGGTGTGCGAGAACCGCCCGTCGCGGTGAGCCTCACCCCTCTCATATCGCTGCAGATGAATCAGCAGCAATAAATGGCGCTTTGCACTAGCCAAGAGTTCCCGGAGCAACCACTCGGAAGCGACCAGTACCGTGCCGTTCTCCGGGTCTTCCTGGTGCGGCCGGGGGTTCGTGCGACCCCAGGCTACCGCCCGTAGCCCTATCTTGCGGCGCGGGGTTACCCAGGTTCGTCCAAACGGATCCGCGGGCGTGAGGGACAGCTTGGTAGCAAAGCGAGCTGCAATCGTTCGCCGTTCGTTTGCCACTGACGAGGCGAGTTGATCGTGCTCGTCAATCCCAAGCTCGGTCCTAGGAAAAACGACTAGCGGTTCAAATCCCTCCTTCGCGTGATGTCCTGAATATTCCGCGCCATCACTTCCCTGTTCCACGCGCGGCAGCCAGACGGAGAACGGCTTCTCCGCTATCAGCTGTTTGGCCAGTCGCGATGATTTGGACGGCGCTACTAGAGCTGACGATATCCTCACGCTGATCCCGTCGGGCGACTTCCAAGAACCGGACACCGCGAGCTTGCGGATTGCGGAATCGGTTGCCCAAACGAGACCGAGGATCTTCTCCCGATCTCCCGTGATACCGGGCCTTCCATCGTCTCGCTCCATTAGGTTGATGAATGCCGGAGCCGGCCTTCGGTCTACCCCGTCCGACAGCCACCGCCCATCAGGTCGCGTTAGAACGTAGTCACTCAGCCACTCCTCCCATGGGTTGTCGAGCCATGATTCGTCCGTCACGGGCGCGTCGCGCAGCAGCTCCGCAGCTACGTAGAAGAGTGCGTGCCAACCAAGCTGCTGACCGTAGGTGTGGTAATACGGCTTCATCCCCCACCCCTCGTCCCTGTATGGCGGTTCTCGTCCCCCAGCTTCGTGCATGCTCTCGAGATCCGGATCCATGCTGTGCATGATTTCCGAAAGCCTGTCACTAAGCTCCGACGTTGGTTTCCCAAACACTCGACTCAGGCTGTCTACGTCGTGATTCTCAAAGTCGTAATCGAGATTGACCCTGACCCGGGGCTTCTGTGCCGACTTGGGTCGGGCGGCGTGTACGCCCCCGTTCTGCTTGATCCCATTCTTCACTCTGGGATACGGCGACTCATCGATGCACGTAAGGCGAGATTCAAGCGACGCTGGTAACGAAAGGGCTTTCTGCTCAATACAGCCGAGCAGTGCTCGCGCGGCGAAGTGGCGCATGACTACGTGAGGGGTCTTGACTTCGGTTACGTACTGCAGCAAGAAATCTTTGTACGCCGCGACTTGTCGAGGAAAGTCCGGTGCGAGTCTGCTCAAGGCGATCAGGAGCCAGAGCCTGGCGTGAAGGAAGTAGAAGACAAGTTCTCTAGCCTGGTGTGGCCCGGCTTGGTCCTCACTCGCTAGCGATACAACCGCGCTAATCAAGTCCCACCGCTCGAATTGTGCTAGGCACCGCAAGACATGGGCACCGCGCCAACGCCGCTCGGCATGAGGCGAGCCCAACAACCGCCAGATCATCCCGGCCAACACCCTCTCGGATTCCTCCGCAGGAGCTAGTTCCGGCCCCCAGGGACCATCTTGAACAGTGTCGGCTAGCTTCGCGGCGTCGGTGCGCAGGAGTCTCCGTAGGGCCGCCTGACCGCGGTCAGGACTCGCTTCCGGACAGATCAATGAGGCAAGGGAAAGCCACACGGCGCCGGAGACCTCCTCGCTAGGACCCGCGTAGATCATCGTCAGCTGGACAGCGAGAGAAGGAACCGACACGCCGGTGAGACCCGAAAGCTCAGTAAGCTTCGCACGAGACAGACCGCCGAAACTGAGGAGCTGGTCTGCATGTGTGTTTAGAAGTGGCACTGCCAGGGTCGCAAAGACCGGTCCTAGCGACGCGGAAGATCCGCCCCACGCCGTCTGGCACGCCTTGAGCTCGGTCAACTTGGCTTGCAGATTGAGGTTCGGAAGCGCGGAAACCAGCCGTACGTACTCAGTCCGAGCTGTGAAAGAGACGCCTGCGCGAATCTTCGCCAGCAACTCGGATGCACGATTGTACGGATGCGGCAGATCAACGACCGCCTCGATAGCCTTCTCCAACGCGTCGCCTTCCAGGGAGCGGGTGTCGGCAGCCAGTGTTGTCACCTTTTGACGCGCGTCGAACTCCTCTTTCTTTGACTGCTCCTCCCAAGGTCTGCCCGGTGTCGAGGTCGCAGCGTGCCCTTTGTCCCTTTCCTCGCTCGCTCGCACCGAGAGCCTGCGCATCCTAACTAGATCGGCCGCCGATTTGGGATTCCCTCCATGTGACTTCCTCAACAGAGTGACCAGCGAGTCGGCCGCGCTCGGCACCCACGTTCCAGAATTGTCGTCCAGGAATTGCGAAGCGAGTTGGGTGATGGCCTCCGGACCGGCTCCCTGTCGGTAGACCGCTTTTGCAAACTCGTCAGTCCCACAACTATAGAGTTCAACTGGACTGGCCAGCCCGTTGAGTGCCACGGCTTCGACCGGGTCTAATTTTCCGTCATTTACCAGTGCGGCTAAATATGGCAGGAGCGTATAGTTAAGCGAAACGCGATCGCGATCGTCCCACCGACTCAGCTTCGCCAGACCTCGCACACCTGCGGTCCTCGAGAGCGCTCTGGCGAACATGTCCCAGGGGAATCTGTCTGCCTCTTCGCCGAGATTAAGCTCACAGATATTTGTCAGCGTGTGAACATCCTCAGGGTCCAACTCACTAGTTGAGATGGACGAGGCAAACAGCAATAGCGCGTTGGTGAACTCGTAGTCACCAGCACCAATGGCGTCCATCTGCTCGAGCCCCGCTCGGAAATGAGCGGCGGCTTCTTCAGTGCTGGCTGGGATCATGGCACGTCCAAGAGCCGCTAGTAGCGATACGCGCTCAACAACGTCCACCTCCTTCTCGACCAGCGATCTTGCATGGGCTGCTTGCTCGCCGGCGAGCGCCGCTCCACGCAGGCGTGTTGCGACTACCGACACTAGTCCTATGTGCGATGCCGGACTCGCGTTCTGTGTGCGGGCCATGTCGAGGAAGCGACGAACCGATCTACTTCTAATGCCATCACGTGCCCAGAGTGCGAACGTAGCGCACTCAAAGCCGAGCCTAGAGAACAGCCTGTCGAACCCCTGCGGAGAGTAGGGGGATCGTGACTGAGACGTGGTCTTCCACGTCTTCAGAAGACCGTTGAATTTAAGATCGACGGTGTCGGGAGGAGCCGCTAACAACCTCGACAGAGCTCTCGTGAGATCTAGCAATGGCTCTAAACGGCTACCCAAGAAGCGCTCCGCATCCTGAATCTTTTCGTAGCTGAGGGGTTTGGTCTTGTCGGAGTCTCGATGGACTCGCTTTGCGCTCGAGAGCTTCTTGTCCGCGCGAGCGTGGAATTCCGCACCGGAGATTCTCCTCGGGATGCGCGAACACAGAGCCACCAGCTCGGAAGGGAGTACATCCCTCTCGTGGATCGACCTGTCGTTTGCCGCTGCGATCAGCGCCTGACGGAATATGAAAGGAAAGACCTGTTCATCGTGGGCATTTCGGCGAAAAGACCACAGATCTGGCCGCCGATGTGGCGCGCGAAGTGAAATGGATAGCGCATCTTTAGGACGCCCCATGGCGATCGCGACTGCCGCCGCTTTACGCAATCCGTCCTCGAGCCTCCGTGTCGGCCCGTAGACAAGAGAAGCACGGAGGTCAAGCCTACTGTTTCTTCGACATGCTCTCGCAAGCGTCTCGACGACCTCAACGCGGTGAGCGGGTTTCAGCCGACCGAACGCCAAGAGGGCTGCTAAGGAACCGACCTCTCCCTTCAACGCCCGATAGAACCCGTCAAACGGTTCCGGGGGAAGGCCCCCAAGGCGTTTCGCTAGCACGGAGAGCCCCACGACATGTTCACAGACCTCGAATGAGAACCAACTCTTCCAGGTTCGCATGAACGCAGCGGCCTTGTGATCCGCATGCTGCGAAATCAAGAGGAATGGTACTGCGGCTGCGTCGAGTGCGTCTGGGCTGTCATCGGCCTTCGTACCGTCTGACGCAGTCCGTAGATAGTGTCCGATCCACTCGTTGACTGAGCGGGCGTGCCGAAGCGCCTCATCGATGTCGCCGGCCAGAGTATTCGCAACGAGCAACCTCGCGTGGCGAGATCCCGGCCAGCCAACGCGGGTTTCGAACAATCTTCTTAGTGCGTCGGCGTCCGTCGCCGCGACAACCAAGTCGGGGTTGTCGGCTATGTAAGCGGCCCCACGCTCATCTACCGCCGCCACCGTCGACAGCCCCACGAGCAGTTCGGTGAGCCGGTCGAGATCTCCCTCTCGCGCTGAGTAGAGAGCGGCAGCTTTCAGACGGGCTGACTGGATGCTTCGAATGCCGATCGGACTCGTGATGTTTTGGGGAACGCGCGCGTCGAAAGCCAGATCAAAGAGACGCTTCCCGTCGCCTAGCTTCTGCAACAAGCTAGGAAGAGCACGCGCTGCGTACGCCGACGCTGCCTGCTGACTCTCGAGTCGGTCAGCAACCCGCTTGAGAGTATCCGTGGCATCCTGAAACTTCTCGCGAACTAGGGTCTCCGTCGGCTCGTCACGGAAAAGCAGCCCCTGATTCGTCCGCTCGAGAAGTGGCCACAGGTCGGAGGCGAAACTCTCGACTTCGCT
The DNA here is from genome assembly GCA_029262175.1 of Gemmatimonadota bacterium. Lineage (GTDB taxonomy): Bacteria > Gemmatimonadota > Gemmatimonadetes > Palauibacterales > Palauibacteraceae > Palauibacter. The sequence continues at coordinate 9,742 of JAJCZV010000064.1, forward strand.
CGCTTCGACTCCCAAAGCGCTCGCGTATTCATCCACCGGGACCGGAGGAGGCAAGACGGCTAGTCCTGCGAGAAAAGCATCGACGCCCCCCTGCTCATAGTTCTCGCTGATCGCGGACGAGAGGGCGTGCGCTATGCGACCTTCGATGAGATCGTCGACGTCATCGCGTCGATCGATCTCAGATATGTCGAAAACGCCCTGCTCTCCGCCATCTACGAGGTATTGGAGGATCCGAGGGTTGCCACCAGAGCGAGCCTGGGCGACTCCGATTTCGGAGTCGGCGACTCGATTGCGACGGGCTTGGAGGAAGGCCGCTGTCTCGTTGTGAGTGAAAGGTAACAGTTCGAACTCATCGTATTCGCTTGCGTCTTGCGGACGTCGATGACTACGGCAGGAGAAGACGATCTTGACGCCTGGGAGCGTCCGTCCGCGCAAGCTGCCTAGGAGTAGTTCTGGGAAGGCAGGTTGCGCCGTGTCTCGACCCTGCAGGATCGCATTGTCGATAGCGTCCACGATGACAAGAAGGCCGCGCCCTGGAGTTTCCCGGGAGATGGTCTTGGCTGCCTGTATGAGGCGCTTTTCGAACGTCCTTAGAAGTGCGTCTACTTCGCTTCTGCCCGGAAGGATGGGGTCACACATGCCCCTGGCTGCTAGAACATTTGCGATATGAAGTAGTCCGCGGCGAGGGAGGTGTCGCGCGTCTGCTGGCGACCGATACGCGCCACCTCCAAAGCAATCGAAGAAGACTGTCTCGAAACGGTCCTGCACCCCGCGCGCGAGACTTTCCAGGAAAACGGTCTTCCCCATTCCGCCCGCTGCGTGCAAGAGCATCGGTTTCGATAACGATGAGAGAAGGCCCCCTAGCTCCTCAAGCTGTTCACGGGGGACCACCTTCTCCACGGGCACCAGGGCTGGTGCGCACGGCAGCAGCTCGTCCTCATCGAGAATCTCAAGCGCGCTAAGCACATCTGGTTTCGTGATGACGTTGCGGTCGGTTCCGGCATGACCGGCCTTGTCGCGAACCATTTGCTTTAGCCGGCCGAGACGGGCGTTCGCCATGACATCGCTACCGGCGGACCAGTCGATCATGAGTTCTGCGAGGCGGTCTTTTCCAACGGACAAGGGACTGAGGCGCCCAACCACAGAGCACTTGGCAGCGAAGGCGGCCAGCTGGCCGCCCTGCAAGCCGGAGGCGGCCGCAAACTGCTGACCCTGCTTGTGAGCTTCGCCGCCGAGGGGCGTACCTTCAGCGATGCCCCGAATCGCCTCTTCCAGGTGTGAATAGACGGGTTGGTTCGTTATCAGCAGGAAGGCCAGTCGGTCCTCGACTCGCTTGACCCCGTACTTCCGCCGGTAGTGTCGGAAGGTCTCAGCGAACTTGGCGATGGTCTTCTTGGCCGCGCTGGCTCGGAAGTCCGCATCCGCTCGGCTAATCGAATATTTGACCTGGACTACTGAGGTCTGAGTCGACTCCAGGAAGGTGGGCTGCTCGCCGTAGTACAGGACTAGGTCCGCCACATCGACTGCCTCGGAAGGCGCCCCGACCTGCTCGGCGGGATGAAGGCCTTCAACCGCGATTCCCGCCAGCCGGTTATGCGACTGTAGAAGCTGCATAGCCTTGCGTGCCGCCCAGTTCTCGTGAAACTCGTGCCCGTCTCGAGAGGCACGGACAGAATCGACACGTGGCGCGTTTCTAGATGCGGCGTTCATCTCGACGGTGCCTTGTCCGATCTGACGACCAAGAGCCGGTCTGCCGTAGCTGGTAAGTCCTACGAGAAGAGCGTCTACGTTAAGGAACGGCGAAAGCCGTGGGGAGGCTACGTCGAACAGCACGAGGAGGGAGGTGCCGTTCGCGTCGATAGGTGTCTGAGATCCCTAGCGGCTCGCCCATGACAGAACAGGGCGGTTCCACGCCATCAGGTCGACCGTTTCACCTACTACCGTCTTCGAACCCCTAAACGAGTGAGAGCGAACTGAACAGAGCCCGCTCTCTGTCGATCTGCTCCGGGCTCTCGCTGCCAAATTGCGGCGCCTTTCCTGTGAAGAACCCAAGGCCTTCAAGCAGTCTCAGCGCGGTTCGTGTGTCTCCCTCCTCAATCGCTGCGGCCACAGTACTCGCGGCCTTGTCAGCCATGTCGAGGATCCGAGCGCCTGCCGCCGTGTGCAGTTCACGACGCATTTGATTGTAGCGCGCCTGGAAAACCGAATCCTCTCGTAGCCATCTGTGAACAGTCGAGCGGTCCACGTTGACTATCTCGGCACTCGCGGTAACTGACCTGCCCGAAAGTAGACTCTCAAGTGTCCGCATTTGTTTCGCAGTTGGAGAAGGTGTGTCATTCTGTTGCATAGTGTGGTCTCCAGTGTCCTCTTACTGTCCTCTCACGCGACCCCGAACAGCGACTACGGGATTCCACGCGCATTGCCGCTTTCGGTTGGGTCTTTCGCGCACTTCCCGCGCACTCCCGTCGCATGCGGCAGCCTGAGGTTCGAGTTTTTCGACGTAATCGCCACATCGGGACCCTGCCCCTGGAGCACCCGTACACCTTCTTCACGCGCACGACGCGGCCTCAGTGACGGAACTGCCTGAGTGGCCCCTCCTCATCAATTGGTATTAGATCGAACACTCGGATCGCCTCCTGAAGCGTGTCCTCACTTCGAGGTGCAACATCTGCAACATCTCTTGAACCACGCGGGTGTTCATGGGCGTGCGCAGGCGAAACTCCCTTGTCCGTGTTGCATCCGCTCGAACCACACGCACCAGCGTCCGCCGTGTCTTGTTGCAGTGTTGCAGTTTCGAGGGGCAGGTAGCGGACGAACGCATCCTCCAACTCGGCTCGCAGGTACCCGCGTGGCGTCTGGTCAGCGATCCGGACGGTCTTTGGACGAATCCCAAACCCGGCCAGCTGTTTCGCCAAGGACGTTGCGCTCATTGGCCGGCCGCTGGACCACTCAGGCCACGGACGTTCTTCCATTCTTGCGAGTGCCTTCACGATGCATTGAGACGAGAGCCGGTCAGCGCCGCGAGCATCGAACAAGGTCTTAATATCACCTAGAAGTAGGACTTGAACAGCACCGCCGCCTTCCTCGGGAAGGCCGTGGCTCAGGGCTGCCCAGCGCGCGAGGTCTGGCCATCGATCCCCCGCGAGGTCGGCGATCGCCAGTAACGGTCGCCATTTATCTGCGGTGCGGTCCTGAAGTCCTTCCGGCGTCACGGGGTCAGCCCGGGCGAAGTTCACCTCGTTATCAAGGACCCAACGCAGAGCACGCCGCCGGGCGAGCTTCATGGCCGGTTCAAGATCGTCGAGCCGAAGTCGATCGACGGGTTCGTGTTCGGCTCTCCGGCGCATCGAGATGATGATCGAACGATCGACGATGGTCGCAGGCATTTTCCCGATAAGCGCGTATGCCTTCGGAGCCCATGTGGAGAAGCCGCGAGCGTCGTGGTCTTCGCCGACAGAGCGCAGCACATAGGCGAGTCGGCGACGATGCCCCGAGTTGAGGATCCCCCGAAGGTCTTCGTTTCGCTTCGCGAACGTGTCCGCCTCGTCAATCAAAAGTGTCGGCTTGAGCTTGTCGATCGTTCTGAAGAGAGCCGCGGTGGTCACGTTGGACGTGGGGAGGGGGCGGGACACCATGAGACTCAGCAACTCCAACGTCCGGGTCTTGCCGCATTGCATGACAGGGCTGGTCAGTCCGAGAAGAGGCGACACGTCGAAGTAGTCGTAGGCGTAGGTGTACAACGCCCACAATGCGAGTGTTACGTCGCCATGTTCGGGCAGAGCGAGGAATCGGCTGAACGTCTCTCGAAACTCGTCGAGCAGCCACGCGCCGTTGACCGGGTCGTGCCACGGCTCAAGCTCCTCGAGTTCGAAGGTGCGACCCGCGCCCTTCCTTGAGTCGGCTGACCCGCGAGAGGACGCCAGAGCCGCGTCTACGAGTTTTCGAGGTCCCGGGATCTTGAAGTCAGCTAGGACCCCGATCAGGCTCTCGGCCTCGGTCGTGACCGTGAGTTGATCTTCTCCGATGAGTCCGGATGCCCACTCTCTTAGATAATTGGCTGTATTACCCAACTTGGGATCGGCTGCAATGAAGTATCGCGCCGACTGAACCATATCCTCCAGGCTAGGTCTCATGAGACGTGGCGCTCACGTACGGACAATCGGGTGAGTACCTCGATCCCTACGCGGCCCACTAGGTGGGCTCGCCGGGCTGCAGCCGGTACTCCGAGGTCGACCTGCATCGCCGTGACTCGATCCATGTCTCGAGGTCGGTCGCCCGATACCGGATCGCCCGAGCACTGACTCGGATGTAGGGTGGCCCTCCGCCGCGATTACGGCGCGCCTGGAGGAAGCGTGCGGTCATTCCGAGGGTCTTCGCGGCCTGCTCTTCGGTCAGCAAGGCTGGTCTTCGGGAGCCTTCTGTCATCGTGGCGGTCCTTTTGCCAGAATCCGTAAACGACAAAAGCCCTCGAATCACGCGGAGTGATATTCAAGGGCTCTCTGGCCTCAAAGGACTTTTGGTTCAGCTTCGCTTCTCAGTCGGGGAGCGGTTCTGAACGACTATTCTACCTTAAAGCTTCTTCGATGTTGGGCGCCCGACGCGCCGCGACTCATGTTCGAACGACAAACCTAAGACACGAACGGTTGTACTTCAACCGACACAACGAACGTTCAAGACGCTCGAAGTTGCGATCGTGAGACCGCTGATGCGAAGTCGTTCAGGTGATCGCGGGCCGTCGTATCCGTAACCCGGGCATAGACTCGAGTCGCTTCGGGATCCGAGTGGCCGAGCGCCTTGCCGATGATCAGGTCACTCGCGCCCGAGTTCGCCATCCAAGCCCCAACGGTGCGCCGCAGGTCATGTAGAGTAACGTCCAAAAGGCCCGCGTTCTTCCTGACTCGCTGCCACTGACGTCTGATGTCTGCTCGTGGTCTTTGGGCATCGTTGGGCGACGGAAACAGATAGGGCGAAGCTGTGCGCACCATACTTCGTAGTACAGCCAGCGCAGCGTCGGAGAGAAACACGACGCGCCCCCCCTCCTTCCCCTCGGACAGCGCCAGTTCGGCTCGTTGAATGTGCACCTGTTCCCACTTCGCAGTCAGGATCTCCGACTTTCGGCACCCGGTATAAAGGACCAGGCGGAGTAGAGCTTGTATCTCAGACTCCTCGAGAGCGATCGACTTCAGCAGTCTCGGCATTTCGTCTTCGCGTACGAAACGCTCACGGGACCGCTCTCGGAAGGTCCGTACACCGTTCGCGCCACCATAAGTGGTTCGAGACACCATCGCCGGGTTCGCATGGCCCGCCGGGAGCACCTGCCAGGCGAGGGCCGCATTGAACACGGCACGCATCAACTGCACTACCCGGTTCGCCTCGACCTTGGCTGACTTTCCGATCGTCGCGTGCAGCCGCGCCACGTCAGCCGGCGTCACATCTCGCAGCCGACGTGATCCCAACGCAGGCTTGATTCGGGTCTTAATCCGTCGTCGATCCTCGAGCCAGGACCTACGATGTGGTCGGGCGTAGTCTTCTAGCCAACGATCGGCAAACTCGCCCAGAGTGATTGATTCACTTCGTTCGGTCCGGCGCAGCTCAACCGGATCGTCTCCGCCGTAAACGTCCGCTAACAGTGCGTGAGCACGCCTTCTCGCTTGGGTGGGCGTGAGCACACCATAGCGCCCAATCGTCACCAGCTTGGAACGGCCAGCTTCATTTCTGTACCTGAGAATGAAGCTCTTCTTCCCACTGGGATAGACACGAAGACCGAACCCCGGCACCTCGCCGTCGTAGAGCACCTGCTGCATGGCTGCCCCCGGCCCCCCTTCATACCTAAGAGCGTCGATCGCCCGCTTGGTTAGCGCCATCGTTGCCTCATACCTGAAGTCAGGAGTTGAGTCCCCAGCGCCAGTCATCTCTCACAAGTGCGCGCTGAGTGCGCACCGAATGTGCAGATCGAGGAGGGGTCGTGCAAATCAGTGTAGCTCGGTGCACGGCTATCGTAGGCCCTAAGAGTCCAGTTCATGGCGGATGAGCCCGGATCGCAGAGGCGTTGTCGCGGAGGTGTACTCCTGCTTTACAAGCAGGAGGTCGTCGGTTCGATCCCGATCGGCTCCACTCGTACGTCGTTTCCCCCGTCGTGCGCTAACGCCGGTCCCCTGGGGCTTGACCCGCTTCGAGGGACTCGAGCAGATCGAGCAGGCCCGCAACTTCCCACGAC
>JAJCZV010000065.1 GCA_029262175.1 Gemmatimonadota bacterium
TCGAGACTCTGTGCCAGTCCGAACAACGACCAACCGTTGTCGGGGAAACGCGCCAGATCCTGGCGATAGGCGCGCTCCGCATCCGCGGGTCGATTCGCTTCCAACAGCGCCCGTCCGAGCGATTGCCGGATGGGGTAGTACCAAAGCGGCGGCTCTTCGTAGAGCATCGCATCTTCGAGGGCGGCGGCGGCCGTGAAGTGTGAAACCGCATCGGAGGCAGAGCCGAGTCGCAGCGCGATTTCACCCTGAAGCGCATGGGCCGCGATCGCGAACACCGGGTTCTCGCCAGTTGGATCACCGGTTTGGGCAACCGTCCCCAGTTCGGCAAGCGCCGCTGCCGCACTTTCGGCCTCCCCTGTCGCCGCAAACGCCACGCCCCGGGCGTATAGCGCCATGCCGGTCGCGTGGTAGAGGTCGGGGTCGGGCATCGGGAGCGCAAGCACTTGGTCCCATTGGCCAAACGAGACGGCCGTCAGGTGCGGGAACACCACGGCGTTCTGAATCCATGTCACTTGGAGCGCCACTTCCTTCGGGATCTTGGGCGAAACGATCTCCGCGGCCTGGGTCGCCTTCTCCCGCATGCCGGCCATCGTCGCCGCGAAGGCCATGAAGTGATAGTTGTGCGGATAGTACGCGGCCGGATAGACGCCCATGGGGCTCTGGTCGGCGATGTACGTCTCGTCCGAATGGACGGCGTGTTCGTTCGCGCTGACCGCGTCGCCGTAGCGGCCGACGCGTAGGTAGATGTGGCCCGGCATGTGAACGATGTGTCCAGCACCTGGCATCAGCGCCGCGAGCCGATCCGCGCAGGGTTCGGCGCGCTTGGGGTGTGCGGCCTCGACCGCGTGGATGAAGTAGTGACACGCGCCCGGGTTGTCGGAATCGATCTCGAGCGCCCGACCGAGCGCATCCAAGATCTGCTCGGTGCCCGGGTTTGGTGTTCGAGCGTCGTACTCGCCGGTCCAATAGTCCCAGGGACGTAGGTTCATGAGCGACGCGGCGTAAAGCGTGAGCGCATCGTCGTCCTGTGGATAGTGCTCGACCACCCCCGCCATGGCTGCGGCGTACGCGGAGTCGAGTTTGGCCCGATCGGCCTCCGGGTCGGCTCCGTAGCGCTGCGCGAGCGCCTCGATAAGCGCCTTCTCTACGGGGCTGGCGGTATCGAGCCGTTCGCGTGCGGATCCGATGGCTGCGAAGGCGATGTCTCCGCTCGCGGCATCCATCTGCCCGTTGATGTTCGGCCCGTTGGCCAGCGCGATGCCCCACCAACACATGGCGCAGTTGGAGTCGAGTTCGAGCGCGGCCTCATACGATCGAACCGCTTCGGCATGGTTGAAGGCATATTGAAGTCGAAGCCCTTGGTCGAAATAGGCCTGCGCGCCCGCCGCAGCGGACGATATCGGGCGGCCGTGGCTTCCGAGGTTGTCGTAGACGGGAACACTTCCGCCCACCTCGGTGGCGGCGTCGGGGTGTGCGTGGTCTTGAGCGTCGTGGTTATCGGCGCCGCATCCGGCCAGACTCAAGGCGACGAGTCCGACGAGGCCGCGGTGTGAGCGGAGCCGGCAATAGGTAGTTGAGCGTTTCATGGGTCTGTCTCCGAATCTCTAACGGTACCCTCTGCGTATGCGAGCGGGTCTCACCCTACACGAGGCTCTACCGGAAACGTGCCGAGATCGGCTCATGAACCGCTAGAGTGCGGAGTCCGAAACACGATCGGTGCACGCCGATCTGTCGCGAAATAGAGAAAGACGACTGTCATGCCAGAACCCCTTGTCGAGTCGGGAGGGGCGGAACGCCCCGAACTGGTTCCATCTCGTTGGACGCTGGTGCGCGATGTGCTCGCGTTCCAGCTCAAACTGTTTGTAGACGGGGTGCGGGACTTGGTGATGATGCCGATCTCGCTCGGGGCGGCGACGCTCGATTTGCTCGGAGTGGGCCCCCGCGCGGGTCGGCAGTTCTATGACCTGCTTCGCGTGGGGCAAAAGACCGAGCAGTGGATCAACCTGTTTGGCGCCACGGACCACGCGCACGCCTTGATGAGCGAGCCGCGACCCGGGATCGACGCCCTCGTCGGCCAGATGGAGCGGCTCGCCGTCCACGAGTACGAACGCGGCGGCATCACGGCCTCGGCAAAGGACTCCGTGGATCGGGCGCTCGACGCCCTCTCCCGACGCGACCCCGCCGCCAGAAAGGTCCCGCCGAAAGACTGACTCGGGACGGCATGAGATGGCGCGGAAGGCCGGAACCTGTCGTATGGTGGTCCCGCAAACGTCGTGAAACCGCGAGACGTTGTTGGCAACCGATCGAGATCGGAGTCCCATGACCGCGAACGCTCTTCCACCGCCGCCCACGCTTGAAGGCGCACGAGAGCTCCGAACGACGCTGGGCGGCTGGATCGAACGCACCCCCGTCCGTCGTTGGGTGCCCGATCCCGACGTGGCAGTGCTTCCCGAAGGGTCAGAGCTGTTCCTGAAGCTCGAGCTGTTTCAGCGCACGGGTTCATTCAAAGTGCGCGGGGCCATGGCGAACGTGCTGGCTGCGGACGGCGAAGCGCTCCAACGCGGACTCACGGCGGTCAGCGCCGGCAACCACGCGATCGCGGTGGCGTATGCGGCGCGCGCCATGGCGACGAGTGCTCGAGTCGTGATGCTGGCCTCGGCAAATCCGGCCCGGATCGATCGTTGTCGCGCGTACGGTGCCGAAATCGAGTTCGCGACCGATGGTGCCTCTGGGTTCGCGCGTGTCCTCGAGATCGAGAAGGAAGATGGGCGGCTCTACATTCACCCCTTCGATGGCGAGCACACGATCCTCGGAACCTCTACGGTGGGACTGGAGTTGGGCGAGCAGCTACCGCTGCTCGAAGCTGTCGTGGTCCCGACCGGCGGGGGTGGGCTACTGGCCGGGGTCGCGTCGGTGATCAAACAGCTACAGCCGACGTGCGAAGTGTTTGGAGTCGAACCGACGGGAGCCGATTCGATGCGGAGGAGTTTGCATGCGGGCGAGCCCGTCGCCATCAACTCGGTCGAAACCATTGCCGACAGCCTTGGCGCTCCCTATGCGGCGCCATATGGGTTTTCGCTCGTGGATGAGTTCGTAGACGATGTCGTGTTGGTGGACGATGAGGAGATTCGCGTCGCGATGCGGGCGCTGTTTGGCGACGCAAAGCTCGTGGTCGAACCGGCGTCTGCGGCGCCGCTCGCCGCCATCTGCGGGCCGCTTCGAGAGCGACTGAAAGACAAACGCATCGCCTTGATCGTCTCGGGTTCGAACATCGATCTACCGACCTTCCACGCCTGTCTTACGGGAGCCGATCCAACTGCGGTGCAACGAGATCCTCGAGGAGCCTGATGACACGATCCACTTCACAAGTCGGGCTCGGGCCGCTGGGTACGCTGGCGATCGCCGCATGGCTCGCGAGCACGTCGACACTCGCAGGCCAGGCCCCGACGACGACGGAGTTGGTCAGCGGGACGACGGCACTCTTGCAAGCCGTCAGCGCGCCGTCGGAAACCGTCGTCTGGGTCAGCGGGCATGAGGGCGCCGTGCTCAAGAGCGAGGACGGCGGAGAGACCTGGACGCGGCGCTCGGTCCCGAGTTTGGATTCGCTCCAGTTCAGGGACATCCACGCGTTCGATGCGCAGACGGCCGTGATCCTCAGCGCTGGCCCGGGGGCGCAATCGCGCGTCTACCGCTCGGAAGATGGCGGGGGGACTTGGAGCCTGAGCTGGATGAACGAGGAGCCCGAGGGTTTCTACGACTGTCTCGATTTCTGGGACGGTCGGCGGGGGATCGCCTACGGCGATGCGATCGAAGGTGGTCTCCGCGTGCTTCTCACAGACGACGGCGGACGCACCTGGTCGGTGGTTCCTCCCGACCGGCTGCCTCCGGCAGCGGGCTCCGAAGGGGGGTTCGCGGCCAGCGGTACCTGCGTCACGGCGCGCCCCGGTGGACAGGCGTGGATCGCCACCGGGGCCGGTGACCGACCGCGCGTCCTGCGCACCACGGATTACGGCGCCACGTGGTCCGCATCGGATGTCCCGCTGGTTTCCGGCGAAGCCGCGGGCGCGATCACGATCGGCTTCTCCAGCGATGACGTGGGCTTCGTGCTCGGGGGCGACCTCGCACAAGCCGACGCGTACACGGACAACGTCGCCCGTTCCACCGATGGAGGTCGAACCTGGGTCCTGAAGACGCCTCCGACCTTCGCTGGCGCCGTGTATGGCTCCGTTCTATCGGGGTCTCCGGTTCGTTTGGTGGCGGCCGGCCCCGGCGGTCTCGCAATGAGCGGAGATGAGGCCGAGACCTGGTCCTTGCTCGACAACCGGAGCTTTTGGGCCGTCGGCGGCGTGCCTGATGTCGCATGGGCCGTGGGCCCCGAGGGACGCATCCTCAAACTCGAATGGAACGACCAGGGGCGGAGCGGGTCTTTTTGAGATGCGCGCATGACAGACAAACGGGAGAGCAAAGTATGTCGAGACATGGTCGGCGGTTGGCGATCACCGCGTTGGGCGTTCTGCTTCTATTTCCCGCGCTCCTCGCCGCTCAGGGCAATCCCCCCTGTAGCTCGGAGAAAAACCGCGAGTTCGATTTTTGGGTCGGGGATTGGGACGTCACGGTGGTGGGCAGCGACCAAGTAGCCGGGACCAATCGAATCGATTCCATCCTCGGCGGGTGCGTGCTTCTCGAGAGCTACGAGACGCCGGCCGGCTACGCAGGCCACAGCCACAACGCGTACGACGGGCAAACCGGCCAATGGCACCAGACCTGGGTGGACAACGCCGGTGTGGTTCTCAAACTCGATGGCGGGCTGGTCGACGGAAAAATGGTGATGTCCGGTCCAGGACTCGACCCGCAGGGCAACGCGGTCATCAACCGCATCACCTGGACGCCCCATGACGACGGTTCGGTGCAACAGACGTGGGACGTGTCCAACGACGATGGCACCACGTGGACCAACGCGTTCGATGGACTCTATCGTAAGAAAAACTAACGCGCTCAAATCTGACGGAAACAAGAATCTGACGGAGACAAAAAAAGCGGAGCTACGACCCTCGGGTCGAGCTCCGCTTTTCGTGCGACCGTGCGTTGGACTACACGGTTTGCCCGACGACTAGTTTCCGAGGTTGAGCGAAAGCAGTTCGTCGAAGGCCGCGTCCAAGATTCTGAGGACGCGCGTGTCATATCCGTACTGCAACTCGAGCGCATCCGAATACCTCGGCCGGCTCGAACCGTTTCGGCTGCGTACGCAGCCATCGTAGTTCGCGTACTCGCCTTCACAGGTCTGACGGGCGCATCGGCCCAAGTCTTCGCTGCACTGAAGATAGACCTGACCTGAACGAGTCTGGTCCACGGCTACGATATCCTCGGCGTACATCTCCCAGCGCGACAGGACGCCCGTAGCGTCACTGATCTCGGCGACGAGCAGACCGTTACTGCCCGCGCGTAGCTGGTACGTCCCGTACACCGACGGGTTCGACGCCAACGCGTCGTTGATCTCTCTCAAGAGCTCTCCAGCGGCGCTCTGCTGTCCTAGCGCCACACTCGGAAGAGCAAGCAGGAGAGAGAGAGCGATGGAGCAAATGGCATTGCGTGATCGTGCGCGCATCGGACCTCCCGGTTCCTAAGTGCCGCTCCTACATAGACTCTCCCTTCCGCCACCCATCATCCGCCTCCGAACACCACATGTGGACCGAACCAAAACCACAGGCCCTTCGCCCGATCCGCTGCCAGGGGTTCATGCAATCGGTACGCCGCCCCGGGCTCAGGGGATGGCGCCGAAGATCACCAGTCCCATGTAGCCGAGGTACACCGAAAGCAGGAGTGCGCCTTCCAGCCGGCTCAGTCGCCAGCCGGATCGGGCCATCGGGAGGACAAGGGCCGCCGTGAGCACGAGGACGATGGCGTCGGTACCCAAGAACGGACCGGTCGGACCGAGCGGTCGCACGACCGCCGAGGCGCCGAGGATCCCGAGAGTATTGAAGATGTTGGAGCCCAGCAGGTTGCCCACGGCCAGGTCCGTCTGCCTGCGGCGCGCAGCTACGAGCGAGGCGGCGAGTTCCGGGAGTGAGGTGGCCAAGGCCACGATCGAAAGGCCTAGGACCCGTTCGGAGATCCCGAGCTGTATGCCGAGCTTCGTGGTGGAATCGACGAGCCAGCGGCCACCGAGACCCAGAAGGACCAGGCCCACCACGACGGCCACGACCGACGTCCAGAGGGGCGAAAGCTGCACGTCCTCGTTCTCGGCAGCGTTGACTCGGCGACTCGCGCGCGCACTTCGGAGCAGGTACGCGAGATACGCGGCGAACAAGCCGAGCAGCACCGGTCCATCGGTTCGCCCGATGCGACCGTCCCACGCCATGGAGATAAACAGGATCGTGGTAACGAAGACAAACGGGATCTCCAGACGCAGAAGATCCATCTCGATCTTGATGGGTCGAAGCAGCGCCCCCAGCCCCAAAATCACCGCGATGTTGAAGATGTTGGAGCCGACGACGTTTCCCAGCGCGATCTGAGGCTCGCCCCCATAGGCGGCGATCACGCTCACGAACAGCTCGGGGAGCGAGGTGCCGAGCGCGACCACCGTGAGGCCGACCACGAGGGGGCTCACACCGATTCGCCGTGCCAATCGAATCGACCCCCAGACGGCAAGCTCCGCCCCCGCGACCAGCAGTGCGAAGCCCGCAAGGAGCTCCATGTATAAGTGCATCTCGACCGTTTCTGTTTGCTCACGACGTCGCCGCCGCCCCGTGCGCCTCCTGTCCAGCGGCCCGCTGTTAATACACTGCCACGTCCAACTGCGCATCCAGGAAACCATTTCTCGACTGAGGACGTCCTAGTTTCTGTGAAACGTCCGCGTAAGGCTCGCCGCAAATGGTTGACCCGGGGGCGCCTAGGGCTTTTGGCTCTGGCTGTCGTCTCGAGCGGTCTCGCGTACCTCGCTTTTGAGGCGCGGATCGCGGCTGCTTTCGTGGCGGTCGAAGGAAACGCCCCCACGCGAATCGTCGCGCGCCCGCTGATCCTCCGACTGGACGATCGCCCCTCGCCCACCCGTGTCGGCGACTATTTGGACCGCGTGGGCTATCACCGCGTCCGAAACGGCACCCCTGATGTCGGGGAATACCGTCTGGGTGAGCGCGAGTGGCGAATCGGCCGCCGACCGTTGCGGGTGGGCAGCTTTTTCCAACCGAGCGGTCTCGCGCGCCTTCGGCTGGACCGATCGGGACGGATCCGTACGATCGAGGATGAGGGCGGACGGGACATCCCCGGTCTCATCCTGGATCCGGAGGTGATCGGCAGCGCCATCGGGACGCGCGGTCGCGATCGGATCGATATCGAGCTCGACCAGCTTCCCGAGCACGTCGTCCAGGCCCTGCTGACCGTCGAGGATCGCAAGTTCTACGAGCACGGGCCGTTCGATCCGCGTCGGATCGGTGGTGCCATGCTGGCCAATCTGCGCCGCGGCCGGATGTCCGAGGGTGCGAGCACACTGACGCAGCAACTCGCCCGCACGTTGTTCCTGACAAACGAGCGGACGGTCTTCCGGAAGATCCGAGAAGCCGCGATCGCGATCGCGCTCGAGAGACGGTTCGAGAAAGACCGGCTGATCGAGGCCTATCTGAATCACATCTACCTCGGGCAGGACGGCGGACTGGCGATCCACGGCGTGGGTCGCGCGGCCGAGTACTTCTTTGACCGCGATGCGTCAGAGTTGACGCTGGGCCAGTCCGCGATGCTCGTCGGCATCATCCGAGGACCCAGCGTCTATTCTCCGCATCGACACCCGGAGCGCGCGCTGGCTCGTCGTGATCTGGTGCTGCGCCAAATGCAGACGCAACGCGTCATCGATGAGGAGCGGTTGGCGGCCGAACTCGAGGACGACGTACAGATCGCGGAACGAAGGACGCGCACGGTCGATGCGCGCTGGTATCTCGATTTTCTGCGCGATGAACTTGGCCGCGAGGCCGGGTTGACCAACCTGGATGGTGCCGGGCTCACCGTCGTGAGCTCCCTCGATCCAGATCTGCAACGGGCGGCGTCGGCCGCGCTCAAGGAAGGGCTGACCGCGCTCGAGCGGCGCCGACCGGCGCTGACGGAGGGTCCGCGATCGCTGCAAGCCGCGTTGGTCGCCATCGATCCCTGGACCGGTGAGATCCGGGCTATGGTGGGCGGCCGATCCTATGCGGCCTCGCAGTTCAATCGGGCCGCGGACGCCCGTCGCCAGCCAGGGAGCGCGTTCAAGCCAATCGTCGCCCTGGCCGCGCTAAAAGCCGAGGCTGACGACCCGTTCACGCTCGCTTCGGTCATCCGGGACGAACCGCTCTCGCTCGACACCCCTGCCGGCCTGTGGGAGCCCGCCAATGCCGACCACCAGTTTCTTGGCCCTATTCGACTGCGCGAAGCGCTGGAGGCGTCGCGGAACGTTCCGTTTGCCCGGCTCGGGATCGCGATCGGGCCGGATCGGATCGTGGAGATGGCCCACGATCTCGGCATCGAAAGCTCCCTCGTCCCCGTGCCGAGTCTGGCGCTGGGTGCGTCGGAGGTCTCGCTGCTGGAGCTGACCTCGGCGTACGGCGTCTTGGCGGCGGAAGGTGGTCGGATTTCGCCTCACGCCGTCCAGAGCGTCCTCGATCCACTCGGAACGACGCTCCTGGAGGCGAACCCCGACGTTTCGCGACCGGCGACGCCTGCAGAGGCGTATCTCTTGACCTCGGCCCTCCGCGGCGTAGTCGAGCGAGGCACGGGTCGCGCCGTCCGTGATTTGGGTTATAAGGGGCCGGTGGCGGCAAAATCTGGCACGACCAACGGCTCGAGAGACGCTTGGTTCGTCGGGTATACGCCGGAACTCGCGGTCGGGGTCTGGGTCGGGTTCGACGACGGCACCCCCATCGGGTTTTCGGGCTCTGGAGCCGCGCTGCCGATCTTCACCAATTTCCTGAAGACGGCGCTGGGGCCAGAGGGCGCCGGTGACTTCCGATTCCCGGACGGGATCGAGTGGGTCCAGGTCGAGCCCGAGACCGGCCTCAGGGCAGGCTGGGGGTGCTACGGTGAACCCGAACTGTTCCTGACCGGTACGGCCCCGGATTCCGGCTGTGGGCGGGACAGCTATCGCTGGAGAGACGGTCGTAGACGGGGTTCGAGCGTGGTGGAAGACGTCGAGCGCTGGCTGCGTAGATCGCTAAGATCACGACGCCCGGCCCGGATCCAGACCGAAGGTCGGGGTCGAAGTGGGCATGAACCGGGACGTTGATGCGGCAAACTACAATCCGCCGTTGTGCGAATCCTACAATGCAACGATCATCACACAGCTAGCCCGATCTCGATGGGAGACTGGCCGGCATCGTAACGCTTTGTGAACATTGCACTTATAATGAAGAACACCCCTCGTTGGCATTTTGGGTACGCAACGTTCATATGCACCCCTACGTCACACCATGTGAAAACAACGATGGTCCTGACGCGATGGCTGGGGCCGAATTAGGAGGGTCGAACATGCGGAACTTTTTTAGAGAGCTTTGGGACAACGAGTCCGGTCAGGATGCCACGGAATACGTACTTCTCGTCGTCTTGATCGCTCTTGCGATCACGGCTGGAATGACGGTCCTCGCCACGGGCATCAACGGGGCATACAGCAACGCCTCGACGACGCTCAACACGACGACGAGCGGCTCCTAAACCGGGACAGACCTTGATCTTGGCGCCGGCGACTCCTCGGAGTCGCCGGCCGCTCTCCTCCACCTTCGAGCGAATCGATCTTGGTTAGGGGCGTAACTCAACGGTTGCGTCCCTTTTCTGTGTAGAGCGGTTCCGCCTAGGGCACCGCCGTGTAGTGCCCGTGAATACAGAGCCATCGACCCGCCTCTTTCACGAAAATCCGAGTGGATTTCCCGCGGCTGGAGAATCGATCGGCCCCGATCTGGCCTGAGTCCGTCCAGTAGTAGGCCACCCAGGCGACGTCCCCCCGGATGGTCACTTCCGGTTGGTGCATCTCCGTGTGGACGTTTCGCGCGCGGGCCAGATAGTCCCGGTATCCGCGGACTTCGATGTCGCGGCCCTGCGCCAAATACACGTCGTTCTCGCCGAACTGGCTAAAGTCCGGGTGCACGTACGCGGCGTACGCCTCGACATCGCCGGCTTCGATCGCCGCCCACATCGCGGTGAGGGTCTCCAGGACCTCGGTTTCCTCTTGTTCCTGAGCCATCCCTGGGCTGGGGATGACCAACAATGCCATCAACGACGAAACTACCAGAACGCCACTCCGTATCCATCGGGCCATGTCGACTCCGTGGTGGGAAATCGGTTGGGGGCGGTCGACCCCCGTCGGGCTGCCATCTCGGATCCTTGCGATGCGACTGGGGTCTGTCCAGCTTCGCCCCCGCTCGCCCGCACCGGCATTTCTGCGGCGAGCGAACCCGTGACCGGCGTGAGGGGAAAAATGAAAGACGGTGGAACGAGTGATGAAGAGCTCTTCTCGATGGAGGACCTCGAGAAGGATCTGAAGAAGGGCCGAGGGGGGCGTCGATGGCTCTGGCTCCTCATCGGGCTGGCCACCGGCGTGGCCGGTACCATCGCAGCGCCGATCTTTTTGACGCCCTATCTGCCGGATGGCCTGCTGGGCGGCGGGGATTTGGAGATCTTGAGCGGCCCCGTTCTCGGCGAAGAGCGATCCGGCGAACGCCTCCTCCTCACGATCGAAACGGAGCCGGGCGCGCTCATCGCGAGCTTCACGCAGCGCATGGATGAGATCGCGCTTCTCGTGGATCCCGGCGACATCGTCACGATCGGCGTCGAAGACTATGAACCTTTCGTGGAAAATCCCGATTTCAAAGGGGTCAAGAAGATGAGCCGCAGCGGCGCCGTCGCAGCGCCGGTGGAGATGGCGCCGGCCACGTCGAGCGGAGCGGCGCCCGCGGACGCCCCGCCGACCGGTGCCGTGGTTCCGATCCCGGACACCATGGCACGCGACACGGGGACCATCGAAGCCCCGCCGGACACCACCTCGCGCTACTAGCCCTTCGTCCGGGTATGTGTCCGCGTGTGTGTCCGGGTGTGTGTGCCCCCGAGGGACTAGCGGCGGCTCTCGTAGACTGCGGTACGCCCCTCGGCGTCGAATGCGATGACGTCGTAGGGATCTACGCGGCCTCCCATTTCCATCCCCGGCGATCCGACCGGCATGCCAGGCACCGCAAGGCCCTTCGCCGCGGGCTCTTCGGCGAGGAATTTGGCGATCGTTGCCGCCGGAACATGTCCTTCGAACACGTAGTCCCCGATGAAACTCGTATGGCACGACTGAAGCTGTGGTGGTAGCCCGGCCGCCATTTTGACTTCGCCGATCGCGTTGGTATCCTCGACCTCGACGGTAAAGCCGGCTTCGCGCATGTGTTCGACCCAGGACATGCAGCAACCACACGTCGGAGTCCGGTACACCTTCACCGTGGGCGCCCCGCTGCCCAATGAGGCCAGAACCGGTTGAGCCGCCGCCGAGTTCTGCTCGGTCGACGCGCCGCGTTCGGACGTCGTCTCCGGCGCGCATGCCCCGATGAATGCACCCGCGCATAAGACGACAAGTGATCTTCCGACGAAGCGAGACATCTCAGACTCCTTTTTGACGATTGCAGAGGGAACCAGGCGCGGTACCCCGCACCCCCTCCCAAGTTACCCGACCGGCCGGGACAGGGGTACTATCGAAAGAATCGAACACGACGGAGCGAGGCAAGATGGAAATCCTGGGAATCGATCTCAGTGCCATGGATATCGGGGTATGGTGGGGCCAGTTCGTCGAGTATGCGGGTCCGCGTTGGGCTCCCAGTCTCGTCGCGCTCGTGCTCGCGGCCGTGGCGTATTGCATCGGAAGACCGATCCTGACCAGAGTCGAGACCCGTTGGGTTACGAAAACGGATACGAAGCTCGACGACCATGTGATCCGCTTCTTTCGCAAAGCCTTCGTCATATCGACGCTCGCATGGGCCACGTGGCGATTGTTCGCCGTGTGGGGGCTGCCCACGATCGCCGAATGGGTCCTGGCGATTTGGATCGCACTTCTGTTCATCCCCCTCAGCCGCTTCGTTGGGGACGTAATGGCGGTTCTCGAAACGCAGGTCGTCCAGCGCACCGAGACCACGTTGGACGACACGGCGTTGCCGCTTCTGAATACCGTCGTCCGCTTTCTGGTCGTGGCCACCGGAGTGGTCCTCGCGCTCGACCGCATCGGTCTCAACATCGCCCCGCTCCTCGCGGGCGCGGGCGTCATGGGGTTGGCGCTGTCGCTCGCCGCGAAGGACACGCTTTCGAATCTGATCGCCGGCGTCCTCTTGATTATCGATCGACCCTTTCAGGTCGGCGATCGCATCGAGTTGTGGTTGGCCCCGAACGAGACCGGAACCTGGGGCGACGTGATCGAGATCGGCTTGCGCGCGACGAAAATCCGGAACCCGGACAATCTCATCGTAGTGGTTCCCAACAACGAGATCATGCGCCGAGACATCATCAACTACACGATGTCCGGTCCACACATTCGAGTTCGGTTGCCGTTCGACGTCGCCTACGATACCGATATCGAGTTGGCGAAAAAGATCCTCATCGACGTGGCCGCCAAGACCCAGGGCGTAAAGTTGGACCCCGCGCCCATCGTGATCGTTCGCGACTTCGGTCCTTCCGAGGTGAAACTTCAACTCCGTGTTTGGATAGAAGATGCTCGGGCCCGACGTGCGATCGGGGATCAAATCAAGGAGGCCGCGATGCGCGCGTTCTTCGAAGCGGGCGTGGAGATTCCGTATCCGAAACGTGACGTCTTTGTACGGCGGATGGACCCCCCGGTCGTGGCCGGTGATTAGTCGGGCGTTCGTTCTCGCGTGCGTGGGTGCAAGCGGGTGCGCCACGATGGCCGCTCCGGTGGTCGCCCAGGACCCTGCGTTCTTTATCGGCACCTCTCATCTGCTGACGAATGTGACGGTCATCGACGGTCGCGGCGGTCCGCCACGCCCGGAATCGGCCGTGCTGATTTGGGGCGGGAAGGTGCAGGCGGTCGGCTCGCGGGGGCAGATCGTCGTCCCGCAGGGCACCACCGTGGTCGATTTGGGCGGCTCGTTCATCGTCCCCGGCTTCGTCGACGCCCACGCTTCACCTCGCACGCTCGAAGATGTGAGAGCGATGCTAGCCGGCGGCGTCACCGCGGTGCGTGAATCCGCGCTTCCAGTGGCGGTGTACGAAGAGCGTGGGCGGAGCGTTCCCTACGCCGATCCGGCGCCCAAGATCTTCGCCGGCGCTCCCGCGCTCGGCGTCGAGTTGGGCTCGGAGGAAGCGGCCGTGGCGGAGGTCGAGCGACAACTGTCGGACGGCGCGCCGTTTATCACGCTTGCCGCGAGTCTTCCCGCCGAGTGGCTCGTTGCGGTCATTCGCAGCGCGCGCCGCGGGGGCGCTCCGGTTTGGGCGGATCGCGGCGACACCGGGTGGCTGCTTGCCCTGCGCGCCGGAGCCGCCGTGGTCAGCCGATTGATCTCGGGGGACCCCGAACTCCTTCCAGAGGCGGAACGAGCCGGCTACTCGGCGCTGGCGCCGGGCCCGACACGCGCGCCCTGGCTCGAGCGGCTGGCTCCCCGTGGAACCGAGGTGGATCGAGCCGTTAGCGCGATTCTCGCCGGCGACGCGCCTCTGGTCCCGCTGCTTGCGGCCGTAGAGGCGCCGCTGGGGTGCGTCACCGGGAACGAGCGCTGCGCGACCCGGCCTTCCGCGGAGGATCTCGAGGCCCTACGCGCCTCGTGGCCGGCCGCGGAGGCCTTGGTCCTGGCGATGCGGGCCGAAGGAATCCGGATGCTCGTCGGATCCGATGCGCCAACCTCTACGCCAGTGGGGAGCGGGTTCCACCGCGAAATGGAGCTTTTGGTTCAAGCTGGAATACCGGCGCTGGAAGTGTTGAGCATGGCCACGCGCGACGGCGCGATCGCGCTTGGCCAGCTCCACGAGTTCGGGACCATCGAAGTGGGGAAACGGGCGGACTTACTCGTCCTCGATGGAGACCCCGTCGCCGACATCCGGAACGCTCGCAAGGTCGGCCTCGTGTTTCTGGGTGGCGACCCGTGGCGCCTCGGACCGGATGGAAGGTGGGAGGCTGTCCGTTTCCGGTGAATCGTCGTGATAGCAGTGCGCATCTCTTCGCCGCGTCAGATCGTCGACCACGGCGGCCTTGAACGACGTCGCGGCTACAGCCTCCTCGAGTCCCTCGCGGTAGGATGGTATGTCCAACAGTTCTGCCCGGATCCGCACGCGTTGGAACAGCCGCGGGAAGCGGTCTCCGGGCGCATGTACGTGGTGCAGCCCTTCGCTATAGACCAGAAAGAGACGACCTTTGGGGACGCTTTCGATGATGTCCGCGATGCCTCCGCGAACCGTCATCGGATTCCCCTTCGCGTCGAGTCCCGTGCGCCGCATCATTCGGCCCTCCGGCAGAATGACCACGAGCGCTTTCTCATCGTGCACCCGGGACAACACGTCGGCCCAGGTGCCGTCGCGTTCTCGGGTGACCGGTACGACGTGGTGCGCCACGAGTTTGAAGAAACGGCCGACGATCGGACGCGCCACCGTCTTGTCGGCGACGGGGAGGACGCCGTGCGCGGCCACCTGCCAAATCAGCCGGTTGGGCGCGGCGGCCAGAAGCACCGGTTCGAAAAGGCTCGTGTGGTTGAGCAGGGCGAGGATCCGATGATCCGACCACGGATCTTCGGGCTCGCGAATCCACTCGAATCGAACCCGGAAGAAAAGCTTCCCGGCGACCTTGACCGCAAACAGCAGCAGAAAGATTACGTAGCTACGCATGGACTCCGAGTCTGCCCGACGGGTCGCTTCCGGGTCAAGGGTCCGTTGCGTCGCGCAAACCCCGGGACTATGTAGTGAATCCGGCCGGCGGGAGAGCCGGTTCCCCGAATCGGAGGCCCTCATGACCCGAACGCTGCTCGTTGCAGCCGCGTGTTCGCTTTTCGCACAAGTGGCTGCGGCCCAAGACCACACGATCATCGCGCTGAGCCACTCCGATTTCACGGCGTACGAGTTGGACCCGGCCACCGGAGAGATCGTCAGCCAATTCACGGCCGAGAATCAACCCCACGAAGGGGTCGTGTCGGCCGATGGAAAGACGATCTTCGTGGCGATTCCGCGCGACCCCCCGTATGTGGCCATCCTCGACGCGGACACGTTCGAGGAACGCGGCCGAATCGAATCCCCGTACTTCCATCGCGTTGCGGAAACCCGCTCGCTGGGTGCAGACGAGATCACCAACACCTCGGCTCTTCCACACGGTGTGGCTCTGAACCGAGATGGAAGCAAGCTCTACATCGGAGTGGAATGGGCCGAGGTGCCCGGGATCGTCGTCTACGACGTAGCTCGAGAACGCGTTACGAAGAAGATTGAACTGCTGCTCGAGGGCGGACATTTCCTAGCGGTCGATCGACGGTCCAACAAGTTGTACTACCCTCATCGCGATGATGATCGCGTTGTGGTGCTCGACACCGAAACGGACGAGATCCTCAAGATCATCGACGTCGCGGGTGGCCCCGTGGGTGTCGATTTCGCACCGTCCGGAGAGGTGTGGATCCACTCGGATTATGACGGATCCGTGACCGTGATCGATGGCTCGAAGGATGAAGTCGTAGCGGTCATCGAGACGGGCGGAACCGGCGCGGGCCGCATGGCGGTCTCCCCCGACGGTCGGTTCGCCGCCTCCACGCGCAACGACACCGAAAACGTCGCCGTCATCGACGTGGCCACGCGCACGGTCCTCGGCCTGGTCGAAACGGGGCCGGGGCCCGGTTTCCCCCTGTTCTCTCCAGACGGAAACAAGTTGTACGTTATGAGTTCGCGCGGGGGCGAAGTGGCCGTGATCGACATGGCCTCGTTGTCGGTCGAGGCGCGCCATCCCGTGGGCGTAAACCCGTTCGGCGGCACCGTACGTCAGATCGGCGGTCGGGTCCCTTAGGGACGCCCCGGCGCGACCGCAGGCCGCCTGACTCGGTGGCATCGCGCACAATCGCGACGCATCTTCTCGATCTTCGGTCTATTGAACCTGTTAGCGGCTGCACGGCAGTCGTGAGGAGCGCTTTTTATGATCCATCGTCTCGCCGTCGGTGCGACCCTACTGACTCTTTGTGCCGCGGGGCCGCTGGTGGCCCAACGAGATTTCTCTGCCGTCGAGTTCGAGGTCACTCACGTGGGGGGCAACGTGTGGGCGCTGATCAGCGGCGCCGGCGGAAACATCGCGGTTTCCTCGGGCCCCGACGGCGTTCTCATGGTCGACGACCAATTCGCTCCGCTGGCGGACAAGATCCGAGCCGCATTAACCGAAGTCGGACAGAACGGCGCCGCCGCCGAGTTGAAGTTCCTCCTCAACACGCATTTTCATGGAGACCATACCGGCGGCAACGTGGAGTTTGGCGATGTGGCGACCATCGTGGCCCACACCAACGTTCGTGAGCGGCTGGTCACACCTCAGACCCGAAACGGACAAACGACACCGGCAGCCCCGGCCCAAGCGCTCCCGGTGATCACGTTTGACGAAGCGCTGTCCGTGCATTTCAATGGCGAAGAGATTCGCGCGTTCCACCTCCCGAATGGTCACACGGACGGCGACGCCGTGGTTTATTTCATGGGCTCCAACGTGATCCACATGGGAGACGACTTCTTTGCCGGGGCCTTCCCGTTTGTCGACGTGGCGAGCGGCGGGAGTGTCGAGGGTCTCGAGCGCGGCGTTGGTGAAGTCCTCCAGCACGCGCCGGACGATGTCGCGGTCATTCCCGGACACGGCCCCATTTCGACGATCGAGGACCTGGAGCTCTACCACCGCATGCTAGGCGAGACCATCGCGATGGTGCGACAAAAGATGGATCGCGGTCTGTCGTCTGAGGCCATCCAGGCGGAGGGCGTCGGGTCCGAGTGGGCAGAATGGGGCGGCGGTTTTATCAGCACGGAACGCTGGCTCGGGACGATCGTGCAGAGTCTCTCGGACGGCTCCGAGAGCGACTACGTAGATCACGGGCACGCTGACGAAGGCTCGCACACTCACGGCCGGTCCGGGGGATAACGCAGGCGTATGACGGACGACATACAAGACGACCTCGAGTCCGAGGGCGCCGACGGCTATAACGCCGGATACGCCGAACGGTTGTACGAAAAAGAGATGCGCGATCGCGGGCTGATTCCACCATCGCTCGCGGGTTGGCGCACGGCCGGACGCATCAGCGATGGTCCGCCCCGGCGGCTCGCTCCTGCCAGCATCTCGTCGGTGACCGAGGTCGTCGTTGCCGAAGACCTGCGCTTGGCCGCGATCTCCGGCGCCTTGGTCGAAGCGTATCGCGCGTACGGGCACCTCGGCGCGACTCTGGACCCGTTAGGCGCACCGCCACCTCGACACCCAATGCTTTCCCCGGAATTCTATGGCGTCCGGCGAGAAGAGCTCACGCAAATCCCCGCCTCGGCGGTCCAGTTGGAGCGTCTCGGGGCCAACGTCACCGATGTGCTCGACCGACTCGAGGCGATCTACTGTGGTCAGATCGGGTACGAGCTCGATCAGATGGAGAACCCGGCGCAGCGCGACTGGCTCGTCGACTACATCGAGTCGGGCCGACATCGCCAGCCGCTTCATCCGGAGCGGGCGCGACGCCTACTCGAACGTCTGTCTCGAGTCGAAGGCCTCGAACGGTTTCTGCACCGAAGCTACTTGGGTAAGAAGCGCTTCTCGATCGAGGGGCTCGACATGATGCTCCCGATGCTGCGCGAGATCCTAGAGGGTGCGGGTCGGCGCGGGACCCGAAGCGTATTTCTAGGGATGGCGCATCGCGGCCGCCTGAACGTGCTGGCCCACATCATCGGGCTCTCCTACGAGTCGGTGATCGCGGAGTTCGAAGAGCAAAGGTCGCGTGGTATCCAGACCGCCCTCCCGGAACTCGGGTCGGGGGACGTCAAATACCACGTGGGAGGTCGCGCCAATCTCCCCGACGCCGAAGTGGCTCTGGACGTGCGACTGGCGCCCAACCCCAGCCACTTGGAGCACGTGAACCCCGTGGTGCTCGGGATGGCCAGGGCGGCGCGTTTCTTGGACGAGTCGCACCACCCGTCGGTCATCCTGCCCGTGTTGATCCACGGGGATGCGTCGTTCGCGGGACAAGGTGTGGTCGCCGAGACGCTCAACCTCTGCCGCCTCGAGGCGTACGAGACGGGCGGAACGATTCATATCATCGCCAACAATCAACTCGGATTTACCACGGTCCCGGGAGCGAGTCGATCGACCCGATACGCGAGCGATCTCGCGCTCGGGTTCCGAATCCCGATCGTGCATGTCAACGCGGACGATCCCGAGGCTTGTCTGGCCGCCGCGCAGCTCGCTGTGGATTACCGATTCGAGTTCGGCGAAGATCTCGTGATCGATCTCGTGGGGTACCGTCGGTACGGTCACAATGAAGGAGACGAGCCGGGCTACACACAGCCGCTCATGTATGATCGGATCCGCGCGCACCCGAGCGCGCGCGAGCAGTTTGCCGCGAAGCTGGTTGGCGATGAAGTGGTTACGGAAGAAGCCGCTCAAGCGATGGTCGAAGACGTCGACGCAGAACTCCGAGCGGCCCGCGAGGCCATCGCGGCGAGCAAGGCCGCCGAGGAAGCGGGCGCGCCGGCTCCGGATCTCAAGTGGTTGACCGAGCCTGCCGAAACGACGTTCACGACGGCCGTGGACGAGGCTCGACTCCGAACGCTGAATGACGGCGTCCACACCTGGCCAGACGACTTCTCGTTGTTTCACAAGCTCGATCGCCAGCTCGAAACACGCCGCGGCGCGCTGGACGACAGAATCGACTGGGCGCACGCGGAGGCGTTGGCCCTCGCCAGCTTGCTCACAGAGGGCGTCCCGATTCGACTCACGGGAGAGGACACGGAGCGCGGCACCTTTAGCCACCGTCATCTGGTCCTTCACGACCCCACCACGGGTCGGACCCACACGCCGCTCGCAGTGCTGGACCCCAGTCAGTCCCCGTTCGAGATCGCCAATTCTCCGTTGTCGGAAATCTCGACACTCGGGTTCGAGTACGGCTTCTCGACCGTGGCCGCGGACGCGTTGGTCATTTGGGAGGCGCAGTTCGGCGATTTCGTCAACGTGCCGCAACCGATCATCGACCAATTCATCGTGGCCGGACGATCGAAATGGGGACAGGAGTCGCGTCTCGTTTTGCTCCTGCCGCACGGTCACGAAGGCCAAGGACCCGAGCATTCGAGCGCGCGGCCGGAGCGGTTTCTGCAACTGGCCGCTGAGTCGAACATTCGCGTGGCCAATTGCACGACGCCTAGCCAGTATTTTCATCTACTGCGCTGGCAGGCCCTCCGTCCCACTCGCAGACCCCTCATCATTCTGACACCGAAGAGCCTGCTGCGTCACCCGAAGGCGCGATCGAAACTCGGAGAGCTGACGAGCGGGGTCTTTCACCCTCTGATCCAAGACTCGGAAACCGTGGGACGCGCGCCCGGCGTGGATCGGGTGATCTTCTGCAGTGGGAAGATCTACTACGACCTCATCGCAGCCGCATCGGTCGACCGTAACATCGCCATCCTACGGCTCGAGCTTCTATATCCGTTCCCGGACGAAGAAATCCGCGCCGCATTGGCACCCTATCCGGATACTGCCGAGATCTGCTGGGTCCAAGAAGAGCCGGCGAACATGGGCGCGTGGTCGTCCGTCCGATGGCGCCTAGAGGAGGTGACCGGTCGAGTGCCTCTGTACTTCGGACGCCCCGAACGGGCCAGTCCTGCGGAAGGGTTCGCAGGGAAACACGCGCTTCGTCAGCGAGCGATCGTCGAGGCCGCGCTCCGCTTGAGCTAGCGAACGCGCGCTTAGCGGATCCGCGTCTCGATCGTCTTCTTCATGTCGGTCAGCTCCGAGACCACCTTCTGGTGGAAGTCCCCGAGCGCTTGTCCCGCTTCTTCACCCTTGCCAGACTCGGCGAATTCACCGAGCCGAACTTTTGCGCCGTCGTACTTGCGTTCCAGCCGATCGATCATGGCCATGATCTGGACCTTACGCCCGGCACGGGCCGCCTTGAGCTCTTCTCTGAGCGACTCGGCTCCTTCGCTGTACTTCTCGACCGTGGCTTCGGTCCGTTCCATCATCTGATCGAAACTATCGATTTCCATCCAGCCTCACTTGAGTCAGAAACAACAGGGGCAAAGGCTCCCTGATCGGTCTTGTTCCGTCGTTTGCACTTCTGTAGACAGATGAAGATACGGTGGGGGCGAGGACACGCCTATGGGTGAGGAGACGACCGCGCTCGGCTACGGACCCTGCCCGGCTCTCCCGACCGCGATGACCTCGCGAAGCGGAACCTTCGGAAACGTCGTCAGATAGGCCGCATAGGGTAGGGCGAATAACCCCAAGAATCCGAGCGAAATCATGAGCTCCGGTAGACCGAGGGGAAGGCCCTCACGGTGCCAGAGCGACGGCGCGACCATGTTGTAGCGCTCCACCGTGAACCCGAGCAGCAGGATCACGCCGACCAGCGCGAGCCAACGCGAGGACATCTTTGGCTTGCGACCAAGCAGGAACGGGAACGGCAGCCCGAAGATCAACAGCATCTGGAGCCAGTAGAGCTTGTCGAACGGCGCCGTCGTCCTCGGGGTAAAGAAGGAGACCTCTCGAGGGATGTTCCCGTACCAGATCACCACGAACTGGGAGAACCACAGATAGGTCCAGAAGATGGTGAAGGCGAACATCAACTTGCCGAGGTCGTGGAAATCCCACTTGCCCCAGAGCTTGAGACCGCCGAAACGCTCGTTGTAGCGGTTGGCCATGATGGCGACGATCGCGATCAGGCACAGCCAGCCGCCCACGAAATAGTACGGCCCCCAGATCATGCTTACGAAGCCGGGCGTCAACGACATCCCGAAGTCGAACGCCAAGAGGGAGAACACAACCGCCCACGCGATAATCAGTGCGGGCGACAAGCGCATGATTCGGTGGCGGCAGCGTTCGACTTCTTCATCGTCGCCACGCCACCCTCGCGCGAACATCGACACAATGCCGCGTCGCCACCCCGAATGCTCGGCAGCGATCAGGGGTGCGTCGGCGCGGATCGAGTAGAACATCCACACGAAACCGAACGCGTAGAGAACCGCGAGCAGAACGCCGTTTCGTATGAACACGCCCTCGAGCGTGAGCCAGCTACGGTTGATGTGTTCGGTTTCGACCGGGCCGAGCCACGGAATCACGTGCTCGGCGCCGAACCACAAAAGCAGAAAGAGGACAAACGAGACGGGGAGAAACGAGCCGGCGCCCTCAGCCAGTCGACGGTAGCTCTTCCCCCAGTGTCCTTTTGCCACCTGGAGGATGGCACCGAACACGACCCCGGCCATCCCGACGGCGGTCCACATCAAGAAGTTCGACCACACGCTCATCCAAGCGCGCTGCGGGTCCCCGCCAACCGTCATCGCGAAGCCAACGGCGCCGATCACGATCGCGACGCCCCAGACCCCGAGCCACAGGGCCGGGATCCGACCGCCGATCGTAGTCAGGGCTTGATCGGTGGTTACGGAGTGACGGTCCATCGTCACAGGCCTTCTCCGCCAGCCGGTTCAGCTCCGGGAAGTGGTGGGATCTCGCCGGCGGCAACGGCGTCAG
Organism: Gemmatimonadota bacterium; assembly: GCA_029262175.1. Lineage (GTDB taxonomy): Bacteria > Gemmatimonadota > Gemmatimonadetes > Palauibacterales > Palauibacteraceae > Palauibacter. Next base: position 21,641 of record JAJCZV010000065.1, read on the forward strand.
CCTGCAGCTTTCGGACGTATTCGACGACATACCAGCGGTCGTCGGCAGGGATTCGACGGTAAGACGGCATCAAGCCTCGTCCATTCGTGATCATTCCCCACAGGTATCCGTCGGAATAGCCTCGGGCCAGCTCCGAGCGGAGGTTGAGGAAGGGAAGCTCCGGGATACGGTTGGGCCCCACGACCGAGCCGTCACCCGCGCCCGACACCCCGTGGCACGGCGCGCAAAACTGTCCGAACAACACGGCGCCCTGCGCGATCTCGCGGTCGGTGCCCGCCAACGGGCTCACCATCACGGAGTCCGCCTCGAACAGGCCGTACGTACGCACGCCATCGATCGGCATCGTACCGGGTACGGCTCCTCGGGGAGCCTCCTCAAACGCTTCATACGAATCCTGCCAGGACATCGTCGCGACGACGCCAAACCTCTTCTCGATCCGCTTGAGCTCGTTGTCGCAGGCGCCAAATAGCGTCGCGGACAGGACCACCGCCGCGGCGAGCTTGCGTGAGGTCATCATGACTGCACCTCGATGTCCAGCGCGCCGGTCTCGCGGACCAGTTGCTCGGCTTCCGCCCGACTGCCGTCATCTGCTGCGACGAACACGCCCCAGCGATCGACCGAGAACGAAGCCCGATAACTCGGATCGAGCTTGATCACGGGGCGTTTGGTATGAACCAGGAGCGCGACCAGACCGAAGATCCCGGTCAGCAGTACGGTGAGTTCGAACATGAATATGATGAAGGGCGGGAAGGAAACGATCGGTTTTCCCTGGGTGACCAACGGGTATCCGAGCGAGGTCCCCGAGGTCAGAAGCAACCCGGTCAAACACCCGGTGATCCCGCCGATCAGCGCCCAAAGCCCGACGGGCGAGGAGTGGATGTCCATCGCTTCTTCGATCTCGGGCGACGGGATGGGCGAGAACACCTCGAGGTCCGTATGCCCAGCCGCACGCAGTTTTTCGATCGCATCGACCGTGCCGTGGAGCGTGTCGTACTGACCCAAGACCCCGCTGCTCATGGCGCTACTCATGGTGCCCGCCCTGCTCGTGCGCCAAATGCTCCTTCACCTCCGCGATCGAAATCGTCGGCAGGCTTCTCGAGAACAAAAGGAACCAGAAGAAGAACCAACAGAAGCTCCCGACCAGAATCGATAGCTCGACCCAGCTCGGTGTATACAACCCCCAGCTGCCGGGTTCGTACTCGTGAGCCAACGACGTGACGATGATGACAAACCGCTCGTACCACATTCCGATGTTGACGAAGATCGTTAGCGCGAAGAGGGCCGGCAGGCTGCGGCGGATCTTGCGGAGCCAAAGCGCCTGCGGGACGACCACGTTGCAGAAGACCATCACCCAGAAGGGTAGGGCGTAGGCGCCGAGCGCCCGCCAGCGGAAGCTCTCCAACTCGATCGGATCCGCCGAGTAGTACGCGAGAAAGAACTCGGTGGCGTAAGAGAAGCCGACGATCGTAGACGTCAATAGAATCAACTTCGCCATGTTCTCGAAGTGATTCTTCGTGATGTATGCTTCGAGCCCGAAGGCCCAACGCAGCGGGATCATGAGTGTGATCACCATCGCGACACCGCTGAAGATGGCGCCGGCGACGAAGTATGGAGCGAAGATGGTCGAGTGCCAGCCCGGCACGATCGAGAGCGCAAAGTCCCAGGACACGACGCTGTGTACGGAGAGCACCAGCGGCGTGGCGATGCCCGCCATGTAGAGGTAAATGCGCCGATAGTGCCGCCACTCGTTTACGGTTCCCTGCCAACCGAGCGACAGGGCCCCATAGATCTTGTACGGAAGCCCCTTGGCCCGGTCACGCAGGACCGCAAAATCCGGGATGAGCCCGGTATACCAGAACAGGGCGGAGATCGTGAGGTAGGTACTGACGGCGAACACGTCCATCACGAGCGGAGACCGGAAATCCGGCCAGATCTGTCGCTGAGACGGATACGGCATCAGGTAGTAGAAGTACCAGACGCGCCCGAGGTGGATGAGCGGGAAGAGGCCCGCTGTCATCACCGCAAAGATGGTCATCGCCTCGGCGGTGCGGTTGATGGTCGTGCGCCAACCGGACCGGAAAAGATAGAGGATCGCCGAGATCAGCGTGCCGGAGTGGGCGATACCGACCCAAAAGACGAACGTCGTGATATAGACGCCCCAGAAAACGGGGTGCGTGATGCCAGCGACGCCGATTCCCTTGCCGATTTGATAGAACCAGGCGCCGAACATGAGCCCGACGCCCGCCATCGCAACGCCGAGAATCATGAAGAAGCGCTTGTTCGGCTTGGAGATCGGCCGCGTGATGTCGTAGTTGGCTTCGGCCAGCGTCTTCGGCGCGTGCACTTCCACCTCAGCGGTCGCCATCAGTGGGCCTCCGCCGCTTCGCCTGCTCCATCTTCAGCATGCACCTCTTCGCCGTGGCTTTCGACCTCCGGGTGCTTGTGCGTCACGTCTTCCAGGTACGTGATCGCGGGTCGTACGCCGAGCTCGCCGAGCACGTGATAGCCGCGGGCGGTCTTCGATTTCCGGGAAACCTCGCTCACAGGATCTTTGAGGTTTCCAAACGTAATCGCGTTGCTGGGGCAGCTCGCCGCGCAGGCCGACGTGACCTCGCCGTCCTGCAGTGCGCGTCCCTCGTCCTTGGCGTCCATCTTGCCCTTGTTGATCCGGTGCACACACATCGTGCACTTCTCCATCACGCCGGTCTGGCGGACCGTGATGTCGGGATTCAATTGGAGGTTGAGCGGGTACGGGAATTCGTACGTAAACCAGTTGAATCGACGGACCTTGTAGGGGCAGTTGTTGGCGCAGTACCGCGTCCCTACGCAGCGGTTGTAGACCTGAACGTTGAGGCCCTCCGGGTTGTGGTACGTCGCGTAAACCGGACAAACCGGCTCGCACGGCGCGTCGCCACAATGTTGGCAAAGCATGGGCTGCTGAACGTTCTGGAACCCGCCGTCTTCCATCGGCTCTTCGAAGCGGTGGATCCTCATCCACGACATCTCGCGTCGTAGGCCCGCCTGCTGTGCGCCCACGACCGGAATGTTGTTTTCTGAGTAGCAGGCGGTGACGCAGGCGCCGCAGCCGGTGCAGGCGTTGAGATCGATGGTCATGCCCCATCTGTAAGGGCTGTTGCCATCGGAATCCCAGGCGGCTTCCACCATCTGTACGAGATCGATCTCGTGGGCTTCGACGGCGTCCAGCGCCTCGTCGACGTTCAGTGCGTGAACGATCTCTCGGCCCAGGTCGTCGGTCGACCCCTGCGTGATGACGAGCGCGCCCCGCCGTCCGCTCGAGGTCACGGTCACGGCCGTTCCGGCGTAGGCGAATGCGCCCGATCCGGCATCGGCGTCCGCCGGCAACAAATCGAGCGGATTTACGCCGTAGCCCTGAGCGCTGCGCCCATAGGCCGTATGTCCCTGACCCAAAGGAATCGCGACGGTGTCGGCGCGGATGCCGCGGTATACGTAGGCCGCGGCTTCGATCGTCCCCTGGTCGGATTGCACCTGGACCAGATCTCCCGTGCGCACGCCGAGCGACTCGGCCATGTCCGGGTGCATCTCCACCCAGGAGTTCCAGACCGCCTTCGTGATCGCGTCCGGCAGCTCCTGCATCCAGGACCGGTTGGCGCCGCGGCCGTCGTAGAACTGCGCGGTCGGATAGACCACGAGCTGAGTGCCCGACGGCACGGAGGGTGCAGAAAAGCTGGGGTTTCCGGCAGCCGCTTCGGGTCCCGCCGCTGGAGCGGTCGTCGCGGCGCCGGCAGCGCCGGCGTCAACGCCGCCGCGACGAAGCGCGGCAAGCCAACCATTCTCTCCGCCGGACCGTGCGGTCCAAGCCGCCTTGAGGATGCTGGCATAGTCGGCTCCGCCAAACGCGGCTCCCTGTCCGGCTGCAGCGGCGACGCCGAGTAACACGTCCTCACGCTGCCGCGTGTCGAACACCGGGTGCATCAAAGGCTGTCCGAGCGCCCAAGCCCCGTTGGCCAGCTCCGCATCGCCCCACGATTCCAGCTCGTGATTGCACGGGAGGATCCAACCGCAGGCCGACGCCGTCTCATCTTGGTGCGCGGAGATGGCAAACGTGTTCGCCACATTCCCCATCGCGGCGGCAAAGCCCGCCGATGCCGGCAGGGAATAGGCCGGGTTGGTCCCCGCGACGATCAGCGTACGCACCTGGCCGCCGCTCATCCGACCAATAAGTCTCTGCATGTCCGCGAAGCTGGCGGTGGTTCCGGCGGGCGCTCCCGCCCCGGGGGTGACCGTTCGACCCACAGCCCCCAAGACTTGATTGAGGAGCGCTACGGCCGCTTGGGCCTGACGCGCCCCGGCGCCTTGAGATTCGTGACCTGGTGGGATCGCGACCGGGTTCGAGGCCGCCGCCAACTCGGTTCCCAGCGTCCGGATCTGCTCGGCCGAGATCCCGGCCGCGTCCGCAACGGCCTCCGGGCTCACGCGCGCGGCCCACGCCGGAAGGGCGGCCCCGCGAGCCGCCGCCACTACGCCGGCAACGGCGAGCGCGACCGCGCCTTCGGTCCCGGCCCGCGCCTCGAGCCACTCGTCGGCATTGGCGCCCGTAAGCGACAAGCGGGGCCCCACGAACGAGAATTTCGCGTGACGACCCTCATCGACCGCTCTCGCGCCGGCAAAGCCGGCCGACATCTCGGTCGGAGCGAGCCAGGTCCCCAGGAAATCCGCGCCAAAGCACACGATCTTATCGGCGCGGCTGAGGTCGAACTGCGGGAGACCCGAGCCGCCGTAGACATCCGCGCTGCCCGCAGCGACGGCGCCGAGTCCGAGCGGCTCAAACGCGATGTGCTCGACGCCCATGACGCCAGCCCACTGGGCCAAGAAGGCTGCGCCGGTACCGGTTGCCCTGCCCGTGAGCAATACCGCGCCGCCGGCCCGCACCCCATCGGTCAGGGCCGCGAGAGCCGCGTCCCAGTCCGTGTACTGAAACGGGGCGGCATCAGGGGTCGTGTCCGGATTGCGCTGCAGCGGAGCCTGAACCCGGTCGGGGTCGTAGAGGTCCTGAAGCGTCGAATGGGTCAGCGCCGACAGGCCCGCTGAGGCACCCGGGAGTCGAACATTCGGCGAGAGACCGAGTACGCGCCCGTCTCGAACCGTTGCATGGACGGCGACCGGCTCGGGTCCCGCATTGGCGAGCACCGTGGCGTAGGTATCCGAGACGCCGGGTGTGATCCCCTCTTCTTGTACGAGATGGGGGATCAGCTTGTCGGCGAAGTCGGGAGGTCCGCAGGCGGCCATGGTCGCCGCGCCGGCGCTGGACACCCCGAGCACCTTCAGGAAATTGCGTCGCGATTGGCCTGGCTCGCCCTCTAAAGGAGCGACCGGGGTGCCCCCGTGCTCCGCGACCGGCAAGCGACGGGCACCGTTGGTCTCCGCCGCGTCACCCTCGCAGGCGCCTCCGCACCCACAGCCTCCGCTTAGTAGTGACATGCGGCGCAATCCGTCGGGGCGCGCGTAGCGCCGTATTGGGTGTCGATCGCCGAGGGGTAGAAGCTGCCCTCCTGTCGCTCGTAAGGCGTCGCGGGTGGCGGGTTCATCGCGGAAAGCGCGTGGTCCGTGGAGATGTCGGTGTCTACGGGCGCCGAGCGGTGGCATTCGAGACACCACCCCATGGTGAGCGGAGCCCACTGGTAGACCCGGTCCATTTGTTCGACCGGGCCGTGGCACTCGGCGCATTCGAGCCCGTTACGGAGGTGTGGCTGGTGACTGAACTGCACGAATTCCGGCAGCTTGTTGACCCACTGCCAGGGGATGGGTTCACCGCGCTGGCTGTATCCGCGCAGCTCCTCCACCGGCGGTAGTCCGTTTCCGGCCACGAGGTGGCACCCCATGCAGACCTCGACCGGCGGCACCACGCCCGAAACCGACCGTTCGGTCCCGGTGTGGCAGTACATGCAGTCGATCTGTAGATCCGTGGTGTGGAACCGGTGGTTAAACGGAATCGGCTGTTCGGGGCCCCGCTTCGCGTTCTCGTGATCGGAGATCGCTCGCCATTGGGGCGGCTGCGTCGCTGCGTCCTGTTCTCCAGCGTACTGCGCCGCCTCGGCCGCGGTCTCACCCTGGTCGTGTTCCTCGGGCGGACCCGACTCCGCTTCCTGAACATGCCGGAACGAGACGGGGGCCACGCTGGCGGCCGCGAATTCGGAGTCGGCCGGCGTGGAGGGACGCAAAACGGCCACTGTGGCAATGACGGCGAGACCTGCGGCCATTGTCGCTGTGCGAGAGTTTATCTTCATCCGCCTCTCGGAGGAGGAACCGACGCGTTTGGATTGGCCGATAAAGCCACGCGTCACGCGGGGCCTCAGGCAGCGAACAAGGTATACCGCCGACGAAGGGATGCAAGCCGGAGAAATCGGCCTTTTCCCGTTGGAAAACTCACCTCGATTCGGGTTGACCGGACCCCTTGGTGCGTTTACCATACAGCACTTCGAGCGGGTTCCCCCTGGGGCACCCGCTCGTTGTGTCTAGACGGGGCCTTAGCTCAGTTGGCTAGAGCGCTACGTTGACATCGTAGAGGTCACTGGTTCGAGTCCAGTAGGCCCCACTCCGCAGGCGTGCCCGGAGATCGATGTCGGGCCCGCAAGACATGTTTCATCGGGGGCTGTAGCTCAGCCTGGTTAGAGTGCCGGTCTGTCACACCGGAGGTCGCGGGTTCGAATCCCGTCAGCCCCGTATCACGCACGAAGAACGAAGAGTCAGGCGAGGGGCCATAGCTCAGCCTGGGAGAGCGCTTGAATCGCACTCAAGAGGTCGAGGGTTCAAATCCCTCTGGCTCCATCCCCCGTCGTCCGGCTTCCGTAGGGGAGTGGGTGGCGGCTCGCCACCGTAGCTCAGGGGTAGAGCACCGCATTCGTAATGCGGCGGTCGTCGGTTCAAATCCGACCGGTGGCTTGAAGGTCGGTACGCGGGTGTAGCTCAGCTGGTAGAGCGCAACCTTGCCAAGGTTGAGGTCGCCGGTTCGAATCCGGTCACCCGCTTGTTTTCGACTCTATGGTTTATAGCGTCGGTCCCGCGCCACGAGCGCGATGTTGTAGGTCCCCTCGGGGCGTGGCTCAGTCCGGTAGAGCGCTGCGTTCGGGACGCAGAGGTCCCCGGTTCAAATCCGGGCGCCCCGATTGATTGCTCGCGATGCCCTGCGCCCGGGATTCGGCGGGCCGAGAGCCCGTCTCTTGGACGGGCTCTCGTTCTTTCCCCTCCGCCTGTCCAGCTATTAGGCGCACTTGTATTAGGCGCACTTCACTCCCGCCTCCACCGCCGTTAGCCAGCTCAGAGCCAGCCGCAGTTGTCCATCTATTTCGGTGACCAGGTGCGGTATGCGCGCCGAGGCAAACCGAAGTTCGAGTAGTTCGTCGATCCGTCCTCGAATCGCAGATGGCGAGGAACAGGGGCCGACTTGGCTTTCTATTGATCGAATCGACATCTCCAAACCCTCCATCCCTTGGGCGCTGCGCGCCTCTGTTTGAGCACCGGTCCTCAAAGTCCGAGATCCAGATCCTCGGTTTGAGTACCTTCCGTCTATATAACAAAGACGACGTGACCGGCGGTTCCGACACTCGCTAGAAGTGCGCCCAGCACGCTTAGCTTGCCTGGCCCTCACAACGAGGCGTTACAACGAATGACTGAAATCGGCGGGTCGCACCTTCTGCACGAACCCGATTCCAACAAGAGCACGGCATTCACAGAGGAAGAGCGGGATGCGCTGGGTCTTCGGGGCCTCTTGCCGCCGCATGTCTCCACGCAGGATGAGCAAGTAGCGCGCATCATGGGGAACTACCGGAGAGAGACCACGGATCTCGGGCGCTACGCCTATCTCTCCGCCCTCCAAGATCGAAACGAACGTCTCTTCTTTCGCGTCATCACCGACCACATCGAAGAGATGATGCCGATCGTGTACACCCCCACCGTGGGGGAGGCGTCTCAGGAGTTCAGCAGCCTGTTTCGGCGCGCTCGAGGTCTGTACGTGACCGCAGAAGATCGCGGACGCGTCGCGCAGATCCTTGGGAATTGGCACACGACCGATGTCGAAGTCATCGTCGTCACCGATGGAGAGCGCATCCTCGGGCTGGGGGATCTCGGTGCCAACGGGATGGGCATACCCATCGGCAAGCTCACGCTCTACACGGCGGTCGGGGGGATAAGTCCGTCTCGCTGCCTGCCCGTCATGATCGATGTGGGCACGAACAACGAGGCGCTCCGAGAGGACCCGCTCTATCTGGGGCTTCGCCAGGCCCGCGTTACCGGCGCCGCGTACGACGAACTTCTGGATGAGTTCGTCGAAGGAGTTCAAGAGGCGTTCCCCGACGCCCTCATCCAGTTCGAGGACTTCGAGACTCAAAACGCGTATCGATTGTTACACCGGTATCGCGATCGCGTCCTGACCTTCAACGATGACATCCAGGGCACCGCAGCAGTCGCGTTGGGCGGGTTGTACGCAGCCATTCGCATCACGGACGTCCCGCTGACGGACATGACCGTGATGTTTTTGGGCGCGGGGTCTGCCGCGACGGGAATTGCGGACTTGTTGGTTTCGGCTCTGGTGGCGGAAGGGCTCGACGAAGCGGCGGCTCGACGTCGATGCTGGTTCGTGGACAGTCAGGGACTGGTCGTATCGGGCCGGGATCGCTTGGCGGAACACAAACTTCGCTATGCGCACGATCACGAACCGCTGAACTTCGCCGAAGCCGTGGCGAAGATCCGACCCACCGCCCTGCTGGGCGCTACCGGTCACGGCGGTTCGTTCACGCGCGACATCATCGGGCTCATGGCCGAGATCAACCCGAGGCCGATCATCTTTGCGCTCTCCAACCCCACCTCCAAGGCGGAGTGTACCGCCGAGCAGGCATACGGCTGGAGCCAGGGGCGGGCCGTGTTCGCGAGCGGGAGTCCGTTTGACTCCGTCGAGTACGAGGGACGCCGCCACGTGCCGGGTCAGGGCAACAACGTCTACGTCTTCCCCGGCATCGGATTGGGCGCGGTCGCGACACGAGCCACGCGCATCACCGAGGAGATGTTTCTCGTTGCTGCGCGCACGTTGGCGGACTCGGTCTCAACGGCGTCATTGGAAATGGGGTCGATCTACCCTCCTCTCGGTGAGATCCGAGCGGTGTCGATCGCGATCGCCGAAGCGGTCGCTGGCGTCGCGCACTCGAGTGGGCTCGCGAGGGCAGGTGGGGATGACGACATCGTACGACAGGTACGCGACCATGTCTGGTCTTTCGCATACGATTGATCCGTCGTTCATCAACGACGACGTTCGACACACCTCGAGTGATTCAGACGCTATCCGCCGCCGATCTCCTCGAGGAGCGCCTTGGCCCCGTCGTGACTCGGCTCGAGGCGAAGGGCTTGTTTAAGCGCGGCTCGTCCCGAGTCGATCTGTCCGGCCCCGAGTAGCGCGACTCCGATCATATACGGAGGGAGGTAGGACTCAGGGGCTGCTTGCCCCACCAACTGGATTACGCGCAAAGCACCTTCCATATCCCTCTGCTCGGCGAGCATGAAGGCGAGAAAAAGTGCGGGGGTCTCTCCGAACGGCGGCCCATCACCGTCGAGTCGGTCGACGTAGGTCTCGGCGGCGTCTATCCCTTCCTCCAGAAGAACGTCGGCGAACCTTCCCGTTCGAAGATTGATCTCGCGTACCGCTTCGAGCATCAGCTCGATGTCATCCATCGTGTGCCAACGGCCGCTGGCGACCACGCCAGCGACCCGTCGAAGGTGGTCTAGGTCATCCAAAGGGTTGGCGTCGAGTAGCAGAAGGTCGGCGCGACCACCGACTTCGATCGTACCGAAACTCGTCTCCATCGAGAGAAATATCCCAGCGTTGGTCGTCGCCGTCTGGAGCACCTCGAACCTGGATAGGCCCGCCTGTTCGAGAAGCGCGAGTTCTCGATGTAGGTCGGCCCCCGGTACGAGCCCAGGCAGTTCTCCCGCATCGGATCCGGCGACCAAGGGCACCCCCGCCTCGTGGAGTCCACGCGCGATCCGCTGTTTGAACTCGAGTCTCTGTCGGTACAGGGCATCGCGCCCCAACCGGCCTTCCGTACGAAAGCGATTGTACCCCGGCTCCCATAACAGCTGTCGAACCGGGTCCAGAAGCTGTCGAGCTTCACGCTGTAAGAGCGGGGAAGGGTCCTCGGCGATGCTACCGGCGATGGCTTCGTAGGTGACCAACGTGGTGATCACCGGGATGCCGGCCCGCTGCGTGGTTTCGGCGGCCGCGGGGATGGCGGTCTCGTCGGTTTGTCGATCGAAGACCTTGTTGAAGAACTCCTCGACGTGCGCGATCGAAGACTGACCCGACTCCAGCACGGCTTCCAGGCCGACGTCTCGCGGGATGTGACCGGTGACCCGGATGTCATGCCGATCGGCCGCCGTCATGATCGCGCGGTAGATCTCAGGGCTGACCGCCCCCCAGACTTTGATGAAGTCGTAGCCGGCCTGGGCCTGAAACGCGACCAGTCGCTCGGCCGCTTCCGGCGTGTCTACGAGACGCTCGAAGTCGACCAGAGGCTGCGCCCCGATCTTGAGTTGCGGGCCGGTGGTATAGATGGTCGGGCCAGCGAGTTCTCCGGTTTCGACCTGATTGCGCAAGTCGAGCTGCAGGGCCGCGCCCGACATATTGAGCACGCTGGTGATGCCGTGCGCCAGGTAGATGGGGAGGTCATTCGGATCGAAGAGATGAACGTGCGAATCCGAGAGCCCGGGCATCAAGTACTTCCCAGAGGCATCGATGCGCGGCGTCTCGGCGGGGATACGGAGCCCATCGAGCGACCCGATGGCTTCGATCTGCCCGTCTCTTACCCAGACCGACGCGAGTTCGGGTGTTTTCTCTTGTGTCATGTCGATGACCGAAGCGTTCTCGAACACCATGGATCGCACGGTCGCCTCTTGTCCGTCGCCGGATGTGGGCGGACCAACGATGGCGCCGAACAACGCGGAGAGAGCAATCAGTAATCGTGATCTGGAACGCATGGCAACGACTCCGGAACAAGCGTTTGGTGAAGACCGTCTAGACGACGAAACCGGTCAGTACAAAGTGAAGGGCGGTGTCGCGCGCTTCGCGATCCGAAGCGTAGTTCCCGCCTGGGGTGAAGTGGCGGTGCATGGCAAAGGTTGCGCAGATCTCGACGATGAATCGCGCGGCGGTGGCCATGTTGGGTGGCGCCCGAAGAGCTCCGCTCTCGCACCGGTCGTTGAGGTAGGCCTCGAGCGCGTCCAGGACGGGCTGTCGAACGTGGTCTGAATACAACCGAGCGAGCTCGGGCCAGCCGTTGGCAGAGCGATCGATCATTCGTATCAGAACGTGCTGCCGCGCGATCTCATCGTAGAGTTCGCCGACGATCGATTCGATTTCTCGCGCGGGATCGGTTCTCGGCCCGCGCTCCAATGCGTCCGCGAGCGCGGGGAAGCGATCGCCATCGACGAGCCGATTGCGAACGAAGTCGAAGAGAGAGGCCTCGAACCCGAGTCCTCCCTGCCGGCGCGCCCAAAGGACGGTGGGTTCCTCTCCCAGTCCTTTTCGAAGCGCGAGCTCGAAGAGTTCCTCTTTGCTGTCCGCATAGCGGTAGAGCGTGCCGAGAGCGACACCGGCTTCTTCGGCGATGTCGGACATCATCGCGCGTCGGTAGCCGACCAGAGCGAATACGCGTCCCGCACCCGTCAGAATCGCGGAGAACTTGTCTTGCTTGAGAATCTGGGCCATGCCCGAAACTAGAATGAATGGTTCATTCTACGCAAGGGTGATCTGATACACTGGTTGTCAAAAGGTGGATCCGTACGTTCTCTATGTAGCGAGGGCGGTCGGTCCACCCCGTGCGGGGAATCGTAGAAGGAGCATTAGACATGACAGCGAACCGGTGGTGAAGGGCATGAACGCTGCTCCCGTGAGGGTCGGCTTTCTGACCGCAATCCTCGGGTGCTCATCCCCGGCAGGCACGGCGCCGCCGCCGGCGAACGAACCGCTGATTATCGAAGGCGTGAACGTCGATCGCCTCGCCGCCCTGTCCGCCGAGATCGTCTCGGGTGAATTCCCCGATATCCACAGCCTGTTGGTCATGCGAAACGGTCGAATGGTGATCGAGCGGTACTACAACGGCTCGGGCCGCGACCACGTCCACACGATGCAGTCCGTCACAAAGAGCTTCGCCTCCGCACTCGTCGGAATCGCCATCTCTCAGGGCGACATCGCTGATGTCGACGAGCCCGTCCTCGACTTCTTCCCTCAATGGCGAGACGAGTTGTCGCTGGATCCGAGGAAGGCCGCGCAGCGTCTCGAGGACGTTCTGACCATGAGGACCGGCACCGACTATCACGAGAACGGTCCGAGCGCACCGCACTGGCAGCTGAATGCTCTGCAAACCGGTTGGGATCGCTTCTGGCTGGAACGCCCGATGGTGAACGACCCGGGCGGATTTTGGCAGTACGACTCCGGCGGCGCCGTCGCTGTCTCGAGCATGCTAAAACAACGAACGGGCTTACACGCGGACGGTTTCGCGGATGCTACGCTGTTCAGCGCGCTCGGCATCACCGAATCGACGTGGTTTCGGAATTCGGAAGGACAGGTTCATACGGGCGGAGGGTTGAGCCTGCGCGCCCGCGACATGTTGAAGTTGGGTCAGTTGTACTTGCAGGAAGGGGTGTGGGAAGGTGAGCAGGTGGTGGGGGCCGAGTGGGTGGAGGCGTCGGTTCGTCGACACCACACGTTTTCGAACTTCGGGCCTCGCGTGAAGGGATACGGCTATTTTTGGTGGATCATGGAACCCGATCCGCAGGGTGCCGGCGGGCAAGACATCTACGCCGCGTTTGGCGCACGCGGCCAGTACGTTTTTGTCGTGCCTGAGCACGACCTCGTGGTGGGCGTAACCGGAGACGCACGCAACGGATCGGACTGGGCCAACCCGCAGGAGTTTCTCTACACGCACATCTTGAAGGCGATTGTGCGGTAAGGACAGGCGAACGACCTGCCAACTCACTCCTCCCGCAGCGTCGTGAGTGGATCTACGGAAGCGGCTCGGCGCGCCGGAAAGAAGCCGGCGGCAAGCGCCGTGGACAACACGACCGCAGCGACGAGGCCGAGCGTTCCGACGTCTGTGCTCGACACGCCGTACAGGAAGCCGTCCAGGAGTCGGGCGGTGGCGAACGAGGCCGCGAGCCCGATCGTCACGCCGATCCCTCCGAGGACCAAGGCTCCGCCGACAACCCTCCCGAGGACGTTGCGTGGCTGGGCACCGAGCGCGATTCGGAGTCCGATTTCACGGCGCTTCCGAGACACGTCGTACGCGAGCAATCCGTATACGCCAATCGCGCCGAGTAACAACGCCGCACCCGCGAACGCTCCGAGCAAAGTGGCCAGGAATCGTTCACGCCCCATCGAGAGAGCGACTTGCTCGTCCATGGCGCGGACCGCCCCGACGGGAACGTCCGGGTCCAGTCCGCGCATGATTTCGACCAAAGATGCGCGGAAGGTCGCGGCCGGGAGACCGGTGTTGACGGTCAGCGTGAGCGACGGGTTCGGGCCAAAAGGTACGTCGGAGAACGGGACGTAGGTTTGCGGATTGGGCTCGCTCCCAAGACCGCGGACATGAACGTCTTCGACGACCCCGACGATTTCGCGCCAGACCGTCTGATCGAAGTTGATGTTCACTAGGCGCCCCACCGCGCCGACATCGGGGAACAGGCGGCGAGCGGCAGTCTCGCTCACGATCACGGCACCCTCGGGTCGGGCCAGATCGGAGTCGTCGAATCGGCGCCCCTCGACGAGCCTGATGCCGAGCGTCTCGAAGTACGAATTGCTCACCATGTTCGGGTCCGCCGACAACCACTCGGCGTCTTCGGTGTTGGTCTGAACCGGCCAATCGCTCATGCCGGCTTGAAGCGGCGTCTGCCACGACGCGGTCGCGGAGTTGACGCCCGGGATGGTCTCGACCTGATCGAGCAACGTGCGATAGAGCGATCGCACCGATTCCAGGTCGCCGTAGCGGGCGCGCGGCGCGTTGACGTCCACCATGAGCAGGTTTGTCGTATCGAACCCGGGATTCACGGCCCTCAGTTCGAGTAAGCTGCGCCCCAGCAACCCGGCTGCCGAGGCGATCACGACGGCCGCCGCGACCTGGCCGACCACAAGGCCTCGCTTGAGCAACGTGCTTGGCGAGCCAAGTCCTCCGGACCGGCCCGACGACTTGAGCCCTTGGACGAGATCCTCTCGCCACAGCCGGAACGACGGCAGCAGGCCCGCCAGCAGTCCGGCCAGAAGCGACACTCCGGCGCAGAATCCGAACACCTCAGCACTGAGCCCGATCTCATCGAGTCGGGGCAGCGCGGGAGGGGCCAGGTAGACGAGCGTCCGCTGCGCTCCCGCCGCGAGTAAGAGTCCGAGCGCGCCACCGGCGATCCCGATGAGCGTGCTCTCCGTGAGACTGTTGAGAAGGAGGCGGCCACGGCCGGCGCCCAGCGCCGCGTGCACCGAAGCCTCCGAAACGCGCGCTTCACCCCGAGCAAGCATCACGTTGGCGACGTTGACACACGCGACGATCAGCACCAGGCCTACGGCCGCCAACAGGATCGAGAGCGTCGACCCGATGTCGCCCACGACGCGGTCCGCGAGCGACGTCACCGCAACCTGACGATTCCCCTCCGATGAGATGCCGGGGTACCGCCGTTCGAGTCGCGCGACCGTCGGCGCCATCGCCAGTTCAGCGCTCTCCGGCGTGACCCCATCAGCGAGTCGGCCAACGGACAGGAGGTTGTGCACCTCGACGCTCGACAGATCGAACGTGCCCGGGTCGACCACGACCGGAGTCCAGAAGTCCACCGTGCGACCGGGGAAGAGATAGGGAGGGAGGCCCGAATGCTCCTCTCCGACCACGCCGACGATGGTCCGAGCAGTGCCGTCCATGACGATGGTCTTCCCGACGACCGCCGGGTCGCTCCCCAGTGCCGATTGCCACAGTCGATGGCTGATGACCGCGACCGCGCGTGCCCCCGGCGCTTCCTCGTCGGGGAGAAACGGACGTCCCAGCGAAAACGGAGTCCGCAAGAGATCGAAATACGTTCGGGTGACTCGCACCCCCTGAACCCGGACTGGCGTGTCGAGTCCGGTGAGATTCGCGGCCGTGACCGAGAACGCGGCGAGCCTTTCGAACGCTTCGTTGGGCTGCCGGTACTCCCAATACTCGGGGTGAGAGATGCCGCCGATATCTCCGTCGGGCAGATATCGGTTCTGCACCCAGACCAGTCGATCCGCATCCTCATAGGGCAGCGGACTGAGAAGCACAGCCTCCACCACACTGAAGATCGCCGTCGTGGCGCCGATGCCAAGGCCGAGCGTCAGGATCGTCACCGTTGCGAATCCCGGGTTTCGCGTCAGCGTTCGCACCGCGAGTCGGATCTGTTGTCGAAGAATCCCGAGCATGGTCTCTCGTTCCTTCTTTGGTCTGGTTGGCAGAGGCGTCGTCAGGTCGTCGACCATCGCCGCGCCCTCCGCAGAGTGCGCGCGGATCGCGGTCCCGATCGCATCCCGCAAGATCCACATCGCGAACGCAGCGCCCGAGGGTCGGCTCCCCGGATCACGGAGCAGGTCGCGATAGGCTTGAACCATCTCGCGGCCGTATGCCTCACGAAAAGCCCGTGGGTAGAGGTAAAGCAGGCAGCGGAAGAGGCGCTCCTGGAGCGATCCGGCTCGCCGGCGGGAGGCCATGACTATGCCGGGCTCGCGTCGGGATGGATGCCACGTTCGTGCGCGTGCGAGACGATGTCCGACAGAATGACGAGTTCGGACTCGAGAATCGTCCGCCCGTACTGGGTCAGTCGGTAGGTTCGGCGCCGGGCGTCGTCCTGCTCCTGGTCGGGTCCCGCCTCCGTCTCCTCGATCATCTCCGCTTCGAGCAAACGATTCAGCGTAAAGTAGAGCGACCCCGGCCCGATCTTGAGGTGGCCTCGGGTCCGCTCCCGAACCTCTCTCATGATCCGGTACCCGTGCGTTTCGGCGGCCCCGAGGGCGAGCAGCACGTGGAACACGACCGGGGTGATTCTAAACGGCGGCTTGACCGGCGGGTCGGTCGGCATCGATCGGGTTCTCCCCTCGTCTGGTGACTATATCAGTTTCTGATATAGCATCGGGGAGGAGAGTTGGCACAGGGGGTGGCCTCTTCCGAACAGGCGGATCGATCAGTGCGGCGGCGGGTCAGCGCCCTCCTTGCGCAACCAGTATCGATCCAACTCCTTCCTGTCCGGCACGAAATAGTCGCCGATGACATCGGTCACCTTCCGAGCATCGTAGAGGCCGATGTCATCTAGATCGTCGCGGTAGAATCCCGGAATCTCACTCAAATCCGGGTAGAAGCGGTATCCTTCCGCAACCAGGAAGATCTTAGCGTCGGTTGCCCACTTGCAGACCTTGTCGAGTTCTTTGCGCGCCTCAGCTGTCTGCACCACGCGGCCTTGCCAATCGAAACATTCGCCGCTCAAAAGAACCATCACTTGAAGGGGTTCGGATGTGTTGTGTAGGGCTTTTAGCAGCTTGCCCTCGCCGGCCCCGACCTGAGGGGATTTCAGCGGCCTAAACCACCCACGATCCTCTCGGAGCTCGAACTCCATCATCCGACCGGCAGTCTCCGCACCCTCGGGTCGAATGACGAAAACCCGATCACTTGGCTGGAGCATCGCGAACACGACGGTCTTTAGGATGTCTCGAACTGCCTTTGAATAACCAACGGTAACTATCAGCGTCGGCACGCCCTCGATCCAAGACCCGCGAAGCACATGTGCGGCCCGATTGTTCATCACCCACTGACTATCGTCGATGGCCGCGATCACTCCTTCGCCCAAGCCGATGAACCCTCGTAAGCGGTCTTGAACGTCAGTCTCCGCTGCGGCGTTTACAGAACTCTCGAGAAACCGATGAGTCGGTTCCGCTGGCCTTCCCCTAGCGTCCAGCAACGGTGGCATCAGAACCCCGAGCTCATCGGCTCGATGGCGCCACACCACCCTTTGCTTCTCAAGTTTTTTGACCGACTCGGAATCGGTTGTTTGAAGGGCCATCTTTGCCTCGCACCATTGTTCGGCCTGTTTGCAGAGCTTGTGCAAAGTGCGATGAACGTCGATTCCGGGGTGCGCACGCTGCATGAGATATAGTGCGATGAATCGACCTCGGTTCGCTTTGAAAGCTCTGCCGTGGGTCTTGTAGCGACGCTTCGCTTCATCCCCCGCAGGGAGAAACCAGAAAACGCGGCGAAGGAACCGGTACTTCTGGAGCGTGCGGGTGACCTGAGCGATTCCGCGTGAGTAGGCGACTAGCGATGATCTAACGGAAGAACGCGCCGCAAATGCCTGCACGTAGTTGAACAGGTAGGAGGATCGCGTGAGCAGCCTGAGATAGTTCCTTCGACGTTGGATTCGTCGGACAATCCGCCGGTTCTCGTCTAGGAGTTCGAGTACTCGGTTGATGGGGATGTATCCCGCACGCAACCCGTCGTAAATGGACCACCAGTTGCTGATGTACTTTCGCGACCGTCGTTCGAAGATCGAAGGCGAGAACCGAAAAACATGATCACACAAGCGACGATGATGAATGTCAAGTTCGGCTGCAAGAATCTCCTTCATGCGAAGAACTCGTTGAATGCGTCTCCTTCGCTTCACGAGGCTCTTTTGCAGTGATCGCAGACGCCAATAACGTCTTTGAAGCCGCCGGCCGAATTTTGTTCGGACAAGTTCGAGGATCTTCGACGCGGGCTCTTTCCGCTCCTGTGCCTTCTCAATCATCGTCCCGATCTCGACGCCGAGTTTCTCGAGCCGTCGTAGGGGAACGCCACGCAGGTAACGTGTAGACAGGAAAGATGTGCACAGCTGGTGCATTCGCCACGCGACCCACCGGAACTGGCCATCAACACGGCGCCCCTCGAGTACGGATCTGGCATAATCGGACGGGGGAATCTTGTCGAACGAGCGGTGAGCGATAAGAAAGACGAGGACTACGATAGCGAGAAGAGCTACGCCAACCTCAACCCAGCCCACACCTGAGGTTGGTCGCAGGCCCGACTCCCACCAAGCGCCGAAGAGGAGGGCAATGACACCCACTACGACTGACGCCACCGAGACGAGGTGGACATTCACGTAGCGGAGGACATTGGCGATCCCCTGGCCGATGACCCACGGCCAGGGAACAAACACTAGCCGGTCCTTGAACGGTGAGTCCTCGTATCCGGTCTCGCCCTCGTCGGGTGTTTCCGGCCGGATCGATTTGCCAAGAGAATAGCTGCCGTCGCAATCGGCGCAGACGAGCGACGAAGTGGCGTCGGCGCCCTCCCCAGTCGACAGCGGCGTCGGCGAGTTGCAACTCGGACAGACGAACGCGTTTTCCCTAATGCGAGGCTTCAACACCGCCGATCCGCCTAAAGCTCGAGTGATCGCTCCACGCCTCAGCCCCGCCACTTGGTGTTCAGATCAACAGGCATGAGTCTATGGACGAACTAAGGCGCCGGGCAATGAGGCGGTGTTGGTCTCGACTAGGCCTCAGAAGTCAACTTGCCGAGGCGGTTCGGGCGTTTCTTGCTGCGACGGGGAGCTGCAACGCACGACGGAATATTGAGATGGCCGGCATCCCCCTTCATGAGAGTTGGAAAAGGGGTTCACCCGCTCGACGCCCGGAGGTCTTGGAGAAACCCCGCCGCACGTCGGGTCTCGCTGTGCTCCTCGCCGACGACTCGAGTCAGGCCGTCGATCGCCGCCTCGAGCTCGCGTTCCGCCTCGTCGACGCGGCCGAGATGAGCCAAACAGTCTCCAATGAGGGCCTGCGTCTTGAACACGAGACCGTGCTCGGGGCCGTAGGTCCCTTCCCACATCGGCAGCGCCTCCTCCAGCGCGGCGAGGGCTTCTGCAAAACGCCCGCGCTCGTGCTCGACGAGACCCGCGGACGACAGGGAAATGGCGATGTCGGGGTGGTCGCTCGGCAGAAGTCGTCGACGCATCGCGAGCGCTTCGGCATAGAGCGCGATCGCCTCATCGTCGCGGTCGAACTTGGCCATCACGGCGCCGAGGTTGTGGATCGCGGACGCCACTTGTGGGTGCTCATCGCCGAGAAGCTCGCGCCTCATGTCGAGTGACTCGTGGAGCATGGCCTCCGCTTCTTCGTGGCGCCCGACCTCCATCAAGATCGACGCCACGTTGTTCAAGCTGACCGCGAGCTCGGTGTGCGGATCCGGAAGGAGTTTGCGTCGCAGTTCGAGCGCCTGAAGGGTCTGCTCGAGGGCGCGCTCCGCGTCTCCCTGACTACGTCGCACCAGCGCAAAGGCGTCGAGGGTACGAGCCATCTTGATGCCCTCCGTCACGCCGGCGAGTCGATACATCTCGAGCGCTTCGGAATACAGAGAGTCGGCCGCGTCCAAGTCCTGCATTCGAGAACGCGCATAGGCGAGGTTATGAAAGCTCGATCCCGCCTGTTCGAGCGAAGCGCTGTCGGACGCGAGCTTCGCCTCTGCCAAGATGGTGCGCCGAAGCGCGACGGCCTCCTCCCAGCTTCCTGTCGCGGCCGACTCGTCGCCGAGGCGCATTTGTACGCCACCGAGGTTGTCGAGCGCCTGCGCGATGTCCGCCGGATTCGGAGGTACGACTCGGCGTCGGTCGGCGAGCGCCAGCGTCCCGTGACGGAGCGCATCCTCGTGTCGCCCCAGCTTTTCGAACAGGTCGGAAATGGCGATCAGCGCTTCGGAGCGAAGCTCGGGTTGGTCGGCCAGTTCCTCCTGAATGCGCTCGGCCCCACGTTCGAGCACCGGAAGCAGCCTCAGCGTGTCCGTGCGAACGTCCCCGCTTTCCGCGACGTCGAACAAGCTTGTGAGGAACGCCGTGATCTGCTGCGCCTTCTCGGCCTCCACCTGGGCCCGCTCCGCTTCCGCCTGCGCGATCCGCGCTTGTGTCGCAGCGTTCGAGGCTTGCCAAAGCGTGCCAATCATCCCGGCGGCCAACGCGACCGTTACGAGTCCCGCCGCGGCGACTCCTGCTCGGTTGCGCCGAACAAACCTCGAGGCGCGATACCGAGCCGTCCCTCGTCTGGCCAGCACCGGCCGGCCATCGAGGTGCCTCTTGATGTCCTCCGCGAACGCGCGAACGGACGCGTAGCGAAGCTCGGGCTCTTTCCGCAACGCGCGTAGGACCACGTGGTCGAGGTCGCCCGCGAGCCGTCGAATCAAGCGAGCGCTGGTAGATCCTCGAGACGTGGCCGCCGCATCGACGTGCTTCGAGACCGCAGCCGAGGGTCGGATAGGGTCGGAATGGAGTACCCCGTGCTCGATCTCGGCAAGCGAGCCGCCCCCGACTTCATACGCCCGGCGGCCCGTGAGCAATTCGTACAGCAGCAGTCCGAGCTGGTAAACATCGCTCGCGGTCGTGATGACGTCTCCCTTCACCTGCTCGGGAGATGCGTACTGCGGCGTGAGTACGCGGAGTCCGGTACGGGTAGCCTCGGCGGCCCACGTCGGATCCGACTCGAGCAGTTTCGCGATCCCGAAGTCCAGCAACTTCACGACGCCATCGCGAGTGACGAGGATGTTGCTGGGCTTGAGGTCGCGATGAACCACGAGTCGACCATGCGCATACGCGACGGCATCGCAGACCTGTAGGAACAGCTCGAGACGATCCGAAACCGAGAGCTTCTCAGCATCGCAATGTTCGACGATCGAGCGACCGTCGACGTACTCCATCGCCAAGTACGGGCGCCCATCGTCGGTGACGTTTCCGTCGATGAGCCAAGCGATGTGCGTATGAACCAACTGCGCGAGGATCTGTCTTTCCTGAAGAAAGCGCAGCCTCACTTCCGCGCCGCGTCGATCTCCGCGCAGGAGTTTGAGGGCGACCTGGTGCTCGAACTGTCCGTCGTCTCGCTCGGCGAGAAACACGTCGCCCATACCGCCACGACCGAGTGATTTCAGAACGCGGTACGGCCCCACCGTCTCGGGGATCTCGTCGGGCGGGTCGTCTTCACCTCCGGCGGGAGAGACGAGAGCTTGAACCCGATCCAACGCGCCCGCCTGTTCGTGCGCGGCGACCAACCGACGTACTTCACGGAGGACCGTGTCGTCGACACCCGCTTCGCCGAGCATGCGTTCCCGCTCTTCGGGCGCGGCAGCGATCGCGGCAAAGAAGAGGTCCTGAACGGTTTGCCAGTCTGAGTTATCCATCGTGCCTATGAAGGCGTCGTTTTAGAGTTCCCAAGCTCATCCGTCCGTCCCGAACACGCTCATTCGGCCGTCGCCGCGTTGAGCCATGCCCTCGCGAGGGTCCAGTCTCGCTTGACCGTCGCCGGTGATATGCCGAGGGCGGCCGCCGTCTCTTCTACTCCCAACCCGGCGAAGACGCGGCACTCGACGACTCGGCTCTGACGTTTGTTTAGCGCCTCGAGTCGAGTCAGGGCTTCGTCGAGCGCAAGTAGATCGTCTGAGTCTCCCGGCGTCTGCGCGATCGCCTCATCGAGCGTGACGGCGATCGCAGCGCCTCCGCGCTTCTGCCGTCCCCGCGACCTGGCGTGATCGACCAACACTCGGCGCATGACCCGCGAAGCCATCGCGAAGAAGTGAGCCCGACCTTGCCACTGCACTCGATGGACATCTACGAGTCGCACGTAGGCCTCGTGCACCAGCGCGGTCGTATTCAGCGTGTGATCGGGCCGCTCTCCCCGGAGGTGACGGTGAGCGATCTCGTTTAGCTCGCTATAGACCTGCGGGATGAGTTCATCGAGCGCTTCGGCCTGTCCGGCAGTGAGCTTTTCGAGCAGCGCGGTGACGGTTTGTGGTTCCATCGGGATCTCCAAGCATAGCACCAGCGTCCATCGTACTCACCGGGGGCCGGGGGCGGTACGCCACCGGTCGTGAGCCCCGTCCGGCGAGAACGTCGCCTCCCCAAGCAAAGGACCTTGTCCAGCTCATCAACGAAGACTTCGGAGGTCTCTCATGAAATCCACGATCTCATTCTCACTCAAACTCGCGGTCGCCGGTGTGGTCGGGTTGGGTGTCGCCCTATTCGCGGGTTGCTCGACGTCACCCACCGCGTTGGAATGCGAGGGGTTCCTCGATTCGTTTTGCGAGGAGATACCCAGCTTTCAAAACGTGACGGTGAACGTCACCGGCGAAGG
>JAJCZV010000066.1 GCA_029262175.1 Gemmatimonadota bacterium
GTCGGGTCGCGTCGTGAACCCTCGATCGAGCCGCACGAATCCCTTCTCTCCGTGACGCTCGACGTCGTGTAGCACATACCCGAGTTCGGCCACGCGCGCGACGCACTGGCGCTTGAGTTCCTCGCAGCGATCCTTCCACGCGCCTTCGATCAGGAACCACGGGCCCGCTGCCCCACGCATCCCATGCAACGACGTGTGGAGCACGAACGGCCGATCGCACGTGCGCCACCAATCGTAGACCGCCCGATTCTCCGGACGCGCGCCCTGGTCGTCGGCGTCACGCGGAAACCCGAACTCGATGTCGTCGCCCGGCAGCTCGCGCACGACATGCTCGAGGTAACGACCGACGTCGTACGACTCCGCGTCGTCGTCGGCCCATGCATCGTTGATGCGCTCGCCATCGGGATTGATGTGGGGAACGATCCACCACTGATAGGTCGTCAACATCGGATCGCTCGGATCGAGCGCGGACAGATAACTCACGAGGTGACGCAACAACCGCGGCCCCACCGGCTCGTCGGCGTGGCAGCCTCCCAGAAGGCTCACCGCGAGCGGGCCCGTCCCAAACCGAAAGCCGCGGATCGGTTGCCCGTCGCGCGATGGTCCGAGGGTCGGCCCTTCGTCGCGGGAGATCCGCGCCGCCGCGAGGACGTCTTCGAATCGACTGCTGGGATCGCGTTCGAAGCGTGGCGTCATTCTTCCGTAACGCCCAAAAGGTCTTCTCCCCCTGCCTCCCGAAACGCAGCAAGCGCTTCCGCGCGTCCGAGGCGCACCCGTTCGAGGATGGACTCGAACGCCGCCTCGCCGCGGAGCGACGCTAGCCATGGGTCGCGCTCGAGTGCCGCGACCGAGTACCACCCGCGATCCACGGTGCGTCCCGCCATCGCGAGCGCCTGCTCCATCGCGCCCGCGCGGGCCAGTGCGCGCGTAAAGAAATAGAGCGCGTCGGGATCTTGAAGGTCCCGCGCCCACGCTCCCTCCGAGAGTCGGATCACCTGATCCGTTCGGCCGGTGAGGACGGCGAGCACACCGTCGCGGACCGCGTTGGTGCCTTCGACGCCGCCCCCCCAAGGCTCGGCCAGCATGGCGATCGCATCGGACACTTCGCCCCGCAGGGCTTTCACGTTTGCGACGAGTGCCCTGTCGGGGTGACGCACACTCTCCAGAACCCGGTCGTACTCCGCGAGCTGGAAGTAGGTGTACTCGATACTCGTCTGGATCTTGGGATCGAGGGATCGCGCGCGTTCGTGCGCCGCGATCGAGGCTCGATAGAGCCCGGAGAAGCGGAGCGTGGGGACGAGCGCAGCCCAAAGGTGTGCGTCCGCCGCGCGCGCTCGCACCAGTTCGAGCAGGCGGAGCATGGCCCCTCGCGCGTCGCCCAGTTCTTCGATTTGGTAGTAGGTGTAGAACTGGTGAGCGAGCGCCGACTCGGGATTGCACTCGAAGGCGCGTTTGAAGGCTTCACCGGCGAGCTTTTGGTGCTGTTCCCGATCGCCGAGATGATATTTGGCGATCAAGCGGTTCCCGCGGGCGTACTGAGCCCAGGCGGGGGCGAAGTTCGGGTCCTCGTCGAGCGCGGCCTTCAGAAGATCGCGCACGGCAAACGCCCCCGACGGTTCGCGCACGTTCGGGAGCGCGTGCAGCGCCCTCAGATAGAGCTCGTAGGCCTTCGCGCTTGCAGGCTCGTCTACGTGACGGCGTTCCTCTTCCTGCGGGGACAGCGGGATCGCCACGCCCTCGACAACCTTCCTCGCCAGGTCATCCTGCAGTTGGAACAGATCCTCGATCACGAAGTCTTCCTGCAGGGACCACACGACCGTACCCGAGGGGACCTGGAGGAGCTCCGCGGTGAGTCGGACGCGCGAGCCGGCACTCATCAGATTGCCCGCGAGCGCATAATCGACCTCGGCGTCGGCAGCGAGCTTCTTCAGATCGCGATGACCTCCCTCTCGGTTCGCCGCGAGACGAGTGGAACGCACGACGAGGTGCTGAAGTCCAGACAACGACGCACCGATCGCTTCGGGCAGACTCGTCGTGAGGAAATCAATCTCGGGATCCGGCCGAAGCATTTGAAACGGCAGGGCAATAAAACGCCGGATGGTCTCGGCCTGGCGTTTCTCTGGCGGTGTGTGCCGTGACCCCGGCGTTGAACCGAGACCACGAGCGTGGTCCAAAGACTCCTTCAAGGCGGCACCCATCTCGGTGGCGGACTCGAAGCGTTCTTCCGGCTCTTTTGCGATCGCCCGCCGGAGGACACGGTCGAGCGCCTCGATCTGGGCCGAACCCGTAAGCGGCGCAGGCTGTTCGTGCGCGACGGCGTGAAAGATCGCGATCGGGTCGGATCCGGCGAAGGCGTGACGTCCGGCAAGCATCTCGTATAAGATCGCGCCACACGAGAAGAGATCGCTGCGCGGCCCCACGTCCTGCGCGCGCCACTGTTCGGGCGCCATGTAATGGGGGGTACCGAGAATCACCGCGGTCTGAGTGAGGCGAGAATCAGCCGGACCGTCGACCGGCCGCGTCAAACCGAAGTCGAGGAGTTTCGTGCCGAGCGGTGTGAGAAAAATATTGGAGGGTTTGAGATCGCGGTGGACCAACCCTCGGTCATGGAGAAAGCCGAGCGGTTCCAAGATCTCGAGACACAACGCCACGGCCTCATCGGCGACGAAGCGCTCGCGCTCGATGCGGACATCGAGCCCTTCTCCTTCGAGCAGCTCCATGGCGACCCAAAGTTCATCGCCGACCTCGACCACGTCGTGCACCTGGCAGATGCCCGGGTGGTTGAGACCGGCGGCCGAGCGGGCCTCTCGCCATAAGCGATCGCGCGCGTCGCCACTCTTTAGTTCACCGAGGGTCTTGAGCGCCACGCGGCGATTCAGTCGGGCGTCCTCGGCTACGTAGACGACCCCCATGCCGCCGCGACCGAGGACCTCGATGATGCGATACGGACCTACGACCGTGGGCACCGCGTCGCCGGCCGCTCCGTCGGAGGGGGGAACCTGGGAACTCGACCGCTTGAAGCGCTTCACCTTTCGACGATGTCCAGCAGCTTCTCTCCGCCCGCCTCACGAAACGCGACGAGCGCTTCGGCGCGTCCCTCCCGCGCTCGCTGAAGCGCCGCCTCGAAACGCGGGTGTCCCTGGAGTGGCTCGAGCCATGGGTCGAGCTCGAGCGCAGCGATCGAGAACCAGCCCCCGTCGAGCGCTCGATCGATCGTGTCGAGCGCGGGCTCGATCGCTCCGACCCGGGCCAGTATCCTGGCGATGAAGCTCATGGTATCGGGATCGCGCACGCCTTTCGTCTCGACCTCTCCGACGATGCGTAGGACCTCCTGCGCTCGTCGCTCCAGCGCCGCGAGCAGGCCGTCACGAAAAAACGTCAACCCTTCGATGCCCGACACCGCCGAGCCATTCAGTAGCTCGATCGCCTCTGCGTCTCGTCCTTGCCCGGACCTGGCGAGCGCGACAAACAGATCGCTACCCGAACTCAACGAGTCGATCGCGCGTTCCCACTCGGCGAGTTGGAAGTACGTGTGTATGACACTCGTGCTGATCGTGGGATCGAGCGCACGAGCCCGCTCGTGCGCCGCGACCGAAGCTCGGTACAACCCGGAGAACCGCAACGCGGGAACGAGCCCAGCCCACAGGTGCGCGTTTGCCGTCCGTTCTCGCACGAGCCCGAGCAACCTCAACATGGCACCCTTCGAGTCGCCGAGTTCTTCGAGCTGATAGTACGTGTACAGTTGGTGTGCGATCGCGGAATCCGGGTTTGATTCGAACGCGCGCTTGAACGCCTGACCGGCGAGCTGTAGATCGGCCTCCGGATCGTCGCTCGCGTACTTGGCGATCCAGCGACAGGCTCGGGCATACTGAGCCCACGCGGGGGCGTAGTTCGGATCCTCCTCGAGCGAAGCCTTCAACAGATCTCGTACGGCGAACGTCTCCGCGTTCGTCGACGCGTCCGCGAATGCGTGCAGCGCGCGTAAGTAGAGTTCATACCCTTTGGGGCTTGCCGACTCATCCGCGTGCAGCCGCTGTGCTTCCGTGGAGGAGAGCGGAATCGCCACTCCCTCCACGACCTTGTCGGCCAGGTCGTCTTGGAGCTGGAAAAGGTCCTCCACGACGAAGTCTTCTTGCAGCGACCACACGACCGTGCCCGCGGGGACTTGAAGCAACTCGGCGCTCAACCGTACGCGAGAACCGGCGCTCATCAGCGTACCGGCGAGCGCGTAGTCGACTTCGGCCTCCGAAGCCAGTTTCTTGAGATCGCGGTCCGCGCCGTTTTGGCCTTGGGCGAGCCGGGTCGAGCGCACGACCAAGTGCTGCAGATCGGAAAGCGATGCGCCGATCGCTTCGGGAAGACTCGTCGTGAGAAAGTCGATCTCGGAGTCCGGCCGAAGCATGCGAAACGGAAGCGCGATAAAACGCTGGATCGTCTCGGCTCGACGTTGGAGGGGGGGCGTGCTTCGCACTCCGCCCGCTGTTTCGAGCATACGCGCGCGCTCGAGCGCTTCCTCGAGCTCGTCTGCCATCTCGCTCGCCGAGGCGGGACGTTCGAGCGGATCTTTGGCGATCGCCCTTCGGACGACACGATCCAAGGCCTCGATCCCGGGTGAGCCGGTCAAGCGAGGGGGCTGCTCGTGCGCGACCGCGTGGAAAATGTCGATCGCGTCGGCGCCCTCGAACGCGTGTCGCCCGGAGAGCATCTCATACAGCAGAGCTCCGCAGGAGAAGAGATCGCTTTGCGGTCCGACCTCCTGAGCCCGCCATTGTTCGGGCGCCATGTAGTGAGGTGTGCCGAGAATCGCGGCGGTTTGGGTGAGGCGCGTATCGATCGCGTCGACCGGTCGCGTCAACCCGAAGTCGAGGATTTTCGTGCCCAGTGGTGTGAGAAAGATGTTCGACGGCTTGAGATCACGGTGCACGAGTCCGCGATCGTGGAGAAAGCCGAGCGGCGCGAGGATGTCGAGGCAGGTCGTCGCCGCTTCCTCGACACCGAACCTGTCACGGTCGAGCCGCTCATCCAGCCCTTCTCCCTCGAGAAGCTCCATCGCGACCCACAACTCGTCGCCCACCTCTTCCACATCATATACCTGGCAGATGCCCGGGTGGTTGAGACTCGCCGCGGCGCGCGCCTCACGCCAAAGCCGATCGCGCGCGTCCCCACTTCGAACTTCGCCGAGCGTCTTGAGCGCGACCCGACGTCCGAGCCGCTCGTCTTCGGCCACATACACCACGCCCATCCCACCGCGTCCGAGGACCTCGATGATCCGGTAGGGGCCTACCGCCGTGGGGGTGCCGTTGCTCGCGTTTTCGCGGCCA
>JAJCZV010000067.1 GCA_029262175.1 Gemmatimonadota bacterium
CGATGAGGCGGTCGCAGTGGCGACGCGCGTCGGATATCCAGTGCTGGTCAGACCCAGCTACGTCCTGGGTGGGCGCGCAATGGAGATCGTGTACGACGAACCCTCTCTACGCGAGTATTTCGTCCGAGCGGTCCAGGCCTCACCCGAGCACCCGGTGCTACTGGATCGCTTTCTGGAAGACGCCTTCGAGGCCGACGTTGATGCGGTGTGCGACGGCGAGACGGTCGTCATCGGCGGCATCATGCAGCACATCGAGGAGGCCGGCGTGCACTCCGGCGATTCGGCCTGCGTCCTCCCGCCTTATCTGCTTCGTGATGACCACATGGATGCGATGCGGCGGTTCACTCGCGCGTTTGCGCTGGCGCTCGACGTGAAGGGGCTGATCAACGTTCAGTTCGCGGTCCATGACGGAACCGTGTACGTCATCGAGGTAAATCCCCGAGCGAGCAGAACGGTGCCTTTCGTAAGCAAAGCGACCGGCGTCCCGCTCGCGCGGGTCGCGGCGCGCGTACTCGCCGGACGCAAACTCGCCGACATGGGTCCAGGCGACGAACTCGCCACGCGCGAAGTCGCGGTAAAAGAAGCGGTACTGCCCTTCGATAAGATCCCCGATGCCGACACCTTGCTTGGCCCGGAGATGCGATCGACCGGAGAAGTGATGGGCTTCGCGGACAGCTTTGGCCTCGCGTTCGCCAAATCCCAGATCTCCGTATACCAAGCGCTGCCGACCGAGGGCACGATCGCCATCACGGTCCACGACCGCGACAAGCCGCAGGTCGTGCCGATCGCTCGCCGGTTTCACGAACTCGGATTCACGATCTTGGCGACGGAGGGCACGGCCCGGTACCTGTCCAAGCGCGGGGTTCCCTGTCAGCCGATCCTCAAGGTCCACGAGGGTCGACCCAACCTCGTCGATCGGATCGTGTCGGGCGAAGTTCAAATGCTCGTCAACACACCGATGGGAAAACACGCACAGCACGACGACTATCACATCCGTCGGGCAGCCGTGTCTCGGAAGGTGCCCTACACCACGACCCTTTCGGCGGCGTCGGCCGCTGCCGACGCGATCATCGCGCTGCGAAGCCGGAAGCTCACCGTGCGGAGCCTCCAGTCTCGAGATGCCGCCGCGAATCAAACGACGGCTCCAAAGGCGACCTCCAACGTCTGACCCGAATGCAGCGCACGATCCGACTGAATATCTAATCGTTGGTCGGGTACCCTCTTCAGATCCCCTCGGTCGTGGGGCTGAACTCAACAAAGGACGTTCCCATGCATAGCACCATCAACGCTGCCAGAGGCCTGGCGCTCGCCCTCGCTTTGTCGCTCGCTGCTGTCGGTTCAGCCACGGCGCAGGAATCCAGCCCGGTCGGCGATTGGGATGGAGCGGTCACTCCCCCCGGAGGGGCCGCGATCCCGCTGGTCCTTCACGTGACAGAAGCCGAGGATGGGAGCTTGGCGGCCACCCTCGACAGCCCCAGTCAGGGCGCGTTCGGAATCCCTGCGGCGAGCGCGGTTTTCGAGGCCGGTCAACTCACCGTGGCATTCGATGCGATCCCCGGCGGAGCTGGCTATGAAGGCACTTTGAGCGAAGACGGATCGATGCTCGAGGGCAGCTGGTCGCAGGGGCCGGGTAGCGTGCCGGTCAACTTGACGCGACAAGAAGCGCCGATCGAGTAGGCGGTCCCCGACCGTGGCCCCGACGGAACTCGGGTCAGCGGTCTACATATTGCATTTTTATGCAGTCGATTGTATGTATAAGCGCGGACGCGGGAGGCCACACGCTGGTCTCCCGCGTCTTTCTGTCTGGTACCGGATTCGATGAATACTGCATAAGGAATGCATAAAATGACGAAACCCAGCGTGAAACGAGTCGCTCTGGCCTATTCCGGCGGCCTCGATACATCGGTGATGATCACCTGGCTTCGAGAGAACTACGGGTGCGAGGTCGTCGCGGTCATCGGCAATGTCGGGCAGCGCGAGGACTTTGAAGCCATCGAAGCGAAGGCCCTCGCAACGGGCGCGATCGCCTGCCGCCTCCTCGATCTACGCGCCGAGTTTGTGGAATCCTGCGTTCTACCGGCCCTCCGCGCCGGAGCCCTTTATGAGGGGCGCTACCTTCTCGGCACCGCGCTCGCTCGCCCCGTGATCGCGGCCGGTCAGGTGGCTGTCGCTCGCGAGTTCGACTGCGACGCGGTCGCGCATGGGTGCACCGGCAAGGGGAACGATCAGGTTCGATTCGAACTCACCTATCGAGCGCTCGCACCTGAGCTGACCGTGATCGCGCCCTGGAGGGAATGGGAGATCACCTCGCGCGAGGACGCCTTCGCGTACGCCGAGGCGCGCGACATCCCGGTGCCCGGAAGTCCCAGGAAGCTCTACAGCATCGATCGCAACCTGTGGCATACGTCCTTCGAGGGCGGCGAGCTCGAGAATCCGGCCGTCGCCGCACCCGATGATGTGCGGGACCTCACCGTCAGCCCGTTCAAAGGCAATGTCGAGCCGGAAGACATCGTCGTCTCCTTCGAGCGCGGAATCCCGGTGGCGTTGAACTCCGAGCGCTTGGCGCCGGTTGAGCTGATCTCTCGTTTAAACGCCGTGGCCGGGGCTCACGGTGTCGGACGGGTCGACCTGGTCGAGAACCGGCTGGTCGGCATGAAGAGTCGAGGCGTGTACGAGACGCCGGCCGGAACGGTGCTGTTGGCCGCGCTCGCCGATCTCGAGGCCATTACGCTCGACCGAGACACCGCGGCGTTCAAGCAGAGCATCGCCACTCGCTACGCCGAACTCACGTACCATGGGCTCTGGTACTCGCCGCTCCGCGCCGCCCTGGATGCCTTCCTCGAGTCCGTGCACGAGACCACGACGGGCGATGTCACGGTGCGGCTCTACAAAGGCCAAGCCTCTCCCATCGCGCGCTCGTCGCCGCACTCGCTGTATCGGGAGGATCTGGCGACGTTCGGGGAGGACACCGTTTACGACCAGGCCGACGCGGAAGGTTTCATCCGGCTCTGGGGGCTTCCCTCGTCCATCGCCGCACGGGTCCGCGCTCAAGCGAAGACCGAGGACAAGCCGGGTGCCGAAGCCCACGCCCCGCACCATCCAGAGCCCCAACCCGGACCTCCGGCGGCGATCTCGGGCCCGGCTCAGCGACCCGTAAGCGCTTCTGGCGCTCGAGCCAACGGTGCCTGAGCCGAGAAACGAGAGCCCGGCGGAAGAGCCCGACCCAGACGGAGCCGCTCTCTGGGGCGGCCGATTCAGCCAAGGTCTCCACCCGGCGATCCACGCTTTCACGGGGTCTCTGCACTTTGATCGGCGTCTCGTCCGGCATGACCTGATGGCCAGCCTGGCCCATGCTCGGATGCTCCGCGAGTGCGACATCCTGACGGACGCGGAGAGCGAGCCGATCCTCGTCGGCCTTTCAGAAATCTTGCGGGACGTAGAGGACGGAAGCCTCGAGGTCGACGGTCCCGACGAGGACGTGCATTCATGGATCGAGCGCATGCTCATCGAGCGAGTCGGCGATGCCGGCAAGCGGCTTCACACTGCCCGGAGCCGCAACGACCAAACCGGAATCGCCCTTCGTCTCTATGTGCGCGAACGTCTCGAAGACGTCCTGTCCGGGGTAGCCGGACTCCAACGCGTGCTGGTAGAGCAGGCGTCACACCACCGCGAGACCTATCTACCCGGATACACCCACCTGCAGCGCGGACAGCCCGTCAGCCTCGCGCAGCACCTGCTCGCGCACGTGTCGGCGTTGACTCAGGACGCCGATCGGCTGCGAAGCGCGCACGCCTCCGCGGGCGTTTCCCCGCTCGGGGCCGGGGCATTGGCCGGCTCTTCGTTCCCCATCGATCCCGAGCGGACCGCGGCTCTTCTGGGATTGGATCGAACGTTCACCAATAGCATGCATGCCGTGGCGGACCGCGACTACGTGCTCGACGCCGCCTATGCCTGCGCGGTCTTGCTTGTCCACCTGTCGCGGTGGGCCGATGAGATCATCCTGTGGTCGACCCGGGAGTTCGGGTTCGTCCGTCTCCAGGATTCCGTCTCGCAGGGCAGCAGCCTCATGCCGCAGAAAAAGAATCCCGAGGCGGTGGAGGTTCTGCGGGGCAAGTCCGCTCGGACGATCGGAAATATCACGGCGCTGCTGACGCTCGTGAAAGGACTTCCCCTCACGTACAACAGCGACCTGCAGGAGGACAAAGAGCCCCTGTTTGATTCGTTCGATACCGCCGAGTGGTCCCTGGCCGCGGCCATCGCGATCGCGCGAGCGACCGATTTTCAGCTCGACGCGATGGAATCGGCGCTTTCGGGGGGGATGATCACAGCCACAGAACTAGCGGACCATCTCGTGAGAGCGGGTGTGCCCTTCAGAACCGCGCACGCGCAGGTCGGAGCCGCGGTGCGCGCCGCCGAACAACGCGGCGTCGAACTGTGGGATCTGTCGTTGGACGAGTTGAAGAGTTGTTGTCCCGACGTTTCGGACGATGTGAGGGACGTTCTCCTTCCCGAGCGCGCAGTGGCGGCACACGACTCGCCCGGAGGACCCGCACCGGCGCGCGTCTTGGAGCAGCTCGGCCTCGTCGACCGAACCCTCGTCGCGCTCGAGCATTGGCTCCAAAACCGGACCGATTCGCCGATCCGCCGCGCACACGCTGACGAAGGTCTGCTCGACGTGGAGGTGTCATGACCCCCGCCAGCCGGAAGGCCCGAGAGCGGGCGCTCCTCGACGTGATCGCGGATCGGCCGATGCGTACCCAGACCGCTCTGGTGGCCGCGCTGGAAGCTCGCGGGTTTCCGGTCACCCAGGCCACCGTTTCGCGAGACATCCGGCATCTCGGGATCGTCAAAGTCCGAGACGGTCGCGGCTCCCGGTACCTTCGACCGGACGGTACGCCGCCGCCGCCCGTCACCCGGCGCGTCTTGCAGACCGCCCTGCGCGAGTTCTCCGTTTGGATCGACTCCGGCGACGCGCTCATCGCGGTGCGGACCCACAGCGGCTGCGCGAACGCGGTCGCGGTCGCGATCGATGAGGCGGAGCTCGAGGGCGTGGTGGCGACATTGGCCGGCGACGACACGATCTTCGTCCTCCTCCGAAACAAGGAGGACCGAGCGAGGGTCCTGCAAGATCTGAAGGAGCTGGCGGACAGCTGATCGGATCTTTTTTTGTATATTGGTGAATAATCGGCAGCCGCGGATCCGCTCACACCATTTCAGGAGTACATCGCGATGAAAAGGCTCGTTGCCATAGCCCTGGCCGGCTTAGTCGGTTTCGGGATCGCACTCCCCGCTTCGGCTCAGTCCGTGGACGAGGTCTTGGCGAAGCACTTCGAGGCCATGGGCGGCGTCGAGAGCTGGACCGGGCTCAATACCATGGAGGCCAGCGGGACGATTTCGATCATGGGCGGAATGATGGAGGGCCCCTTCCACCTCGCCCAACAGCGGCCTGCAAAGTCGCGGATGGATTTCACCCTCCAGGGCGCCGACATCATTCAAGCGTACGATGGCGAGACGGCCTGGCAGGTGATGCCGTTGATCGGGATCACCACCCCGCAGAAGGCCGACCCTGCGACTGCCGCGACGATTATCGAACAGTCCGATATGGACGGGCCGCTCATCGGGTGGAAGGAGGCCGGGACCACGGTTGAGCTGGCAGGCAACGAGATGATCGGCACGACCGATGCGATCAAACTCGCGGTCACGCTCAAGAACGGCGAAAAAAGCGAGTACTTCTTGGACGCGAGCACGTACTTGCCGATCCGGGTCGTGGCCAACGCCGCCGGCGCCGCAACGACAACGACGCTCAGCGACTACCGAGATGTGGGAGGGCTGCTGTTCCCGTTCACGATCGACGTCAGTTCCGAGATACCGATCACGCTGACGTTTGACGACGTAAAGATCAACATCGACGTCGACGAGAGCGTGTTTGCGATGCCCGCGGGCAACTGAGACCCGGCTCGACCGCAGCGCGGACGCCCGACGCCCGGTTCACAGGTGTGGACCGGGCGTCTTTGCGTCAGGGTGTCCCGCTTCGGATCGCTCGACCTGGATAGATCCCCTCTACCACCTCTCCGTCGCGCACGACGCCCGTGCCTCCGACGAACACATAGCGGATGCCCTCGGACGGTGCGGAAGGATCCGCGTAGGTCGCTCGATCGATAATGGTCGCGGGATCGAACAGCGTCAGATCCGCGTCCGCGCCGACCTGGACGCGCCCCTTCCGAGCCATCATGGGAGCGAAACCTTCTACCCGTTGGGCAGGTTGAATCGTCATCTTCGCGAGCGCTTCCATCAACGTCAGCGCGCCGCGGTCTCGAACGTAGTGGCCTAAGACACGAGCAAACGTGCCGGCCCCGCGCGGGTGTACGGCTTCATAGAGAAAGGGGATTCCGTCGCTCGCGATCATCACGTCGGGCTGTGCGATGATCCACTCATTGGTCTCTTCGTCTCGGCCATGCATGACGACCCAACCGCCCGCCGCGCGATAGCTCGGGAAGGTCTCTCGAGTGAGCCGCTCCGTGGAACCGGAGCGCTGAAGCGTCTGATACTCCTCGTCCGTACGGTCGTCCCAGGTGTCAAAAATCGCAGACTCGATGCGCGTCGAGCTCGCCGTGTAGGGATAGGACTCCGTCGTAATGTCGATCCCACCCGCGCGCGCGCCGCGAATCATCTCCAACACGGTGCGCGCCAACTCACCCGAGGTCGAGTTCATGTGCACGATGTGAAGCGCTGCGCCGGTGGCGAGCGAGTTTGCGATGACCTCTTGAAACGCTCCCAGCGTGCCACCAGAATTCGCGCCTCGAAGGTGGACGTACGCGGGGGCCCCCTGTGCGGCCGCGAGCTGAAAGGTCCGATAGATCTCCGTCCGCGATGCGCCTGGCGTGTAGGTGATCCCGAACCCGATCCCGAGACCGCCCTCTTCCAGACCCTGGGCAATGAGGCCGTTGAGTTCCAAGACCTGGTCGTCCGCCAGATTCGCGTAAATGGCGTCGGAAGAAAATGCGCTGCTTTCCCCCGGAGCCGTCGTCGTCGCATGCCCGACGTCTTGTCCCGTAAGAAGCTTCACGCGGGCGCTCGGGTGGCTTACCGTCGCGCCGTAGTTGATCAACGCACGTCCCTCGCGCGAAGCGATCCATTCCGCGACGGGATAGACACCGATCTCCATCTCGAGTGCGGTGGTCACGCCGTCGCGTGCCTGCAGTCGGGCGCTGACGGAATCCTGGCCGTGCGCGTGGAGGTCGACGAACCCCGGCGCCACGACAAGTCCACTGGCATCGAGCGTGTCCCGCCCCTCGACGGAGCCCTCGGACACGGCAACGATTCTCCCGTCCGCGATCGCGACCGAGCGCACCGCATCGAGACCGGTCTCGGGATCCATGACGCGGCCGTTCAGGACGACGAGATCGGCCGTAGCGCCCGATCCGAGCGCGCTCGGTTCCTCCGCTCCTCCGCAGCCGACCAGCAGCAGAAGAGCTGCGCAGGACCGCATGATCCGATTCACAACGGCACCACCTTTCCGGGATTCAACAGGCCGTCGGGATCGAGCGCCCTCTTGATGGCCTTCATGGTATGGACGGCCTCGCCGTGTTCGGCCTCGAGATAGCGGATCTTCCCGTACCCGACGCCATGCTCGCCGGTGCACGTCCCTCCCATCGCGATCGCTCGCTTCACCATTCGAGCGTTGACGCGTTCAGCCCGTTCCATCTCGGTCGCATCGTCGGGATCGATGATAAACAACACGTGGAAATTGCCATCGCCCGCGTGGGACACAACAGGCGCCAATAGTTCTTCCGCCTCGATATCTGCTTTCGTATCGAGCATACATTCGGCCAGACGGCCGATCGGTACGCAGATGTCGGTGGCCCAGCCGCGACAACCGGGACGAAGCGCGAGCGACGCGTAGTACGAGTCGTGACGAGCCTTCCACAGCCGGGTCCGATCTTCCGCTTTGGTGGCCCACTCGAAATCGGTGGCGCCGAGATCCGACACGATCTCGGAGACCGTGGCCGACTGCTCGCGGACAGCGGCGGTGGTCCCATGGAATTCGAAGAACACCGTGGGTCGGACGGGATAGTCGAGATCGGAGAAGCGATTGACCGCGTCCATCTGCACGTCGTCCAACAGCTCGGCTCTCGCAACCGGGACGCCGGTTTGAATCGTGGTGATGACCGCGTTAACGGCGTCTTCCAAGGTCGCGAACGAACATACCGCCGCAGCGATCCCCTCTGGGATCCCGTGCAACCGCAACGCGATCTCGGTGATGATCCCCAGAGTGCCCTCCGACCCGATAAAGAGCCCGGTGAGGTCGTATCCGGCGGATGACTTTCTCGCGCGGCCACCCGTCGTAATCACGGTCCCGCCGGCCAGCACGACGGTGAGCCCGAGGACGTTCTCGCGCATCGTCCCGTAGCGGACGGTCGTGGTGCCAGACGCGCCCGTCGCGGTCATCCCGCCGAGACTCGCGTCTGCCCCGGGATCCACGGGGAAGAACAGCCCCGTCCCCTTCAGGTGCCCTTCGAGGGTCTTCCGCGTCATCCCGGCTTCGACGCGGCAGTCCATGTCCGAACCGTTCAGCTCGACGAGGCGGTTCATCCCGCTCATCGCGATCGAGACCCCGCCGTGTAGCGCCTGGACATGCCCTTCTAGCGAAGTACCCGCCCCGAACGGGATCAGGGGGACTCCGTGCGCACTGCAGGCGCGCGCCACGGCCGCGACTTCCTCGGTCGAGCGCGGGAACACGACGGCGTCCGGCGGCGCGTTGGGGTGAAACGATTCGCCCTCGCCGTGCTGCGCGCGAATGGCGACGGCGACGGAAACTCGATCGTCCAGGATTCCCTCGAGCTCTCGCAGCAGAGCTTCCGGCAACGGCGCGTGATCCTTCGTGATGGTGGCCATTCCTTGATGTTGCCGCCGTCGACTCGCCGCCGTCAACGCGGGCGCTTCCCTGGCCCAGCGCAGACAGGGGCTTGCCCGTTTCGACCGGGTCGCGGAGCTTTCAGTGCATGACGACACGCGGAATCATGCTGTTCCTACACATCTTCGGGCTGGCCCTTTGGTTTGGCGTCACGTTCGCCCTCGCGCTGCTGACGGTACGCGCCAACAAGAGCGAGGACCGAGCGGTCGTGGCGTTTATGTATCGCGCCACTTCGCAGCTGCTAAAAGGTCCGGCGCTGATCGGGATGATCCTCACGATCGTGAGCGGCTTCGGGCTCGCCGGCGTCGGGGGTTTCGGGGTCTTCGAGCTCTCCCCGCATTGGCTCTTTCAAATGCAGGTGCTCGGGCTCCTGGCCTTCGTCCTCGCGCTCGGGATTCAGATTCCGAACGCGGGTCGCCTGGCGCGCGCCGCCGAAGCGACCGCCAACGCCGGCGAAGAAAGCGCCTCGTTCACGCGTTTTAGAAAGCGGAACGCCCTCGTGAGCGCCATCAACGGCGTGCTGCTGATCTTGGTCACGCTATTGGGGACGTTGAGGCCCTTCTAGCTCCGGGCCGCGCTTGTCAGCGCTACGGCGCCTCCTGGGGCGAAAACAGCCGGGCGAGCGACCCGAAGTGCTCGGCCCACTCATAGGCCCGCGCCGCCTCCACGGGGTTCTCCTGTACCTCTTCGGAAAGCCCCAAGAGGAAGTAGGCGAGATAGTACTGCGCCGGGATGCTCGACTCGGTCGACGGTTCGGGCCATTCGTCCCAGTCGCGCAGATAGTCCACCTGGAAAACATCCCAAAGCAACGCACTGCTCCGCGTTCGGTCCACCCACCAAGGCGACGCGGTGCCGGGGATTCGATCGATCAGGTTGACCCGATCGACCGTCTCCTCGAGCGGGCCGTCGATGAGCTTGAACGCGAGACCGTGCCGCACCAGGTGCGGCTGTAACCCCCACTTGCTGTAAACGGGGGGCGCCGTCGCCGCGAAGTACACGGGTCGATCGCCGAGCGCCTCGCGCACGATGTGGTAGACCATGATGTCCGGATAGAGGACGTACTCCCCTCCGCGAACGCTCGCCGTGACCCACGAGGTCATCGCGAACGTCGTGTCGTTCGGGATCACGACTCCTGGCTCCAGCGTGTCGATTTGCTCGTCATCCCATGCGATGATCGAGCGCGTAGGCGCTGGGGGAGCGAGTCCCTGGTAGGGCCCGACCGCCGCGTCCTCGTCAAACGGCCGCTGACACACGACGGTCGTGGGGGCGTCGTCGGGGTGAACCCCGGGCCCGCATGGAGCCGTGAGGTCGCGAATCTGTTTCGGATACCAGCGCGTCCCGAGATACGAATGGACGATCACGGTCACGTCGCGGCGGATGCCCTCTACCTCTTGTAGATACCAGAGCGGGAACGTGTCGTTGTCGCCGTTCGTGAACAGGACGCCATAGGGTTCGACGGACTGGAGGATGTTGTAGGCCCAGTCTCGGGCCGCGTAGTCCCCGGTTCGGTCGGCGCGCGCATAGTTGAAGAACAACGGGATGAGACCGATGGCGAGCAGCGGCGCGGCCTTGAGGTGCGATGGGCCGAATCGATCGCGCAGCCCTTGATCGGTCGCACCGGGCCGGTCTCGTAGGGTCTCCGCCAGCTGAGACCACAGTGCGACCAATCCGAGGCCCGCATAGATCCCCCACATCTGAAAGCCGATGATGTAGAAGT
This sequence comes from Gemmatimonadota bacterium, assembly GCA_029262175.1. Taxonomy (GTDB): domain Bacteria; phylum Gemmatimonadota; class Gemmatimonadetes; order Palauibacterales; family Palauibacteraceae; genus Palauibacter. The sequence continues at coordinate 10,632 of JAJCZV010000067.1, forward strand.
AGTCGCGTTCGCGAACCTCGTGCCGACTCAGATCCGGAATCTCGGTCAGATAGATCGAATATCCATACCGAAAGTTGAGATAGTACACGAGAAGAAACGTCACGGTGAAAAGAAGCGTTCCTCCATACGCAAACGTCTTTCGATCCCCCTGCGCGTGGGTCCAAAGGCCAAGCAGGGCCAGGAACAGAAAGATCATCGATGCCGCCAGGCGCGGACCCGGCCCGAGCGTCCGCGCCCATTGCCAATCGAAGTACTGCCAGTAGTTCGCCATCTGCGCCGGGAAGCGCGCTTGTCGCTCGGTGACCGGACCAGGCCCGTACTGATCTCGGATGAGCGCGAGCGCCAACGCCTCACATCGAACGGCGAGTTTCTTGGCACCGAACCGATTCTCGATCCGGTGCGGGATCACGGCCTCGATCAAGCTCGGACACTCGACGTCGGCCTCATCGATGATCGGGTTCTGCGCCGAACGAATCGGAACGAACAGGAGCTGGATCGAAAACCCGACCGCCAACAACGCGAGACCACCTCCGACGACCGCGGGCTTGAGCAGCGTGCGCCAGCGGTGCGTGAGGACAAGGACGACGAGCGCCGGGCCAGGGAGCAAGGACATCGTGTGGTTGGCCGCCCCGATCCCGAGGATCAGCGCGATCAGGAGCAGGATTCGGTCTCCGCGCGGACCATCGGCCTCATCCAGCCACAGCATCGCGAGGTAGCTCACGACCGCGACGACGAACAACGAAACGGTGTAGACCTTCTCGTTCAGGTTCGACTGACTCCATACCGTGAACGCCGTCGCACCGATCCAGACCGCCGCAATCGCCGCGACCAACACCTCGCGGCGATTCTCTCTGAAGTGCGCCACGATTCGGACGACGGCCAGGAACCAGAAGAACGTCGCGGCAGCGGACAGCGTCGCGCTGAGCAGATTGATCCGCAGTGCAGTCGACAGACCCGTCCAGCCGAGAAGGATCTCCCAGGTGCGCCCGATCAGAACAAACAGTGGATTCCCCGGAGGGTGCGGCATCCCGAGGATGTGCGCCGTGGTCATGTACTCCGAGGTGTCCCAAAACCCCGTCGACGGGGCGAGCGTAAGGACGTAGAGACACCACACCAGAAGCGCGGTGACTGCACCCCACGCTCGGATGGAAAACGGGCCCACCTTCTCGCGCTCGATTCCGTTCATCCGGTGTGTTACGCCGGCGCTGTCGACGAGTTCACGTGCCACGGTCCTAGAGTGAAGGGGAGGCGCCCGAGAGGGCATTCGCCGAGGAAAACCGGCGACGCGAAGCTAGCGAAAAGGCGAAACGGGAGCGAGCCCCTTGCCGGACGCGACCCTGAATGCTACATATGTAACAGCTTGCCACATACGTGGCACACCAACGCCCTTAGGCCGCAGGGATAAACATGTCGGGAGCCAGCGTCGTTTCGCTCAGTCGTCGTGAGCGCGAAATCATGGACATTCTGTTTCGCCTCGGACGCGCCAGCGTCTCGGAAGTACTCGGAGAACTCGCGGACCCGCCGAGCTACTCGGCCGTGCGCACGATGCTCGGAAGACTCGAGGAAAAGGGTCACATCGCGCACGACCAAGATGGGGCGCGCTACCTCTATCGAGCCGTCGCCGATCGGGAGACCGCGCGGGGCTCGGCTATCGAGCGCATCGTGCGGACCTTCTTCGAGGGGTCGCCCGGAAGAACGGTCGCCGCGCTGCTCGACCACTCGGCTCAAGACCTTACGCAGACCGAGCTGACGGAGCTTGCCAGCTTGATCGAACGCATGCAACGGGAGCGCACCTCATGAGTCCCGAAACCGCTACGCCGTGGGTTGGTTTTCTGCTCGCATTAGCCGCGAAGGGAACGGTCATACTTCTGATGGCCTCGATCGCGACCCTCCTAATGCGAGGCGCCTCTGCCGCCAATCGGCACCTGGTCTGGACCACCGCCGTACTCGGGGTCTTGCTCCTGCCCTTCGCTTCCCCGCTGCTTCCGCGCTTCGAGGTGGGGGTCCCGTTTTCCGTCCCCAGTTCCGTCTCGACCGAGCCTTCGAACGCATACGTGGGTTCGAGGACGGCAGCCCCGCGCGCGGCTGAAGGCCTCGCGGCCGGGGGTACGCCCGCGATTCGCCCTACCGTCCGCTCGGAATCCTCGGCGCGTGGCGGAACGATTCGCTCGGGTTCGGGTTCGGGTCGGAACCAAGCGCCCGCTGGCGGCGCAGGCGCCGTAGCCGCCCCATCCTCACGGATCGTCGAGTCTTCCGGCTCGGTCGATGCGGCGCCGTCGTGGGTCGATGCTGCGCCGCCCAGGCCCGGTTGGTCTGTGATCCTCGTAGCCATGTGGATGGGTGGCGTGCTGTTCGGTCTCGGTCGGATCGCAACCGGCATCGTGCGCCTGCGCTGGCTGGAACGCACCGCCGCGCCGCTCACCACAGGCCCCCTGTTCGATCGTCTGAACGCGTTGTCGAACCGACTCGACCTCCGTCGGTCTCCTCGGCTGCTACGTGGCGACGACGGCACCATCCCGATGACCTGGGGCGCTCACCGTTCCGCGATCATCCTTCCGGCTGACGCCGAGACGTGGGAGCCGTGGCGGATCGACGCAGTGTTGACGCACGAGCTCGGTCACATCGTTCGACGGGATTACCTCGCGCAGATGGCGGCGCACGTCGCATGTGCGTTGCACTGGTTCAACCCGCTCGCGTGGGTCGCCGCGAACCGGATGCGGATCGAGCGCGAACACGCGTGCGACGACCTCGTCGTCCGACAGGGTCACGAGGCCTCGTCCTACGCGCATGAACTCGTGGAGCTGGCCAGGTCGCTACGAGCGACACCAGCCGCCGCGACGGTCGGGATCTGTTTTGCGCGCCCGAACCGGCTTCGTGACCGCCTCTTGGCGCTGATGGACGAAACGCGCGATCGGCGACCCCTGACGCGTGCGACCGCGCTCAAAGTCGGGGGTCTGGCGGTGATCTTGTCGCTGCCCTTGGCGGCCCTCGCCGCGGTACCCGCCGAGACGGGCGCGGCACCGGGCACGCGACCCCCGACCGCGACGACGACCGCCGGGATGCCTACAGCCGCGATGGACAAAGCACGCGTGACCGATCAGACCGACGCTTCGGCGACGGTTGGGGAAGACTCTAGCGGGCCCACGTCGCTCGAGCTTCCCGGTCTGGCCTCGCCGCGCGGCTCCGGCCGTGCCGGGTTTGATCTGACCACCGTCGCAGAGCTCGGCTTCGAGTCGCCTCTCGCCATCGGTCCAGCGCCAACCGTCATCCGCGCGTCGCAGCAGCAGCAAGCGCGCGTGCTCTGCAACCCCTCCGACGGCGAGTCAGAGAGTCACATCCATCAATCGTCCAACGATGTCATCACGATTTCGGCGGAGTACGGCGACTGTCGATCGGAAGTCCGGGTGGAAGGCGACCTCGTCTTCAACGAAGACTTCACGGCGGTCACGCGTGTTTCCAACGGCGGCTTGCTCCGTTTTGACGTCCGTAGGCCCGGAACACGCCACCGCCTGGAGATCGAGCGCGGACCCGCGGGCGGCCCGAAGTACGACTGGTCGGTCAATGGCAATGGCCAGCCGTTCGATGCGGCCGCCGAGCGTTGGCTCGCCGAAGTGCTCCTCGACTTCTTCCGCAGCACGAGCTACAAGTCGGCGGAACGCGCGGCTTGGATCATCGGGCAGCAGGGTCCCGAGGGTCTGCTTGCCGAAGTGGAACAGATGTGGGCCGGTCACGCGCAGGCACGGTACCTCGAGGTACTGCTCGAGGACCGGAGTCTATCGCAAGGCCAAGTACGCCGGGCGATCGAAGTCGCGGCCGCCAACATCGAATCTGACCACGCGCTCGGTGAGGTGCTGCAGACCGCGGCGGAGAACCATTCGTTTGATGCGGCGACCCGCGGGGAGTTCATCGCGGCCGCCGCGACGATCGAGTCGGATCACACCCACGGCCAGGTCCTCGCCACCGCCCTCGGGCGTGGTGATCTGACGCAGGAGAACCTCGAAGCGCTGCTGGAGTCGGCGATCACGGGCATCGAGTCCGATCACACCATGTCCGAGATTCTCATCGGACTCGCCGAAAGGTACGCGCTGGAGCCACGGCTTCGGGCGCCCTTCCTGCGGGCAGCGGCGACGCTCGAATCCGACCACAATCAGGGCGAAGTCTACCAAGTCGTGTTGGGGCAGGACGGGCTCGGGTCCGCCGAACTGGCCGCCGTACTTGAAGCGAGCGGGACGATCCAGTCCGATCACACGCTATCCCAACTGCTCATCAGCGCGACCGCCCACGATCTGGGTGATGCCACGTTGCGGAGCGCGTTTCTCGAAGCGGCGGGGTCGATCGAGTCGGACCACAGCCTGGGGGAGGTGCTGTCCGCGGCCATGAGCCTGGAAGGTCTGAGCGACGGCGATCTAGCGTCCATCCTCAGTTTCGCGGCGACGATCGGCTCCGATCATACACTCGGGAACCTCTTGATCGAGATCGCCGACCGGCGTCCCTCGGGTCCGGCGGTTCGATCCGCCTACCTCGAGGCGGCTAGATCGATCGAAGGCGATCACAATCTCGGTTTGGCGCTCGAGAGCTTCATCGAGCTCGACCTGGAGGACCGTCAACTCATCGCCACGCTGGAGGTCGCCCGGCTTATCGAAAGTGACCACAGTCTCTCGAGTCTCTTGATCGAAGTGAGCCGTCAATACGCGATCGAGGGGGGGGTCCGAGAGGCGTTCTTGAGGACGCTCGATACCATTGAGTCGGAACACAGCCACAACCGGGTCGCAGCCGCGCTCCTCGACCGCCCTTAAACGGCGGTCGAGGTCCGGCGACCGCTTTCAACCTCCTCGGGTGAGGATCTCCTCGAGGAGGCTGAGCACGCGTGGGTCGTCGCTTTGTCCAAGCCAAAAGATGGCTTTGCGACGGAGTTCGGGTTCAGGACTCGACCGCGCCAAGCGTAGCAGTGTCTCGAACGCCCGCGGCTCATCGCGCTGCGAGAGCGCAAAGACCGCGTGCTCACGCACCTCGAGCTCCCCTTCATCTTCGATGATCGAGGTCAGCCCCTCGGTCGCTCGGTCGCTCGCCTCTTGTCCGAGCCAGAACACGGCCTGTCGGCGAACGTCCGTGTCCTCGTGTTCGCGCGCGAACTCGAGTAGCCGAGGCCACGTTTCGATCCCTCGCGCGATGGTCGCCGGGAAGATGGCATCCTCGGCAACATCGGACTCGGCCGTGTCCACGATCTCGAACAAGAGATCCACGGCCTCGCGAGGCGTAACCGTGCCCAGGTCGGTGACCGAACCGGATCGCGACTCCCACTCGCCTGCCACTTCGGTGTCGAGTTCACGGATCTCGCGGCCTCGCTTCCGCAGCTCTATTCGGACGGGGCCCTCCTCACACTCCCAGTCGCCCGTATGTCCGCGTTCGCTGTGGAAAGAGATCCCACCATGGTGGCCACAAACGCCTTCACGTGCTTCGAAAGAAAACCGCACCCAACCGTCTGGCGCGTCCTCGACGCGATCGGCGAGGGCCTGTCCCGAAACGGAAACGGGGAACACCGCTGCGAGCGCCACCAACACCGTTCGGCCCGCCCCCCTCGTTAGCCGCGTCATTGGGGGGGATCCTCGACGAGCTCCAGGAGATACTCGATCGCTCGTTCGTCTCCGGTCTGACCAAGCCAGAACACCACGCGTTTGCGCAGTTCCGGATCGGTCTCGGTCCGTGCGATGTCGATCAAACGCTCGATCGCCGCGGGCTCCTGGCGCTGCGCGTAAAGAAAGATGAGTTGTTCCTTCATCTCACGGTTCTCTAGCCGTTGGTAGAGCCCGCCGAGACGATCGAGATCGACCGTCCCGTCTTGCCCCCCCCAAAACAGCGCCTGCTTACGGAGCTCGATGGATTCGTTCGAGTCGAGCGCGCGCTCGAGCATCCACTCCACGGCCGATGTCTCGCCAAGCTGCGCCATCGAGAAGAAGACGCTTTCTCGAAGGCTCTCGGATTCGAGCCTGCCATAGAGTTCGATCAGAAAATCGGCATCCGCGTTGTCGGGGTGTTGGCTCAGCCAGAAAATCGCCTTCTCGCGAACACGGTCTGGCCGTGTCGAATCCAGCGCGTAGCCACGCAACAACTCTCCCGCGCGCGCGCTCCCGTGTTGGGACAGCGCAAAGATCGCGTTCTCCTGAAGACGAGGATCGTCTGACGCCGAGAGAATATCGGTCAGGGCTTCCAAGGCGGTGTCGCTGCCGACCTGTGAAAGCCAGAAGATCGCGGCTTCTTGCACCTCTGGTTCTGGATCGTTCCTCGCCACATCGATAATGATCGACTCGGTCGTCTCAGGATCGTGTTGAGAGAGAACAAAAATCGCCTGCTTTCGCAGCGGCACCGAGCACTCGTCGCGACGAGCCAAGACCTTCTCGAGAATCGGAAGCGCTCGGTCCGTATTCATCTGCATGAGCGCTTGGAGCGCGGCCTGCTGGACCTCCTCTTCATCGCACCCTTCTTGAACGCGGAACGCTCCGGTCAATCCCTGCGCCTGGACGGCCTCGAGCGCACCCGCCGCGCGTCGCAGAGCGAGCTCCGACACCATCGCACTGTTTGCGAGCGCCTGTTCGTAGGCGTACGCCGCCCCACCGGGAGGACCGACCCCGCGGGACACCTCGCGCGCCAGCGTGGCCTCCGCGAGTCGGAGCGAGCGTTCTGCCGACGCAGCATCGCCTCGTTGTCCGAGTCGACCACGGATCCGCAGTTCGAGATCGCGCGCATCCCCCGCCGTACTCGCACCCGGGTGCGTCGTGAGCTGTGCATCGAGCAGGTCCAAGGCGTCCCGTAGCGCGTCCATGCGGTATAGTGAAAAAGCCTGCCAGTAGTACGAATCTGCGGCGTACTGACTCGAGGGATAGCGCTCGCGTAGACCCGCGAAGAGCTCGATGGCCTGTCGAAAGTTCTCCCGGGTCAGTGCTCGTCGCGCCTCGCGATAGCTGATCTCGGCTTCGTCCTGTTGGACGAGCACCGCGGCGCCCGAGGCGGGCTGCGCTCCGCCGGACCAAGCCATGCCTCCGAAAACGACGACGGCGAACCCCGTCGCGAGCCACCGGTGAACGTGCGTTTGCTTCTTCATGTCGTACCGTCCTCTTCTATCCACCATGAATTCGTGTAGCCGATCAAGTTCCGATTTGGGGAGTGGCTTCCCGTAGGCTCGCCACCGTACCCAAACGCTCGAGTCCCTCCGCGATGATCTGGCGCTCGAACGCCGGTGCGCCGGGACCCAGTCGAGCGATCTGTGCCAACAAGAGTTCGACCTGCTCGAGCAGTGCTCGTTCGCGGGGCGACCTCGTCACGGGCATGTCGAGAAGCAGTCGCGTCTCGCCGAGAAGGTTTCGCGCCGACCTCGCCACGTCCGACATCTGCTCGTCGTCCGCGTCACCAGCGCCAAATGCGGCGAGCAGCGTCTCGGTCCGCCCGAGGTGCGCGGAAGTGGCGTACCGCGCGACCATTTGTCTGCGATCGACCAAGGCCGTGGCCGCGGGCGCCGGCGCCGTACCCGCTGACGCCGTGCCCGCTGACGCCGTACCCGCCGACGCCGCGGGCGTCCGTCGCGGTGTCGAACGGTCGACGGACGCTGCCGCGAACTCGGTGCCGGTTTCAAGCGGCTCGGTCGCGAGATCCGCCTGCTCGGGCGTCGCATCGAGCGACTCGACCTCGGCCGGGATCGCGGCGTCCGCTTGCCCGCGCGGATCGTTGAGCGCCAGCTCGTTCGACCCCTCCGTCTGTGTAGGCTCCGCCGCGATCCGTGGCGCGCCGGGCCCGAAGCTCGGCAGCCCGCGGCCGATCGCGAACCCGAACAAGATCGACGCGGCGACGGCAACTCCCGTCATCCAAAGCGCGACGCCGCGCCTGCGCGGCGACTCCGACTCGATCTCCTCATCAAAGAGCGGCCCGTCCTCGCGTAGATCGGAAAGACCCGCTTCCCGCGCCGCGGGAGGAGCTGATCGACGCAGGACCCAAGCCGCTTCAATCCGCTCCCACATGGGCTCGCGCGGCGTTTCGGGAGGCACGTTGTAGAGTCTGTCTGCGCGGGACTCCAGCCCTTCGTGCTGTTCGTGCTGATGGTCTCCGGGGGTCGCCGCCGGAGCCTTACCGAGCAGCTTGCCTTGGACCTCCAGCGTCTCTTCGAGCCCATCCCAGATAGCTGCGGCCGGGGTCTCCGGCGGCGTGTTGTAGGACGCGGCTTCCCGACGAATGAACTCGACGAAACGCTCGAAGTCCGTCATGACGCCCACTCGCCTGCATGATCGGCCAGATCGAGTCGGAGTCGAGCTCGCGCTCGGAACAACTGCGACTTCGATGTCCCGCCCTTGATGCCGAGCATCTCGCCGATCTCTTCGTGCGTGTATCCTTCGAGATCGTGAAGAATGAAGACGGTGCGATATCCCTCGGGGAGCGCGTCGACGGCGCGAGCCAATTTGTCCTCGAGATCCGGTTCGATCATTCGAGTCTGAGGCGTCGCACGAACGTCATCCAACAGGTCCGTTTCGCGAGTGCGGAAACGTTTGACCTTTCTGAGGCCGTTGAGCGAGACGGTCGTCGCGATCGATCCGATCCACGTCCCGAACGCGGACTCGCCGCGAAACGTTTCGATCTTTGTGAATGCGCGCACGAACGTCTCCTGCGTAAAATCTTGAGCGAGATGGTCTTCGCCGGCGAACCGGTAACAAATTCGGTAGACCCGGTCGACGTGCGTGTCATACAGCTCGCGCGCCGCACCTTCTTCACCGCGTTTCAACCGCTCGATCACCTGCGGTTCTATCACCGGCTGTCGGTCTCCAGGTTCTCGCTGTGGCATTCGCTTCCGATCCGTGGACACAAGCATCCCTGGATTGGTTGTGCGC
>JAJCZV010000068.1 GCA_029262175.1 Gemmatimonadota bacterium
CGTTATGCAGGTGGGCTCGGGAACGACGGCGTGCGTGAGCTCGATGCGTTCGTTCGGGGAGGGGGCACGCTCGTCACGCTAAATCGAAGCGCGCTTTTTGCGATCGACGCCCTGCATCTTCCGGTGACCAACGTCGTCGCGGACCTCGCGCGCGAGGAATACTTCCAGAGCGGATCCATCGTTGAAATGATCGTAGATCCTTCGCACCCGGTGATGTCCGGGATGCCCTCCCGACCCGCGGTGGTGGTGGGCCAGAGCCCCGTGTTTGCAACGGAAGACGGCTTCGAAGGGCGTGTCATGGCGAAGTATCCGAAGGAGGGATCGCCGTTGATGTCGGGCTATCTCCTCGGCGCCGAGCATATCGCGGGGTACGCCTCCGCGGTCGAGGTCCAGCATGGCGACGGGCGAGTGGTGCTCCTGGGAATGCGCCCGCAGTGGCGCGGTCAGCCGTTTGGAAATTTTCGGGTGCTCTTCAATGCCGCTCTGTTCACCAATGAGGTAGCGGCAGCCGCACCGACCAACGACGGGTTTTGGGTCGCACCTGAAGCACTCGTAGTCGACGAGGCTGACCCCTCGGTTCCTCGCTGAGGAAGCCACGTCGACTCGGCCAAACGAGCCAGCAACAGCGGGAGAAGACGGCGTGACGGTGGGGAAGAAACCAAAACGGATCGGGTGGGCGGGGGGGGCGCTGTCAGCCTTGCTCGGCAGCGCGGCCGTCCTGTTTGTATGGGGGTTCTGGTGGGAGCCCGGACGTCTGGTCCTGAACGAAGTGACGCTCGAACTCCCGAACTGGCCCGAGGGCGAGGAGACGCGCGTCACACTCATCGCCGATCTGCACGTGGGGTCTCCCCGAAACGGAAAGGACAACCTCAGACGCGTCGTTCGCCGCGTAAACGAGACGTCACCCGACCTCGTACTCATCGCCGGGGACCTGACGATCGACAACGTCGTAGGCGGCAACTTCGTCCCGCCCGAGGAGATCGCGGAGGAGCTCGAGGCGATCCGCGCTCGGCACGGCGTGTTCGCGACCATCGGCAATCACGACCGTTGGCTTTCCGCGGAGCGGGTGACCGAGGCGCTGGAAGGGGTGGGGATCCGCGTCCTCGAAAATCAAAATGCCCGAATCGACGTGCGAGGTCACGAGATCTGGATCGCCGGAGTCGCCGATTACTGGACCGGGCACCCCTCGATCGACGATGCGCTGGCCGGCGTCGGGGTGGGTGATCCGGTCTTACTGTTTACGCACAATCCGGATCTGTTCCCCGAGATACCGTCGAGCGTGTCGCTCACCTTGGCTGGCCACACCCACGGCGGACAGGTTGTCGTCCCGTTTGTCGGCGCCATCAACACGCCCTCGCGTTTTGGGGATCGCTATGCGGCCGGCCACGTGGTGGAAGAAGGTCGACACTTGTTTGTGACAAGCGGCATCGGGACGAGTCGAATCGGCGTTCGTTTTCAGGTACCGCCGGAGGTCGCCGCGCTTCGGATTGTTCGCTGCAACCCGTGTCCCTGATGCCGGCGCAGTCGAACCCTCTCTCGAGCCCGAGACGCGGGAGGCGTGGCTGGCACTTCCCTCGGCTCGTGGCGATCATCCCTAGCGGAGCGGCCCTGGAGTGGGCACGCGATCCCTTAGCCGGAGTATGTAAGGTGCGTTTGACAAAGTCTCTCAGTCGTTTGCGTGCACTCGCGCTCATCGTCGTGGCCGGCGCCGCGGCCTTTCCGATCACCTCAGTCGGGCAAGAGGGCGCGCCCCCCGCTGGCTGGCAGGTGCGTACCGACGGAGGTGGCCACGGGGGAGGCGACCTCGCATTCACCGACATGCCTCCCGGTTGGCATATCACGACGGGGCCGGCCGCCATCTTTTACGACCCGGGCAAGACCGCGAGCGGGTCGTTTCGGGTCGAGTCCGAAGTGTTCCTGTTCGATCCGAATGGTCGCAATGAGGCCTTCGGCATCTTCTTCGGTGGTGCCGATCTCGATGCGGAGGCGCAGGCGTACACCTACTTCTTGATCCGCCAGGACGGAAGCGTGTTGGTCAAACGTCGGGACGGCGACGCGACCTCGACGCTGCAGGGATGGACACCGCACGACGCCGTGCTCACTTGGGCAGCCCGCGAGACGGACTCCCCCACGGCGAAGAACGTGCTGGCTGTTGAAGCGGGTGCCGAGCGATTGGTGTTCTACGTCAACGACCAGGAGGTGTATGCGACGGACCGAGCGGGAAACCACGTCGACGGCCTCGTAGGTCTGCGGGTCAATCACGGTCTGAATCTCCACGTCTCTACGCTCGAAGTGACTTCCCACTGATGAGCGGAAACGGGGCGCGTGTCGAAGCGATCTGGCTGAAGGCAGGCCGACGCGGACGGATGGAGCCGGTCGACACCGCAAATATGGTCAAAGATGTCGGGCTCGAGGGGAACGCGGATCGTGGGGGCTACCGACAAGTGACCATGCTCGACGCCGACGCGTGGGAGACGGCGACCGGCGAACTGGGGATGGAGGTCGACCCGGCCTCGCGGCGCGCCAACCTACTGGTCCGTGGCATCGACCTCACCGAAACGACGGGTCGGGTCCTTCGCGTTGCCGACTGCCGGGTGGAGATCCGTGGCGAAACGTTGCCGTGCGATCGAATGGACGCCGCAGCCGAGGGGTTGAAGGTGGCGCTGGGGCCAAACTGGCGCGCCGGGGCGTACGGTATGGTCATCGAAGGCGGTCGCGTCTCCGTCGGAGACACCGTGACGTGGGACGAATAGCCGAGATGCGGAAGGCCAAGCGCACCTTTCCCGCAGTCCTATGGATGCTCGTGAGCGGTTGTACCGTAGAGCCGACCGAGTTCCGACCCCCGACGGCGGCTGGATCGCTCTCCGTCTATCAAGCGGACTTATTCTATCAAAAGATCGGGACAGGACGGCCGATCGTCGTCGTCCACGGTGGCCCCGGCCTCGACCACTCTTATCTCCGGCCGTGGCTGGAGCCGCTGGCGGAGACCTACCAGATCGTCCTTTACGATCAGCGAGGGCTTGGCGGATCCGACGCAACGCTGGATGCCGAGAGCATCACGATGGAGCTGTATCTCACCGATCTCGATCGAATCCGCGAGCGCGTGGCCGAACGCGAGCGTGTTACGATCCTCGCGCATTCTTGGGGGGCGATCCCCGCGCTGCTTTACGCGCTCGAGCGGCCCGAACGGGTCGAGTCGCTCATACTCGTCAACCCCGTCGAACCCGGCGCTCGGTTTCAGGAAGAAACCAATGCGCGAGTGACGGCCCGACGAGACCCCGCAGATCAGCGGGCGATCGACTCACTCACCGCGACGCCCGCGTTTGCGCAGAATGACGTCGCGACGCTGAACCAGGTGTTCTTCCATGTGTTTCGAGGCACGTTCTCCGATCCGTTGAGGGCCGACAGTCTGCTCGAGCTAGATCTTCACCGGCGCACGGCGCAGCAGGGCCAACGGGTGGCGGCCCTCTTGATGACGCCGCTGCAAGGCCTGGATTTTTGGGACGAGCTGCCCACGCTCGATGTCCCTGTACTGATCCTGCACGGAGATGGGGACCCGATTCCCATGGAGATGGTGCAGGCGCTGGATGAGGCGCTGCCGCGCAGCCAACTCGTGGTCATCCAGGACGCCGGTCATTTTCCGTTCATCGAGCAGCCGGGCGTGTTTCTCGGAGCGATCCAGCAGTATTTGGACGCGCTCGACCCGACACCGTGACCGCTTCGGAGCCGCGCCAGCACGCGAGCTTCGACGCCGGGCGGTTGGACGACGCGCTGGACCGAATCAACCGTGCACGGCGCCTATCCTCACCGGACCCAGCTCGACTTCACGCCCTGCTCGATGGGTTTCAGTCGCTGCTGCAGATAGAGCCAGAACGCCCGTCGCTGCGCGACACCGACGCGTCTGGCGCGTTGTCGGAGCTCGAGGAGCTTCTCGAGGCAGCGGGCGCCGAGTCGCCATTGGTCGAGCTTCAAGCGCTGCTCGAGCCCGTGCTCGACCGCTTGATCGAGGGGTTGCTGGCGTTCCCCGAGACACGCTTGGCGGTCTACGGCTCGCTCGTCCCGGGCGAAGCCAACCACCGCCAAGTCGCCACGCTGGTGGGAGAGTGGAGCAGGGGCTTTGTAACGGGCAGCCTTCACGACTTGGGATGGGCGGCGCGAGAAGGGTTTCCGGCGTTTGTCTGGGAGCCCACCGGCGACCCGGTCGAGGTCCAAGTACTGGAGAGCGCTGCATTGACGAACGCCTGGGATCGGCTGGATGCGTTCGAGGGGGCCGGGTACCGACGGATTCTGGCGCCCGTAGAGCTGCCGAGAGGCCAGCTCGTGTGCTATCTGTACGAACTCGCCGACGCTACCCCTGCGTCTTGATCTCGTCCCACAGTCGATCGAGCGTCTCGAGTTCCGCCGTCTTCCAATCCAGCCCTCGCGATTCTGCCATCGCGATCATACGACGACACCGGTCTTCAAATTTATCGATGGCACCCAATAGCGCGTTCGCCGGATGCGCGCCGGCGACCCTCGAAGCGTTTACCACCGAAAAGAACAGATCGCCGACCTCGTCCTCGACACGTGCATCGGCCTCGCCGATCCGTCTTGAGGCGGTGCCCGCCACCGCCGCGAACTCGTCGGTTTCCTCCCGGACCTTGTCGATCGGCCCTCGCAGGTCGGGCCAATCGAACCCGAAGGCAGCCATGCGCTCCTGCACGCGTGCCGCACGGCTGAGGGGATCGAGCCCAGGCGCAATGCCCTCGAAGGGATCGGACCCGGCCAACTCCTGCGCACCCGCCGCCGCTCGTTCCTTGGCCTTCATGGCCTCCCAATCGGGCGGCTCGTCCGCATCGCCATAGATGTGGGGATGCCGCGCTTCCATTTTCTCCTCGAGCGCGGTCACGACCGCCGTCGCATCGAAGCCTCCTCGCTCCTCGGCGAGCACGATCTGGAAGGCGAGGTTGAGAAGCAGATCTCCCAACTCGTCAGGCAGCGCCTCGTCGTCACCGGTTTGGATCGCCTCGGCGACTTCGTGGGCCTCCTCCAAGAGATAGGGGCGAAGGCTCATCGCATCCTGCTTCGCATCCCACGGACATCGATCCCGAAGAAAACGGACCAGGGCGAGCGCGCGCCCAAGGCATTGGTCCGCGACACGCGACTTCTCGAGATGGAGTGCCGCGGGCACGGGGCCGGCGTCAGGCGAAGGCTCGGGATTGTTCTTCATGGCGCGCGAAACGTATCGGCGGTAGGGTGCCAGCTCCAATCTGCATCGCCTCGGAACCACGCCTAGCTCAAGTGAACCGCGGATCCACGCCCTTTGAACCAACCTGATGACGCGTCAAACGAACACGCATGGGTCGAAGTCGACCTAGCTGCGCTCCGCCGCAATGCGCTACGCGTAAAGGATTATGTCAAGCCGGCCCGGTTGCTGCCGATGGTCAAGGCCGGGGGATACGGCCTCGGGGCGATTCCCGTCGCCCAGACGTTGCGGAGTCTGGCGCCATACGCGTTTGGCGTCGCGACGCCCGCCGAAGGCGCCCAGCTTCGGGACGCCGGGATCGAGGATCGCATCATCGTCTTTTCGCCCTTAGTGGGGCTGGACGCGCCGACCCTCATCGCGCGTGGGCTGGATGCGGCGGTGTCGAGCGTCGCTTCGCTCCATGCGCTGGCGGACGCCGGTCAGGAATTGGGCGCCACGCTCGACCTACACGTCGAGATCGATACGGGGATGGGCCGATCCGGTCTCCCTTTTCAGTCCACCTCGACCTGGGGAGCGGATCTCTCGACCCGCGTGGGGGCGAGCGGCGTTCGCTTGGCCAGCGTCTTTACCCATTTTCATTCTGCGGGTCTCGACGGGGAGGCCACAGCCGCGCAGCTCGGCCGTTTTGATGAGGCCATCTCCTCGTTGGAGGGGCTCGGAGTCGAGGTTCCCCTCCGACACGCCGCCAACAGCGATGCGGTGATCCGCGCCGAGCAGTATCATCTGGACCTCGTCCGACCGGGGATCTATCTGTACGGGGGGAGACGGGGCCGTGGACTGTCCGGCGGCCTTCCGGACCCCGAGCCGGTCGCATGTGTACGCGCTCGGGTCCTGGAGGTGCGTGAATTGGATCCGGCGTCGACGATTAGTTACGGCGCGCAGTACACGACTTCCGGAAACGAACGGATCGCTACGCTGGGGATTGGCTACGCGGATGGATTTCCGTGGGGCGCATCGAACCGGGGGAGCGTGATCATCAACGGACGGCGGGCGCCGATTCGCGGGGCCGTCTGTATGGACGTGACCTCGGTAGACGTTTCGCTAGTATCAGGTGTCGAAGCTGGGACGGTCGCCACGGTGCTGGGGGCGGCGGCAAACGAAGAAATCACGCTGGGCGAGCTCGCTGAGGTTGGCCAGACGATCGAGTGGGATATCTTGACCGGACTCGGGCCGCGACTTTCCCGACGATACGTGGGGGAGTACGGGGACTGAGCTTAAATACGATATGACGGGACATACCAACGAGGCGCCGGAGACGGTGTCGTGGGACGAACTCGCTGTGCGGGCGAAGTCCGCGATGCAGCTTGCCTACGCGCCCTATTCGCAGTTTTTGGTCGGCGCCGCCCTGGAGGCGGAGGACGGGCGAATTTTTGACGGTTGCAACGTCGAGAACGCGTCATATCCGGTAGGGATGTGCGCCGAGCGCGTCGCCATTGGCCACGCGGTGGTCTCAGGTGCTCGCAGTTTCCGCCGCCTCGTCGTTGCATCGAGTGGCGAAACTCCCGCGTCGCCGTGCGGGATGTGTCGCCAGGCCCTGTCGGAGTTCGGCGTGGATCTGGAGATCCGTTCCGTACTGCGAGGAGGCGACGAGCGGCGCTGGACGCTGGCTGAATTGCTCCCCGCCAACTTCCGTCCGGAAGATCTTCTGGGCGCGAAAGATGCCGGGGTCGCCTCGTGACCGGTGGTTCGAGCCGACTGACATTCGGATCCGTGCTGGTCGCCCTGGTCTTGGTCGGGCTCATGGCCTCCTGTACGGAAGATCCGCTGGCGCTTTCGCGAGAAGATGCGCCGGGAGCGACCACCGAAACCGTCGACTTCACGATGTTGGTCTCGGACCTTCCGACGTGGCGAGATACCACACTCACCGGGTTCGCGTTGCCGAACAACGCCTCGTTTTCGCTCATCTCGAACGACGGAATTCTCAACGCGCGAACGCTCGGTCGGTTCAATGTCCCCGACACGATCCGGACGATCGTAGATACGCTGCCCGTCGATCGGTTTGACAGCGTCAATTTTCGTATACGCCTCGATACGGCGCGATCGGAATTCAGTGGCTTTCCCATCACGTTACGGATCGTCTCGCTCGCACAACCGTTCGAAGCGGGCACCGTTTCGTGGCTAGAGGCGGAGACCGGACGCGCCTGGGCCACGGCGGGGGGAGATCTGGGCACCGAGATCGCGGCCGGCACGCTGGAGGCCGCAGACGACACCCTGTTCATGGCGGTCACCGTGTCGGGCGATTCGCTGATGAAGGCTTGGCAGGATTCCGACGGCGGAAACGGGATCGCCCTCGTCGTCGAGGGCCCCGCGACTCGAATACGCGCCCAGCAGTTCTTGCTTCGCTACCGCCCGACGCTTCAAGGCCGAACCGTACCCGTCTCACAGAATCAGACGGCCGCTCCTCGCACGTTTATCACCGATCCACCGCTGCCACCCGCTGGTTCGAACCTTCGGATCGGCGGGCTGCCTGCGGCGCGATTCTATTTTGACTTCCGACCTCCCGAGTCGGTCAACGGCATACCACTGCTCGGCGCGACCGTGAGTCACGCCGAACTGATCTTCCAACCGCTAGCCGCGCCTCCGGATCCATTTGCCAACGAGGTCCCGCTCGCGACAAGACAGATCTCGCTGCTGGGCGATCCCTTTGTGTTTGGAAGCAAGACACCCGTTGGAACGGCGAGCCTCGTCGCCTCGTCTCTCTCTGCGGACTCGCTCGCGACCGGACGGCCGCTCAGCATGGATATCACGCTCCTCGTGGCGCGGGCGATCCAGGACAGCCTGTCGACCATTCGGATCGGTCTTCGATCGGATCCGGATGCGCAGGCTTTCGGTTTCTGGGAATTCGGATCGGCCGAGTCGCCCGCAGCGATGCGACCTCAGTTCCGCATCATCCTAAGTCGGCCTCCGACGTTCGGAGTTCCATGATCGCACGAGTGCGTCTCTTTGTCCTGGCGGCTTTGGGTCTGATCCTAGGCGCCCCGTCGTTGTCTGCGCAGGCTCCCATCACCGCGCTCGGTCTCGGGTACAAGGTCGAGCCTTTGGACGGACGTTCCGCAGCCCTGGGTGGGACTGGGTTGGGCCTCCTCGGGGGTTCCTTCTCGATCCGCAATCCCGCGGACCTTCTGCAACATCAGGTACCCGGGTTCGGCATCTCTTTCGCGGGGGAAGGCGTCACGATCTCCAGTGGACCACTCGGCGTCGACACGGGCCGGCAGCGGTTCACGACCATTCGTGCGATCGTGCCGTTCTCCGGTTGGGCGACGAGCATCGCCTTCGGCAGCGAGTTCGATCAGGATTGGCAGGCCCGGATCACCGATACGCTTTTCGTCTCGGACGGGTTCATTCCCTTCGAGGAGACGCGCGAGCACGATGGAGGCATCAGCACGATCGACTTGTCGTTGGCGCGGCAGTTCGGTCCGCTCGCGGTGGGCGCCTCGGTTCAACGACTCACCGGTTCCCTCCGGCAGACGTTCTTTCGCAGCTTCGACACACCGGGCGGCAGCGCGCCGTCGCTCGGGAGCGTTGGGGGTGGGCAGGAACTCGCCTACAGCGCCTGGAGAGTGAAGGGCGGGGCGACGCTGACCGTGGCGGACCGCTATGTCCTGAGCGGTTCTTTTTCCCTGCCGAACACGCTCACGGCCACGGTCCAAGATTCGGCCGGAGCGAAAGTCGGCTTCGACCTCCCTTCGATGCTCGAGTTGGGGGGGAGCGCTCGGCTGACGAACAGCTTGTTGTTCGCCGCGGCCTTCGGCACGGGGGGCTGGTCTGACGTCGGCAACACGGCCACGTACACCTCGCATGACGTGATGTGGTTCGGCGGCGGCTTCGAGCTGGATGGCCTGCGATTTCTTGGCGGCGACCTTCCGCTCCGCGTCGGCGCCCGCACGGCGGAGTTGCCGTTCTCCACCGGTCCAGATCCGATCCGTGAAACCGCGATCACCGGCGGTTTCGGCTGGGAGTTCCAAAACGGTCTCGCCGTCGTGGATCTGGCGCTTGCCGTGGGTTCCCGGGGCGATTTCGCCGTGGACGGGATCGAGGAAACTTTCTCTCGATTCACGTTGTCCTTCACGCTCCGCCAGCTGGGTCGACGCTAGCCTTCGAAAGCCTTACGCGGCCATGATTCGTTGGTGGCTGTCCCAAAGCCGGGTCGCGAAGCGTTCGGGGTGGAGGCTCGGCCAATCGTGGCAATCCGCGAGGGTGATCACTTCCAGCTGCGGCTTGTGTGACCCCGCGTCGGTGACGTCCGCCCCAGGGGTCGACAGGAAGTACGAGTCGTAGTCGGCCTCGCGATAGAGTTCGTCGCGGGCCGAGATGTACACGACGGCGCGGGGTGTGCTGGGCCGATAGGAACCAGGCGCCGTCCGCAGCGACCCGACTGGCGGGAACAGAGAACCCGGTCGCAGGAGGGCGGCGCTGACATAGTCCACCATGATGCGGGGAGCGTAGACGAACCCGTTGCGTCCTTCGCGACCCAGGACCTCGCGAAGCTGAAGACGAAGGGCCCTGGAAAACATGCGGGGAAGGCTCACCTGGGCCGGTACGGAGGGGGCGCAGGCGATGGCCGGCCGATCGGACATCAGCGCCAGCAGGCCGCCAAACGAATGCCCTGACCAAACGGCGTCCGGGGCGAGGTCGAGGGCGATTTGTTGGACGATCGCGAGATATCCGAGGGGATTCGAGGGCAGACGGCGGTGGCTGCGAAACGAAAGATCGGGGACAACGATCCGTAAATCGTGCGCCAACCTCTCGAGCCCCTTACGGTAGTATCTTGGATGTGCGCCGAGACCGGGCAAAAAGACTAGCGTTTCCGAGGACGAGCCCCAAATTTCGACGGGCACTTCCAGGCCCTGAACCGCGGTTCGTTGGGTGAGCACGCCGGATCGTATCGGGGCCGTCGGGGAACAGCAATGGACATTCGAAAGCGAAATAGATGACGACGGGGTTGGTCACATTGAGAACGGGCGCAACGGACCGCGAATCCAAGCGACCCGTCCATCGTGCCCGGCCGTCGACCCGTGCACCCAGACCCGTCGGGAGCCGCGTGTATCTGGAGACCTACGGGTGTCAGATGAACATCAACGACACCGAGTTGATGGAGGGCTTGCTCGTGGATCGCGGCTTTGTCCGCGTGGACGAGCCCGAAACCGCTGACGTCATCCTCATCAATACCTGCGCGATTCGGGAGCATGCCGAGCGTCGGGTCGTCGGCCGCATCGGCGAGCTTCAAAAGTATCGCTACGAAAACAACGATTTGGTACTCGGGGTGACCGGTTGCATGGCGCAGCGTCTCGGAGATCAGCTTCTCGATGGCGGGCCGGCGGTGGATCTGGTGGCCGGCCCCGACGCGTACCGAGCGCTTCCGTCCCTCATCGCATCGATCCAGGAGAACGCGGTCGAACGGGGACAGTCGCTTCTCACGCTCGACGAGGCGGAAAACTACGAAGGCGTGACGTCGGTACGCGGTAAGGGTGTGAGCGCGTGGATCACGGTACAACGTGGGTGCGATCATCGCTGCACTTTTTGTATCGTGCCCTATGTGCGAGGCTCCGAAAAGAATCGTGATCCGCTCGCGGTTCTCGACGAGGCCCGCGCCGCGGTGGCGCAGGGATACAGCGAAATCGTGTTGCTCGGTCAGACGGTCAATTCGTATCAAGCGCAGGGACAGGACCGGCGGTGGGATTTTACCAGGCTCCTTAAGGCCGTCGCTCGGCTGGACGGCGTGCGGCGGGTGAGGTTCACCTCACCGCACCCGAACGACGTCACCGAAGCGCTACTCGAAGTGATGGCCGAAGAACCGAGCGTCTGTCGGCAGCTACATCTTCCCGTACAGTCGGGATCCGACCAGGTGCTAAAGCGCATGGTTCGTCGCTACACGGCGGAGTCTTTTTTGGACAAGGTCGACCTCGCTCGTAGCGTGGTGCCGGAAATTGCGCTCTCCACGGATGTGATCGTGGCGTTCCCGGGGGAGACCGAAGCCGACTATGAGAAGACGCTCGATCTGATGAAACGCGCACGATTCGATGACGCGTATCTGTACAAGTACTCGTTGCGGGAGGGGACTCCGGCCACCCGGTTTCCCGCTGCGGATTTCGTGCCCGACGAGGTCGGGTCCGCTCGGTTGGCGCGTTTGATCGGCGTGCACCGCGACATACAACGAGAGATCAACCAGGCCGAGGTGGGACAGTGGAGAGAAGTCCTGATCGAGCGACCCGCGCGTTCAAAGGATGACCTTCAAGGCCGTACCGAGAGCAACAAGATCGTGGCCTTTCCCGGGGATCCGAGCCAGATCGGCGAGTATATGAGCGTGCGACTGACAGGCACCACCGGAGCGACATTTATGGGAGTGCCGTGGTGATGCGTTTCGTAGCGCGCACGTTGGTCTTCGCCATCGCCATTCTCGTTTCGTTCTGGTTTACGGCCGAGAACGCAAACGAAATCGTCAGCATCGATCTGGCATTTTTTCGCATCCGGACGTCGCTGCCGCTCGTGATCTTCGTCTCGCTCCTGAGTGGGATGGCGGTGTCGACGTTGTTGGGGTGGCGGTCGGATCGAAAAGCGGCCCGACGGGCGCGTTCTTTGAGTCACCTCACCGCGCTCGATCGGAGTCGCGAATACGTCGACGCCTATTCGACGCCGGAAGCCGAACCGCTGGAGCGCTCTCCCTTCCGTTGATCGGTCGTTGAGCCCAGATGCGAGTCTTGTCTCGGAACGATTCCGAGTCTCGCCTCGGAAATCTGATGCGCTCGGAGGCCGATCTCGTCGTTCTCGAACTCTCCATTGGTCCTGGTCGCCGCCACCTTTGCGATTGGCGACGTGCTCGGGTTGGCCTTGTCGCAGGTGCGCAGCCCCGACCGCGTCAGCTTGGTCGTGTTCAACCTCGTCGCCGGTGTGGGCTGTCTGGCGGCCGTTCGGGTCGGGCGTAGAGTTCCTCCAGGCAGCAAGAATGTGGAGACCGCACTCCGACTCGGCTTCGTGCTTTGGGTGGGATTCGGTCTGGGGATCCGCAGTGGGGTGCGCTCGCTAGCGGCTTGCACGGCCGCGATCGAATCAGGGGCGCCGATGGTCGCGACCGGCGTCCTACTCAACGCCGTCCCGTCTCGACCCGGCGCAGGCGTCGGCTCGGCCAGTCGAGAACTGGTCCGATCTGTTTTGGGCGATGTCACGTTGGTGTCGGGCGGGCGAACCTGTTCCACGCCGGCCGTCCGAATCTTCGTGCGTCCGAGTGCTCGCTCGCATCGAGGCGGCACGCTGGTCGTCGCGCGTGGCGCGTGGGGCACGGCCGGGACCGGTCGGTTCCCGAGGTCGCCCCACGCCCACGGCTGGATCGGCGGGGCAACGGTAGAGGAGGCCCTCATGGAGGCCCGCACGGGGGTCTCTTCGGGTTCGGCCCGATCGCGCCTTACGGCGGTCCTCGCGACCTGGCGCGGCGAGTTGGCGGAGCGGCTCGACTCGCGGCTATCTCGCCAGAGCGCGTCCGTGGGGAAAGCGTTGCTCTTGGCGGATCGGGCGACGCTTCGCCGCGAAACCCGTGACGCGTTCGTCGAGGCCGGCATCGTCCACCTGCTCGCCATCTCCGGTCTGCACATCGGGCTGATCGCGGCGGCGCTGTCCTGGCTGGTCGGGCTGAGGCTTCCCGGCCCTCGCCGGCTCGTCGCGGCGGCATGGTTGGTGTCCGCGTACGTCGTCATGATCGGGATGCCGCCATCGGCCGTGCGCGCCGCGCTGACGTTTTGGGGATACGCGCTCGCCGTGCGGCGAGGCCGCCCCGCCCGAATTGCCGACGTGGCGGCGCTCGCGGCCATCGGGGCCATGCTGTGGGAGCCGCTGATCATCACCGACCCGGGCTTTCAGCTCTCCTTCGCCGGGTTCGCCGGGGTAGTCGTCGGGGGACGAGTGCGGCCCTCATGGCTGATTCGGGTGGACCGCCGCCTTCGTCCCACGGCCCGGGCGCTATTGGTGAGCACGGCTGCCTTCTTGGCGACCGCCCCCATCGCGGCCGTGCATTTCGAGCGGCTCGTCATTGCGTCCATCCCGGCCAGTCTCGTGGCGACTGGCCTCGTCGCTTTGGCTCTCCCGGCGTTGACGTTGACAGCGCTCGTGCCGGCGCCCTTGTTCGAGTTGCCCGCGGGCGCCGCGGAGTTGCTGGTGCTCGCTTTGACGAAGGTCGCGCACACGTTCGCGGCTCTCCCGCTCGGGTGGGCGGGTCCAAGCGTAGGGACGATCACCTGGGTCGTCCTCGGCGCGCTCGTTGCCTTGGTGGCGGACCGCCTCGGACGTCGCCGCGGCGTGGGCTTGATCGCAACCGCGGCGGTGGTGTCGATCGGTTCGTTGACGCCCCGCGTCCGGGCCGCGCTCGACCGGGGAACCGCGCTCGTGTGTAGCCTCGATGTAGGGCAGGGGGACGCGGCTGTGGTCCGAACGGGTGAGGGGCGCTGGCTCGTGTTCGATGCCGGCCCTGGTCCCGCCTTGACCCCGGACGAGCAGCGAGCGCGGGCGGGTGACTCGTTCCTGTCCGATGCCGGAGCTCGAGTCGTGGTGCCGTTTCTCCGACACCACGGAGCCACGGCCATCGAGGTACTGGCCGTGTCCCATCCGCATCTGGATCATTTCGGCGGGAGCGCCACGGTGATGGATGCGTTCCCGGTCCGCGCCGTCATCGACCCGGCCGTAACCGAACCGAGTCGGGCCTACCTCGGGTTTCTCGAACGCACCACAGCAGAAGGGGCGCGTTGGGTCGGGGTCGCGGCCGGAGACCGATTCTGGGTGGATGACGTGGAAATCGACGTGCTCTGGCCCGTAGACCCGGCGGAAAGCGACGCAAATGGTAGCTCGCTCGCGTTCCTTCTCCGGGTGGGCGACTTCCGATATCTCAACACAGGCGACGCACCCGCCGCCGTCGAACGTGAGATCCTGAAACGTTGGCGCCAGGCGCCGGAGCGCGTGGATGTCCTCAAGCTGGGACACCACGGGAGTCATACCTCGACCGCACTAGAATGGCTGCGCGCGACTCGCCCGCAGATTGCCGTGATCTCCGCCGGCTCCGGCAATCGGTACGGTCACCCGCACGCGGCGACGCTGGCCCGGCTCGATTCGGCTCGGATCAGGCGCGTGTGGCGAACGGACCGGGACGGCACGCTCTGCATCCAGGCCCAGTCGAGCGGCTGGAAAATCAGAATCTGAGGCGGCGGTACGCGTCTTGACGGCGGGAATATCGTCAGCCTAACCTGCCCGTCCCGCAGGCCCCACTCGAGGAGGATTCGTGTCGGATTCGATGATGACCGTAGAGCGTTTTATCGCGGAACAGGAACGCCTTCACCCGGATGCGACCGGAACCTTTACGGACGTCCTCCTGCAGCTCAGTCTGGCGGCGAAGATCATCGCGCGGTCGGTCACCAAAGCCGGACTCGTCGACATCGTGGGCGCGTCCGGAGCGAAGAACGTGCACGGAGAGACCGTCCAGAAGCTCGATGAGTATGCGGACGACGTGATCGTCGAGGTCGTGGGGAAGGGCGGAA
The DNA here is from genome assembly GCA_029262175.1 of Gemmatimonadota bacterium. Lineage (GTDB taxonomy): Bacteria > Gemmatimonadota > Gemmatimonadetes > Palauibacterales > Palauibacteraceae > Palauibacter. The sequence goes on from JAJCZV010000068.1 coordinate 14,761, forward strand.
GCGTCTGCGGCATCGTGTCCGAAGAGTCCGAGCGGATCACGACGATCCCCGAAACCTACGAGGCCGGGCCGTACGTCATCGCGATCGATCCGCTCGACGGCAGTTCAAACATCGACGTCAACATTTCCGTGGGCACCATCTTCTCGATCCATCGGAAACGAAGTGCGGGCCGCGATGCTCAAGACAGCGATGCGCTCCAGCCAGGCGCGGAGCAATGCGCGGCCGGGTACGTACATTACGGTTCGTCCACGATGATGGTGTTCACGACGGGGGCGGGGGTGCACGCGTTCACGCTGGATCCGTCCATCGGCGAGTTCTTGTTGTCGCACCGGAACATGAAGATACCGTCGCCCGGCAAGCGGATTTACAGCGTAAACGAGGGCTACACCAATAAGTGGACGTCGGGCCAGCAACGTCTGGTCGAGCGCTTTCGAACCGGCACTGGAGAGGAAGGCTCGTTCTCGGCGCGCTACGTCGGATCGATGGTGGCGGACTTTCACAGGACGATGCTCCAGGGTGGCATCTTCATGTATCCGGGCACGGCAGACGCACCGCGGGGAAAACTTCGAATGCTCTACGAAGTCGCGCCAATGGCGATGATCTGTGAACAAGCGGGTGGACTCGCCAGCGATGGTAGGAATCGTATTCTGGACATCCAACCCAGGGAACTCCACGAACGCGTCCCGGCCTATATCGGCAGCCCCGGACTCGTCGAACTCGCGGAGCGCTATCTCCTGGAAGACTAGGGCGCGCTGGCCGGCGGTCTGAGCAGAAATTCGCGACCGACCTTGACCCGTGGCACGCCATCATAGGCCACGATGTCCGCCGTCGCGTAGGTCTCTGACCAATCCTTGGGTAGGTGTGAGCCGGTTCCGATGACGTCGATCGGAGCATTGGCAGACGCCATCAGCTGGCACTTTTCGAGACCGAAGCCCGAGGAGGCCACGATGCTTACGTCTGTAAAGCCCTCGTGATCAAGCGCCTCACGGACGACCCAGATCGCGGCGGCGGACACGCCGGGCCCCACGAGGTGATGCAACTCCGAGTCGGAGTGATAGCCGCTGAGCGCTTCCGGGGCACGCCGTTCGAGCACCGCGTACGAACGGGGCGGATCCAAGCCTTCGAGGAACCGACCGCCGGGGGTGTCGAGCCGCACGGCAAGCGTTCCGGCCCGAGCGCGTTCGGTGAAGCGGTGGCAGACCTCAAGAGCGTCCGCCACCTCTCTTCCAAAGTAGTCGACCAACACGGTCAGCGGTTCGTCTGGAAAGGTCTCATCTAACATCTCGGCGGCGCGCAGGGTGGAGCCGGCGTAACCGACGAGGGCGTGGGGCATCGTTCCCCAGCCATGAGGCTGCCCGAAGAAGTGTGCGGTGGCGTCTGTGGCGTTCGCGACGAAACCGATGGCGCCCGTCTTTCGGTGCGCCCGTGCCGAGCCGACGGCGGCCGCATACGCCATCATTTCCGCCATCTCGGTTCCAGCGCAGTGGCGAGCGTCCATGGCTAGGAAAGAGACACGTGGAAGCGCCGCGCACATCGCCGACGCGTTGTAGGCGGTTACGCTCGGCGCGCCGAGCTTCATGAGCAGGATGGTCTCGAGATCGACGAGGTGAGCGAACGAACCGGTCACGTAACAGAGGGGTTGGCCGGCTGCGACGAGTCGCCCTTCTTCGTACTTGAGATCGACTTCGAAGGTACACTCACGCTCGGCAGCAATCGCGGCAAGCCAATCGAGCGCCAGCCTTGGCGCGGAGACCACCGGGCGTCGAACGAAAAACGCGTACGTCACACGTTGGTCGCCGAAACGATGCACGACGGCCTTGGTGCGCTTGAAGTAGGTGTCCGTCCAGTCCGACACGTGCGCTTCGTCCGGCCACAGCGTGCTTCGATTTGGTGACAATGTCGAATCGTTTGCGTGCATGAGCGGAACCCTCTTCTTGAGCCCGCCGACAAAGTCGCCGAGCTACAAAAAAGGGGGTCCGGATCGCGAGATCCGAACCCCCTTCTTCCGTTATCCTCTTCTCGAAGAGCTCGAAGTTCTAGAACCGGAACCGGACTCCAAGCTGGAACCGTCGGTTCGACTGAGGGCTAAACGTGGAGAACGGATCGATGTCGCCGGCAGAGTCCGCCTGCGGACCGCGGTAGTCGTACACGAATCGTCCATCGTCTACGTCACCTTCGCGACCGGTGACCCGTAGAACCTCGATCCCCCGATCCACATTGGACTGTCGGAACTCGGACTCGAGCAGATTCTGCACGATCCCGACCACCTCCATGCCCCCCTCGAACCCGGGCACCGGGACGCCGACCACGAACTGCACATCCAGGGTGCCGTTCCATGGATTGCGGCAGCTATTCCGTTTCATCAATGAGCCGCGCTGGTCGCTCAGACATGAATCAGAATTGATCAGATCATCGTACGCCGCCGCCTCGCCGGGGTCGGTGAACGCCAACTCGTTTATGTCGCTCGGGATGTAGATGAGATCATTGTCCCGACTGATCACGGGGTTCCGGTAGCCGTCTCCGTTCGGGTCCCCACGTACGACATAGGAATAGGGCAGCCCCGACTGTCCGAAGTAGGTCGGCGTAACCTGGACGAACCAGCCACTCGACAGATCCCACTGAGCCGTCGCTCCGAGCACGATCTTGTTCTCGACCTCGTAGTTCGAGTCCGCCAGCTCCGGGTTGTTCGGATCGCCGCTGATCGGGTTACGCCCGTAGTTCGAGGTCGCCTGACTCGACTGCTGGACCTGAAGGTCCTCGACGTTGGCCCACGTGTAAGAGCCGCGGAGACGCAGCCAATCGCTGAACTGTCGCTGCAGGCCGAATGTGAGCAGGAGCGCCTCGCTGTCGCTGCGGTTGGTCAGGTTGACCACGTTGCGAAATCCGTCGTTCACCTGGTTGTCCAAGAAGCAGCCCCCGCGATTACCACACCCGGAAGCAGTGGGGGTGCCGTAGTACGGCCGACCCTCGACAGGGTCGACGCCAGTGCTGCTGACCAGATTGATCTCCTCGAAGAACACCTCTTCTACCGCTTTGCTGTACAGGAACTCCGCTGTCGCGGTAAAGCCTCCTGGCAACTCGCGGTCGATTCCACCGGAGATCTTGAGATCGAGCGGGAACCTGAAGTCCTCATCGACGGTGTTGATGACGGGCAGGCCTGACTCGTCGGCTCCGCCGCCATCCAAACACGTCGACGGGGCGGCGCTACTCGGGTCGAACCCGGGTGCGTTGCTGCCGGAACACACCAGATCCACGGACTGACGCCCTGTGTTGCCGTAGGCGTTGGAAATCCACACGAAAGGCGAGCGGCCCGCGAAGAGGCCGATTCCGCCGCGGAGCTGCGTTTTGTATTCATCACCCGTCGTGTAGTTGACCCCAACGCGAGGCTGCCAAAGGATGTTCGACGGGATCGTCGTGTTGCTGCGTCCGAACGCAGCCTCGAACGCCGCGTTCTCCCGAGGCTCGTCAGGAAAGATAGGTACCTCTGCGCGCAGGCCGAACGTCAGCGTGAGATTATCGCTCGTCGCCCACTCGTCCTGCACATAGAACCCGAGCTGCGCCACCTTGAATTCAGCCGGAAGCTCGCTTTCCGCGACCCCGGCTACCGGAACCCGCCTTACGAATTCTGAAGGGGTGTTATTCCCCAGGTCGCTGATACTGTCGAACGTCCACAACCCAAGACTTCCCGGTTCAAACAGGTTCGAGAAATCATAGAATTCGTTGTGAGTGCCGAAGGTGACGCGGTGTTCGCCAAACCGGCCCGTGAGGTTGTTCGTAAACTGGAAGATCGTTTGGTCGAGCGAATTGGCCTGCGAGAATCGTTCGGCTCCCACCAGGAAGTCGAAGCTCGCTTCGGTGGTGACCTGTCCAAAGGGAACCGCGGGATCTCGCTCATCATTGATGAACGAGAGGTTCAGCAGCAGCTCGTTCTCCCAAGTGTCGTTCAGACGTGAAAACAGCTGCGCGACCGTGGAGTTCGTGATGCTGGTGAATGGCGCCGTGTTCGACGTGAAGCAGTATTCCCCGAAGCCGCCTCGGTTACACGCCAGTGCGTTCCGAGCGCGGGAGTAGTTGTGTCGCAGCACGAGACGATTGGCGTCTCCGAGCTGAAAATCGAACCGACCGAAGACGTTGGTCCGCGGGTTGTCCACGGCAAATCCGGCCGTCGTTCCGGGATCTACGCCGTAAGTGTTGGTGAAGACGTCGGAGATCGCGGTCGCGTCCGCAGGATCGATCCCAAGTGCCGACGTCAGATCGTTCGCTTCGCCGGGGTTGAAACCGTCGAACGGGTTGTCGAAGATCTGGGCTTCCACGGCGGCGAAAAAGAACACCTTATCGCGTACGATCGGCCCGCCGATCGTGCCCCCGAACTGTTTATCGCCGAATTCGCCAAACTCGCTATCCTCGAGATCGCTGACGAACGCTTCGTTCGTGAACATCCCGAAGCCGGAGGCCTCCCACTCGTTCGTTCCCGACTTGGTGACCGCGTTGATCAGACCGCCACTAAAATTGGAGTGGCGTACGTCGAAGGGGGCCACCAGGATCTGAAACTCCTCGATCGCCTCGAGCGAGATCGCTTTGGCGTTTCCCTGTCCGCCAGGCGTTCCCGACTCACCTACGCCGAATACGTCGTTGTTGACGGCACCGTCGATCTGGATGTTGTTGAGTCGATTCGCTTTCCCTGCGATCGAGGGTGCGTTTTCGAACGTGTTCGCGTACGGCGATAGAAGCGCGAAGTCCATGAGGTTGCGGTTGATGGTGGGGAACGTTTCGATTTCATCGGTCCCGATCGTGGTCGCCTGCCCGGTCCTGCTCTGGCTGAAGACGGGGTTGTTTTCGACCGAGACCGTAATCTCGTCAACTTGTACGGCGGTTACCGCGATCGAAAAGTTCACCGTCTCGGCGCTGCTCAGGTTGATCCGGACGTTCGACTGCGACGCCGCCTGGTGTCCGATGAGTTGCACTCGGACGGTATATGGACCGCCTGGCTGAAGCTGAGAGACGAAGTAGCGGCCGTTGGTGCCGGTGAGCCTCCCCACGGTCACGTTGGTGCGCATGTCGGTGACCGAGATCTGGGCGCCCGAAAGTGGCTGGCCGTTCGTGTCCGTCACCGTTCCACGGATCTCGGACGTCACGACCTGGGCGCTGATGGTCGGTGCGAACCCGAGCCCCATAAACACGAGAACGGCTACGCAATAAAGACTCTTCCACGAGAGACTTCGCATAACGTACCTCCCTGATATGTGAGTCTATTGGCAGGTCTCCCAGCGAACGGGCGCGGCGAGGACGACCCGCCCGCGGGGTAGATAAGGAGCCCACGCACGGAATCTTGAAGACCTCAGTTATTTTATCAGACTGGGAGTTCCGCAACAACCGGGATTGTCCTCGCGACCAGCCCCTGGCTCAGGCCTCTCGGAGGGCCTGGAGATGTGGCTCTACGTCCGCCAGCAGCTCCGTTTTCTCGTCGTGGTGAAGAAACGCGCTCTCGAACCCGTTCCGAATCATCTGGGCCACCTCCGGCATCCCGAAATCGAGGTGTTTCCACGCTCGGACGTACTCCTCGGTCACGGTCGTTCCGCTCATCAGTCGGTTGTCCGTGTGGAGGCTCACGACCAAGCCGAGATCGAAGTACTGACGGAGGGGGTGACTCTCGAAGTCCTCGACCGCTCGCGTCTGCACATTGCTCGTCAAGCAGATCTCGAGGGGGATGCGGAAATCGTTGACGTAGGTCATGAGACCCGGATCCTCGAAGAGCCGCGTGCCGTGACCGATCCGCTGCGCCCCGCAGTAGTGGATGGCCTGGTGGATCGATTCGGCTCCGTAAGCCTCCCCGGCATGAATCGTGGCCCCGATGTTCGCGTTTCGGACCATGTAGAACGCGTTCTTGTGTTTCTTGGCCGGGTAGTTGTACTCGGCTCCGGCGAGATCGAACGCGACCACGCCCCGGTCCTTGTAGGCGATGGTCAGGTCGGCCAGGTCGCGCGACACGTCCGGATCCATGTTTCGGATCCCGCACACGATCAACCTCGATCGGATCCCGTATTCCTCTTCTGCCCGCTGCATCCCGCGGAGCGGGGCATCCACCGTCTCCGTCAGGGGAAGACCGCCCTCCGTGTGGAGGATCGGGGAGTAGCGGATCTCCATATATCGAATGTTCTCCTCCGCCGCGTCTTCGCAGAGCTCGTAGGCCGTACGCTCGAGCGCCGAGGCCCGCTGCATGACCGATAAGGTCACGGCAAAACGGGCGAGGTAGTCTTCTAGATTGGTCGCATCCTTGACGAACAGGTATTCGGCCAGGGCATCCGGATCCATCAAGGGGAGTTCGACGTCGTGCTCCGCCGCCAACTCGAGGATCGTATTCGGTCGCAGTGAACCGTCCAGATGTACGTGCAGTTCGGTCTTCGGCGCCGCCTTGATCGCAGCGTGAACCTCAGCTTCTGTCACTACCACCCTCCAGCGATATCTGTCTTTGGAGCTTACTCGTAGCGCAGAGATTCGACGGGGTCAAGCTGCGCAGCCCTCCGAGCCGGCAGCAGGCCGGCCACAAGACCGATGATCATGAGGATACCAACGCATAGCGAGGCGATGGGTACGGAGAGCTTCGGATTCAGGATGTACTGCATCGCAGGATCATCATTGGGAATGGCGTCCACGCCCCAAACGATGAGCGACGCGAAGCCGAGCCCGATCAGGCCGCCTCCGACCGCGATCAGGATCGCCTCGAACATGAACTGGCTCACGATGTGCCGCCTGCGCGCGCCAACGGCGAGTTTTATCCCGATTTCGCGCGTTCGTTCGCGGACGACGACGTACATGATGTTGGCCACGCCGACGCCGGCGACCAGGAGCGTGAACCCGCCCACGAGCCCGAGGAAGATCTGGATCCCGAGACCGATCTGACTGGTGATCTTCTCATCCTCGATGAAGTCCCACAGCGACAGGGCGCGCTCGTCATCGCGATCGAACTTGTAACGCGCACCCAGGACTCGGTACAGCTCGGCCTTGGCGACCCCGGCGTTGTTTACGTCCCGAGGGCGCACGATGAGGTGCTGGACGAATTGGTTTCCGTAGATCGTTTGAAAGGTCGATGCCGGGATGATGACGCGATCCTCATCGGGGCCGTTGTTGCTCGAGTCCTGGAACTTCGACTCCATGACGCCGACGACGCGGAAGGGAAGGCCGTCGAGCATGACGGTTTGTCCAACTGGCGGTGTGTCCTCGAATAGACGCTTCGCGATCCCGTCGCCGAGAAACAGGACACGGCGCTTTTCCTCCAGGTCTCGTTGATTGATGAAACGGCCGCCTGCCGCCGGGAACATCCGGCGCAGCTCCGAGAACACGGGGTACACGGCCTCCATGTAGGTCGTGGTCTGATTGACTCCGACCTTCAGGTGCGACCCATTTCGCCCGTAGGAAGGGCTTCCCATCTCGAACTCCGGAATGGCTCGCAGGATGAGGTCGAGATCGTCTTCCCGGAGTCGGATCCGACGACCCTTTTTCAACCCCTCGAAATCGAGGCTCGTTTCTCCGCCGTACACCATGAAGATCCGCTCGCCCGCATTGAGCAGCCCCTCCGAGATCTGGGTCTTCAGTCCCTGTCCGAAGGCGAGCAGGAGCACGATGGAGATCGTTCCCCAGACCATGGCGAAGATCGTGAGGAACGCTCGCGTCTTCTGCTGTTTCAGGTCCCCCAGGAACTCCTCGAGAAGGATCTTCCACATGCTAGGACCGCCCCTCGATGGTCCCCGGCTCGCCCAGCGGCGCGTTCAATCGCGGAGACATTCGATTGGATCGAGCGCGGCGGCGCGGCGGGCAGGGAAGAACCCAGAGAACATCGCTACGAACGCAAGCAGGGCCATCGTGACCAGCGCGACTTGCATCGAGATGACGGGCGTACCGACGAATTCTTCCATCGCGAGATAGGACATCCCCTTCACGATCCCGAAGGACACCGCGATGCCGATCGTCGCACCCACCGCGACGATGAGAAAGCTCTCGGTCAGAAACTGCCACAGGATCGAACGGCGCGTTGCACCCAAGGAGCGCTTGATCCCGATTTCGCGGGTGCGTTCCTTGACGACGATGTACATGATGTTGGCGACGCCGATGCCGCCCACGCTCAACGTGAAGCTGCCGACGATCGCGAAGAAGAGCTTGAAGCCGAGGAACATGTACCCGAACGTCTGTTCCCATTCGGCGGTGTCCCACACCTGTAGCGCGTCCTCATCCGAGGCGTCGAAGCGATAGCGCCTACCGAGCAGCTCATAGACCTGCGCTTCGACTTGCTTCGTCCGCGAGGCGTCGGCGGTTCGATACACAATGTTGGCGACGAACTCGGTCCCAAAGATGGCCGCGTGCGTAGTGGCCGGTATGAATACTCGATCTTCGTCGCGTGAGTTGTAGGAGGAGTTTTGGGTCTTGGCCTGAAGGACGCCGACGACCGTAAGCGGCGTGGAGCCGATGTTGACCTGTTGCCCAACCGGGTCTTCGTCTTCGAACAGCACCTCCGCCATTTCATCGCCCAGGAAGGCGACACGTCGACGCTCTGCCATATCGAGGTCGTTGATGAACCGTCCGCCCGGCAGCGGGATGAGGTTCCGCATCTCCCCGTAGACCGGGTTGATGCCCGTGATGTTCGGGTTCACCCCATTCCGGCCACGTCGTACCGGTGTCGCACGCTCGCTGTACTCCGGACTGATCATGGTGATGTCGGGGATCTCGCTGGCGAGCAACGCGACGTCGCGTTCTCGCAGGCGGATCGAGCGACCCTCGCGAAACCCCGCAAACGGTTTGGTCGTTCGACCGCCAAACAGCACCACGATCCGATCGCCCAGACCGTGGAAGCGCTTGATGGTCTGACGTTCGAGCCCGACGCTGAACGCGAGCAGGACAATCACGGCGACGGTTCCCCACGTGATGCCGAGGACGGTCAGGATCGTCCGCAAACGCTGGGCGGCCAAATCGGCCCACAGCTGACGAGCCGAATCACCAAGCCTCATGGCCGACGCCTTAGCTGATTTCTCTTGGCGGCGGCTCCATGAGTCGCTCACCTTCTTCGACGCCGCTCGTCACTTCGATGTTGATCCCGTCGCTCAAGCCCGTCTGGATCTCGCGCTCTTCGGTTTCGTCGGCGCTGAGCCATACGGTCACGAATGTGCCGTTGTCTTCAAAACGGACGACGCGCTCGGGAACGAGCAACACATCGCTTCTGCGCTCGATGATCACGTCGGCGTTGGCTGAGTACCCGGCTCTCAGTGTGGTCCCTGCCGCCGCCGTCACGAGGATCTCCACGGGAAACGTGGTCGCGTTGTCCTCTTCGAGTCCTTTGAGAGAGATCCGCGCGAGTTCACCCGTTACCGCTGCTTTGGGCAGCGCCCCGATCTTGATTTCTACGGGCATGCCCTCGCTGAGGCGCCCAACGTCGATTTCGTCCACGGTGCCGCGAAACAAGAGGTCGCTCATCTCGGCCATCGACATGAGAACCGTGCCCTCTTGGAAGGTCGTGAGCGGAACGACCGGATCCCCGATCTCGACCATCTTCTCGAGGATAAAGCCGGTGATGGGCGACTTGATCACGGTCTCGACCTGCTCGCCCCCGATCATGACGCGGCCTTCAGAGAGAAGAGCGAACCGCTCTTGAGCGATCTGGACCTGAAGTTTCGCCTCGTCATAGGAGCGCTCGGCCGTCTCGAACTCCTCCTCAGAGACGTAGTTTTGCTCGCGGAGACCCTGGAGTCGGTTACGAGTGCGCTCCAACTGCTGTAGATCGATTTCCCGCAGTTCGATGTCTCGGCGTGCCTCGACAAGCTCGATCGGAGTCGGGTTCGGTTGGACCTCGAGGAGCGGTTCGCCCCGACGCACGTACTCGCCCGGCTCCTTGAACATGCGGCGCACGACGCCCGCCAGCTGCGACTTTACGCTCACTTCGACGACGGGCTCGATGCGTCCGACTGCCAGGGCCTTGTCGACGACTTCGCCGCGTTCGACGACAACGGTCCGGCTGGTCCCTTCTTCACTTCCTCCGGCGGTCGACACCATGAAGGCGGTACCACCGAGTGCGCCGAGCACGATCGTGCTGAGCACTACTTTGCTACTTCGTTTCATCAGACCCGCCTAGAAGGGTGCGCTCTTGACTGCGTAGTTGGGTCTACGAGGTGGGAAACAAATGGGTTTCGGTCGAGGCGATCCTGGGAGGCCGAATCCTGGGCCCTGTCGGTCCCCTTGCTCGGCCGTCTCTGAGCTGGAAGTCAGGGTGTGGCGGAAGGGATCCAGCGTGGCTCGGTGGGGGCGACTACGGGTTGGGGGAGTCCCTCGAGATAGGCCACGAGCGCGTCGAGATCCGGGATGCCCGTGGGGTCGGCGGAGATGGCTTCGAAGAACATCGTATACCCGCCGCCACCGCCGGCGATGAAATCGTTGACCGCGACGGTATAGCGGCCGTCGGCCGTGACGGGCGATCCATCGTCCAGGCGGGCACCCAGGACCCGGGAGCCCTGTGGGGCGCGCGGATCGAATTGAACGGTCAGACCGCTGACCTGGAGGTCCGCGCCGTCGTCCTTCGACGCGTGCTCGAGTGCGGCCAGCAGATGGCGGCCTTCGAGCGTCAACTTGATCAGCGTGTTGCCGAACGGCTGGAGCTCGAAAAGATCGGCATATGCGATTTCGCCTGCGGGCATGGGTCGACGAACTCCGCCGTTGTTCATCAACGCGACCTGGGTGCCAAGGTGCGCGCGCTGCGCGTCTGCGATCAGCCGACCGAGCGCAAAATCGCCGCGTCGGGGTTTGCCGAGAGGCTCGGCAAACGTTGCGACCAGCCGCGCCGAGAGCGCTTCTATCTCGGTACCGTAACCGGCAACGAGGTTCGCGACTTCCAGGTCGGACTCGATCTCATCGACATAGGTTTCGCGAACGCCGAGGAGCTTCGCGCTCACGACGCCCGACGCGTCCCGATCCATCCGTCCGAGGCCAAACGCCGTCGTGTTGGAGTTCGACTGGACGACCGGAACCCCTCTTACCTGCGTCTCGAGCCGAGAATGGGTGTGCCCGGTGACGGCATAGTCGAATCGAGCCGTGGTGGCCGTGAGTGCCGAGAGTGCCTCTCCCTCGCAGGATCCGTTTTCTGCGCAGTAAGCGCCTTCGTGCATGACCGCGACGACGAAATCAACGCCTTGGCTCCGGACCTCCGGGATATAGCGGTCCAGCGCCGCCGCAATCGAGCGGAACTCGAAGTCGATGACGTTGGCGGGTCGTGCCGACGTAGGCGTCGATCTCGTCGTCATTCCGATGAAACCGACCCGCACGCCGTCGCGCTCGACGATGGTCCATGGCCGAACCCACTCGGGGTGACGGCTCGTCCCTTTCAAGTAGATGTTCGCGCCGAGCATGGCGAACTCGGCTTCGTCGACGCGTTGCTTGAGGATGTCTACGCCCCAATCGAACTCGTGATTCCCGATCGCGGCGGCGTCGTAGCCGATGGCGTTCAACGCGTCGATCGTAGAAGCGCCATCGGTCAGGTTGGAGATCAAGGTTCCCTGCATCATGTCTCCACCCGAAACGATGAAGAGGGGACAAGACGGCTCGTCGCGCCGAGCTTGCTCTGCGTATCCCGCCAGAGCCGCCGACCCACCTACCAGCCGTCCCTCAGACCAACCTTGCACCGCGGGCAGCAGGCGTCCGTGCGTATCGTTGGTGGAGAAGATCTGAGCGCAGATCGGTCCACGGTCCGTCCCGGACGAGGCGGTGTAGGTCGATGCGCAGCCCCAGCTGAGGGCCGTGAGCACGATCGCCGCTGCCAGGCCGCGCCGCTTCGAACCGCCCCACATGCTAGGTGCTCTGCATTTCTTTTCGGCGCATGAGATCGACGAGTGGCGCCGCGTAGTCTCCGCTCCAGCACGCGTCACAGAACGGGCCATGGTTGGCCACAGCGGCGTGCATGCCTTCCATGCTCAGATACCCTAGCGAGTCGACGCCCAGATGCTCACGGATCTCTTCGACCGTATGGTTGGCCCCGATGAGTTCCTCGCGTGTCGGCATGTCGATGCCGTAGTAGCACGGGAACCGCACGGGCGGCGAGGCGACCCGGAAGTGGACTTCGGCTGCCCCCGCCTCGCGGAGCATCGTCACGAGCCCTCGACTCGTGGTTCCTCGAACCAAAGAGTCGTCCACGACGACACAGCGCTTCCCCTCGACCGTCTCGCGTACGGGGTTGTACTTGACGCGCACCTTGAAGTCGCGGCCCGCCTGCGTCGGATGGATAAACGTCCGTCCAACGTAGTGATTGCGGATGAGCGCGAACTCGAACGGGACCCCGCTCGTCTCCGAAAACCCCAGCGCAGCGGAGTTCGATGAGTCCGGCACCGCAAATACGCAGTCGGCCTCCGTGGGGTGCTCGATGGCGAGTTGCCTCCCGAACTTTCGACGCGCGCTATCGACGCTGCAGCCCCACACTCGGGAATCGGGTCGCGCGAAGTACACGAGTTCGAACAGACATGCGCTCGGCTCGGCCGGCGGAAGCGGCCGCAGTTCTTCGATGTGTCCATCGCGGATCTTGAGGACCTCGCCCGGCCGAACGTCGCGCAGGTAGGCCGCGCCGATGATGTCGAGCGCGCACGTCTCCGATGCCACGATGACGGCCTCACCCAGCCGGCCGAGTACCAGCGGTCTGAACCCGCGCGAGTCACGGGCGGCATAGATCGTGTCGCCGATGGCGACAACGACCGAAAACGCGCCCACCGCTTGCGACAACGCGTCGTCCACTTTCTGATCGTGGTCTTGTCGGCGCGAGCGCGCGATCAAGTGGATGATGGCTTCCGAGTCCGAGTCGGTCTGGAAGATCGACCCTTCTCGCGACAGCCGGTCTCGAAGCTCCTGGGCGTTGGTGAGGTTGCCGTTGTGGGCCAGCATGAGCGGTTGGTCTTGGTACTCGACCAACATCGGCTGTGCGTTTCGAAGATCCGACCGGCCCGCGGTCGAATACCGAACGTGCCCCACCGCGAGCGAACCCTCGAGCCCCTTGAGCGTCGCATCATCGAAGATGTCTGCGACGAGGCCCATGCCTTTGTGGGATCGGGGCGCACCCTTTTCATCGACCGTGACGATTCCGGCAGACTCTTGTCCGCGGTGCTGGAGCGCATAGAGGCCGAGGAAGGCGAGTTCCGCCGCCGCCCCAGATCCGCTGACGGCGACCAGACCGCATTCGTCGCGAGGCTTATCCAGATCCATCGTCATCCCTGTCGTCATGCGGTGAGGCCGACTTGCTCGCTCATGCGTCGCGGAAGCGCCGACTCGTAGATCGCGTGTAGCGCATCGATCGACACGTCGACGTGGTGTCCACTACCCTGGAGACGACACGATGTGGCCCGGTCGCCCACCGTCCCCACTCTTCGAAGCGGGACGCCCAGTCGCTTGGCGGCACTCGATAAGGCCTCGCCCGCGCCCTCGGAACAGCTGAGCACCACGCGCGACTGCGACTCCCCGAACCACAAGGCCGCCTCCGAGACGTTTCCGTCCACAGAGACGGCGTCGAGGTCGGCTTCGAATCCGAGCGGACCCCCGCTCGCTTGAATCCCGCATTCGATCAGTGCGACCGCCAACCCGCCATCCGAGCAGTCATGGGCCGAACGCGCCAGACGACCCTCGGCCGCGACCACCAAGAAATCGATCAGTCGTTTGGCCTCGTCGAGGTCGAGGGAGGGCGGAGGGCCCAAAACCACCCCATGGACGGCGGCCAGGTACTCGGAGCCCCCGATCTCATCGCGGGTCGAGCCCGCGACCCAAATCTCATCGCCTGGGGATTGAAACGCGGATGGGACTCGTTGCTCGAGATCTTGGAGCACGCCGACCATGCCGATCACGGGCGTGGGATAGATCGGTTTACCGCCGGTCTCGTTGTACAGCGAAACGTTCCCGCCGGTGACCGGTGTTTCGAGCGCCGAGCAGGCCTCGCCGATCCCGGCCACGGCTTCCGAGAGCTGGTAGTACACTTCGGTTCGTAGCGGGCTGGCAAAATTCAAACAGTTCGTCACCGCCATGGGTCGTGCGCCCGAACACGCGACGTTACGCGCCGCCTCGGCCACGGCGATACGCCCACCCACTCGTGGTTCGAGGTAGGTGTAGCGTCCGTTGCCGTCGGTCGAGGCCGCGAGCGCTCTGCCGCCGGCCGGCAGCCTCAGAATGGCCGCATCCGACCCCGGACCCACCAGCGTGTTGGTCTGCACGGAGGTGTCGTACTGCTCGTGGATCCAACGCCGCGACGCGATCGTGGGCGCATCCAACAAGGTCTCCAGCGCGTCTTGAACCGCGCGGTCCGACTCGAAGCTGCCGTATTCATCGAGATCGCTCTCGCGGGCCCGAATGACGTCCGGACTCTCGATGCCGTCGCGTACGTAGGTCGGACAATCATCGACGAGTGGGTCCACGGGGATCTCCGCTACGATCTTTCCGTCGAGGCGCACTCGGAACATCCCGTCGTCGGTTACGCGTCCGATCGTGGCCGCTTGCAGATCCCAGCGCGTGAGGACTTCACGCACGGCTTCCTCGTGCTCCGGCTTGGCGACCAGAAGCATCCGCTCCTGCGACTCCGAGAGGAGCATCTCGTACGGGGTCATGCCTTCTTCGCGGACGGGCAAGAGCGCGACGTCGATGTCGATTCCCGATCCCGATCGGGCCGCCATCTCGGCCCCGCTCGACGTGAGTCCGGCGGCCCCCATGTCCTGGATGCCGATGAGCAGATCGCGCTCGATGAGCTCGAGGCTGGCTTCGAGCAGCAGCTTCTCGGTGAACGGATCGCCCACCTGCACCTGAGGCCGGCTGTCCGCGCCGTCCTCGTCGAGTTCGACCGACGCGAACGTCGCGCCGTGAATCCCATCGCGACCGGTGCGTGCGCCTACGGCCATCACGGGGTTGCCGACGCCCTTGGCTTCGCCGCGAATGAGCTGGTCGAGGGGCACGACGCCGATGCACATGACGTTGACGAGCGGGTTCCTCTCGTACGCGGGATCGAACACCGTCTCGCCGCCGACGGTCGGGATCCCGATGCAGTTGCCGTAGTCGCCCACGCCTCGGACCACACCGTCGAGCAGGTAGCGGGAGCGGGGTGAGTCGAGCGAACCGAACCGGAGGCTGTCGAAGATGGCGATCGGTCGAGCGCCCATCGTAAACACGTCGCGCAGGATGCCGCCCGAACCGGTCGCTGCCCCCTGGTAGGGCTCGACGGCCGACGGATGGTTGTGCGATTCGATCTTGAATGCCACGCCCCACCCGTCGCCGACGTCGATCACGCCGGCGTTTTCGCCGGGCCCCTGCACGACCGCGGCACCTTCCGTCGGAAGCGTCTTGAGAAGCGGTCTCGAGTTCTTGTAGCCGCAATGCTCGGACCACATTGCGCT
The DNA here is from genome assembly GCA_029262175.1 of Gemmatimonadota bacterium. Taxonomy (GTDB): domain Bacteria; phylum Gemmatimonadota; class Gemmatimonadetes; order Palauibacterales; family Palauibacteraceae; genus Palauibacter. The sequence continues at coordinate 30,147 of JAJCZV010000068.1, forward strand.
AAAGATGCCGAGCTCCGCGATCGTAAGCGGACGTCCCATGATGCCGAGAATCTGCTCCCACTCTTCCGGGCTCAGACCATGTTCGGCGACGACCTCTGCCGTGATCTCCGGCTCTTCGCCCTGGCTCTTGGCCTTTGGATCGAGGACGGCCTCGGTCATGGCCCGACTCCCGCTAGCGCGGCCGGACCGTCCGCCGTCGCGCTGGCTTGGACCGTATGCAGGAGTGAAGTGAACACGCCCAGGCCATCGAGATTGCCGAGCACTTCGAGTGCGACGCGTTCCGGGTGAGGCATCAGTCCGAGCACGTTCCCGCCCGCGTTGATGATCCCGGCAATGTTACGAGCAGAACCGTTCGGATTGGCGGCCGCGGTGGGCTCGCCGTCGGCATCGACGTACCGAAAGACCACGCGGCCCTCCGCTTCGAGCTCGTCGAGCGTGGCGGGTTCGGCCACATATTGTCCCTCCGCATGCGCGATAGGGATCCGAAGCCGCTGCCCCTGCTCGTAGTCCCGGGTGAATGAGGTGTCTGCGTTCTCCACACGAAGCCCGACGTCGTGACAACGAAAACGCAGCCCGGCGTTCCGAACCAAGGCGCCAGGAAGGAGGTGGGCTTCACACAGAATCTGAAACCCGTTGCAAATCCCCAGCGTCAAGCCGCCGCCCTGGGCGAACTCGACCACCTCTTTCATGATCGGGCTGAACCGAGCGATCGCGCCCGCCCGGAGGTGATCTCCGTAGGAGAATCCGCCGGGAAGTATGATGACGTCGACGCCAGCCAGATCGTGAGACTTGTGCCACAGGTATTCGGCCTCTTGACCCAACCCTTCGGTGACCGCCCGGTAGGCATCCGCATCGCAATTCGATCCCGGGAAGCGAACGATCCCGAACTTCATTGGCCGACCGTGTCGCGGACGCGGACCACGTAGTCCTCGATGGTCGGGTTGGCGATGAGTTCCTCGCACATCCGTTCGACCTCGCTTTGGGCCGCGTCGGCGCTCTTCGCCTCGATCTCGATGCGAACGAGTCGCCCCGCGCGCACGGACGAAACGCCTTCGTATCCCAAATTTCCCAGAGCCCGCGCGATGGTCTCGCCTTGCGGATCGAGGATTCCGCCACGCGGTGTGATCCGCACGTCGACCGAGAACGTCTCGCTCACGAAGCCTCCTCATACAGTTCGCGGCCCACCACGCGCCGGTACGCCTCGAGGTATCGTTCCGACGTCGTCTCGATGACCCCGGTCTCGAGCTCCGGGGCCGGCGGCGTGCGATCCCACTCGCCCCGCCCGACCATCGCCTCCAGGTAGTCGCGAACCGGCTGCTTGTCCAAAGACGGTTGGGTGCCGCCGACTTGGTATTGGTCCGCCGGCCAGAACCGCGACGAATCGGGCGTCATGACCTCGTCGATGAGAATGATCCGACCATCGGCCGCCCTCCCGAATTCATACTTCGTATCGGCCAGGATGATCCCGCGCTTACGAAGGGTCTCCCGACCTGCCGCGTAGAGCGCGAGGCTGATCCGGCGGAGTTCCGTGGCCAACTCGACGCCGATGACGTCGCACATTTGATCGAACGTGATGTTCTCGTCGTGCAGCCCCTCTTCGGCCTTGGTGGCTGGAGAGAAGACCGGCGTCGGATAATCTTCCGATTCGGCGAGATCTTCGGGGAGCGGCTCGCCCGCCAACGTCCCGTGGGCACGGTACTCCTTCCACGCCGAACCGGAGATATAGCCGCGCACGACGCACTCGACGGGGAAGGGGTCCGCCTTCTCGACCAACATCCCGCGATGCGCCCAGACGTGGCGCGTGGCCGCGAGGTCGGGCATCGCCGCCACGATCGCATCGGGCTCGCTTGCCACCCGGTGGTTGTCGACGATGTCCGTCGTCCGATCAAACCAGAACGCCGACAGCTGCGTGAGCACCGCGCCCTTGTGTGGGATGGGGTTCGGGATGACGCAGTCGAAGGCGCTGATTCGATCGCTGGCCACCATGAGGATGCGATCGTCGAGGTCGAACATCGATCTGACCTTGCCTTTCCGGAGAAGCGGGAGGGGCAGGTCGATCTGGTGGAGGGCCCTGGTAGAGCTAGCTATCGTCGTCATGCGGTCCTTCTTGTGGCTGAGAGTTTTCTGGATCGGGTCCGGGGTCATCTCGTTGCCGCGCGCTGGGATTACACGCGCACTTCCTCGGCAGGGGCTGGCGCGCCCGCGCCTTCAAACAGCGGGTCCACGCGCTTGGTCAGAAACTGTGCGACCTGGTCGCGCGAACGTCCCACGAGTCGGTGCGGATCGGCCAGCGCCTCGAGCTCGCTCATGTCGAGACCGAACATCTCATCGCCCGCGATCCGCTCGAAGAAGTCGTTGTCGGTCGCACCTTCATCGATCCGCTCCCGAGCGGCCAATGCGTGCAGCCGGACCTGTTCGTGGAGATCCTGACGGTCTCCGCCTGAGCGGACGCCCGCGATCATGATCTCCTCGGTCACCATGAACGGCAGGGCTCGCCCGAGCCGACGCGCGACGACCGCGGGGTGGACCACCAGCCCGGCGCCCACGTTCCTCGCCAAAATCAGAATCGCCTCGGCCGACAGGTAGGCCTCGGGCAAGGCGATTCGCCGGTTGGCGGAGTCGTCCAGCGTCCGTTCGAACCACTGCACGGAAGCCGTCCACGACGTGTCGAGCTCGAGCACGCACAGGTGACGGGCGAGCGCGCAGATCCGTTCGCTTCGCATGGGGTTCCGCTTGTACGGCATCGCGGAAGACCCGATTTGGTGGGTCCCGAACGGCTCTTCGATCTCACCGAACGATTGCAGGAGCCGGATGTCGTGTCCGAAGCGGGCGGTGGAGGCGCCGATGCCCGCCAGGGCGGAGAGCACGCGGTGGTCGACTTTTCTCGGGTAGGTCTGTCCGACGACGTCGTAGCAGCCCGGGAACCCGAACCGTTCGGCCAAGCGCTGGTTGAGCCGCTCGACCTTCGAGTGGTCTCCGTCAAACAGCTCGAGGAAGGTGGCCTCCGTCCCCGTGGTCCCGCGCGCGCCTCGAAAACGGAGCTCGGACATCGCGGCGTCGACCTGCTCCAGATCGAAGACCAGGTCCTGAATCCACAGACAGGCGCGCTTTCCGATCGTGGTCGGCTGGGCCGGCTGAAGGTGCGTGTACCCGAGGGTCGGAACGCTCGCGTATTCGCGCGCGAAGTCTCCCAAATCTCGGATCGCTCCCAGCAGGCGGTCGCGTAGGATCGTCAGCCCTTGCTGGTGTTGGATAAGGCCGTGATTGTCGCCTACGAAAGCACTTGTGGCTCCCAGGTGGATGTGTTTTCTAGCCTCTGGGGCCACCTCGCCAAAGTGGTGGACGTGGGCCATCACATCATGGCGAAGGTCCTTCTCGATCTCGGCGATCCGGGCCAGGTCGACCTGCTCGCGTGCCGCGTGCATCGACGCGATGGCTTCGTCGGGAATGTCCACGCCGAGGGCGCGCTCTTCCTCTGCGAGGGCGATCCAAAGGTCGCGCCAGGCGAGGGCTTGGCTGCGCGGCGAGAAGATCGCCGCCATCTCTTCGGAGGCGTAGCGATCGATGAGAGGATGTGGGTAACGACTTTCCGCCATCGGGGCGTGCGGTCCAGAGTAAGCGGGGCCTCCCTTGGCGACTAGCATCGCCGTAAGGCGACAAGATGGGGGGGCGACCGCTCTGCGGGAAGTGGCTGTCGAACGCTCGGGGGGAAGCCGGCGGACCAGGTGGGATGGTGCCGGGTTTCGCCGGCTTACGCTCGCTAACGACAGCCACTCCCCGCAGAGCCGCTCGACCACCTCGCTCGTTGGGGGAGGGGGTGGCCGCCGGTTTCGCGGGTAGCGACCGCTGACACCGGGCCGACCGCTGAGTTCAGCCGACCGCGGATGTCCGGCTGACCGCCGTTTACCCGACCCTGAAGTCCAGGGCTCCGGACTGCTCGCCGCGGGTGATGTGGACTCGCACGCGGCCTTGGGACTCGTCGCTTCGGGCGTAGTACTCGAAGAGTTCGCCGGCTTCCTCGGCGCTGCGGACTTCGTTGCCGTTGATGCCGAAGATCACGTCGCCGGCCCGCAAGCGGGTCGCATTGGCGACGTCGTCGTTGATCGAGACGATCAGGGCCCCGAATTCGATCCTGAGATTACGCTCCTGGACGATCTGGTCGGTGACGCTGATGAGGCCGAGACCCGTGAGGACCTCGACGCGCTCGGCTCGGCCGGAGGGGATCTCTTCGAGGCGGAGTCGAGTGTCGATTTCGACTCCGTTTCGCCGGTAAGTGAGATCCACCTCGTTTCCGACGCCGGCATCCACCAGGCCGACTTGCCAGTCGAGGTCGTGGTGCACTTCGCGGCCATTGAGCGCGAGGATTTGATCGCCGGGCCGGAGGCCGGCTTCCACCCCCGGGGTTCCGTCATGGACCACTTCGACGACGGGGCGTTCGAAAATCGATTCGTCGTCCACGCGATCGGTCACCACATCCAGACCCACGTAGGGCCGTCGGACCCGGCCAAACTCGATCAGTTCGCTGGCCACTTTGAGGGCCCGGTCGATCGGGATCGCGAACCCGAGACCTTCGGAGCCTCCCGACCGCGAGAAGATCGAGCTGTTGACCCCGATCACGTCGCCATCGGCGTTGGCCAATGGCCCGCCCGAGTTGCCCGGGTTGATGGGTGCGTCGGTCTGGATCATGTCGGCATAGAGCACGCCCTGACCCGACTGCGACTCGATGTCACGACCTACGCCGCTCACGACGCCCGACGTGACCGTGGCTTCCGTGTTGCGCAGGGAGTTGCCCGACGGGTTTCCGATCGCGATGGCCGGCTCTCCGACGAAGATGTCCGATGAGGTCCCCAGTGGAGCTGCCGGAATGCGGCCCGGAGTAATCCGAATGACGGCCAGATCGGTCAGATCGTCGGCGCCGACGAGCTCGCCGACGTACGTCTGCCCCGCTTCGTCGATGACCAGGATCTGTTCGGCGCCTCGGACCACGTGCTGGTTGGTCAGAATCGTGCCCTGGGCATCGATGGCGAAGCCGGAGCCCAGTCCCTGAGCGGTTCGCGAGCGGCTCATGAATCGATCGAACATCCCGCGGCTGCGTACCGTATGCGTCGTGCGGATGCTCACCACGGACGGACTCACCCGAAAAGCGGCCACGACCGTCGGCGTCCGCCGAGCCTGCGAGATTTCCGGCATCGATTGGATGGCGGCGGCGGTGGACGCGGCCGTCGTGCGCGCGAACATGGGCTGAGCCGCGCGGCTCTCGTTCGCCACCGGTTCGGCACTCTCGGAACCGCCCGAGGCGACCAACGCCCCAACGCCGATCCCAGCCAGAACCAGCCCCGCAACCGCGCCGAATATCCGCCAAATCGAGCCAGTCTTCACGATCGCGTCTTCTCTTCTCTTGGTTCGAACCCGAGACCACCCTCACCGCCGTGATCTCTAATGTACGCACGAGAAGCGAGAAGGGTTCAGTCGGTCCGAGTGAACCAGGGGACGCCGCCGACCCGGTTCCAGACTCCTTTATACTGTACGCCAGTCAGATAGAGGCCGGCAGGCGGGGCGGGGAAGACGGCTCTCGAGGCTTTGCGGTTCTCCAGGAGGGCCTCGAGATCGGACGCCGGCCGGGCCCCCGAGGCGATCTCGATCGAGGTCCCGACGATGTAGCGGACCATGTGGTGGAGGAACCGATCGGCGATGATTTCAAAACGGAGAAGATCGGGCCGAGCCTGCGTCCAGGTGGCCGACTCGATCCGGCAACGGGTTCCACGCTCGGGCTGGCCCGCCTTGGCGAACGCCTCGAACGACCGCTCGCCTACGAATCGATCCGCCAACGCCGTAAGCTGATCGACCGTGCCAGCGTGGGCGGTGATCCAGGCCCGGTCGCGCATGAAAACGCCTCCGTCGACCGACTGTGTGAGGAGGTATTCATACCGGCGGGCCGTGGCGTCGAACCGGGGGTGAAACTCGGCGTCTGTCTCCGAGACGCTCGCCACGCCAACATCGTCTGGAAGAATCGCCCGGAGTGCGCGCCGGAGTTCGGTCGCTTCCCACGGCTTCGGAGAAGTGAACGCGATCTCCTGTGCCGCGGCATGAACGCCGGTATCGGTCCGGCCCGAAAGATCGACGCGCACCGCACAATCAAGCAGTTTAGAGAGCGCGGTCTCGAGTTCGCCCTGAACGGTACGTACATCGGGCTGCAACTGGGAGCCGTGAAAGCCGGTCCCGTCATATTCGATGGTGGCCCGAAAGCGCGCGGTTGAAGAGTTGGTTTCCGACACGCGCGAAGACTAGGGAAAACGAGACGTGACCGATACCGTCAAAAAGGTCCTGCTGGGAGAGGCGCTCACGGCCGTCGAGGCCGAGGCCGCGTTCGACCGCTTCATGAACGGCCATGCGTCTCCCGTCGAGATGACGGCGATCCTGAGTGCGCTCAAGATGCGCGGCGAAAAGGGCAGCGAACTCGCCGGCGGCGTGCGCGCCCTTCGCAAGGCGATGATTCCGCTCGAACTCGACAGCGATCATCTCGTCGATACGTGTGGGACCGGCGGTGGCGGGCTGACCACCTTCAACATCTCTACCGCCGCCGCCATCGTCGCGGTCGGGGCCGGCGCGCGGATCGCGAAGCACGGGAACCGCTCCTTTACCTCGAAGTGTGGGAGCGCGGACGTGCTGGAAGAGTTGGGCGTTCCGATCCAGCTCGACCCGATCGCAGAGAAAGCGATGTTCGAGCGAACCGGGTTCGTGTTCATGTTCGCACCGGCGCATCATCCTGCCATGCGTCATGTCGGACCGATCCGAGTGGAGCTCGGCGTGACCACGATCATGAATCTTCTCGGACCGCTCGCGAACCCGGCCAGCGTGCGACGTCAGGTCGTCGGCGTCGCCAGCCCCGAACTGCTGCCACTCGTGTCCGACGCCATCATCGAGCTCGGACATGCGCGCGCGCTCGTGGTTCACGGCGCGCCGGGGCTGGATGAACTCAGTCCCCTCGGTCCGACGACGGCGATTCAAATCGAGGACGGTCACGCAGAATCGCTCGAGATCTTGCCGTCCGATTTCGGGTGGCCGGTCTATGCCCCCGAAGACCTCGCGGGTGGCGAGCCCAAAGAGAACGCGGAGCGGGTCAAACGCGTGATCGTTGGCGAAGACGATGGAGGCGGACGGGCCGCCGTCGTCCTCAACGCGGCGGCCGCGATATGGGCCGCCGGAATCGCGGACAGCTTGGAGGACGGAGTGACCCGGGCGAATGAGTCCATCGATGGGGGTAGGGCAGCTTCCACGCTAGAGGCCCTACGGACTTTTAATCCGTAGGTCGTGGGTTCGACCCCCAGCCCGGTCGGTCCTTCCAACGCCGAGGCAGCTTTGCCGGTCCCTGGGACACGATGTCTCGTGCCTCGTCGACCGGGAGATCTGCCTACCCCGCCGGGTGTCGCTTAGCCGCGCGGCGAACGGCGCTATGCCGCCCCTCCCCTCTCCCCGGCTGACACGTTGCACGAAGTGCCGGCACCCCGCGGTGCTTGGAGACTCAGCTGGAGGTTAGAGAAGATGACGACCCCGAATCCGACGAACCCAACTTCTGACGTACCGGGCAGCGGCGGCGCCGGCGACTCGGCCGTGGAGGACCACCCGACCCTCTCGGGTGTCGCCCGGGCCGGCGGTGCGCTTGTCTGCGGCCTGCCCGCGTCAGATGACGATCTCTTCGCCGACCACTTCGTGTTTCACTATTACAATCGGCAGCTGCGAGTTGGTCGTCGCCCACGTCGTCAACAGCCTGAGTACGCAGGGCACGGCCCTTCAATTCGATGCGGTCGTGGTGTGGAGGGTCGTCGATGGTCAGGTCTTGGAGGCGTGGGACATACCGGCTGTGAACACCGCGCACCGTCAGTCGGCGATCGATCGCGCTTGAGGACCCACGTGTCGGCGGCTGGCCACGTGCTATCTGGCCGAGGGCTGCGAGCTTCTCAGCGCCAAGGCGCGACGGAGCGCGCACCGAACCTCTGTGCGGTAGGTAAGAATGCGATACGACAACTAGTACATAAAGCAGGGGGATGAATCATATGAAAACGATTCAGACGATACTTTCTCGGCTCATCTGGAAGGAAAACAAAAAGTTTACGCGCGAGGTTCTAACAGGCAGACTCCGGAGCCGGGAGGAACCCCGAAAAGGCAGGTTCATGCCGTCAGATGTTGGCCGCATCCTCGACCGGGCACAACGCAATGTCGATGATTTGCAGTCATCCATGGTGGCGCAAGAAAACTGGGCCAATTTCCGTATGGTTTTCTTAGGCCTTACTCATTTGGCGATCTACCGCGCTCTGCTGAACGAAGGGACAAAGAAAGATTACGCGATAGATTTAATCGGTGATATTGCTTGGAAACCTGTGACTGAGAGCCGGAGAACCAGGATTGGCAAGTTTATCATTCGTCGGATCACCGGTGATCCCCATAAGCAACTGGGGATGCAACTGCGCTTTCTTGGCCGAGTTGCGACGAGTCCCCCGGGCTATGAAAGCGAGTTTTCATCCGATTCAGATACTCATTATTGGAACTTCTACCGCTGCCCGCCCTTGGAGTTTTATCGCACACAGGGAGAGGAAGCACTGGAGATGTTCAGGAAGACGTGGTGCGAATTTGATTTTGCTACTGCCGAATGGATGGCGAAAGGAGTTAAGTATGAGCGACCGCACACCCTTTCAGAGGGAGATGATGTCTGTGACATGAGATGGCACGTGGTTCGTTAAAAGCACTTGAGTGGAACTTCAGAAAGAACCAAGGTCGCATCATGATTATCGGCGGCGGTTCCGAGCGGATGGAGGCGGCAGAATCGGTGTGCATCCGAACGGACCCCGGAACTATCGGGCTGTTTTGAGGTCGCCTTTTGATCCGTCGGTCGTAGCTCGATGCCCACCCCGGTCACTTCCTATCTCCTCGTGCTTGCAGCCCAACGGTCGCACCGACCGGTTGACGGCGGCGCCTGGGCCGCGTGACACTGACGGACGCGAACGCAGAAGCCCGCCATCTCCGGCTTCCACGTCTTCAGATGGAGCCTCGTGTCGTGTCGATTAAAGCCCGGACGTTCAAGCAACTCGTGGTCTGTGCCGCGATGGCCGGCGCTCAGCAGGGGGCCGCGGCGCAGGAAGTCGTCGTGATCGAGACGACCGTGGGCGAGATCGCCGTCGCGCTCGACTCGGACCGAGCCCCCAGAACCGCGTCCAACTTCCTCCAGTACGTCGACGCCGGGCTGTACACGGGCGGCAGCTTTTACCGGACGGTTCGACAGGACAACCAGCCAGACAACGACATCCGGATCGAGGTGATCCAGGGAGGTCTCGGCACCGAACGGCGCGAAGATCGCTTCGATCCGATCGCGATGGAGGCGACGGACGACACGGGCCTGCGCCACCTCGATGGGACGATCTCGATGGCACGGGGAGACCCGGACTCGGCGAGCAGCGAGTTTTTCATCTGCGTCGGCGATCAGCCCGAGCTCGATGAGAGCGGCGAGCGGAACCCCGATGGACGGGGCTTCGCAGCATTCGGCCGTGTCGTCCAGGGGATGGACGTTGTGCGCGAGATCCACCGTCGCGCGACGCACGAGCAACGCCTCGTGGCACCGATTCGCATCCTCGAGGTGCGACGCACCGCGGACGTCGCCGCGCCCTCACCGCCTTCCGCCGTGGCCGGGTTCGACCCCGAGGCCCACGTGGCGGCCTGGGTTCGGATGTGGGGTACGTACGATCTGGATCTCGTACGCGCGCTGTTTCTTCCCGATGCCCGCGTCACCTACCTGTCGTCCGAACGCGAAGGTCTCATCGAGGGCTTCGACGCGCTGATCCCGCACCATGAAGGGTTCGGGTTCGTCTCTGGCGGTCTGAGCCCGGAGTCCGAGCTTTGGGTCGAGGACGTAGCGGGAACGTCGCTAGGTAACTCGGCCGTCGTAACGGGCGTGTGGTTCTTCGGTGATCGCGCCGAGCGTGATGCGGCGGGGCGCGGTCCAATGACGGTGGTCTATACGCTCTACGGCGACGAATACCGTATTGCGCACATGCACTTTGCGAACTACTGAGGAGACGCCATTTGGGGCTGTTTGCGAGGTGCCCCCAAAAGAAGTGGAAGTTGTGGGTTCGATCCCCACCCCGGTGATTCCACGCGTCTATCGCGCAGCCTCCGAGCGATGCCGATCCAGGACCTCGACGAAGCTTGGTTCCGGGTCGGTCCTAACGGGTATCCGTCGTGAGTCGTGAACTCGACATTGCACGACATTCCCCCCAACGATAGGCCGAAATGAAGAAGGCTCCTTGGCTCCGCGTGTTCGTGGAGGGCACGGTGATCGTCGGTTCCATCCTCCTGGCGTTCGGGATCGAAGCTTGGTGGGATGGAAGGGGTGAGGCCCAACGGCGGTCGGTGCTCATATCCGGTCTGGTCGCTGACTTCGCTGAGGCGGAGGCGGAACTCGATGGTGCGATGGACGCGCACGACCTCGTCCAGAACGCGACGGCGCGCTGGCTCCGGCTAGCACGGTCGACCTCTCCCTCGCCCGACCTTACAGCAGTCGCTGACTCCCTTATTAGTCAAATGCTCTTTACCGGACAGTTCGATCCTCCGCGCGGAAGCATTGAGGCCCTCCTCAACGCCGGAGACATCTCTGTCCTCGCTGATGCGGAATTGGGCGAAATGCTGACTGCGTGGCCGGCTCAGGTCGCGGCATTTTCCGAGCGCGAGCAGAACGCTATCAACGTGTATCACGCCTGGGTCATCCCGTACCTCATGTCAGCGGACGTGCCGATTGCCGACCTGACGTGGTATCCGCACGGACTCGGACTCGAACTCGGGCCCGAATTCGAATTCCCGGTCGAGCCTCGTCACACTCAGGGGTATTCGCTGCTCTCGGACGTGGGGTGGGAGAGTGCTGTTTCAATGCTGTGGTGGGCCCAACACGACGTTCGTGAAGAAGAGCGCTCACTCCGCGAGGACCTGATCGAGATCCGCCGACTATTGCAGGCTGACGGAGAAAATCGGTAGTAGTCTGGTGCTTAGCGGCGAGGGGGAGTGGTGAAGCCCTCTGAGGGCGAGTCTCCGTCACCGCATACATTGGTATCCCCGAGCCCCACGGCCCTCTACCGACCGAGGCGACCCTCCATGATCCGACGCGCACCGATCCGGCTGTTCCTCACGCTGCTCGCCCTCGCGCCGCTCCCGGCACACGCCCAGGTGACCGCCGAACTCGACGCCCTGTGGGCCCGCGTGGCTCAGTCCGTGGCCACCGGTGACCCTGACCTCTACCTATCCACCTACCACCCCGACGCGATCTTCGTCTCGGCGCGGCGGGGGGTCACGCGTACGGTCGCCGAAGACGTCGAGGCCAACCGGGCGGCATGGAGCGACACCCGCGAGGGCCGGGCGGTCCGAAGCGTCGAGTTCCGCTTCACGAAACGACTGCACAGCGAGACCTCGGCCCATGAGGTGGGGATCTTCCGGTACGCCTCCACGGAAGCGGACGGGTCCACGCCCGTGGCCCTGATCCACTTCGAGGCGGCCCTCGTCAAAAAGGACGGCGTCTGGCTACAACTCCTGGAACTGCAGACGTCGGACGCGACCGAAGCGGAGTGGGCGGCGGCGGCCGGCTAGCGGACCGGTGGCTCATCGACGACGCGCTAGTACCGCCAGCTCGTCAGATCCGCGCCAGGCGGGTGGTTGTCGAGCATCCGCCCCAGCATGAGCGGCGTGTACATCTGGATGTACCGCAGACGGCTTATGGCGTTGGGTTGATCGTGGTCGCCGTTCCAGCAGTGCTCGTCGCGAGCTCCGTAGTCTACCACTCCGCCGTAGTAGGGATTCGTGGTGCTCTCTAGGAACTCTTCCGTGAGGTAGACGGCGTTGTTCAAGTAGTAGTTGTCCATCTCGCCGACATAGATATGCAGCTTGCCCTCGAGCTTTGGACCGAGCGCCTCCCAATCCCTTCGGAGGATATAGCTGAGGTCGTAGTTCTCTTTCCAAAACTCGGCGACCTCGTGATCGATCTCACCCGTGCGCTTGTCCCAGATC
>JAJCZV010000069.1 GCA_029262175.1 Gemmatimonadota bacterium
CGGACCCCGCCGCCAAGAGTGCGCTGCGAAGATCCTCGAGGGCTGCATCGACGCGGTTTCCGATTTCTACGAAAAGCCTCGCGCGCTCGGCGAGTCCGTCGACGTACACGCCTGGCCCCGGCCCGGTGGGGTGAAGTGCGCGGCCCCGTTCCCACTCCTCGATCGCCCTGCCGTAGCTTTGCTCGGCCTCGACGAACCGGCGTTGAAGCCGCTGCAGGTTCCCCAGGTTCGCACGCGAGTAGGCTCTCGTAACGTATTGTAAGGGCGATACGGCGATAGCGATGCGCATGTGACGCTCTGCCTTCTTCCACCACGATGTAGCTTCACGCCGTTTCGCGTTCGCCTCTCGGATGGACCCCCGCTCTTCCGCCCTTCGGGCCTCGTTCGCTCGCACCTCGCCACCCATCATCAAGACGTAGCCGAGATTGTTGTGGATGACTCTGAACTTGCGGTTGCGCTTTTGCCAGCCGGGAAGTCGTCGCCTGTTCACCACGGACTGATACCTCCTTCGGCCCTCGTCGATGTCCTTCTTTCGCTGCGCAAGCTCTTCTTCGGTGAGCCCGTCTGAGACCGTGCAGTGCCAAGCAAAGGCGTCGGCGTAGGCGGCTTGAGGATCTTCGGGAAGGTTCTGTACGGCGACGGCGGCGGCTTCTCGAGCCACCATCCAAGGCGCCCGTTCGCTCGAGGGCTCGGCTTCTGCGCCGCGATCCTTGCTGAAATTGAGATGGCCGTACCGGTGGACGTCCTGGCAATACACGCGCGCAAGACCGATAGAGGCCAAACCGAGCAGTCGCGTATCGGCGCCGCTCCCCACCAGGCCGCGTTCTTTGTGCAGGCGCCGATCAGCCGCGTCCCGCGCATCCTGAAAGTGCTGCTTCGCCTCCTCGTTTGCGTCCGCACCATTTTTCTCGTTGTAGCAGAAAACGCCCTTGTTGTAGTGCACGAGCGAATAGTCGGGATCCCACTCGAGCGCCTCGTCTAGCTTGGCCTCGACTTCGGCCTCGAGTTCGTCTGGGAGATCGTCCGTCCGACTCCATACCTCCAAGGCTTCGGTGAGCGCGCGCAGAGCCCGCCACCTGTCCGTGCCGGGCGCCTCCGATCGCCGGCCCCCCATCGCCTCGGCGGCGGAGAGGAGGAGCCGATACGTCACTTCGACTGCAGCCTCGTCTAGCGCTTCGTATCCGGGTCCCCGCAGTACTGCCCGTCCCTCGGCGAGCACACCGGAGCGGAACGTCCCCTTCCTCTCGATGCGCGCGTGGATGGTGCGCGGGTTCTCGGCGACGGAGACCTCTCCCACCAGTTCTTTGACGGGCAAGAGCCAGTTGAGAAGCGAGTACAAAAGCCAAACACCGGAATTTTCGAGGAAGTACCACCTGGCTGCAGCGGCGCCGACTCCTTCTGCGGCGAGACGCGGCTTCGCGAGGCCGGATCTCGCGCCGGCGGCCGTGAGGAGCCCGCGGGTGTGTACTTCTTCATACTCGACGACGAGGGCGCGGATTCGCACGGCCATCTCGCGCGCGTCGAAGTCGAACCCCACCGGGGTTCGGAACTGACGGACAAAGATCGATTTGGCGGTGATGACCCGGTACGCGAGTGCGACAAAGAAGGCGCCGTAAAAGAGCGCGATCGTGAGCCAGTCGAGGAACGTCGTTGCAGCGAGTGGATTGAGGAAGCTGAGGAAGTCGGGACTCACGACGAATCGCGTTTCGGCTCTTGGTCCTCAGGGCCGCGCAGGAGGTCGTGGTAACGCTCGGTGTTCTCGTAGCGCTCGCGTACCAGCGTATTCCCATCGGCAAGATAGGTCGTCTCGTCGAACATCTGGCCGAACGCCCGAGAGTGTCCATAGAACCCCGGCCGCGCGAGCTCGATGTCGATCCACCGAGGCATCAACAGATCGGGATCGTCGACCACCCATTGCGAGCCGGGGCGTGCCGAGTAGACGAAAGCGTCTCCGAACCAACCGTCGCTCCCGAAGGTCTTCACTGGGACCGTCACTCGGTCGTAGTAACGTTCGCGTTCGTCGAGGCGCGCGAGCTCTTTCTCGCTCGTCTGAAACAGCACGCCGTTGAACGAAGCGCCCTCGCATGGTTGGACGTTCATGGCGCCTCGCTCGGTCCCCTCGGTCGACAAGACCTGACTCGACTCGTAGTGCTCGGGCTGGAGGTTGAAGAGCCGCTTGTAGCCGGGGACCGTGACTAGGTGGAATAACTTGTCCGCCGTCGCGCTCGCTCCGATGTCCTTGGCCAGCGACGAGGTGTTGACGAGTGTGCCGTACCCGATCAACCAGGGTCGATCGTCGGCACTCAAGCCGTCGGCAGTCAAAGCGAGGTCGCGCTTTCCTTCAGCTTCTGTGCGCCAGCAGCGTCGACTGGCCCTCCCCGGCCCGTTTCCAACAACCAGGCGAGTTTTCGCATCGCGTCCGCTCGCTTGTCGTTGTTGGGGCGACCACGCGTGTCCTTTTTCTTTTGCCGGCCGGCCCGTCGAAGTAGCTGGCGCGCTTTCTTGAAGTGCTTGTCCTTCTTCTTCATATTCGGGGCGTCATCGTAATGCATGTTCTTCGGTGAACCGATCCAATACGAAGACCCCTGGCCGGTTTCGTAGAACAACCCGAAGTAGTAGTGATGGAGTCCGTCGAAGTATCCGCCGCACCAGCCGGTGACGAACTTCTGGTACATCGCACCGGCCTCCCGGTAGTCGATGGGTCCACCTTCTCCCTTCGCGCACATCTGGGCATATCGCAGCTGATGGCTGGGGTTGTGTGAACCCCAGAGCGCTTGTCGAAGCTCGCGTGCGTACCCGTTGCCTTCCATTCGTCAACTCGGGCTCGGTCTATTGAGCGCGGGGTCTCGTAGCGGGCGGCGCATCGATCGTGTGCAGGGCTCGGATGCCTGCCCACCGGGGATCCTAAACCCGCAAGGTTCGATTCTGAACCAACGCGTCGCAGGTAGGGGCGTCAATAGTGGACGAGTCCACCCCGGTCAGTCGTAACGCCGGTCTCGCGCCCTACGGCGATCTCGCTCGAGTCGATGGGACGCTTTCGCCACGTCCTCACGATATCGCCGCTCGGCCTTGCCCCGGTCGCGCCGATACCGATCGTGGGCCCGGTAGGAGTCCCGGCGTCGATCGCGTGCGTACCGCTCTTCGGCACGATAGCGGTCACGTTCGTAGCGTTGCCGCGCCTTCTGAACGTCGTGAGCGTACCGCTGTTCGGCGCGTCTGAGATCGCGTTGGTAGTCGCGCTCGTCATCATAGTCATGATCGTAGTAGTGCGCGCCGACACTGAAGCCGCCGCCACCATACGGATGACCACACCCCCATGCGCCGAGGGCAACGATGGCTATAGCCAGGGACAGCCCGGCCGCTCGAAAGACTCTCATGGTGTCTGCACCTCCCCTTACGACGATGGCGCCCGTGGCGCCCCCGTCCGACTGTACAAGGGAGACGGAACGTGCGAACGAGAGGTCACTCGCTACCGAAGAGTCGTCGATGTCGTTTTCGATGGCATGTCTTGATAACGTGTCGCGACACATCCTGACATCCGTCGAATATTTGCCTGCTCGAGGTCACGCATGGAACTCAGGGCGTCTGACGACAGGATCGAGTGGCTCCGGTCCCTGCCCGACTGGCCGCGCTTTTCTCTGGCGCAGCTGCCAACACCCCTGCACCGGCTGTCGAATTTTGGCAGCCACTGTGACGCCGCGGAGGTTTGGGTCAAGCGCGACGACCTCACGGGACTCGCCGGCGGCGGCAACAAGACTCGAAAGCTCGAGTTCCTGATCGGTGAGGCGCTCGAAACCCAAGCGGACACGGTGGTCACCGTCGGGGCCATCCAGTCGAATCATACTCGACAGACGGCAGCGGCAGCGGCCCGCGCGGGCCTCAAGTGTGCGCTAGTACACAACGCATGGACGCGAGACGCGGGACCGATGTATCGGCAGGTCGGAAACATCCTCCTCAGCAGCTTGATGGGGGCCGACCTCTACCACGATGACACCGAGCGCCCGATCGAAGACGAGGGGCCCCTAGAGGAGTTCGGCGCCTATCTGAGCGAACGCGGACGAAGGCCGTACCTCATCTATGGAGGTGGGTCCGATCACCGACTGGGGTGTTTCGGGTACGTCGTTTGCGCAGCTGAAGTCGTCGCGCAAGCCGCCGCTCTCGGGACCGCGTTCGACTACATCGTCCATTGCACCGGAAGCGGCGGCACCCAAGCCGGTCTTGTCGCCGGTCTCGCCGCTGCGCACTCGGAGACCAAGGTCATCGGTATTCCCGACGACGAAGAAACCGAGATCAAGAAAGAGCGGGTGCAGCGTTTGGCGAACGCGACACTGACCGAGCTCGGGTGCGCGGAGCGAGTGTCCGCATTGGACGTCGAGATCATCGCGTGCGATGTCAGCCCCTACGGCGAGTCAGACGAGAAGACGCTCGAGGCGATCCGGCTACTGGCGCGTACCGAAGGCCTTATCGCCGACCCGGTCTATGAAGGAAAAGCGCTTCGCGGTTTGCTCGCGCTGTCGGAACAAGGGCGCCTCGCGAACAAGCGCGTCCTTCTTCTTCACCTGGGCGGAACGCCGGCTGTCCACGCCTACGCGAACCGTTTCGATCCGATCGACCTTCAGCCGCTGCCCGTCTGAGCGGGCGCAACCCAAAACGCGCTCACTGGGCGAACGTCGTGCACTACGACTCGATGCCGTTTTCGAGCGCGCTGGTCATCGCGTCGACGAAGCGATCCAATTCTTCGAGCGTCGTATACGTGGAGGGAGAGATGCGGAGACCGGTAAACT
This sequence comes from Gemmatimonadota bacterium, assembly GCA_029262175.1. Taxonomy (GTDB): domain Bacteria; phylum Gemmatimonadota; class Gemmatimonadetes; order Palauibacterales; family Palauibacteraceae; genus Palauibacter. The sequence goes on from JAJCZV010000069.1 coordinate 4,785, forward strand.
CGTCATGGTAGTAGGCGGTCGTAAAGATCTTGTGCTCGCCCCATAGCCAGTCGCGCAGCGCGGACGTTTCAAGCCCTTCGACTCGAACGTTCGCAATGCCGCACGCGAAGCCCGGCTCGAGACTCGTGTTGAGCCTGATGCGGTCGTGCTCGAGAAGCCGCTTCGCCCAGTAGTCCCTGAGATAGAGAAGACGGGCTTCTTTGCGCTCCCCGCCGATCAGTTGATGGAACGTGAGGGCCTCGCCGATCGCGAGAAAGTTGGCCTCCGGATGTGTCCCGACCTCTTCGAACTTTCGGATGTCGTCGTCGATGGGTTCGAGCGTCGACTGCCATGGCCAGAAATCCGAGATCTTGTCGCGCTTCACATAGAGGAGACCCGTCCCGATCGGAGCTTGTAGCCATTTGTGCAGGCTGACGGAGTAGTTGTCGCAGCCGAGGTCCGAGATCTTGAAGTGGTGATGCGCGAGCGATTGGGCGCCGTCCACGATCACCGGTACGTCATATCTTCGAGCCATCTCGGCCACGCTCCGTACAGGCAGGATCTGACCGGTTCGGTTGAGCATGTGACACATCAAGATGAGCCGCGTGCGATCGGTGATCTGTGCTTCGAACCGGCGCACGACTTCTTCGGGGTCCTCCGCAGGGATCGGTATCTGGAACTCCCTGAGGACGATTCCGTGGCGGCGTTCGCGTTGCTTGAGTGCGGCGACCATCCACGGATAGTCCTGCGTCGTGGTCACGACTTCGTCTCCCGCGGCTAGATCCGTTCCGCCAAGGAGGGAGTGAAGACTCTCCGACGCGTTGCGAGTGATGGCGACCTCCTCCGCGTCGACGCCCCATTCCCTGGCCAGACGAGCCCGGATTGCCTCTCGTTGCGGGGCGAGGATCTGCCAGCCGTTGTACACGGGCATCTGATTGGCGAAATCGAGATCACGCTTCATCGCCTCGAGGACGTGCGCCGGCGTGGGGCTCACGCCCCCGTTGTTGAGGTTGACGAGCGATCGGTCGACTGTGAATGCGCCCTGGACTTGCCGCCAGAATTCCTCGTCTGCAGCAATGCTCTCGGGAGTGCCTTGCGTCCGAGACAGCTCGCGCGCCGTCGCGATCGCCGAACGCCAATCCGAGGGGACGATCGACAGTCCACCGGCAACCGCTGCGGAACCTCCCAGGCTGGTGAGGAATCGGCGTCGGGTCGACATACACTCTTCCCATTCGTCTAAGTGGCGCGATCAGAGCTGTTCTGTAAAGAGAACGTGAACGAACTCCGTCATAGTAACGGGGAGGACGCGCGGTGCGGAGGCCTGTGGATCGGGACGAGCGTCAGGGTGGCGCGCTCAGGCGCGTTCAGATGTATGAAAACGACGAGACGAAGACTGGATCGCTCGGTAGGACGGAAGCGGCTCCGGGTAGCACCGGTAGCCGGCATTCTCCTTGTGATCGCGTGCGGCGATAGCGGTCTTGACCCGGCGCCCGGCGGCACGCTCGCCATTGGAGCTTGGGGTGCCGACGGCGCCGGCGTGATCGTCAACGAATCCGGTGTGCATGTGCACGTCGGTTGTACCTTCGGCGACATCGTCGGTCGCGTCCCTGTAGTCGATGGGCGATTCACCATCGACGGCAGCTATATGCTTCGTGCGTATCCCATCGCTGTCGGCCCGACCGTGCCCGCCCAGTTCAGCGGTCAGATCGTCGGACGCACGCTGACGCTTGCCATCGCAGTCGATGACACGGTCGAAAACCAGATCGTCCGTCTCGGGCCCGTCTCGGTCGAGTTCGGAACCGAACCCAATATGGCCCCGTGCCCGATCTGCGAGTTTCCGCCGGCTGCAGCCGAGCGCTCCCCGCGAAACTAGCCACGCCAGTATAAAGGCTCCCTTGCCTAGCCCGAGGTCGCTTGATCGAGCAGCGGGTCTCGACGGATATTGCGTGAGACACTCGACCAAACATTTCAAAGGAGGACACGGTGGCCGTTGCGGAACACAGCGTTCATTATCTCGAGATCGTGACACCGGACGTCCATGCGGCCCGAGACCTCTATGCAAGCGCGCACGGCTGGCAGTTCCAAGCCGCGCAACCCGAGTTGGGCGACGCGTTCGTGGCGTCCCTCCCCGACGGATCTCTGTGCGGAATTCGCGCGCCGATGCATGATCAGGAGAAGCCGGTCGTCCGTACCTACGTCAGGGTCGACGATCTCGAGGCCGCTGTCGAAAGCGTGAAGGCTTCAGGCGCGACGATGGCGATCGACCGAATGGAGATTCCTGGACGCGGGACCATCGCCATCTACATGCACGGTGACAACGAGCACGGCCTGTGGCAGGTCTAGTGACCGTGCGGAATCCACCGTCCGTCTCTGGGCAGAGAGGTCACCAGCTCTTCCGGTTCGCCAGGGTTATCAAGCGAGATCCAGCCATCGAAACATGGATGGGTGAGCAGGCAGGGGATCTGGGGACGATCGCTCGCCAATGGTTCGAGGCCATGCGCGACTGCGGCGACGATGTAAGAGAGGTCATGCATGATGGCCATCCTACCGCGTGTGTAGCGGACGCCGCATTCGCTTACGTCAACGCTTTCCAAGCTCACGTCAATGTAGGGTTCTTCCACGGCTCCGAGATTACCGACCCAGACGGGTTGTTGGAAGGCAACGGCAAGTTCATGCGCCACGTGAAACTCCGGCCCGAAATCGAGCTCGATGCCGAGGCTTTGACGAAGCTCGTCGAAAGCGCATACACAGATATCAAGAGGCGTCTGAAGGCAGAACAATGAACGCGCAGGGGGGCGGCCACGGTGGCGGGCTGGGTCGAAAGGGGGGCGAGTGAGGGTCCCAACGGTCGTGAGCCTGCTGTTGGCAGCCACGGCCGGCGCCGGTCTTTCGCAAACGCCGCCGACGTCAGTCGAGTTACACGCGGAAGCCGTGGCGGGGGGAGCGGCGTTTACTTGGGTCGCGTCCAGCGCATGGTCGTTCGGCATGGATGTGAGTGCAGGAAAACACATCGGGGTCGACGTTGCCGAGGTGAGTGAGGACCTGGAAACGTTACTGAGCGGGTACGTGGCGGTCCGCTGGACACCCGATACCGCCTGGCAGGTCATGCTGAGTCCGATCGGCTTCGCAGGCGTGATTGGAAACGATTTCGGCACGGTGTACCCGAGTGCCCGCCTGGGTATCAGCCGTTTCTTCTCACGCCTGGGGGCAGGCACCGAGTTGCGAGTCGTCCGCATCGCCGGCGGCAACGGGACGGGCGACTATTGGATCGAGTGGTCGCCGCTACGCATCTCCATCAGACTCTGAGCTTCTCCGAAACGATGGATCTCAGGCGCACCAGACAGGATGTGACAAACGTGAGGAATCTATTCGTTGGAGCGGTCACGCTTCTGGTCCCGCACGCCGTTCAGGCCCAACTGGCGGCGCCAAACGACGAGGGCGTGCGATTCGCACACGTGCACTTCAACGTGGCAGATGTCGGCCTCCACACGAGGCTTTGGACCGAACTCTTCGACGGCGTCCTGGTCGAAAGGGCGGGCTACTCGGCCGTACGCCTCCCCGGTGCAATCCTCTTCTTCACCCAGCAGGAACCCACAGAGCCGTCGGTCGGCACCGTGGTGAACCACGTCGGATTCAAAGTCCGAGATCTCGACGGCGTCCTCGCGAGATGGCGGGCGTTGGGGTACGAGGTGGATTCGGAGTTCACCGGCGGAGAAGGGTTTCCGCAGGCCTACATCATCATGCCCAACGGCGCCAAGATCGAGCTGACCGGGGACCCCGAGTTGTCGACCGCGTCGGAGATGCACCACGTCCATTTCTACTCTGCTGAGTATCGGGACCTGTTGGCCTGGTACATCGAACTCCTGGGGGCGACGCCACGCACTCGAGGGACGATCGAAACCACGGCCGACGTCCCGGGTTCGAACCTGAGTTTCGGCAATTCGGACGAGGCGGTTGCACCGACGCAGGGGACCGCCGTCGACCACATCGGGTTCGAGGTCGAGGACATGAATGCGTTTGCCGAGAAGCTCGAGGGCATGGGGGTCGAGTTTCAGATCGACCCGTTCTATGTCGAGAGCCTCGACGTGTGGGTGGGCTTTTTTCTCGATCCGAGCGGAGCTCGCGTCGAGATCACGCAGGGTCTCGACAAGTTCTGAGCCGCCAACGCTACGGACGTATCACAAGGGGTTCCGTCATGATCGCAAACGCACTTCGCTCGATGGTCTTGGGTTCGGCGATCGTCTTGCCCTCGTCGGTCCTGGCCCAAGTCCAGGGCCCGGCTGCGGATGCCGTACGAGCGCGAGAGGTGGCCTTTGCGCAAACGATGAGCGACCGGGATTTCGACGCGTTTCTCACCTTCATCGCACCAGAAGCCGTCTTCTTCAGCGGGAATCAGCCCCTGCGCGGAAGAGACGCCGTCGCTGAAGAATGGCGTCGCTTTTTCGAGGGCGACGAGGCGCCCTTCTCGTGGAGCCCTGATTTGATCCAGGTCCTGGACTCGGGAGACCTGGCTCTGTCCTCGGGTCCCGTGTTGTCCTCCACGGGCGAGAGCGTTGGCCGGTTCAACTCGATTTGGAGGAAGGACGCCGACGGTCGGTGGTGGGTCGTCTTCGACAAGGGCTCGTAACCAGTGGCTGGAATCGGTCCGACTAGTTCCCGCCTGGCACGTGACCCCATACGACTCGAAACCCGACGCTGACGTACTTGTAGCCTTCGAAGAAGTCGTTGTTGCGGTTCACTACGCGAAGAAAGAAGGGCGGATCGTCGAAGGACCCGCCGCGTAACCGACGCGTCTCTTTGTTTACCGGAGTGCGCTGCGGGTCAAACCAGTTCGGCGTCACCCATTCCCAAACGTTGCCCGCCAGATCGTGGAGCCCATCGGGCGTGGCGCCATCGGGCCGCGTCATGACCTCGACCGAGCCCCTCGGACCACAGTCTCGGTGCCACGCGAGCTCACAGGTGGGCTCGGCATCGCCCCATGGGAAGCGACGCCCTTCCGGACCGCTCGCGGCGAACTCCCACTCTACTTCGGTCGGCAGGCGTCCACCGAGAGAAGCGGCGTAGCTTCGCGCTTCCTCCCACGTGACATTGGCGACGGGGTGCCGCTCCTCTCCAACCGGGAATTCATGGGACGGGTCGTGTCGCGCGAACTCTTCGTTCGTGACTTCATGCTCTTGAATCCAGAAGGCGGGGACCGGTGCTGTGCTGCCGCCCTCGCCGATCGTCGAGCGCGGTCCGATGCCGGCCTCGCCTTCGTCCAATGGATCGCGCGCTCGCCCGCGCCTACGTCGAGGTAACGCGCCGCCCTCGATCAAGATGGGGCGGTTCCCGGGGTCGACGGCGTCCGGTGGCAGGACAGGCGGGGCCATCGCAGCGGCGGGGTCGGGACGTTTCGACATCCAAATGGCTGCCGACACCCCGACGACCCCGAAACACAGCAGCAGAAACCCGATCCGTCGACGGTGCTCGCGCTCCGCCCGCCGCCGCCGCGCGTCGCCGGCTTTCTCAACCATCAACTGCCGTTGGCTCGTCTCGAAACGGCGTTAGTCTTTCGGTTCCGGTGTGGAAAGAATCTTCCAATAGCACCATCCAGCGAGGCTCCATACAAACGTCAACGAACAAACGAGCAGCAGCCAGCCTCCGATCGTCATGATCCCCCTCCACTGAACGCGCCCTCGGATGCGGGCGTTGGTAGACCCTCCTTGCCGTCGATGTCGAGTCCTTGTGCGAGCCATCGCCGCTCGCCCACGCGGACGCACAGAATCAGGACGACGATCACCGCTCCGATGAGCGCCAACGCAAGCTGCGCCATGGGTTGCTCACCGATTGCCGAGATGGAGGCGGGCAGATTCGTGATGCAAAACGAGATGAGAACCGTGAGGAGATAGGCCGGCGCAACCCATTTCATGATGATCTTGAACACCGACGGAAGCTGGATTTGAGCGCCTTCGTGGATCTCGGCCCATCCCTTGTCGAGACCGAAGATCCAGCTGAAACAGACGATCTCGAGGAGCGCCATGATCAGGATCAAGAAGGTGCCGACCCAAAAGTCGATCGTATTCCAGAATACCGAACCCCGGGTGAAATAGATGACCATGAACGAACCGATGAGACAGATCGTCACGACGTACAGGGTGCCGCGCCGGCGATCGACTCCGAGGCTTTCCTGGAGGAACGCAACGGCCGGCTGATACATCGATAACGAACTCGTGACGGCCGCGAGAAACAACATGAAGAACCACACCGCGCCGACCACGGGACCGAACGCGCCCATCTGTGCGAACACGACTGGTAGAGTTTGGAAGCCGAGCCCGAAGGTTCCGGTTGAAACGGCCGCGACCGTGCCAGTCAAACCGAGAAACACGAACGACGCGGTGAGGGTGATCAGACCGCCGAATCCCACTTCAAACACTTCGTTCGTTGCCGCTGCAGTAAGACCCGACAGCGCCACATCGTCCTTCCTCCGCATATAGGAGGCGTAGTTGATAATGACGCCGAATCCGACCGAGATGGTGAAAAAGACCTGGCCTGCTCCGGCCAGCCACGTCTGCGGGTTTAGGAGAGCCCCGAAGTCCGGGTTCCACATGTACGCCAAACCGCCCATGACGCTTTGCTCAGGGAGCGCCGGGTTCGGGGTCCCCAATGTGAGGACGCGGATCAACACGACGAACGCGCACACGGCCATGATGGGCATCGCGACAGAGACGAACTTCTCGATGCCTTTTGAGAGTCCGCGCAGAATGAGGTAGACATTTAACGCAAACGCGATGACCCAGAATACGACCGTCGGGATCGGACCAGCGCCGAAGAACAAACCGTTTCCGGCCGTGCCGGTGAAGTCGTTGTAGAACTGTCCGGCCGCGGCGGCTTGTTCGGTTACCGCCATCGATCCATCGATTGCGATCGCTCCGGTCACATACGAATAGAAATATCCTAGACACCAGGCTTCAATGAACGTGTAGTAGAATGAGACTCCGAGCGGGATCAGCACGCCCGTCACGCCGAGGTATCGAGCGATACGTCCCTTGCCAACCACACCCATGATGGCCGGCGCCGAATGGAATCCCTTCTGACCGCCGTACCGTCCCATCGCCCACTCCGCCCAACAGATGGGGATGCCGAGAAGGATAAACGCGATGAAGTAAGGGATGAGGAAGGCGCCGCCGCCGTTGGCCGCAGCCTGCCCCGGAAAACGCAGGAAGTTCCCCAGTCCGACGGCGGACCCGGAGACCGCGAGGATGACGCCGAGGCGCGATCCCCACTGTTCTTTCTGTCCCGACATGAGCGCTCGCGGTTTCGGATTCCCTGGTCAAAGGGGTCGTTTGGCGACGAGCACGTTGGGCCCGGCGTGCATTTTCCCGCAAGTTGGCTACGGATGGCGCGAAGGCCGCCGGCGAACGTCTAACGGGCCCGGCACAGCGAATTCGAACACAAACGCGGCGCGCGGTGTTGAATCAACCGTAGTGGACACCGCATCTTCATCGCGCCAAGTCGTCCACCCACAGCGCGCCCTATGCCCAGGAGTTCGAGAATGATCAGGGGGTTCACGAGTAGGGCCCGTCACATCTTCGCTCTAGCCGCCGTGCTCGTTCTTTCTGCCTGCGCCGGCGAGCCGGCGGGGCTTGGCGCCGAGGATCGCGGCCTGGAGTTCGTCGATGGTCCGGCTGACCACGTCGTCGGCGGAGTCATCCCCGCGTTTCGCATCTGGGTCACCGATCTCTTTGGTCGGCGTGCCACCGGGCTACAGGGAGGGACGCTCACCCTCGACCTCTTGGCGCCCGGCGGTGCCACACAAACCTCCGGTTTCGCCACGGTTCCTCTGAGCTTCGGAGAGGGAAGGGCCGCTCCGACCGTTTCGCTTCCAGCCGCTGCGGGCTATTCGGTTCGGGCTCGATTCGAAGGTGTGACGCTCGACTCTCCGCCTTTTTCGGTCGTCGCTGCACCCGACCTCGTTCGGATGACCAACGTGTCCGCGGGAGAGGTCGGGTTGATCGTCGATGGCGCAAACAACATCGGTCGTTTGCAGGACAGCACCCACCGAACGACAACCGCTGAGGTGGACGTAGGCGTTCTGAACAGCGGAGCGCTGACTCACAGCGTCGCCGTGTTCGCGCCCGACCGTCGCGCCGAACTCGTCCAACTCGGTTGGACTTCGGCTCCCGACATCGTGACCGTCGCCCTGCGCGATCCCGTTCTTCTCCCGGTTACGGTTTGGATCGTCACCGGCAGCTTTGCCACCGAGAAGGCACAGGTGGAGACCGCCCTCGCGACGCTGAGTCAGGAGTGGGCGAAGGAACGCGCGGGCGTCGCGATCGGCGATGTCCAGTTCAGGGACGCGACCTCGCTCTCGGCGCAATTCGAGGTCTTCGTGGTCCCGATGGGGGCCGGGCCTTTCTCGGGGTTGGCCGCCGGAGTCGGTCGTGATGCGGGCAGATTCAACGTCTACGTCGTGTTGTCAGCTCGGGACGCCACGAGCGCACTGGTCGGCGGCTTTTCAGAGCAGCCTGGCACCGCGATGGTCGTCACGTCCGCCGCAGTGACCTCGAGCGGCGCCCGCGTCTTCGGTCACGAATTCGGGCACAATTTCGGGCTTCGAGACACGAATAACCTCGAGGGGTTTTTGATCGACGGAAACATGATGACGACAGGCCTGAACTCGATGAACCTGACGGAGGGACAGACCTTTCGAGCTCACTTCGATCGGTTTTCGGCCCTACGCGGTTTTCGGACGGGCGACGCGTTCAACGCGCCAAGCTGTAACCCGTTGGAGGCGACGACAGACTGTCCGGCCTTGGAACTTCGGGTTTGGGCCGAGACGGACCCTGCGGCGACGGTCATCAGCCCAGGCTGATCGCGAAGTTGGCCATGTCTGCGACGGTCGCGTTCACGGCTGAGGCGGGGTACGTGTCCATGTACTCCCCGCGCTGTGGGACTCACTCTCCGCGGCGCTCGTAGCCGACGGCGTACTCCTGCCGAAGGCCTGGTGATCACAGCCACTCTCCCGTCCCGCTCCGTAGGCGGGACGCGACGCCCCAGCCTCGGGGCATCCCGGCCCGGCTCATCGTTCGCGATGTGGCGTAACTCTTTCAGGGGAAACCACTTACAGCGGCAGGCCGACTGGCCCGCGCGGTGCTCATCTCACGCTTGGTTAGAGGAGATGATCCGAGGCCCCGGAGGGAGGAAAGACCGATGATGGAGACCAAAGACCTGCCGGCGACGGCCAACGAGCGGCTAAAAGCCACCAGTCGCAATCTGACTCAGATCGGGATTCTCATCGCGGTCGCGCTGCACTTTGGCTTGTTCGTTCTGGTTCGACCGTTCAAGGCAGCGGAGCTAGGGTCGCCCGTAGAGGAGATCACTGCGATCACGCTGCCGCCCGAAGTGAAGATCCCCCCGCCCCCCGGGCAGATCTCCCGCCCCGCCACCCCGCGGATCGCCTCGATCCAAGTCTCCGAGGACATCACGATCTCGCCAACGACCTTCGACACGAACCCGGTCGAGGGCCTGCTACCGCCCGCGCTATCGGTCGATCAACCCGCGGACCGGCCGTCGTTCATCCCCTACGACTCGCCGCCCGTCCTGATGAACGCATCTCAAGTTCAAGCGTTGCTGCTGCGCTACTACCCGCCCAGCCTAAAAAGCGCGGGCATCGGGGGTCGCATCGAGCTATGGCTTTACGTGAATGAAAGCGGGCTGGTCGAACGTTCGGTCGTAAACGTTTCGTCGGGAAGTGTTCTGCTCGACAACGCGGCCGCGAGGGTAGTGAGTGAGATGCGGTTCTCGCCGGCGAAGAACCGCGACAAGGTCACGCCCGTTTGGGTTCAACAGTTAGTGACGTTCACGGTGACCTAGCCGAGGCCGGAAGCCTTCGCGCGCCGTCACGAGATCGCGGGCTCTCGGTTGTGTTCGCCGCCGGACCGAAGCTCGATCCGGCGAGGCGCTACCAGGGGGAACCATCTGAGCACCTATGTCGTAGGTTGCACTGGTCTTGAAGCGAACCAGACGTGAACCTCGCGACAATTAGGAGATCCCTTGAACGAGCGACCTGTGGACTCGCGGGAGCTTTCCCGTCGTCAGTTCGTCGCTTCCAGCGCGCTCGCCGGTTTGGGGCTGGTCGCGTGCGGGGCATCCGAAGAGGCTCCGCCGGCTGAGTCCGTGTCGGACCAGCCCCTTGCCGACGCCATGGCCACCGAGCCTCCGGTGAGCCGCGTGCCCGCCAGACTCGAGACCGCTCGCGCTACCGCTTTGGAAGCGAGGTTTCGCGAGCTCGTGGAAGAACACGATATCCCGGGTTGTGCGGCTGCTTTGATCCGCGATTCCGAACCGGTATGGACCGGTGGGTTCGGGTTCGCGGATCTCGATGCGCGCGTCCCGATGACCGCCGATACCCTTCTCAATGTCGGGTCGGTGACAAAGACCGTCACGACGACTGCGGTGCTTCAGCTGTCCGAGCAAGGGCGTTTGGATCTCGATGCCGATGTTTCCGGGCGGCTCGGGTTCTCAGTGCGGAATCCGCGGCACCCCGACGTGCCGATTACGGCGCGTCAACTTCTTACGCACCGATCCTCCGTGATGGACGGTCCTGCGTACGATGCCAGCTATGCGTGTGGGGACCGCATCGGGACGCTTGGCGCGTGGGTCGAGGAGTATTTCAAGTCCGCGGAACTCGACGACAACTTTCATCTATGGGCTCCCGGCGAGCTCGATCCCCCTGAGTCTCCGCGGGCCTACAGCAACGTCGGATACGGTCTGCTCGGTCATCTCATCGAAGCGATCAGTGGTCGTCCCTTCGAGGGATACTGTCGTGACTACATCTTCGCGCCCTTGGGGATGAGCGCCTCTGGTTTTCGCATCGACGGAATCGACGTCGATCGACACGCCGTGCCGTATTCGAGACTCCCGGGTGATTTCGATGCGGAACAGGAGTCGGCCGAGGAGCGGCTGGGCCGCTTTACGTTCGGAGAGCGACAGCCAGTGCCCGGGGAATTCTTCCCCCACTGTCTGTATAGTTTCGCGACGCCGCCGGATGGGCTGCTCCGCACCAGTGCAAATGATCTCTCGCGCTTTCTCGCCGCTTGGGTCGGCCATGGACAGGCGCACGACGGGGACGGGGAGTCGATTCAGATCCTCGGCGCCGACACCGTAGCCACGGCCCTGGCTGACGACCACTACGGACGCATGCTTTGCTGGGATCGGATCGAAAGCCTTCCCGGCGAGCCTTTGATCTTCCACGACGGCGGGGACCCCGGAATCTCGGCTCTGATCGCCTTTCGTCCGACGGAACGAAGCGGACTGTTGCTTATCATCAATACGAGTGACGCCGGCGGCATGTTCGGAGACAGTGTTCGGGCGCTGCTGGCGGCGCTCTAGGGGGACGGGCTGAGGCGCGCTCGCGTCTCGGCGAAAACGGTCGGTCCTTCGGCGCGGTGAGCGCGGGGACCGCTAGATCAGGAGACGCCGTCGTGATCAAAAGACATGTCTGGTGTTTGTTTGCGAGCCTGCTCGCCGTCTTCGTGTTGCCCCTCGACGCGGGCGCACAGCGAGACGCCGACGTCACCATCGGCGAGCGGTTCTCCATGGAATCGGACGTCTTGGGGGAGGAACGCGCGTACTGGGTCTACCTGCCCGCATCGTATCACGACGACAGGTTCGCGGCACAGCGCTATCCCGTCCTCTACCTGCTCGATGGCGACGCACACTTTCACTCCGCGAGCGGGGTCGTCCAGTTCATGAGCGCGGGCATCAACGGAAACATCCAAACGCCCCAAATGATCATCGTGGCGATCCCCAACACCGATCGAACCCGCGACCTCACACCGTCAGAGACGACCCTTGGCTACGACGGGAGCGAGGTGCCTGCTAGCGGCGGAGGAGGAGACGCCTTCCTCGAGTTCATCGACAAGGAGTTGTTCGCGGAGATCGACGCCAAGTATCGAACGAGACCGTACCGCGTCTTGGTAGGGCATTCGCTGGGCGGGTTGTTGACGCTCCACGCGCTCGTCGACCGGCCCGACATGTTTCAGTCCTACATCGCGATCGATCCCAGCCTGTGGTGGAATGATCAACGTCTTCTGAAGCGAGCCGAAACCTATTTCGCCGAGACGAAAGAGCTGGAAGCTGCGGTCTACGTGACGTTCGCGAACAACCCCGCGCTCGTCCCCGGCGAGATCAGCCTAATGCGACAGACGGGCGAAGCGTTCGCGCGAGCCATGGAGCCGGCCGCAAGCGCTCGCTTCCGTTCCGCAAGTCGATACTTCGAAGCCGAGGACCACGGGTCCGTGCCGCTCCTCAGCCTCTATCACGGCCTCCTCCACATCTTCGATGGCTACAAGCCCTCGATCGCGGCGGCCCTGGAAGATCCCACAGACTTGGTCACGCACTTCCGGGAGGTCTCAGAGCGGTTTGGCATGGAGTTCGTTGCCCCGGAGCCGCTCGTGAACCAACTGGGCTACGCCTTGCTTGCGCGAGACGTCGACAAAGCGATCGAGTTTTTCGCGATGAACGCCGAGCAGTATCCGGAGTCCTACAATGTGCACGACAGCTTGGGAGAGGCCTACGCCGCCAAGGACCAGACAGGATTGGCCATCCAAAGCTACGAAAGATCGCTCGCGCTCAACCCCGACAACGACAACGCCAAGACCAAACTCGAAGCGTTGAGGGGGCCGCGCCGCTAAAGGAGTGGTCGAGGGCTGATTGGAGCGAGCCGGACCTTCGCGCGCCGGACCTTCGGCTGCGGCGTGCGTTAGAGTTGCGGCATGCGGTAAGAATGTGACCACCTGGCCTTCGGGCTCGTCGTTAGAAGAATCGTGGACGAGAACCCGAGTCAGGAGCGCAGCTTGATCAACCCAACGGGGCTTCGCAGGTCCGGAATCACCGCCTTCGTGATCATGGCTCTGGCGGGGCCGATGGCCGTTCCCCTGGAAGGACAAGCGATCTGGACGCGGGCCCCACTCGAGCGCGGCACCTCCATCGAATTCAACAAGGTGCTCTTTAGCGAAGGTCCCGATCTGAGCACCTTCTCGCTCGTGGCGTACCTGGGCACTGCGGTTCCCGTTGGCCGCGACTTGCTGCTGGTTGGCGAGCTGCCCTATGCCACCGCCAAGCCTGCCGGCACGCCCTTCTCGAGACAGGCGTCGGGGAATCCATATCTAGGGATCGAGTGGGGTCAGAGCGAAACACTCGTTTGGGAATTCGGTGTGCGCCTGCCGGTCGCAGATAACCCGTCCTTCAGTCCGGCGGCCGACTTGGGTCTGAGCAGTGACGCAGCCGATCGCTTGGAAGCGTGGACCGACCGAGCCTTTTCGATCCAACTCGCGCCCAACCTCGTACACAGGAGTCGCGATGGCTTGGTTTTGCGGCTCCGCGGCGGCCCCTCGCTTTTCGTCCCGACCAGAGGCGCGACCGGCGAGGCGGAGCTCATCCTTGGCTATGCGGGCCAGGTTGGATACGAGGGCGATCTCATACATGTGGTCGGCGGCGTTTCGGGTCGGGTCGTGGCGACGGGCTTTGGCCAAACGTTCAACCACGCCGTCGCGCGTATTGCGTTGGACCTCGGTGGGTTTCGACCCATGGCAACACTTCGAATCCCGTTCGGCGATCTGGAGGGCGTGGATGCCGTCTACGGAATCGGTCTCACGTTCGGATCATAGCAGGCCCCTCGTCCACAGCGGGGGGCAACCCCCGAAAACGGGAACCTCCGCCCTGACGGTTTTGGGTGGGAGGTGGGTGGCCGTCAGGGCGTGACTCTCGAGGTGGTCGAGAGCGGTCCTCCGTATTCGCTTGCGTCCCGCTAGTAGCGGCGGATCACTCCGATAACGACGCCTTGAATCGTCACTCGGTCCGGTGCGAAATACATCGGATCGAGCGCGGGATTTGCGGGCTGCAATCGGATCTGCCCGTCTTCCCGATAGAACTTCTTCATCGTCGCGCTCTCGCCGTCGATAAGCGCGATGACCATCTCTGCGTTGTGTGCGGTGTCGCGCGACTGGACGATCACGTAGTCACCGTCTCGGATCTGCTCGTCGATCATCGAGCTTCCGCGAACCCGCAGGACGTAGTGTTCACTGAGCGATCCCGAGATCATGTCTTCGGGAACGGCGATCGTTTCTTGCTCGTCGATCGCCTCGATCGGCTGTCCCGCCGCAACGTTCCCACGGAGCGGAAGCTCGAGCGCGGCGATCTGTAGCTCGCCCTCCACCAGTTCGATCGATCGGCTCTCGTTGTAGTTCTTGGTGATGTAGCCCTTCGATTCGAGATTGCTCAGGTGCTCGTGCACCGTCGCAAGCGATCGATAGCCAAAGTTCTCCGCGATTTCCTCAAAGCTTGGAGAGTATCCGCGGAACCGAACGAATCCCTCGATGAAGTCCAGCATCTCGCGCTGTCGCTTCGTGAGAGCCATCTCTCTCCTCGCAAAGGGCTGTCCCAACATCGTAGTCACCGAGTTGCCGGCAGATCTCGAGTCGAGGTCTATTGCCGGGAACCGAACGGACACCGAATGTACCCGAAGAGCGCCCGAAGCGCAACCCGGCCGGAGTGGCTCAAAACGCCGAGAACCCGCAGCTTGGAAACATGACGCCGAGAACGATGCTGGAAGAGATCCTGGAGACGAAGCGGAGCGAGGTCGCGCGCCTGAAGCTTTTCGAGTCCGCGCTCGAGAAGCAGGTGGACGAGGCGCCGGCGGTGCGGGGGTTCGAAGCGGCGCTTCGAAAGCCGTCGGAGGTTTCCGTCATCGCCGAATTCAAGCGGCGCTCGCCGTCGGCCGGCGAGATCAATCCCTACGCCCAAGCCGCCGGCACGGCCTCCGTCTATGAGGGTGCCGGGGCCGCCGCCGTTTCTATCCTGACAGACGAAATGTATTTCGGCGGTTCGCTGGAGGACCTGCGCGCGGCCCGGGGTGCCGTCGGTGTCCCGCTTCTGCGCAAAGATTTTGTGCTCGAGCGCGTCCAGCTTTTGGAGACGAGAGCCGCAGGCGCGGACGCGATCCTTCTGATCGTTCGGGCGCTGACGGACGCCAAATTGTCCGAGTTGTTGGATCTCGCCGGGCAGCTCGGCCTCGCCGCCGTCGTCGAAGCGCATGACGAGCGCGAGATCGACCGTGCGCTGGCTTGCGGAGCGCGCGTACTCGGCATCAACGCACGTGACTTGGCGACGTTTGAAGTCGATCTCGAGCGATCGCTTTCATTGATCGAGACGATACCCGCCTCGGTGATCGCGATCGCGGAGAGTGGGATTCGGGGAGCCGACGATGCGGCGGCAGCGGGTGCGGCGGGCGCGGACGCGATTCTCGTTGGCGGGTGGCTCATGAAGGGCGATCCTCAGGCGGGGGTCGAGGCCCTCGCGGGTCACCCGAGACGTCCGAGAGCAGGGGAGATGGACGAGGCCGAAGCCGCCGCGTTGGACGCCGAAGAGGTCGGGTCTTGAGCGACGGTGTTCGCGTGAAAATCTGCGGTCTCAAGGAGGCGGCGCATGCGGCCGCCGCGGTGGGCGCCGGGGCGGACTACATCGGCGTGGTCTTCGCGGAGCGGATTCGAAGCGTGACGCCCCAGGAAGCCCGGGCTGTCGTGGATGCCTTGGAGGGAGCGACTCAGGCGGTTGCCGTTTTTGTCGATGCGCTGGCGGACGACATTCTGCGCTACCGAGACCGCGTCGGGTTCAGCGTCGCCCAGCTCCATGGAGCGGAATCGCCGGCAGATGCGCAGGCGCTCCGAGACGAGGGCCTGGTCGTTTGGAAGGCCATCCGGCCCACGTCGCGAGAGGCGCTCGGCGAGTCCTGGCAGGCGTTTTCGGAAGCGACCGACGCGCTCTTGGTCGAAGGGTTTTCACCCGAAGCGGCGGGGGGTACGGGCTCCGCGTTCCCACATGAATGGCTGTCCGCGATCGACCGTTCAGGTCCGGATTTGGTGCTCGCCGGCGGGCTCAACGCCGACAACGTCATGGCCGCGATCCGTGACGGACGCCCGAATGTCGTCGACGTCTCGTCGGGCGTCGAAGTGGCCCCCGGCATAAAGTCGATCGACCGAATCAACGCGTTCTTGTCGAAGGTGCGGGGACCGGTGTCTGGAGCCTCGCCAGTCACACCACGCGAGGAGACGCCATGAACGGGCCTGGTTGGTTCGGCGAGTTCGGGGGTCAGTTCGTCCCCGAGGTGCTCATCCCCGCGCTCGACGAACTCACCCACGCCTGGGCGGAGGTCCGAGACGACCCAGAGTTCACGGCCGAGCTCGAGTCCGTTCTCGCGAACTATGTCGGTCGGCCCACACCGCTCTACTTCGCTGAACGTCTCGGCGATCACCTCGGAGTTCGTCTCTGGCTCAAGCGCGAAGACCTGAACCATACGGGTGCGCACAAAATCAACAACACGATGGGACAGGCGCTTCTCGCAAAGCGGATGGGCAAGACGCGGATCATCGCCGAGACAGGCGCGGGTCAGCACGGCGTCGCGACCGCCACGGCGTGCGCGGTCTACGATTTCGAGTGTGCCGTTTACATGGGTGAAGAGGACATGCGACGGCAGGCGCTCAACGTCGAGCGGATGCAGCTGCTGGGCGCCGAAGTCATTCCTGTTTCGAGTGGCAGTCGAACCCTCAAAGACGCCACCAACGAAGCGATTCGTGATTGGGTCGCGAACGTCGAGCACACACATTACATCATCGGTTCCGTCGTCGGTCCCGCGCCTTACCCGGCGCTCGTGCGTGACTTCCAGCGAGTGATTGGAGACGAAACCCTGTCGCAGCTGGGCCCCCGTGGAGTCGTGCCGGGGGCGATCTTCGCTTGCGTCGGTGGGGGGTCGAATGCGATCGGGATGTTCACCGCGTTCGTCGAAGCAAACGAAGACGCGGCTGCGCCCATCGCGCTCATCGGGGTCGAAGCCGCGGGGCTCGGACTGGAGACCGACAAACATTCCGCATCTCTGACCGCTGGGACCCCCGGCGTGCTGCACGGGAATTTCAGTTATCTACTGCAGAACGAAGACGGGCAAGTCATCCCGGCGCATTCTGTGTCGGCGGGTCTCGACTATCCGGGTGTCGGTCCGGAACACGCCTGGCTCAAAGACACCGAGCGCGTCCGATACGAGGCGGTCGGAGACGCCGAGGCTCTGGACGCCTTCCAATTGCTGTGTCGCTTCGAGGGCATCATCCCCGCGCTGGAAAGCGCGCACGCCCTCGCCGGCTTAGCGTGCGAGAGCGAACGATGGCAGGGAGACGATGTCGTGATCTGTTTGAGTGGGCGCGGCGACAAAGATGTCGGAGAAGTGGTTCGGCTCCTCGCTCAGTGAGTGCCGGCCGAAATAGCATCCTCTACCAGCTCCGAGAGAAGAGAAGGTACGAATGGCAAGCGTGAAAGAACTGGTGTTTGGGGACATCGCGGGGGAACTCGACAACACTCGAAAGCTGCTCGAGGCCGTGACGGACGAGCACTTCGACTGGAAGCCGCACGAGAAGTCCTGGCATATCGGCGGGCTCGCCAAGCACATCGCGGACCTCCCCTCGTGGTGCCAGATGACGCTCGAGACGGACGGTCTCGACCTCGCGGCGATGCCTCCCCCAGCGTCGCCTCCGACGGAAATCGGCCCCATTGTCGCAACTTTCGATGCGAATCGAGCCAAGCTTGAGGCGGCGATGAAGGCCGCAACCGAGGATACGCTTTCCGAGACATGGACGTTGCGCATGGGGGATCATGAAATCATGAGCGGACCCAAGGCAGTGATTCTGCGTCAAGTCGGCATCAGCCACATGGCTCACCATCGGGGGCAGCTCACCGTTTTTCTCCGACTCTTGGACATTCCGGTTCCGCAGACCTACGGGCCGACCGCTGACGACCAGGGTGGGTTTGGGTAAGAAGGCGACGAGGGGCGTCATTTCTTGATGTCACGCTCGTCCGGCCGCGCGTTTCTTCTGCGTTGCGGGTGCGTTGCGCTCGTAGTCGCCATCATATGGTGGGTTGCGGCCTATGAAGCCCTCCCCAGAATCATCCGATCGGCCTACGACGGTACGAGCGTCGAGTTCGCAAACGGGTGGATCCAAGGGCAGGCCTACCATCCCGTGGAGCGTTACTTAGCGGCGGGGGCGAGGCTCGCACGACTCGGGTCACTGCTCCTCCCGTTCGGGCTAATCATCACGTTCGCCGCGATTTGGTGGCGAAACGTGCTTGGCCGCCTCTGGTCCGGACTCGCACACAGCGACCCGAGAGGCGGATTCGCCCGAATCGTCCTCACTGCGGTGAGCATCGGCGTCATCTTCGCGTTCGTGGAGGTGTCGCTCGCATGGATCCGTTTCCGAGCCGGCGGATACATCAGCACATTTACAAACGTCGACGTCTTTTGGATGGGGCCGCTGGCACAGGGGACCCTGTTCGCAGGGTTTGCCGCCGTCCTCTTTGTCTGCAGCGCGGGGTGGAGGCAGGGCCTGAGTTATCGCGTCCTCGTGGTGGTGTGCTGCACCATCGGTGCGTACGGTGCCGCGCGAGGCCTGCGAAGCGGCTTACATCCGCTGGCGATCTGGGCGTTGGCTCTGGGCGTCGGATTCCAACTCGCTCGGCTCGTCGACGCGCGGGCCGGCCTCCGCCGCTGGGTACCCAGGATCGCCATCCCGGCGGTAGTCGTGCTGGCCGCCGGGCCCTTGTTGTACCCGAGCGCGAACCGTTACCGAGTCGATGCGCGCTCGGGCGCGTCCGGCGCTGGACGTCCGAACATCGTGCTCCTCGTGCTTGATACCGTGCGCGGTGAAAGCCTGGGGCTCTACGGGTACGATCGGGATGTGACGCCGAACCTGGACCGACTTGGCCGCGAAGGGGTCGTTTTTGAGCGCGCGATCGCCCCCTCTCCGTGGACACTTCCCACGCACGCCTCGATGTTCACGGGCAGACACACGATAGAGACGCGCGTCGCGTGGGACGTGGCTCTCGACACACGGTACGCGACCATCGCCGAGTGGTTGGGCACGTTCGGCTACGCCCGCGGGGGGTTCGTGGCCAACCACGGAAACGCGGGACGGGCGACCGGACTCGCGCGCGGATTCAACACCTATGTCGATCACAGTCGTTCTCCCTACGTCGGGGTGACCGGCGCGTTCGTCCCCAGACGATTGACGGAATGGGCATGGGGGGCGCTGCCCACTCCGTGGGCGACGGTCGACCGCAAGTACGCGCCCCGGGTGAACAAGGAGTTTCTCGGCTGGTTGGACAGCAGCGTGGAGGACGAGCCCTTCTTCGCGTTCCTGAATTACTTTGATGTGCACGGTCCGTACGAATTGCACGAGGACTATGCATCGGAGTTTACCGCGGAGGATCGTATGCCGCTGTTCACTCGTGCGGGCCGCCCACGATCAATGCCACCGAACCGCGCACTGCAGATCGATTCGTACGACAGCTCGATCGCGTTCTTGGATCACCACGTCGGTTTGCTCCGAGACGAACTCGAGTCTCGCGGCGTTCTCGACAATACGATTCTCATCATCACGTCCGATCACGGAGAGCACCTGGGCGAGCGCGGTCTCATGGATCACGGCAATAGCCTGTACTCGCAGCTGCTGCGGGTCCCCCTTCTGGTCCATTGGCCGGGGCAAGTGCCCGGCGGCGTCCGCGTACCCCACGCCGTGTCTTTGACGGAGATGCCGGCCACGATCGCAGATCTGGCGGGCGCGACGGGGCCGGTGTTCCCCGGATCTTCGTTGCGGCGGTTCTGGTTGAGCGACGACCCCATCACCGAAGCCGTTCTCTCGGAGGTGTATGCCGCGCCAGGCGCCGGCTTCGCGGCTGGTCGCGTGAGTCTAGGTACGATGCGATCGATGGTCCAGGGAGACTTCCACTACATCCGAAATGGGGACGGTAGCGTAGAGCTTTACGACCTGGCGACGGACCCGCGGGAGATGCACGATCTGGCCGGGACCGAGCGTGGAGCCATCGAGTTGCCTCGGCTGCGGGTCGCGTTCGATCGGCTCCTTGACGATTGAGAAAGGTCGCCCGTCATGGCGCATATTGAATACGTAGATCCCGCGACGATCCCAGAGGAGGATCGGGTCGCGGACGACGACAACATCATCCGAATTCA
This sequence comes from Gemmatimonadota bacterium, assembly GCA_029262175.1. Lineage (GTDB taxonomy): Bacteria > Gemmatimonadota > Gemmatimonadetes > Palauibacterales > Palauibacteraceae > Palauibacter. The sequence continues at coordinate 24,811 of JAJCZV010000069.1, forward strand.
TGCGGTTCACAGTCGCACGATCCGTCTGCACTACGATCTATACCGCGAACTGATGTATTCGAAGGGGCCACTCACACGGGTCCAACGCGAGATGATCGCGGTGCGAGTGTCCGCACTCAACGAGTGCCACTACTGAATCGTGCACCACGGAGAGGGTCTCCGTCGGTTGCTTACGGCCACAAGATCAGAATCGGAGATCGGCGCCCTGCTGGTAGCGCTCGCAAACGACCATCCATCGGCGAGTCTGGAAGATCCAGACCGAGCGATGTTGGCCTACGCGGCCAAGCTTACCCGAACCCCGGGGGCGATCGAGCGCTCCGACGTAGACGTGCTACGAACGCACGGGTTTGATGATCGCGCCATCCACGACATTTGCGCGATCACCGCCTACTACGCTTTCGTGAATCGGATCGCCGATGGACTTGGGGTCGAGGTCGAAGAGGGGAGAGACGGCTAGGCGAGACCAGCCGTTCGCAACCGACGAATCGCAGAAAGGGGTCAAGCATGTGCAGAAACATTCGACCGCTGTTCAACTTCGAACCGGCAGCCACCGAAGAAGAGATGCGCGCGTCAGCGCTTCAATACGTGCGAAAAGTCAGCGGGTCCACCAAACCCTCGCAGGCGAACGAAGCCGCCTTCAACCAGGCCGTCGAGGAAGTGACCGAGGCAACGCGACGCCTCATGGATTCGCTGGTTACGACCGCGCCACCAAAGGATCGCGAAGTCGAAGCGGCGAAACGGAAAGCCGCGGCGGAGAAGCGCTTTGGCAAGGTCCCGGTCGCGGCCTCGTAGAGGAGGCCTCCGGGTGATCTCTAGGGGAACCCCGGGGTATACCTACCGAACGCGCCTTAGGCACGCGCAAACTTGCCTTGGGCACGCGGTATGCCGAGGGTTCAGCTTGGCACGACCATCGTGTACGCATCGGAGGGGCGAATGAATAACCAGTTTCGGGCACAAAGCACGGCGGCTCGCGGGCATCCGGCGATCAGCGCGGCGCGGGCGGAATTCCTGGCGCGCACATACAGCCATCTGTTCGCGGCGATCGCCATCTTCACGTTGGTCGAGGTCGCGCTGTTTCGCAGCGGAATGGCGGAGACCATCGCCGCCTCGATGCTCGGCGTGAGCTGGCTCTGGGTGCTCGGCGGTTTCATGATCGTCAGTTGGTTCGCCAGCCGGGTCGCAGCGAGCGCGCAGAGCATGGCGGCGCAATACGCCGCGCTTGGCGGGTTTATCCTCGCGGAAGCGCTCATTTTCGTCCCGCTGCTCTACATGGCGAACGCCTACGCGCCTGGTGCGATTTCCAGCGCGGCTCTCATCACCTTGCTCGCGTTCGCCGGCCTCACGGCCGTGGTCTTCGTGACTCGCAAGGACTTCTCTTTCCTTCGCGGCATCGTCGGGTACGGGATGGTGATCGCCTTGGTGGCGATCGTAGGCGGCGTCGTGTTCGGGTTTGAGCTTGGGACGTGGTTTTCGGTTGCCATGATCGGTCTGGCGGGCGCCGCGGTCCTCTGGGACACGTCGAAAATCCTGCGCAGTTACCCGGAAGACCGCCACGTCGCGGCGGCGCTCCAGCTCTTCGCCTCTGTGGCGTTGATGTTCTGGTATGTGCTGAGACTGTTCATGTCGAGAGACTAGCGACGAGGTCCTTCGCTCCGGGCCGCCCCAGTCGGCGGCCCGTTTGGGCGAAACCGCTTGGGCAGATGCTCGGCGAGGCGACAGATTTTACGCGAGGCGGCAGATTTTAGGCGACGCGGTAGACGTAGGCGCCGCGGATCGTCACCCCGTTTACTCGGTTGTTGCGGATGCGAACGTCGTGAATCCCGGGACCGGTGGACACGGCATCTTCGATCACCCGGACCGATCGAGCTCCGGGACGCGCGATCCCGATCACATCCTCGGTGAGATGCTCGAGCGCCGGGTTCTCTCCCAGCGCAACTCGAACGCGGCGTCGAGCCGCAGAAGCCCCGTAACGGAACAACTCTCCCCCGGAGAGCACCAGCCGGTGTCCCGCGACATCACGAAACCAAAGCCAAAACGCCGTATCTGGACTGGCGAGTGCTTCGGTCAGTCGTTCGAGGAGTAGGACGCCATCCGCGACAAGCGCTGGATCGACTTCCGTTTCCGAACCCATTGATACTGTTTGCACGGCGCTCATATCCTTGAGCACTGCAAATCGAAGGCCGGAGAAAGCCCAATGATCCGTACGATCCAGCGCGTGGTTCTCGGGACACTGCTCGGGATATGCGCGACCGCACTGATGGCAGGCCCCAGCGCCGCACAGGCGCCGTCCTCGAGCGAGGTTGCCGATCTGCTTCAGGGAGTCCCCAACGGGAGCTGGCGCTCGACCTACGCCGCCCCGCCGTCCCGCCCGACGCTGATCCGGGGGGCGACGATCATGACCGCGGCGGGAGAAGAACTCGCCGATGCTTCGATCTTGTTCGAAGACGGGCGGATCACTCGGGTCGGGTCCAACTTCGACGCACCCGCCGATGCCGTGATCATCGATGGCAGGGGTCGGTTCGTGACGCCAGGGCTCATCGACTCGCATTCCCACATCGGCGTGTCGCCCGTCCCTGAAGTCCCCGGCAGCGCGAACAACAACGAGACCGGGATGACCACACCCCAGGTTTGGATCGAGCATTCGATCTGGCCCCAGGGTCCCGGGTTTGTCCGAGCGCTGGCGGGCGGCGCCACGACGCTTCACCTGCTGCCGGGATCGGGTGACCTGATCGAAGGCCGGGGCGCCACCGTGAAGCCGGTGGGCGCGCGGACTGCGCAGGAAATGCTGTTCCCTGGCGCTCCCCGCACAGTGAAAATGGCCTGTGGGGAAAATCCGAAGCGCGGCAACGGATTTCCGAGTACGAAGATGGGCAACGTCGCCGGGTATCGAGAAGCGTTTATCGACGCTACGAAATATCGAAACGAATGGGACGCCTGGATCGCGAACCCCGAGGGCGACGCTCCAGACCGCGACCTCGGCCTCGAGACGCTCGCCGAGGTGTTGCGCGGCAACATTCTCGTACAATGGCACTGCTACACGGCCGATGAGATGGCGACCAACCTGGAAGTGGCCCGCGAGTTCGGGTTTCAGGTGCGTTCGTTCCACCACGCGGTCGAAGGCTACAAGATCCGAGATCTCCTCGCGGAGGCGGGCACCGCGGCCTCGATGTGGTCGGAAAACTGGGGATTCAAGATGGAGGCCCTCGACGGAATCTCCGAGAACGTCGCGCTGGTCTCGTCCGCTGGGGCCCGCGCGATCGTCCACTCCGATGACGACATGCGGACGCAGTACCTGAATCACGAGGCTGCCAAGTCGATGTGGGCGGCACGTCGACGGGGGATGGTCGTCAGTCGGGATGAGGCCCTGCGCTGGGTGACCGTGAACCCCGCCTGGGCGCTCGGGATCGATGACCGCGTCGGCACGCTGGAGGCGGGGAAGAACGCCGACGTCGTGCTGTGGTCGGGTGATCCTTTCTCGGTCTATTCGGTCCCGGACCAGGTGTGGATCGACGGAGCGCTGAGATGGGATCGCAGCGACCCCGCGTACCAACGCGTGGCCGATTTCGAACTCGGCCAAGTCGAGACGGGAGGTGCTCGATGAAGGGCACTCCTCTAGTTCTTCTCGCCGTTCTTCTGGCCGGCTCGCAGGCCGTCGACGCTAACGCGCAGACGATCGCGATCACCGGGGGGACGGTTCACCCGGTGTCAGGTCCTCGGATTGACAACGGCATTGTACTCATCGAGAACGGCCGCATCGTGGCGGTCGGTTCGGCCGCGAACGTGAGGATCGGATCAGCGGAGATCATCGATGCCACGGGTAAGGTCGTGACCCCGGGGCTGCTCGAAGCCGGCACGCAGCTCGGACTCGTCGAAGTCGGCGCCGTCGCCGCCACGCGTCATGGGAGTCTCGATGATGGCGCGGTTCGCAGCGCCTTCCGCGTCAGCGACAGCGTCGACCCGAGATCGATGCTGTTCCCCATCGCTCGCGCCGATGGCGTGACCCACGCGATCAGTGCCCCGTCCGGCGGCGTGATCTCCGGGCAGGGCGCGGCGTTGACTCTGTTGGGATCCACCCGCAGCGAGGTGCTGTTCCGGGACCCGGTGGCCCTGTATGCGACGCTCGGGCCGGGGGCCGCAGGGAGTGCGGGCGGGAGTCGCGGTGGCGTCGTGATGGAATTGCGCGTGGCGTTCGACGATGCGCGTAAGGCGATGGAGAAGTTCACGCAGGAGGTGGAGGTCGGAGTCGAAGATCCCCCGGAGCCGATTTCTCGTGACGTGGCCCCCGTTGCTGCCGTCCTTCGCGGCGACATGCCGCTGGTGGTCCGCGCCAGCGGAGCGACAGATATCGAAATGGCGTTGGAACTCCAGGCTGAATACGGCTTCCGCATGATCATCGACGGCGGGGAAGAGGCCTGGCTGGTGGCCGCGCAACTGGCGGCTGCGAATGTCCCCGTGATGATCCGAGCGCTCGAGAACCGACCGACTCAGTTTGACCGGTTGTCGACGCGCTACGAGACGCCGGGCCTACTTGCCGCGGCTGGCGTTGACGTGATCCTGACGACGCACAGCTCCCACCGCGTCGGACAGGTCACGCATGAAGCGGGCAACGCGGTACGATACGGGATGGAGTGGGACGCAGCGCTTGCGGCGGTGACCCTCGCCCCCGCACGCGCCTTCGGTCTCGACGCGGATCTGGGCTCGTTGGAAGCCGGCAAGCGAGCCAACGTCGTTGTCTGGTCCGACGACCCCTTCGAGTTCGCGGGCTTCGCCGAACGAGTGTTTATCGATGGCAAGGAGATCGACATGGTCACGCGGCAGGGACAGTTGTTCGAGCGCTATCGCAGTTTGGATCCATCGAACTAGAAGAATGGGAGTTTGATATGAAGATGTTCCTCGCGACATTCGGGGTTCTCCTCGCGGTCTCCCCGGCACTCGGGCAAACGCAGCGGCTCACGCTCGACCACTATATGGACATGGAGTCGGTCGCGGACCCGCAGATTTCTCCGGACGGATCGCGAATCGTGTATACGCGCGGCTGGGTCGACAAACTCAACGACTCTCGCGAGTCCTCGCTGTGGATCATGAACGCGGACGGCAGCAGGAACCGGCACCTGATCGACGGCGGCGGTGCCCAGTGGTCTCCCGATGGCGAGCGCATCTTGTTTACCGGACGGGGGGAGCCGAGCGGTTCGCAGATTTTCGTCCGCTGGATGGATGACGAGGGCGCAACGACGCAGATCACGCGGCTCGAGAACGGGCCGTCTTCAGCACGCTGGTCCCCAGACGGAAGATGGATCGCATTTACGAGCCGCGTAAACGACAGGGCCGATTTCGCAGGCGTGGAACTACCGGGGCGCCCGGACGGCGCCTCCTGGACGGCGGACCCCAAAGTGGTAGAACGGCCCGCATACAAGCGGGACCGCCAGGGGTACGTGGATACCGGCTGGACGCACGTATTCGTCGTGCCCGCCGATGGGGGGACCGCTCGGCAACTGACCGACGGGGACTGGAATCACTCGGGCATCTCTTGGAGCCCCGACGGAACCGAGATCTACTTGAATTCGTACCGGGCTCCCGACGCTGACCGCCCCGAAAACTGGCAAGAGTCGGAGATCTACGCCGTTGCGGTCGCGACGGGGGAGACGCGCCGGCTGACCGATCGTCGCGGTCCGGATGGCGGAGCCGTCCCATCGCCGGACGGGGCGCTCGTGGCCTACACCGCAGGTGACGAGCACCGCGACACCTACCGCAACTCCAAGATCTACGTCATGAACCGGGATGGTTCCGGGCCGCGCGCGATCTCTGGAGACTATGACCGCCAGGTGGGCCCGATGTCCTGGGCCCTCGACGGCAGCGGTCTTTACTTCAACGTCAGTCGCGACGGGTATCGACAACTTCATTTCGCATCGCTCGATGGTGGCGTGTCGACGATGACCGAGGGCAAACAACTGTTCTCGCTCTCCTCGTTCGCACGTGATGGGACGGCAGTCGGGACCATCGCCTCGGCGCACGAACCCGGCGACCTCTATCGCTTCTCTCTTTCAAACCCGGATCGAGTCACGCGTCTGACCGAGGTCAACTCGGATGTTCTGCACGGTTTGACGCTCGGCGAAGTCGAAGAGATCTGGTATGCGTCCACCGACGGCTTTCAAATCCAAGGCTGGGTCGTGAAACCGCCCGACTTTGATCCAACCCGCGAGTACCCACTGATGCTCGTCATCCACGGCGGACCGCACGGGATGTACAACGGTGGGTTCAACTACGCGTTTCAAGACCACGCGTCGAATGACTACGTCGTCTTGTACACCAACCCCCGGGGCAGCACCGGATACGGAACCGAGTTCGCCAATGCCATCAATCACGACTATCCCGGCGCTGACTTTCCGGACCTCATGAGCGGTGTGGACGAGCTGCTGGACCGCGGCTACATCGACGAGGACAACCTGTTTCTCTACGGGTGTTCTGGGGGCGGGATCCTCACGACCTACATCGTTGGCAACACCGATCGCTTCCGCGCCGCGTCGGCGAACTGTCCCATCGTCAATTGGATGTCTGCGATGGGGACGTCGGACGCGATCGGCTATCTCCATACGTTCGAAACTCCGTTCTGGGAGGACGCGACCGAGTGGATCGATCGTTCATCGATTTTCTACGTCGAGAACGTGACGACGCCGACCATGCTGATGACGGGGGAGAAGGATCTCCGTACTCCCATGAGTCAGACGGAAGAGTTCTACCAAGCCCTTCAATATCGAGGGGTGCCCACGGTGATGGTGCGGTTCCAGGAGGAATGGCACGGGACGAGTTCCAAGCCGTCCAACTTTCTTCGGACGCAGCTATATCTTCGAAAGTGGTTCGAGAAGTGGGGGACCCACGCGGCCTCCATGACGACGCAGGAGGACGCGCCGTGATTCCTTTTCCCGGCAGAGCGCGGGTGCGATCGTCGCAGTGTTGAAGAAGGCTTCCTCGTCCGCCATCGAAGCAGCCTTTGGAGAGGGACCGGCCTTCATTCCGTTCTTGTCGAGCGGGTACCCTAGCCCGGCGGATACACCTCGGCTTCTCAAGAGCCTCGCAGATGCGGGGGCCGACATCATCGAACTCGGCGTACCCTTCAGCGACCCGCTCGCAGACGGCCCGACGATCCAGGCCGCGAGCTGGCAAGCGCTCGAGGCGGGTGTGTCTGTTGACTCGGTTCTAGATCAGCTGGGGGAAGTCTCGGCCGACCTGCCGCCCGTCGTCATCTTCTCATATCTGAACCCCATCCTGCGCATGGGTGTGGAGCGGTTTCTGGAACGCGCCCTCGAGGCGGGGGCCGCCGGACTTCTCGTCACCGACCTACCGGTTGGCGCCCACCCGGAGCTCGAGGCGCGACTTTCGTCGGGCGGGCTCGATCTCATTCCGCTGGCGGCCCCGACGACCACCACCGAGCGACTCGAAACGATCCTCGGACACGCTTCGGGGTTTCTCTATTACATCTCGCGTCTGGGCGTCACAGGGGCTCGGGCGGCGCTGGATCGTTCATTGACGGAGAAGGTCGGTCAGATCCGAGCGACCGTGCAGCTTCCGGTCGCCGTCGGGTTTGGGATTTCGACACCGGAGCAAGCGGCGGAGGTGGCGGGCTTCGCCGATGGCGTGGTCGTCGGTTCCGCCTTGATTGCGGCGCTCGGGACCAGCGAGCGCGCGTTTGATGAATTGGCCGTTTCACTCGCGGAAGCGATCCACCAAAAGAACGAGGGGAATCGATGAAGCTGTCGTCTTGCTGGCTGGTCGCTGGAGTTACGGCCGCGGTCACACTTTGCGCGACTCCGCTGCAGGGACAAGATCGTTTTGGGGATGCGGTTCACGTGACCGAAGACGGTCAGGTGCTCGTCCTCAAGTCAGCCTTTGGACACGGTCCGGCCTCGGTGGTGGTCTTCGATCGAGCGGGTGGAGCGTGGGCGCGGTCACAGGAGTTGCTGTCCGCGGGCTCGCTCAGGGGAGAGTCGTTCGGGCGCACGCTCGCCGCCGTGGACGACGGCGTGCTAGTGGCCAGCGGAGACCCCGCGCTCGCCGTCGGGGCCTATGCATTCAGACGGAACGCGAGCGGCGAATGGATCGAAGCCGATCCCGTTTCGCTTTCGTCAGGGGCACCGGCGGCCGGCGGCCCCATCAGCATGGGGACGGTCATGGCGATCTTGCAGCCTCCCGCGCGCACCGTGGCGGCGCACGGAGATGTCGCGCTGGTTGCGGCGCCCATGGGAGCCGGGGCCGGGCGTGGGGTGCGCGTCTTCGAACGCGCGGCCGACGGGGCCTGGCGAGCGACCGGAGATCTCGAGCCGCCCCGTCTCCGAGCGACGGCGCGCTTCGGCTCGGCCATGGCCGTGCATGGCGACGTGGCCCTGGTCGGCGCCCCCGGTCAGGCGGGCGGGACGGTCTTCGTCTGGTCGCGGCAGTCCGATGGGGCGTGGGTGATGGAGGCGACGCTTACCTCGGAATTGGCCGGAGACGGCGCCGCGTTTGGAAGCAGCATCGTGTTTATTCAGGACAATGAAATCGCGGTAGGCGCGCCCAGCGCGAACGGATCGACGGGTCGAGTGGCCCGGTTTTGGCGCGGCGCGGACGGCACCTGGACGGAGGCGATGACCTTGGCTCCCAGTAGCGCCGAGGCAGGGCAGCGCTTCGGAACAGCGCTCTCGGCCACGGATCTACAGCTTCTCGTCGGCGCTCCGGGCGCGCGAGAGGGGCGGGGGCGGGTCGATGTGTTCGCTCGAGCGGATGCCGAGGGGGAGTGGCACCCGTCACAGGTGATCGCGCCGTCCGAGATCGAGCCGGGCGCTGGATTTGGCGGTTCCGTTGCGATCTCCATCGCCGGGGCGGCCGCAGTCGGTGCTCCGGGTGCCGAGGGCAGCGCCGGGCTCGCCGCCGTCTTTGATATGGGGCAAGACGGCGAGTGGTCCGACCCGACCTGGCTGCGCTCCTACGAACCCCCGATGACCATCTCGTCAAGCGAGGTGCGCTGCGAAAACGATGAGGCGGCCGGCTTCGACTGCGATGCCGTCGATCTTCAGGCCTATCTGCCGCTGGCGGCCATCGGAGCCAAACCGGGCGAGCGTGTGAGCGACGCCTGGGGCTGGACCGATTCGCAGACGGGTCGCGAATACGGCCTCATCGGGCGGACTGCAGGCGCCGCGATCGTCGACGTGACCGACGCGCTCAACCCCGTATATCTCGGCCTCGTCCCCGCGAACCCGAGCGGCGCGCGTGACCTCAAAGTCTATGGCGACCACCTCTTCTTTACCGGCGACGGAGCTGGCGCCCATGGTCTCGTAGTGTTCGACCTGACGCGTCTCCGAGATGTCACCGGCGCACCGACGACCTTCGAACCCGATACCCGTTGGGATGGAATCGGCAGCGCGCACAATCTGATCATCGACACCGATTCCGGGACGGCCTTCACGGTCTCCACCAGCGGGGTAGGCGAGACCTGCGGTGGCGGTCTCTTGATGATCGACATCCGCGACGCGCTCGAACCCGAGTTCGTGGGCTGCTATACGGACACCGAGGGATTGATCTTCGAGGGCCGTACCCACGATGCGCAGTGCCTCGTCTATCGCGGCCCCGACGCCGATTACCGCGGCAAGGAACTCTGCTTCGCTTCGAACGAGACGGCGCTTCGGATCGTTGATGTAACGGACAAGAAAAACCCCATACCGATTTCCGCGGCCGCATATCCCGGCGCCGCGTACATCCATCAGGGTTGGCTGACCGAAGACCAGCGATACTTCTATCTCAATGACGAACTGGATGAGCTAGTCGGAAGCACAGAGCGTACGAAGACCATCGTTTGGGACGTTTCTGACCTAGACGATCCCGTCGTGGTTCGAGAGCACTACGGTCCCAACGGGTCCACCGATCACAATCTGTACGTGAAAGGCGACCGCATGTATCAGGCGAACTATCAGGCGGGTCTCCGTGTTCTCGATATCAGCGATCCGGAGAACCCGAGAGAAGTCGGATTCTTCGATACGACGCCGTATGGCGTCGATCCACCCGGGTTCAACGGAGCATGGACGGCGTTTCCCTACTTTGAAAGCGAGACGGTGCTGGTCACCAGCATGTTGGAAGGCGTGTTCCTCCTCAAACCAAGGCGAACGGAGTTGGTGCCGTAGATGAAGAGACTGACCTACACGGGAAACGATGTCGAGATCACCTACGATGTCGAGCGTTGTATCCATGCGGCCGAATGCGCCAACGGTTTGCCGGGCGTCTTCGACCCCAACCGCAAACCTTGGGTCGACCCCAACGGGGCTTCGGCAGATGAGGTGGCCGCGGTGATCCAGCGCTGTCCGACCGGTGCCCTGAAGTTTCGTCGCACGGACAGCGGATCCGCGGAGGTGCCGGCGGAAAATGCGACCATCGCGGTGGCCGAAGACGGGCCTCTCTACGTGACGGGGAACCTTCATATCCACATGCCCGATGCCGAACAACCTTTGGTCGAAACGCGCGCCGCCTTCTGTCGCTGTGGCGCGTCGAAGGCAAAACCGTTCTGCGACGGAGCGCACCAAGAGGCCAAGTTTCGCGACGGTTGTCGCGTGGATCTCGCCCGAGCGGTCGACGCTGAGTACAGCGATGACACAGACGTCATCGATGTCACGCCCTTGGCCGATGGGCCGCTCAAAGTGGAGGGCCTGATCGAGATCGCCGGGGCCGACAATGCAGAAACGGGCCGGTTCGCGGGCGCGTTCTTGTGTCGCTGCGGCGCTTCTTCTAACAAGCCGTTTTGCGACGGAAGCCACCGCGAGATCGCGTTTGAAGCGGCCGGTTCCTGAGCCATGAGTACGCCCGCGCCCGAAACCGGGCTCCTCGCGTTCTATCCGCTGCTCTACGTGGCATGGGCCGATGGAGAGCTCGCGACCGATGAGCTGGAGCTCTTGCGTCGAGAGGCCGAGGGGGCCGGTGTGGATCCCGAGCTCTTGTCCCGTTGGACGAACCCGGAGGATCCGCCCGAAGCGGCGGAGCTTCTCGACGTGCTCGCAGTCGTCCGCCGACGGGCGTCTGATCTTTCTTCGACCGATCGCGAGTCGTTGGCTTCGCTGGGCATCGCGCTCGCCGAGGCGGATGGACGACCGCCGTCGGCTGCGGAATGCGAAGCGATCCGTCGAGTCGAAGACGCGTTCGGGTTCAACGGGGCCGAAGCGGCCGCATGCGTGCTGGAGACCACCCGTCCTCTCGCGCCCCTGCCGAACATCAAACCGGCCTTCGATCTCGGGAGCATGACTCGGTTTCTCGATGGAGAGACCGCGGAACTGAAGGCGCGTCTTCGAACTCTGTTGTCGGACGGGCGTTTTGAACACGTCTATGGATTGAGTACGCCCGAGTATCGCGAACAAGTGCTCGACTGGTGCCGCATTCTCGCCGACGAAGGGCTGGGCGCACTCAGCTATCCCGAGGAACATGGAGGCGGCGCGGACCCCGCGGCCTTCGTCGCCGTCTTTGAAACGTTGGGCTACTTCGATCTCAGCCTTTTGATCAAGTTTGGCGTCCAGTTTGGCCTGTTTGGCGGCAGCATTCATCAGTTGGGCTCGATCGAGCACCACAAGCGATACCTCCGCGACGCGGGAACGCTCGACTTGGCGGGATGCTTCGCGATGACCGAGACGGGACACGGTTCGAACGTCTACGACATCGAAACCACGGCCGTTTACGATGCCGATACGCGCGAGTTCGAGATCGACACTCCGAATGCGCGCGCTCGCAAGGATTACATCGGGAACGCGGCGAAGCACGGTCGCCTCGCCACGGTATTTGCGCAGCTCGAGGTGGCGGGTGAGGCGCACGGCGTACACGCGATCCTGGTCCCCATCCGCGACGAGCAAGGCGCGTCGATGCCAGGCGTTCGCATCGAGGACTGCGGCGAGAAACTCGGCCTCAACGGCGTGGACAACGGCCGCCTCACGTTCGACCACGTCCGCGTACCCCGCGAAAACCTTCTCAATCGCTTCGCGTGGATCAACGATGACGGTGTGTACCGCAGTCCCATCGCGAGCCCGAGCAAGCGTTTCTTTACCATGCTGGGAACGCTGGTGGCTGGCAGGGTCGCCGTGGGAAGTGCCGCGCTCACGGCGTCAAAAGTCGCGCTAACGATCGCCGTGAGATATGCGGAGCGACGTCGTCAGTTCGGGCCGACCAACGAGCCCGAACGGGCGCTCCTCGATTATCCGAGTCATCAACGCCGACTTCTGCCGGCGGTCGCCACGACCTACGCGCTCAACTTCGCCATCCATGATCTGCAGACTCAGTACGTCTCGACCGATGAGGATCGGCGTCGAACCGAGGCGGACGCCGCTGGGCTCAAATCCTACGCCACGTGGCACGCGACCGAGGTCATCCAGGCGTGTCGGGAAGCCTGTGGAGGGCAGGGGTTCCTCGCCGTAAACCGCTTCGCCGCGCTGAAGGCGGATACGGAGGTGTTCACGACCTTCGAGGGCGATAACACGGTGCTGCTCCAGCTGGTCGCCAAGGATTTGCTGACCGGTTTCAAACAACAGTTCGGCGATCTCGGAGCGCTCGGGATCGCTCGTTTCCTGGCCGACCGGGCCGCGACCGCAGTGATGGATCGCAACCCGATCATCTCGAGGAAAATCGACGAGGCGCATCTTCGCGACCCTCAGTTTCACGAGGCGATGTTTGAAGATCGCAAGAAGGACCTCATGATCACGTTGGCGCGCCGCGTCCGGGCCCGGATCCAGGCCGGCAAGTCGTCGTTCGACGCGTTGATCGAGTGCCAAAACCATGCGCTTACGGCCGCTATGGCCAGCGTCGAATACGACATCTTCAAGTCGATGCTCGAGGCCGAAGGCCGGACCCCGAGTTCAGGTGTCGCCGAGCAGATGGCACCGCTGCGATGCTTGTTCGCCCTATCGACCATCGAACGCCGGCGCGCCTGGTATCTCGAAGAAGGGTACCTGGATGCGTCGAAGACCAAAGCGATCAGACGACAGGTTACCGCTCTTTGCGCTGAGATCAGACCTCAAGCGGTCCCGCTCGTGGACGCCTTCGCCGTCCCGGCAAACTCGCTGGAAGGCACGATCGCGGTCTAGTCCGGCGAGGGTCGCAGCCGATTCATGAGACGCTCGTCGGGCTTGACGAAGATCGTCTGCGCGCGCTCCGGCAAGACCGTACCGGGCGGAGACTTGCGCGGTTTGCGGACGTGTTTGCGACGCGTCCAGACGACGGCCACGGTACCGCTGTTTCGAGCGCCGCTGTTGACGGCGGCCGCGACCGCGGCTTCGAGCAGGTCGCTCCGCGGCGGGTTTTCGTCTTTTCGCCCCCACCGGAGGATGACGTGCGCGCCGGAGGACTGCGAGGCGTGTAGCCATATGTCGTCCGGTGCAGAATTGCGAAACGTGAGTTCGTCATTGTCCTTCGCGCCTCGACCGACCCGGATCTCCAGGCCGCCGCTGCTTACCAGCCGCGTGTAGGCCAGTCGCGGCTCCGCGACTTTCGCGACGGTTTTCCGGCCGGTTCCGCTCGGCTTGCCGCCGACGAGTGCCCACAACGATTCGTTGGGCCCGCTTTCCTCTACCCGTACGATCGCGGCGGTCATCTTGTCGTGACGGTCCTGAGCGGTCGCGATCTCGATCGGAAGCTTCTCCAGGGCGCGTTCGCGTCTTCGTGCCTCGTCGAACAAACGCTCGGCATTCGCGACAACATCGAGGGCGCTGTCGAGTTCGATCCTGCGGGTGCTTCCGTCGAAGTCTTCCAGTGCGACGCTCGCACTTCCTCGGGCAATCTCCGACTTCCTTGCCAGCAGCAGTTGGCCGGCCGACCGAGGCTCCTCCGGCGGTCCGGCCGCCTCGAGTTGCCGTTGAAGCGATGCCGTCCGCTTGCCCAGCCTTTTGAGCCGAGAGCGCAGCCGCTTGATGAGCAGCTGGGCCTCGCCATGCGCCACTTCTTCTTCGGCCGTCGGGATGGCTTCCAGGAGCGCGTCGATCCCTCCTTCTTCATTGGCCGCGACCAAGAACGTGTCGAGAAGTCCGTTCTCCTGGAGCCCTCCCGGGTCCTCTAGGGCCCGCGGGTACGGCTGAGGCCCCCAGCGCCGCTCACCGAGCCAGGCGCGCGGTGGCGGGGCCTCGAGCGCCGCGTGTACTTCGCTCAGCCGCTCGCGCGGCGCTTCGCCCGCGAGGATCCAATCGACGTTGAGCGTGCTCGCCCACGCCCAAGACCTTAGGACCGCGCTTCTTCGTTCGGTTTCATCGACGCCCTCCAGCGAGCGAAGCCACGCCTCCTCCGACGGGACTTCGTCGATTCCGTTTCGCGTGGACACGGGGAGTTGATAGGGCGCTCCTCGTCGGAGCGGTCGGTGCCCCGCATCACGCGAGAGCAACGCCGCTTCGATCCGCCAAACGGGTTGTGGCTCCGGCCCCGTGAGCTCCAGGCGTACGGCGTTCCAACGTTGAGTTTGGAGCTCAAACGCGAGCCCTTCCCGCGGCTGGCCAGCCCCATCGGAGAACGTGAGCAGCAGCGCTCGTTCGTCGGCAGGCGCTTCGACGTCGCTCAGGATGAGCCGCCCGAATCGGTGGAGTTTGCCGCCCAGTTCCGTTTCGATTCTAGCGCGGGCATCGAGTCCGATCAGATGGCCGGCCAATGGGTGGAGAAGCGCGAGCAGCCGGGAGCGGTCATCGAAGGCGAGGGATACGACGCGTCGCCCGCGATCGAAGCGCAGCGAACGCAGGGCAACGCCGCCCCAGCGAGACAGAATCTCGCGGGCGAGGACGCGGGTGACGAGTGGATCGTAGCGTACAGGCATGTGGTCCCTATATTCGGGGACGTTCCCCCAACCGACAAACCCAAGCCAGGTCTTCTCCGCTTTTGGCCATACTCCACCCGATCATCGAGGCCGCGGGACGCGACCAGAAACATCCCCCGTGGGCGGTCATGAGCAAGTCTCGTCGTGATCACTCGATCCGTGTCGGGCGCCTTCTTTGGAAATGGTCCGCTGTCCTCGAGTTGAAGAAGCGCAAACGTATCCGCTGGCGCGCTGCCGGCATCCTCCACGACTGCCTCAAGGGGGAAACACCCAGCGTGCTGCGCCGCGAGGTCGAGGGCGCCGAAAGCTGGCCGGACCCACTGCTACACGGTCCCGCCTGCGCCGAGCGGCTGCGAGGATTGGGTGTGTCCGATGAAAAACTTCTTCTGGCGATTGCCCACCACACGACCGGCCACGCCGGACTGGGGCGGCTCGGACAGGCCCTCTACATGGCAGACTACCTGGACCCCGGCCGGTACGGGAAGGTCCGAAAACGCGCGGACTGGCGCAGGAGGATGCCACTCGAGTGGCAGGACGTGCTGGAGGAGGTTGCGGCCGTCAAGATAAAGTCGCTGATCGATCGTCGCGTCGCCGTACCCACCACCACGGTGAACTTCTGGAACGGCTTGGTTTAGGTCGCGCGGGCCTCTGAGCGGTCCAGGCCTGCTCGCCACTTGCGCCTCAGGTCTTATTTGGCGAGATCCTTGTACAGGGCTGGTGCTGTGAACGGGTAGCGGAGGTCGGCGGGTGGCGGGGAAGGCGCGTAAGCGGAAGTCCGGAAGTCGTTCGTCTAGGTTGGTATCCCTCCTGCAAGGCGTCCTCACCACCGTCATTCTCGTGGGTGCCGGAATTCTCATCGGGTCGTTTTGGGGGCAATGGCGATCCG
The DNA here is from genome assembly GCA_029262175.1 of Gemmatimonadota bacterium. Taxonomy (GTDB): domain Bacteria; phylum Gemmatimonadota; class Gemmatimonadetes; order Palauibacterales; family Palauibacteraceae; genus Palauibacter. The sequence continues at coordinate 40,485 of JAJCZV010000069.1, forward strand.
TCCTCCCCGAAGACGCCACCTTCGAGACGGTCGAGCGTCCGCTCGAAGAACGGATCAAGGTCGAAGTCCTGAATGGCGTCGGCGAGCGAGGGCTCGCCCAGCGCTTCAGCGAACGGATGCGCGAGGTCGGATTCGACGTCGTCTCCATTGGAAACGCCGACGAGCCCGGGGGACGCGACACTCAGGTGCTGGATCGATCGGGTGAGATCGGCGCCGCCCGAGAGGTCGCGCAAAGCCTCGGGGTCGACTCCATCACGATCGCGCTCGATCCCGAACTCTACCTCGACGTAACGGTGATCGTCGGTGAAGACTGGCGAGAAATGCTTGAGGTTCTGGGCCGCTAGGCCGCTACGTCTGCGACAGTCGCAGCTGACCGCACGCCGCCGCGATATCACGCCCGCGCGGCGTGCGAACCGCGTTCGGGACGCCGCGCTCGTCGAGCGTCGCGGAGAACGCCTCGATCCGTCGCCTCGGGCTCGCCTTCCAATCGGGTTGCGAAGGAATCGGGTTGAAAGGGATCAGGTTCACGAAACACGTCAATCCGTGAACCTGGTCGGCCAGAATCCGGGCCAGCTCCTCGTCGTCGTTGACCCCGTTGATCAACGTGTATTCGAGGCTGATCCGCCGATTCTTGCGAGCCTGGTAGTCCCGCAATGCGCCGAAGAGCTCTGTGATCGGGTAACGCTTCTCGATGGGCATGAGCTCGAGCCGGAGCTCGTGCGTGGGAGCGTGGAGCGAAACGGCCAGTTCGAAGGGCTCGGGTCGCCGGGCAAGCTCGCGGATGCCCGGAACGAGTCCGACGGTCGAAACCGTGATCCTCCGCGCGCCGAGTCCGAATCCATCGTGGAGCGTGCGGAGCGAATCGATGACCGCGTCCAGATTCGCGAGCGGCTCTCCCATGCCCATGTAGACGACGTTGGAAATCGGACGACCCAGCTCTTGCTCGGCGACCCGTCGCGATTCGCGATACTGAGCTACGATTTCGGCCGACCGGAGCTGTCGCCGAAAACCGAACGCCCCGGTTGCACAGAACCGACACCCCAGCGCGCACCCTGCCTGCGACGAGAGGCACAACGTCAGGCGCGCTCGGGTCGGGATCAGGACGGATTCGACACGCTCTCCGTCATCGAGGCGCCAGAGGTGTTTGATCGTCCCGTCGTTCGATCGAGCCACCGTCTCGGGCTCTAGGGGCGTGAGCGAAAACCGTTTGCCGAGCGCGGTTCGCAGAGCTGGCGGGACATTGGTCATCTCGTCGAAGCCGCGCACGCCGGTTTCAAAGATCCACGCCTCGATCTGGCGCGTGCGAAAGCTCGGCTCTCCGCACTCCGCGATGAAGTCCGACAGGCCCTGTCGAAGATCCTCCGGCGGGCCGGAAAGGACTTCGTGCGTTGCGGTTTCGACCGCAGAACTCATGATGGGTGTACCTCGGGTTTCGCTTGCTGGGGTCGCTGGAAACACCGTATCTTCGCGCCTGTTCAACACTCGGGCGAGCCCAGGGCCCAGCCAGGGTGCGCTCCCCTCGACGCCGGACGCTCCGATTCTCCCGTGCCGCAAGCCACTCTGACAGATCTGCTGTCCCCGGACCGGATCAAGATCCCGCTTCTGTCGCGAGACAAGTCGGGTGTGATCGCCGAGCTGTCTGGCTTCCTGGCCGAGGTCTGCGGGGTAACGGACGAGGTGCGAGAGGAGATCCACCAGGCGGTCCTGGCGCGGGAGGCCGTCTTCAGCACCGGGATCGGGGGTGGGCTGGCCATTCCGCACGGTCGGAGCGATTCAATCCCACAATTGACGCTCGTGGCGGGTCGGGCGGCACAGCCGATCGATTTCGACGCGCTCGACGGCGAGCCGGTCCAGATCGTCCTGCTGCTGGTGGGGCCAGAGGCGGAATCGGATCAACACATCGTGGCTCTGAGTCGAATCGGTCGGTTGCTTCGGTCGGAAGCCGTACGAAAGGAACTGATCGCGGCGGAATCCTCCGAAGCGTTCTACGAGGTCTTGAAGAAAGCGGAGAAGTCTTGAGCATTAGCGAGCAGTCTGGACGACCGATTTCGATGTCCCGCGAGCCAGCCGCGCTTCAGACCGCCTATCGCGACGCCGCGTGCGGACAAGTCGACGCATCGTGGGTCGACAAAGAAATGCAGATCATCGGGTGGGTGCACCGACGCCGAGACCTGGGTGGGCTGTTTTTCGTCGATGTTCGCGACCGGACCGGCTTGCTCCAACTTTCTTTTGGACCCGACTGGTCCACCTCGGACGCTCTCGGTCTCGTGGCCGAGCTCAACCCCGAAGATGTCATCCAGGCGCGTGGGGTGGTGGCGCTTCGCCCTGACCCGAATGCCGACATGCTCACCGGCGAGGTGGAACTGCGTGTGAGCGAACTCGAGCGCGTCTCCGTTTCAGATCCGCTACCCATCTTGGTCTACCAGCCACCGGAAGAGGACCTGCCCTCGGAGGAACTTCGACTCCAGCACCGCATCCTCGACCTTCGACGCCCCGAGATGCAGCACAACTTGCGGCTTCGTCACGCTGCGACGAATGCCATCCGCGCGTCGCTGAGCGAACAAGGCTTCTGCGAAATCGAGACGCCGCTTCTAACCCGTCAGACGCCCGAAGGCGCCCGCGATTACGTCGTTCCGAGCCGGGTCCACAAAGGCCAGTTCTACGCGCTCCCTCAGTCACCGCAACTCTACAAACAACTGCTCATGTGCGGCGGCTTCGATCGCTACTTCCAGATCGCGAAGTGTCTTCGCGATGAAGATCTCCGTGCCGACCGTCAACCAGAATTTACGCAGATCGATGTCGAGATGGCGTTCGTGCGTCAGGACGATGTGTTCAACGCCGCCGAGCAAATGTTCCAACGGATCTGGAAAGATTGCATGGATCGAGACCTGCCTGGCGCGTGGGAACGGCTACCGCACGCGCAAGCCATGGAGCGCTTCGGAACGGACAAACCCGATCTTCGAATCCCATGGGAGATTCAGGACTTCACAGACGTGTTGACCGGGATCGGTTTTGGCATCTTCGATGCGACGAAATCGGCGGGCGGACGCGTTCGTGGTTTCGTCGTGAAGGGAGGGGCCTCGCTCTCACGTTCACGTGTGGACGCGTACAACGAACTGGCGCAGGAAGCGGGGGCCAAGGGAGCACTGTGGCTCAAACGGTCTGAGGATGCGTGGTCGGGTCAGCCGTCGAAGGTGATCGGCGACGATGTCTCGGCGGAACTCGTGGCGCAGTTCGGGATCGAGCCCGGAGACCTCGTATTTCTCGTGGCGGGGGAGGATGATCTGACCTCTCGCGCGCTGGATTTGCTCCGGCGGACGGTGGCGCACGAACTCGATGCGGTTGCGACGGACGAAGAGCATTGGCTCTGGATCAGCGAGTTCCCGCTCTACCTGAAAGACGCGGAAACCGGTCTTCCCGTACCGGCGCAGCACGCGTTTACGATGCCGTCGAACCCGGATCCGGACCTCATTCGGGACGACCCACTCTCCGTGACGGCGGTAGCCTATGACATCGTCTACAACGGAATCGAGTTCGCAAGCGGAAGCATCCGGTGCCACCTTCCAGAGGTCCAGCGTGTCATTCTAGAGGCGACGGGACTCTCGCCGGAGGAAATCGAAGCCCGGTTCGGGTTTCTGTTGGAAGCGTTTCGATATGGCGTCCCGCCCCACGGCGGGTACGCGGTGGGTCTGGATCGGGTGGTGGCCGTCATGGTGGGGGCGGCATCCTTACGCGACGTGATCGCGTTCCCGAAGACGTCCGCGGCGCGGGGATTGCTTGAACAATCCCCGTCAAACGTGGATCCTGCTGAGCTCAAGGAACTCGGAATCAGGGTAGATACCTAGTGACAGGGACGGCATTCGAGCCGGACAGGCAGCTGACATGAGTCGGAACTAGGGAGCGAACGAATTAGCGCGAAGCCGGAACAAGCCGCGAACGTCAGTGCGCCCGCCACGAAAGAGCGGCGCTTGTCGATCGACGGCGCGGACCAGCAGCTTCTAGCTGGTGTGAACGATTCAAATCTCACGACGCTTGCCCGCCACTGCGACATCAGGGTGGTGTTGCGCCGGGACGAATTGATCCTGTCCGGTCCGGCCGCGGACATCGACCGTGCCGCACCGACCGCTCGCCGGATGATTCAATACGCTCGCATGCGGCGTCCGTTCGACGCGGTCGACGTCGAGCGCTTTCTCGACTCGGCTCCGGACGACACCTACGAGGAGACGACGGGCGAACGTCGCACGCGCCAACCGGAAGTCGCGCTGGCCGGCGCAAAGCGAGCGATACGGCCGAAGTCTCCGGGGCAAAACAAATATCTCGAGGCGATCCGTGAAAACGACATCGTCGTCGGGATCGGGCCCGCGGGGACGGGAAAGACGTATGTCGCGGTGGCGGCGGCAGTAGAAGCGCTGCATCGAAAACGAATCAGTCGAATCATCCTGACCCGCCCGGCGGTCGAGGCGGGCGAGGCGCTGGGGTTCTTACCGGGCGACATGCGCGAGAAGGTCGACCCCTATCTGCGTCCGCTCTATGACGCGCTCGAAGACATGATGCCGCCGGAACGGGTGCGACGCTTGATCGAGGATCGAGTGATCGAAGTAGCGCCGCTGGCCTACATGCGCGGCCGCACGCTTTCGGATGCGTTCTTGATCTTCGATGAAGCGCAGAACGCGACCACCGCACAGATGAAGATGTTCTTGACCCGACTCGGGTTGAACTCGCGAACCGTGATCACCGGCGACAAGACTCAGATCGATCTAGCCGACCCTGAAGACTCGGGGTTGCTCGAGATTGAAAGCGTTCTCAGCTCCGTCGCGGGGATCGAGTTCATCTACCTCGACGACGCGGACGTCGTTCGTCATCGTCTCGTGAAGGAGATTATCAAGGCGTATCGAGAGTTTGAGCAATGAATCCGTTTCTGAAGCTTCGAGATTCGTTGCGCCCCATCCATCGCCCGCCCGCCGGGGGGCTCCAGGACGCCTGGATTCACCACGGGTTCCGAGCCGGACTCGCTCTATTGATCGCGCTGGCCGTGCCGTGGCTGTTCCCACGCGCCTCGCTCCCTGAGTTCGACGGGATCGTAGAGGGCGAGGTCGCGGATCAGTCCGTGGTCGCGGCGTTCGAATTCGACGTCCCCAAGGAGACGGGCCGATTACGCGCTCAACAACTCGAAGCCGAGAGCGCGGTCCGAGCCATCCTCGGTTACGATGAGAGCAAGGCCGACAGTTCGATCGTGCGGATCCGGGCTCTGTTCTCGCGACTGGACTCCGCGGTGACCGCCGTGCAGCGCCGGGCGGTGGAAGATGCGCCGGATCCCGACGAGCGGGACGCGTTTCTGCGAAACGGAATCAACGAGGTCGCCAGCGTCGGAATCGGAACCGATCTGACCGATGACCAGCTCGACTATCTGATGAATCCGGGGCAACGAGACCGATTGCGAGGCGAGCTGGTCGCGGCCTTTGATGGCCCGCTTCGGGCCGGCGTGATCATGGGCGCCGATCTGGCCAACGTAGTCACGCCCGATGTCGTCATCCGCGAACAGCAAGACGACGCCGTCGTGTCTCACGACGAGATCGAGCGCATGGAGGACTTTTACCTCGATGCTCAGGAGTCGGTGACCGGGCGACTGTCGCAGGTCGGCGCCGAGTTGTTCCGGGTGCTGCTCCTTCAGGCCGAACCGACGTTGATCCTGGATTCCGACGCGATTCGACAAGCTCGTGAGCAAGCCCGCAACGCGGTCCCGCGTTCGGTGGGCTTCGTGATGGCCGACGAGCGGATCGTCACCGCCAACGAGGTCGTGGGGGACTTGGAGATTCGGCGGCTCGAGGCCTACGAGTCCGAAGTCATCCGGCGGGGTCTCGCGGGCCGATCGATGGGGTTCTTGCGAGGGCTGGGTGTCGTCATGCTCGCCTCGTGTATTCTCGGGATCCTCGTGTTCGTCACGTACAAGTTTCGTCTCGATATTTATGAGGACCTTCGAAGTTTTACCGTGCTGCTGAGTCTCATTTTGATCGTGCTCGCGGTTTCCGGGGTCGTCGCCGATGTTGACGGAGCGCCCGCGCTCGTACCTGTCGCGTTCGCGGGTCTCTTGGCGGCGGCGCTTTTCGACAGCCTGTTGGGGTTGGTCGTCGTGGTGGTCATCGCCGGTGTGCTGCTGATCCAACCGGCGTTCACCGGACTCCCCGCGCCGTTGCTTGCGGTCGCGGCGGGAGTCACGGCGGCGTTCGGAGTCGGAAGAGTGCGAACGCGTTCTCAAAGTTGGGTGTTGATCGCGCTCATCACCGGAGCGTACGCGGTGGCCGGCTTGAGCCTCAACCTCACGGGTCACTACAACTGGTCAGAGTTCGGCACCACGACGCTGTTCGGTTTTAGTAACGCCATGATTTGCACGGCGGTCGCGATGGGTGCGGTCTTGCCGGCGCTCGAAGCGTTCACGGGGCGGACCACCGAGCAGTCGCTGCTGGAACTGGCGGATATGAACCGGCCGCTGCTGCGCCGTCTGTCACGCGAGGCGCCAGGCACGTACGCGCATTCGATCAACCTGGCCAATCTGGTCGAGGCGGCGTGCGACGCGATCGGAGCCGACGCCGTGCTCGGTCGAGTCGGGGCCTACTACCACGACGTCGGAAAGCTCGAGCGGCCGCAGTACTTTATCGAGAACCAGCCCAAGGGTCTGAACCCTCACGACCGACTTCGACCGGTGCAGAGCGCGGAGATCCTCCGCGCCCACGTGCGCGACGGTCTCCGGATGGCGGAAGAAGCGCGTTTGCCTGAAGTCGTCAAGGATTTCATCCGCGAGCATCACGGTACCCAGCAGATCCGATACTTCCTCCACCGGGCGCGGGAAGAAGAGGCGGAGACCGATCTCGATCCGAACGATTTCGTGTACCCCGGACCGAAAGCGCAGACCAAAGAGACCGCGATCGCCATGCTCGGCGATGCCGTCGAGTCTGCGTCGCGAACGCTCGCCAGTCCGAGTCCCGAAGGGATCCGCGCCCTCATCGAGACGCTGGCCAACGAACGGGTCGAGCACGGCGAGTTCGACGAGTGTGGACTCACCTTCCGTGATCTCCGGCGGGTGAAGCAGGAGTTCGCTCACGTCCTTACGGGCTTGTATCACCACCGAATCGATTATCCTAAACCGACTGCGCCACCCCTGCCAGCCGACCCGGCGGGCGAGGCGGCTGCGAGCCAAGGCCTGGCCCCCGCCCCTCCGGAGCTATGGTCCGAGACACCCGTCGGGACGGACATAGGTGCCTCGGAACGCCGCCCACCGATCGCCCCCACGAGACAGCCAACGCCGATACACGAGGGGGGCGGGAGCCGTCGGCCGGATTGACCCAACGCGCGGTTCTCATCAACGACACGACCGGCCAGGCGGGTCCCCATCCTGGCGGGGCGAAGTTTCAGCGTAGGATCGAAGCGGCCGCGACCGCAGCGCTCGCCGGCGGGTTCAAGGGCGGTCCCGAGCTCGGCGATGTGGAGCTCTCGATCACGCTCGTCGAACCCGAGAAGATGCAGACGCTGAACCGAGAGTACCACGGCGTCGACGCACCCACCGATGTTCTGACCTTTCATCTGGACGCGATGGTGCAGCCCGGGAACGGGCCCGACCCGGTCGCAAAAAATCTCCTCGGCGACCTCTACGTCTGTCCAGCCGTAGCCTCGAGCTCGGCTCGGCACCACGGCATCGAGGTCGCTGAGGAGGTCTTGCGGCTCGTGATTCACGGGGTTCTGCATCTCTTGGGACACACCCACCCAGAAGACGATTCGCGCTACGCGTCGGAGATGTTCAGGCTTCAGGAACGTGTGCTTCAGCGGCTACTCGACGAGGTCGGTCGCGCCGCGGAGTGAAGCCCCCATAGGTTAGGCGCTCCCGTTCCACCCAATTCTCACGCCGATGGCTGCACCTGTCGGCGGCTCTCCAGGGCCAAGAGCGCGCATGTCCGAGACGTCGGAAAGACAACGTCACGAAGCGATCGTCGAGATCCGCCGGTTACTGGCCGTCGAAGCCGGCGACGAAATCGTCGTGTTGGTCGATCCCCTCCACGCGAGCGACCTGGCTGACGTCCTCGAAACCCTCGAGGAAGATGAGCGTCTTCGGCTACTCGAGCTGATCCCGGCCGCTCAGGCGTCCGACGCACTCGCAGAGATGGAGGTCGATGAACATCCGGCCGAACTCCTGGCCCAGATGGAACCCGGGCGCATCGCCGAACTGGTCGAGCAACTCGCCGACGACGATGCCGCGGATCTGATCGGCGACCTCGAGCCCGAAGACCGGGAGCGGGTGCTCGAATCCGTATCCGACCCCGACGATATCCGAGAGCTTCTCGAGTACCCCGAGGATTCCGCCGGCGGCATCATGACGCGGGAACTCGTCTCGGTGAGGTCGAACGCCAACGCCAGTCAGGCGATCGCAGAAATTCGAGAACACGCCTCCGATCGCGGCGACTTTTATACCGTCTTCGTCACCGACGAACAGTCGCGCCTGAGAGGGATCGTCACGCTCCGCGATCTCATCCTGGCGTCCCCCTCCGCGGAACTGTCGGAGCTGTGGAACGATCCGGTCGCGGTCGTTCCGGTCAACATGGATCAAGAAGAAGTCGGACGAATTCTCTCAAAATACAATCTCGCGTCGATCGGCGTCGTTTCCGCCGACGGTCGGCTGGTGGGTCGGATTACGTTCGATGACGTGATCGACGTGGTCGAAGCGGAGAGCACAGAAGACATCTTGCGCTTCGCCTCCGTATCGGACGAAGAAGAGCTACGTGGCACCACGATGGGAGCCATCCGCAGCCGGCTCCCTTGGCTGGCGGTCAATACGCTTACGCTATCTGCGGCGGCGATGGTGGTGTGGGCGTATCGGGACACCATCGAGCAGTTGGCGATTCTTGCCGCCGTGATGCCGGTCATTGCGGGGCTCGGTGGAAACGCCGGCACGCAGGCCCTCGCGGTCACGATTCGGCGGATCGCGACCGCCGAAGAGACGGCCGACGAACGCTGGTCGGCCGTTGGTAAAGAGCTCGTCGTAGGGGTGGTCAATGGGCTTGTGATCGGCTTGCTCGTCGCGATGATCGCCGTGCTCCTACCCGACACCGAACCGTTGTTTGGCGCCGTCGTCATGGTCGCCATGTGGGCCAATCTGATTGTCGCTTCTACGCTCGGGGCCTTCTTTCCTATCGTGCTGGAACGGTTTGGAATCGATCCGGCGGCGGCCTCCTCGGTGTTCGTGACGACCTTTACCGATCTGTTCGGGTTTCTACTCCTCCTTGGCCTGGCGACGAAGTTTCTGCTATGAGCCGAACGTTGATGGTCGACGCTCTCGCCGCCCGCATTGCCGCAGGCGATCCGCTTGGACTCGCGCGCGGCATCTCGCATGTCGAGAACGAAACCGAGGGTTTCGAGGCGCTCTTAGAACGGCTCGACGGGCGAGTCGGGCGTGCGCGCCGAGTCGGGATCACGGGTCCGCCTGGCGCCGGTAAGTCGACGTTGACGGCGGGCCTCACCCGTCACTGGCTCGACGCGGGACTTCGCGTCGGCATCATCGCGGTCGACCCCACGAGCCCGTTCACTGGTGGGGCGCTTCTCGGCGACCGCATCCGGATGAACGAACTCGCGACCGAGGAAGGTGTCTTCATCCGGTCGATGGCGAGCCGGGGGTCGTTGGGCGGTCTGGCGACCGCGACCCGGGAAGCGGCGGACCTGATGGACGCTGCGGGGTATGACCGCGTGATCCTCGAGACGCTGGGCGTGGGTCAGTCCGAACTCGACATCGTGTCGTCGGCCGACACGACGGCCGTGGTCCTCGTGCCGGAGTCGGGCGACGGGATCCAGGCCATGAAGGCCGGTTTGATGGAGGTGGCTGATCTCTTTGTGGTCAACAAGGCCGATCGGCCCGGCGCCGATCGCCTCGAGAAGGAGATCTCCATCATGATGTCGATTCGAAAGGGCAACGCGCGGTCGACCGATGACACCGCATGGACGATTCCGATCCTCCAAACCACCGCTTCGGAGGAGAAGGGAATCGATGCCTTCGCCGAGCAGCTCGACGCGCACTTCGAGTGGCTCGAGAGAACGAACCGTCTCGAGAAACGTCGCTCCGCTCGTCGGCTGGGCCGGGCCAAGGCCGTCTTGATCCGCCGCGCCCAACGCGACGCGGAACGGATTTGGCAGAAAGAGAAGCCCGAAGGCCTAGCCGGAGACTCGCCTTACGGCCTGGCGCGGGCGCTTCACGAGAAGCTCCGGGCCGAGGCCCGAGATGCGTGACCGTACCCGACCGTGGAGCTGGTCGGTATCTTGATTGGCGCATCGCACTGATCTTGGAGAACGCCTGAATATGAGCGACCTGATGGACCGCACCGAACGAAATACGCTGAGCGATCAGCTCGAGTTGTGGGAGGCCGTGGTCAACGCCACGCCGACCCGCGACGATACCACCTTCCGCAGCATCTCCGGGCGCGAGATCAATCCGCTCTACACGCCGCTCGACACGGGCGACAACGCCTACCTCGACGACATCGGAGTGCCCGGCGAGTTTCCGTATACACGCGGCCCCTATCATTCGATGTACCGCACCAGGCTCTGGACGATGCGTCTGTTCTCGGGCTTCGCCACGGCGAACGAAACCAACGAACGCTACAAGTACCTCCTCGAGCGCGGACAAACCGGTCTCTCCGTCGCGTTCGACTTCCCGACGCTGATGGGGTTTGACTCCGACGACCCGCGCTCAGAGGGCGAAGTAGGGAAGTGCGGCGTCGCGATCTCGAGCTTGGCCGACATGGAAACC
>JAJCZV010000070.1 GCA_029262175.1 Gemmatimonadota bacterium
GCTGACTTCGATCACGGGGGCCAGCATCTCTCCGAAGAAAAAGAACGGGTAGGAGATCATTCCGACGCGGCCGTAGCGCGGGTTGAACATGAGCTTTCGGTGCGAGAGCATCGTCTTCACGAGCCCGCGGTGCCAGCGTTCGCGTTGTCGTTTGAGCGTCGCTATGTCCGACGGCACTTCGGTCCAGGCCACGGGATCCGGGACGAACGCGACTCGGTACTCTTCTCCCTTTTCGAGCATGTGTCGGTGGAGTCGGACGACGAGATCCATGTCTTCCACGACGTTGTCGGTCTGATAGCCACCGATCTCCAACAGATATTTTCTTTGGAACAACCCGAACGCTCCCGACACGATCAGGTTCCCACCAAGACGATTCCAACCGAGTCGGCCGAACAGAAAGGCTCTCAGGTATTCTGGCACTTGCACGCCGCTCAGGAACCGACGGGACACTCGGGGGCGCAGTACCCTGGCCCGTTCTACATCGCATCCGTTTACGACGCGGATGGTTCCGCCGGCCGCGATGACCGGGGTCCCGACGAGGAACGTTCGAGCCAATCGAAGGATCGCGTCCGTCTCGAGGATGGTGTCGGCGTCGACGGCGACCACGAGCGGATACCGAGCGGCGTTGATGCCCGCGTTTAGCGCGTCGGCCTTTCCACCGTTCTCTTTGTCGATCACCAACAGCCCCGGTTCATGTCGCGAGCGCAGGTAACCGCGTACGCGTTGTGTCCGGAGCTGCTTGGAGACCGCGGGCGGGACCTCGTAGAGATTGAACGCGGCATGCAGCAACGTCATGGTCGCGTCTTTGGATCCGTCGTTGATGACGATCACTTCATGACGCGGATATCGAAGCGAGAGCTGAGCCCGTACCGAGTCGACCAAACCCGCCGACATGTTGTACGCGGGCATGAGGACCGAAACGGGGGGAAGGGCTTCGGAAGACATGTAGCGGTTGAGGTTCTCGCTGTGCGCCATCTTCCAGTTCCGCCACAGCTCTGGCATCGAAAGAAGCATCAGGAACGCGTAGAACGAGTTTACGGCGAGGAAGTACCAGAGGATCATGCCCTCCCAGGACATGAGAAACCGGCTCAGGAGTTCGATCATGTCCCGGCTCCCTCAGGCGACGCGCGCAGGGATGCTCGTCGCGTATCCGACGACGTCTTCGCCCGCAAACTCGCCGAGCGCGCCGTCATCGAGACCCAGTACATAGCGGGCCATGTCGGCGGCGAATCGATCGTAGCTTGGCCGCACACCCTCGAGCATCTGAATGCCGGGCTCGCCGATGAGGCGCAGCGCCACGCCGGATCGCAGTCGTACCCACCAACTGTGATCGTTCAGCAGCCGGAAGAGCGGCCGGGCTGCGTCGCGGGCGCCGATGACGCCCAAGGCGGTGGCGGCCTGCGCTCGGATCTGCCACTCGGGATCGGAGAGTGCGAGGACGAGCGCCTTGGTCACCTTCTGGTGGGGGAAACGACTTAGCGCACGCACCGCCCCGATCCGCACTTCGAGAACGGGGTGTTGCAGACAATCCAGCACTGCCGGCAGAAGGTCGGGCAGACCCAAGCAAGCGGCGAGATCCAGAAGGGCTCGGGTCTCTCTCGGGTCGACGCCCCCGGCCAGACGAACGCGCAACGAAGCCAGATTGAGCCCGGGGAGTCGGCTCACGGTCTCGACGACGTAGTGCTGGATGGGAGTTCGGCCCGAGTCGGCCAAGTCGAGCGCGGCTCTCACGAGCGTCTGCGAGGGCACCCTCCGAAGCGACGGTACGGTGGCGAGTCGCACGACCGCGTGGGCGTCGCCCAAGAGGCGAAGCAGCCGGATCTCATCGCTCGGACGGGCAAGCACGGAGAGACCGTGTGCCGCGTCCAGGCGTCGCCACCAGAAGCGGGAGCCTGAACGCGACAGGACGATGCGGAACCAGGGGCGCTCTCTCGCGGCCGTGACCAACGTTTCCCACAGCCCACCCTTCACGTGCCCGGCCACGTCCTGAAGGGCGTGCAGAATCGTGCTGAGTTTCGCGTCGTCGAGTCGATCGAGCGCCACCTCGAGGTCGATCTGCCCCGAGAGGTATCGATAGAGTTCGCGAGAGAGTTCATCCACACGTTCGCGCGCCAGCTTCGACCCGAGCGGGCGAAACCACCGCGACATGAGCAGCGTGGTGATGAGCAGAAAGACGAACGCCGACTGGATCAACGCGAGCGCCGTGAGGACCGCGACGCTCATGAGTGCGGCGAGCTGAGAAAGTTCTCGATCTTCGCCCGTAGGACGGGGAGTCGTACGGGCTTCACGAGATAGTCGAGCGCCCCCAGACGGAGCGATCGGACCTGGGCTTCTTCGCTTCCTTCGACGCTCAGGATCACAAACCGGAACTGCCCGGTCCCGTAAAAGCCGCGAGCCTCCATCAAATCGAACGCGCTGAGCCCGGGGATCTCCGGGTCCAAGAGCACGACCGGCCCGTCGCGCCCGGGTCGCGCGGCATCCAGCCAATCGCGCGCCTCGGAGCCGTCATGAAACGACCGGACGCGATACCCGCGCGAGACAAACAGATACTCGAGAAACTCGAGGAAGAGTGGATCGTCCTGAACGATCACGAGATCCGGCATACGCGCACGGCTGGACCGCCGACGTACCCGCGCACCCCGAACCTTCGCGCTCGCCCGCTGCGCATCGCCCGTCTCGATTGAATTGCCCACGATCCCCCTTGAGGAGCCCTATCCCCCGTAGGATCGTCGTTCGGTGGCAAGTCTTTAGCCGGTAACCGGCTGTCGGGACGTCAGTTTGGGAATCCGGGCGGCCATCCCGCCGCGGGCCTCGGGAGAGGCGCTTCTTGGCCTACGTGTCCCATCTCCATCGCCCGCTACGTCTCCTCCACGGAACCACCCGCAGACGTTGAGGTCAGCCAATGGCAAACGCATTCGCCCACATCGAGCTTCGCACGCCGGCGCTCGAGCGAGCCAAGCAGTTCTATTCGTCGCTCCTCGACTGGACACTGACCGACGTTCCGATGGGGGACATGACCTATACTTCGATCGATGCCGGCGACGGCGTGGGAGGTGGCATGCTCTCCAGCGATCCTTCAGACGCCGCGCGCTGGCTACCGTTTCTCAACGTCGATGACCTTCCGTCTACGCTGGATCGCGCCTTGGACCTCGGTGCTTCAATCGTGCAGCCCGAGACGTTGATACCCGGGGACGGGACGTTCGCGGTCTTGGCGGATCCCACGGGCGCGCTGGTGGGTCTCATTCAGCATTCGGGCTCGACCTAGAGGGACAGGGCGACTGCAGGGCCGAATAGGAGTGGTACATGCCCAGGTTCATGTATGTGTTTCGAGGCGTCGAATCGTCCAAGGCCGACCTGACTCCGGAGGAAACGAAGGACGTCATGGGGCGCTGGTCCGCGTGGGCCGCGACGTTTCGAGAGCGTGGAATGATGAAGGACGGGGCTCCGCTCGCTGCGGAGGGAAAAGTCGTAGAGGGCGAGGAGGGGCGCGTCGTCTCGGACGGCCCCTTCGTCGAATCGAAGGAACTCATCGGTGGCTATTTCGTGATCGAGTGCGACAGCCTGGACGAAGCGGCCGAACTCGCACGCGGGTGTCCAGGTGTCGAGCACCCTGGGATGACGGTGGAGGTCCGCTCTGTTTGCGGAGGGTGATTCGTACTCCTTCCGTCACGCCGCGGGGCAGGTCAGCTCCGCGCTCACCGACGCGTTCGGTCCCGCTCGCATCGAACTGATCGAAGACGCGGTCCAGGACGCGCTCGTCGCGGCGGTCGAGCATTGGGAGCGGTCGGGCGTACCCGACAATCCCGAGGGCTGGTTGTACCGCGTCGCCCGAAATCGCATGACCGACTTCCTCAGAAAAGAGCAGACCGCGGCGCGGTACGAACGCCATGCGCAAGTCGCGGCCGACGTACCCGACCATTCGGATCCCGAGGTCTTTGCCGACGGCGAGATCACCGATGCCGAGCTGCGGATGATGTTCGCGTGTTGTGATCCAGCGCTCACGCCTTCGTCTCAGATCGCGCTCATCCTCAAGATTCTCGGTGGCTTGACGATCACTGAGATCGCCTCGGCCTTGCTCGCCCGCGAGGAGGCGGTGCGCAAACGGGTTCTGCGCGCCAGGCGTCGGCTCGCGAAGAAGGGCGACATCATGCTTCCTAAGGGAATAGATCTCGAAGAGCGCCTGGGGTCGGTGCAGCATGCCCTCTATCTCCTCTTCAACGAAGGCTACTGCTCGAGCCACCCCGACGGGTTGATTCGCCGCGAACTCTGCCATGAAGCGATTCGACTCGCCCGCATGTTGGCCGACCATCCGAATACGGGCACACCCGCCTCGTGGGCTCTGCTGGCCCTCCTCTACTTCCACCTGGCGAGGTTCGAGAGCCGGGTCGACGATGAGGGGAAGATGGTGTTGCTAGAGGATCAGGATCGCGGGCGTTGGGACTCGACGGCGATCTCCGAAGGCTTTCGTTGCCTGGAGCGGTCGGCGGTCGGAGAGCGGATGACGCGCTTCCACTTGGAGTCGGCGATCGCGGCCCGTCACTGTTCGGCCCCATCCATCCAGGACACCGACTGGGGCGCGATCTTGGAACTCTATGACGACCTGGTCACCCTCACCGAGTCGCCGATTCACCGGCTCAACCAAGCCGTCGCGGTCGGTCAAGTGCAGGGTCCCGAACGCGGTCTGGAGGCCGTCCGTGGGCTCGGCGACGAGTCGCGCTACGCCGGCTATCTCTGGTACCACGCCGTGAAGGCCGATCTCAACCTGCGGTTGGGGTCCTGGCAAGCCGCTGCCGAGGGATTCGAGACCGCCCTGGGACTCACCGATTCCCCGGCCGAGCGAGCGCTCATCATTCGAAAGCTGACGCTTTGTCGAAACCACGAGGAGGAGAAGCATGGGTAAGAAGGGCGCGAAGCTCTCGGCGAATGCCGAGCAGGCGGCATCGGATCTATGCGAACGGCTGTCGACACTCGGAGCGGTTACGTCACGTAAGATGTTCGGTGGCGTCGGCGTGTTCTGCGACGAGAAGATGTTCGCCATCGTGGATTCGGAGGGTAAGACGTTTCTCAAGGTCGGCGAGTCGAACGATGAGTTCGCGGCGCTTCCCGGCGTCTCTCGACACGGGCGAATGCCGTACTACTCGGTACCCGCGGACCTGCTGGCAGACACAGACCAACTCGAAAAGTGGGCGCGCCTGGCCGCCGAAGCCGCGATGGCCGGCTAGCCGCCCCGCGCATTCCGGAGGTGCGTATGGCTCAGGTACCGGTGGTGGGGGTCAACGTCACAGAGATCGTAGGTCTCATTGTCGCCGGACTCGTCGTCTTGATCCCCGTCGTCGGGTGGACGGCGCGGTTCGCGCTCAAGCCGATCGCTGAGGCGATCATCCAGATCCGTGATTCGGGCGGCGAGCGCGAAGTATTGGAACACAGAGTCAGACTTCTCGAGGCCCGTTTGGAGACCGGTCCGTCCCTCGCCGAAGCGAGGGAGAACGACGGCGGGCTCTTGGGATCGGGCGGCGAGGAGTTCTAGACCCGCGCGAGATGTCCCGTGGCTCGTATCCCAACCGTCTGGGATCTGGACGATCCGAGCGGAGGAACACGAATGGTTGAAACGGAGCGGACTCTCTCGCGGCTAGCGATCGACGGCTACGACCCGATGACCTATTGGCACGATGGCCAAGCCCGAAAGGGTTCGGCGCAGATCACCCACGAGTGGGTAGTGTCCTAATTTGAAGTCCAGATCAATCACTCGCTCTTTGCGTCTCGAAACTCACTCACGATGGCAGCCCGCACCGCTTCCTCGGGTGACGTGACCGGCCCAGCTCGTAGGACCGCATAGAAGCGTCTACGGTCGGAGTCGGGCACGGGATCAGACCACGCGTAGCACTCGGTCGCGGTAGGGTGTCCGGTGAGCTTGAAGATGTGAACGGGGCCAGCCCAGGCGGACTGGCCCTCGTATCGTTCTACGACGTGGACGACGCGATCGAAGGCCGGACGGCCCCCGTGCTGGCCCTCGACGGCTACTCTTAGAGTCTCAACGTCCACATCACTCACGCCGTTGCCTCCCTGGCTCTCTCGACGGCGTTCGCTGGCCACGGGACGGCGTTCGGCTTTCGCCCTTCTCGTTCGGCTCTCTCGTACTCATCCTCCTCGCACACCCATACGACTAGAAAATCACCTCCGCTCTCAACGGAGGAAACGGCCCTTCTTGGGACCTTCTTCCCCGTGGCGGTCCGGGCCATGAGACTGTCCCCTGGCATGATCTCCATAGGCCGTTCTCCCAGCTTAGGTAACCCACCCAATCTACCCGGTGCCGCACCGGATACCAAAAAATATCCGGGACACTTGTGCGCGTGGCATCGACGTGGTATCGTGATACCACGCAGCGTACCGGATACCAGCAGACACGGAGCGCGGGACATGTCGGATACCGAGAATGGCAAGGCCGCAGGCTGGACGCCCCCCTACATCGCATGGAGGAACCTCCTCAACTTGATCGAGCGGCTTGAGTCGAACATGCCGCCTCAAATCGATCGAACCTTTCTCACCGGGTCGAATCAGTCTCGCACGCAAACCATGAATGCCCTCAAGTCACTCGAGCTGATCGGTCCAGACGGATCGCTCACCGAGCGGCTCATCGGGCTTGTTGAGGCCGGGGCGAATCGACCCGAAACCGTCCGAAAGATGGTGGAAACGTTCTACCCCGAGCCCGTGCGGCTTGGTACGCTCAACGCGACCCAGAAGCAACTTGAGGAGGCGTTTGCCGCCTATGGGGTGACCGGCAGCACGACCCGGAAGGCAATCGCATTCTTCCTCAAGGCCGCGACGTATGGCAAGGTGCCGCTCAGCCCCAACTTCAAGACCCCGGCAAATCCGACCCGGACGAGGAAAGCGCGGCCAACGAAGAAGAAGGATGAGGAGGCGGAGGGTTCCGCTTCGACGAACAGCTCGTCGGACCCGGCGGGGTCCCTCCAAGCCCGCTACATCGAGATGCTCATGACAAAGGTCGAGGCCCAAGATGAAATGGATGACGACCTTTTGGACAGGATCGAAAATCTCTTGGCGCTACGGGAAAGCGACGGGTGATTGGATTGGTGAACGAATGGAGGGCGGCCCTCAGGCTGGCGCCGAAAGAGGACTTTACACCCTTGGGGGGCCGTTGCAGCGGCTCGGGTTCGATCCCCCCGCCCTCCGCTCGTTTCACGCACTTTGAACATCGCCTACCCCGATAGCGGGAGCAAGGTTTCTTCTGATGGCTAACGTCCTCAAGCGGGAAAAGCAGGAAGCGATCATCGCGGCCCTGGTCGAGGGTACGTCGATCCGATCCGTGGAGCGGATGACGGGCGTACACCGCGACACGATCATGCGCCTCATGGTCCGTGTGGCCGACGGCTGCCGTTGGCTCATGGATACGGAGATGCGGGATCTCCCGTGCGAGCGCATCCAGGTCGATGAGATTTGGGGCTACGTCGGCAAGAAGCAGCGTCATCTCACCGAGGATGACGATGTTCGCGAGAAGGGCGATATGTGGACGTGGGTGGCGCTCGACCCGGACTCTAAGGCGATCCCGGCCTATCTCGTGGGGAAGCGCACATGGGCGAACGCAGAGACGTTCATGGACGATCTGGCCGACCGGCTTTCGTATCGCGTGCAAATCTCAGCGGACGCGCTGGAGGCGTACGTCGGCGCGATCGACAAGGCGTTCGGTCCTAACGCTGACTTCGGTCAGATTGTAAAGGTCTACGAAGCCGAGCCCATCGGTCCGGGTAGGTACAGCCCGCCCAAGGTCAGCCACTCCGAACGGTACGCCGTGTGGGGCGACCCGGACCCGGACCACATCTCCACGTCGCACGTCGAGCGCCAGAACCTTACCATGCGGATGAGCATCCGCCGCTTGACACGTCTCACCAACGCTTTCAGCAAGAAGCGCGAGAACCTTGAGGCCGCGGTGGATCTTCACTTCGCGCACTACAACTTTGTCCGTCGGCACGGGACGATCAAAACGACCCCCGCGGTGGCGGTCGGTGTGGCCGATCGGCCCTGGACGGTGGGCGAGTTGTTGGACGCGACGACCTGACGCTAGGTTGGCGTCAGAGCCCTGTGAAACGCGAACGGGAGGCGATGATGGGGGTTGGACGACCGGAGCCTGTATTCACCACGAACCTGGGCGAGCTGTACCAAGCGGACTGCATGGATGTCCTCCCCACAATCGAATCCGAGTCAATTGATACCGTGTTCGCGGACCCACCGTTCAACCTGAACAAGCAGTACGGCGACAATAGCCACGACGACCATCCTGAGGAACGATACATCGCGTGGTGTGAGTCCTGGCTTAGCGAGTGCATCCGTGCTCTCAAACCGGGCGGATCGCTGTTCCTCTACAACCTGCCGAAATGGAACATCCGTTTCGGTGCGTTCCTTATGGACCGCGGGCTCGATTTCCGCCATTGGATCGCAATCGAACACAAGAGTTGTCTCCCCATCCAGGGCCGGCTCTACCCGGCACACTATTCCTTGCTCTACTACTCGAAGGGGAAGCCGTCACGGTTCCAGAAGATCCGCACCCCGATCGAGACGTGCCGACATTGCGCGGGTGAAATCAAGGACTACGGGGGCCACCGCGGGGCCATGAACCCCAAGGGTGTCAACCTCAAGGACGTATGGACCGACATCCCGCCGGTTCGCCACGCGAAGTTCAAGCCGAGCAGCCGGACCGAAAACGCGCTGAGCACGAAGGTTCTGGAACGGGTGATCGAGATGAGTACCTATCCGGGTGACCTCGTACTCGATCCGTTCGGCGGAAGCGGGACCACATATGGGGTCTGCGAAGCGAGGCGCCGCCGCTGGATCGGAATCGAGATCGAGGAACCGTCCGACATCATCGCGCGCCTAAACGGCGAGGTTGAGCCCCACCAAAACGATGACTACGTGGAAACGGAGTACGCGGAGGATCTTGCCCTCACGATGACCGGCTGACTCCGTGCCGCTCATCACGGTCCGTCACGACTTCAATGGCTTCACCAACCTCGTGGACCGTCTCCATCTCGGCCAGCTCGTCGATGAGGCGGAGTCCACACTGGCCAGATTTTCCCTCAAGATCGAGGAAGCTAAGTACGCTAACGGGACGCGCGACCTTCGCATCTGGATCGATGATGGTTTTGAGGCCGCCGGGGGATGGGACAAGAGCACCGTGGGCGCGATCGACTGGACGAAGGGCAACCCAGATTCAGGCGGTCACATCGGCGTTGAGGTCCAGGTTTCAGGACGGAGCGACCTCCTGGCCGTTGATCTCATTCATCTTCGGGGCGATTTCCGTGAGGGCAAGATCGACGTGGGCATCATAGTCGTCCCAGACGATGAGCTGTCGTACTACCTCACCGACCGAACGCCCAACTTCCGCACGGCACTCAAGCACATAAAGCAAACGCGCGCCGAGGACCTACCGATCCGGGTAATCGCGTTTCGGCACGACGGAGTCGGCACCGCCCTACCGAAGATGCGAACGAATCTCGGTAGAATGGTTGCAGAGCGCCCGCGCGACGACGCGGATTCAAACTAGGACACTACCCACGAGTGGGCGGGGAAAGAGTGGCGATTTTCCAGCCGGCAACACCTGGAGCAATTCGGCGCCGACCCTGCGCGATATGCGCCAGCGTTCGACGGCCAGTGCGCGTTCGGGCTGAGTATTGGTCAGAGCGACGAAGGGTCTCCAGAGCACTTCGAGATCCGCGACGGGCGGCTCTTCCTCCACTCGAACGCGATGGTCGCGTGGCTGTTTCGAGTACTCCCCGGTAGACGACCGGCGGCCGATCGAACGTGGGCCTCGCACACCGACTGACGCACCCGATGAGGGGAATCCCCGCAGGCGCCCGGCGCTAGGATGTCCGGGGGACGTGATCAAGAAGGAGGCGTTGTTTCGGGCGCCCTCGCTGCCGGCGCTCTACCCGGGGCCCTAAGAAGGAGGAACATGCTACGAGCCAAAAGAAGTCGGGTGTCGCTACTCGGTATCGGGGTTCTGGCCTCGTGCGGGCAGCCCGCGGAGTCGCAGGAGTCCGACGTCGATGCCTTCCGCGACGCCGTCATGGTGGCGTACGACAACCGCGATGTCGAGGCGCTCGCGGCGCTTCATGCCCTCGACGTGAGTGTGGTCAACTCACGCGGTGAAACCGTCGAGGGACGAGCGGCGTTCGCGGAGTACTGGGACGAGCGATGGGAGGGCACGACCGGGCCGAATCCGCTGCAGTACTCGCCGTTGGAGGTGCGCGAGGCCGGGCCCTATGTAATCGAGCGAGGCGAGTATGGTCCGCGCGGCGCGGCCGCCGTGGGTCGATACATTTGGGTCCTGGCGTCAAGGCCCGCCAACCCGGGAGGATGGGAGATTCTCTGGTTCATCTATTCCTCTTGAGACCCAGGTGCGGGTCGGATCGTCGTCGCACTGAGGAGTGTGGATGCTGGACCGGCCAGGAGTCGTCTAGGGGCTGTGCTTTTGGGCGTGGTACAGGGCAGGGTTCGTCGTACGCTAATCCGTCGAAGTATGTGCGGGGCGGCTTCTCGACGCTTAGCGCGAGGCGATGGACCTACCTCAGCGATAGACGAAGCACGATTGCCTCGGGTCGTTCCGATCATAGAGCACCGGGACCGTGTCGCCCTCGTCCAAGAACGAGGCCATCTCGGTCGCGTATTTGATGAACGCCACATAGTTGCAACCCGCGACGTCGTAGTCGTACTTGAACGTGGAGAACATCTCAACATCTTTTTTTACGGAGCGGATGGAACCATGCGTGAATTCGCCCTCTCGAAAGAGATCCGTGTACCTCCGCTTTCGTGTTCTCACAGCCGCGATATAAACGGCCGGTAAGATCCCGACTGTCACGACAGACGCGAAGGCATAGAGAAGGATCGCACCCGCTTGTGCGGTAGGTGACCACATCATTCGTTTTGGGAACAGCGGATTGACGAGGTTGCGGTATACGTCTTTCAACTCGCCGTCGAGGTCGCGAGGCGGCGGCCCCATATCTACGAATCGCGGTCCGTCGTCCGATGTGATCGGAACGCTTCTTCGCGCCCGTTCCCGAGGGGCGGCAACGTTCGTCTCTCTCACCACCACCGAGGTCTCGGGCTCCTCGTCTCTCAGGATCTGGCGCGCCGCCTCCGCGGTCTGCGGCCGATCTCGCGGCGCGGGTCGCAGCAACGCTTCGATCAACCGAACGAGCGACGCTTTCACGGGAAGATCCGCTGGCACCTCGATCCGTCCAGAATCGAACGGGAACTCGTTGGGTGGCCTGGCGGTCGCTAGATGGAGCAGCGTCGCGCCCAACGCGTAGAGGTCCGTGGTCGGTCCGCTCTGACCCATCAGTTGTTCGGGGGGCATGTATCCGAACGTGCCAACCACGGTCGTCCCGGCGACGGAGGGGGGTCGCCAGCCGAAGCACACGCCGCCGAAGTCGACCAGGGCCGCGCTCCCGTCGGGACGAATCATCAAGTTCGACGGTTTGATATCGCGGTGGAGAACCGCCGGCGCCCGTCCGTGCATGTACTCCAATACGTCGAGCAGGCCGAGCGTGAAATCGTAGATCTCTTGTTGCCCCAGCATCGGACCGGAATCCAGACGCTGCTTCAAGGACGTGCCCTCTATGAACTCCTGCACGATGTAGAGCGCGGTCGACTCTTCCTCACCTTGAAAGAAGTCGAACACCTTCGGAATGCCTGGGTGATCGAGCAGCGAAAGCACTTTCGCCTCTCGCTCGAACAACTCGAGATACTTCCAATTCTCGAGGTGCTGGAAATGCAGCTCCTTGATCGCGACCTGACGCCCTTCGCGCGTGTCGAGACAAAGCAGCGTGCGACCCGACGACCCCGCACCTAGCGATCGGATGACCTGATAGCGCTCCCCGATCATCAACGGCGGCTCTGCCGACAAAGGCGGCTCCGCCGGCGGTCCGTCAGCCTGGCCGCTCAACCGTCCGACAAGAGAGGAGCCGGCGACGCTCTCCACTCGCGCCAGCCTCGCGAAGCGTCGTCCCGTCGAAGAACCGCGACGGGGCACCGCGGCGTTCGGCCGAGTGGCCGGATCGTCCGTCGCGCGCAGCGCCAGCCAGCGAGTGGAGAGCGTCGTCGGCTCCGACCCCCCGCGTCGTCGAGCCCCACGAGGCTAAGCGGGCTCGATGCGCACCGGGCACACCTTGAGCTCGGCCGTGTGCGTGACCGGGTCATAGCCACCACCGGTCAGAAAGTTGACTGGCACGTCGTTGAAGCTGAAGCTCGCGAACACCGTCCCGAGTGGGGAACGGTTTGTGGCTTCGACCTTGACCTTTACCGATCCGCGCGGGCTAGACATGGTCGCCCAGCCACCGTCTTCAAGCCCCCAGTTGGTGACATCGACGGGATTCACCTCGAGTCGTTCCTCCGAGAGCAAGTAATCGATCCCGGACGAGCGCCCCGTTTGAGTCCGGGTGTGATAGGAGGCGAGTCGCCGACCCGTCGTCAGCCATACCGGGAAGTCCGACGAGATCGTCTCCGCCGGATCTCGGTATCGGATGACGTGAAAGATCCCGCGTCCGTTCAAGAACTCGTCTTCGTGGAGGATCGGCGTCCCCATGTGCCCGGGCTCCGGTACCGGCCACTGGTACTCGCTGTTTTCGATCCGATCCCAATCGAGTCCGGCATAGATGGGCGAGAGGCTGCAGAGCTCGTTGAAGATCTCTTTGGCGGACTCGAACTCGAATCCTTTGAGTCCCATCCTCTGCGCGATTCGAGAGATCGCCCACCAATCGGGTCTCGCTTCGCCTGGAGGGCTCACGGCCGCGCGGAGCCGTTGGACTCTCCGCTCCGTGTTCGAGCACACGCCGTCGGTCTCCGCCCAACCCGTGGCAGGGAGGACGACATCGGCCAGCTTCGCGGTCTCGGTCAAGAAGAGGTCGATCACTACGAGATGGTCGAGGCTTCGCAACGCGTGCTCGCAATGGCGGCGATCGGGGTCGGTGACGACCGTGTTCTCGCCGTCGATGAGCATGGCACGGACGCGATCTCCGCACATGTCGAGCGCCTGCACCTTTGTCGGTCCGATCTCCAGATCGCACTCCCGCCCGTAGGCAGCAGCGAACTTCGCCTGGTGCGCGGGCTCGAGAACCGACTGGAACCCCGGGTAGTTGTTGGGAAGCGCGCCGCAATCGCCCGCGCCTTGGATGTTGTTCTGCCCTCGCATCGGATTAATGCCGGTGCCTTCACGCCCGATGTTTCCGGTCATGAGCACGAGGTTACACAGACTCTGGACGTTGTCGACGCCACAGATGTGCTCGGTGATCCCCAACGTGTAGTAGATGGCGCCGCGTTCGGCCGCGCCGTACCACTGAGCGGCTTGCTCGATGAGCTTGGCGTCGACGCCCGTGATCGACTCGGCCCATTCGGGAGGGAACTCGGCGACATGTTCCAGGAACTCGGTCGCCTCCGTGGTGCGCTCGGCGACAAAGCCTTCATCGACGAGTCCGTCGCGCGCGATCACGTGCGCCATGCCGAGAAGAAGTGCCGCATCCGAGCCGACTCGAAGCGGCAGATGGATGTCCGCCATCTCCGCCAGCGGGATCCGGCGCGGATCGGCCACGATGAGTTTTGCGCCCTTGGCGATGGCCTTCTTGAGACGCGTCGCCGCAACGGGGTGACACTCGGTCATGTTGGTCCCGATACAAAAAATTACGTCGGGCTTCTCCATGTCCGCGAGCGGGTTCGACATCGCGCCACGTCCGATTGAGGCCGCCAGACCGGCGACCGTAGGAGCGTGTCAAGCACGGCTGCAGTTGTCGATCTGGTTTGTACCGAACCCTCCTCGAATAAATCGTTGCATCATGTAAGCGGCTTCGTGCGGGGCGCGTCCCGACGCGATTCCGTACACTGACTCTCTGCCGTGTTCTTGGTTCGCCTTTACAAATCCTCCCGCGGCTCGATCGAGCGCCGTGTCCCAATCGGTCTCGTGGAGTTCGCCATCCTCGCCGCGAACCAGGGGTGCCTTGAGCCGGTCCGGGTGGCTGACGAAGTCGAAGGCGAACTGTCCCTTTACGCAGAGCGCGCCAAGGTTCGCCGGGCCATCCATCGCGGGGAGCACGCCGACGATCTTGTCCTCACGCGTCATTACATCAACGGAGCAACCGACACCGCAGTAGGTGCAGATGGTCCGCGTCTTCTTGGTCTCGCCCGGCACGTCTTTGTTGGCGAGCGCTTTGATGTCCGCGAGCGCACCCGTCGGACAGGTCTGAATGCATTGTCCGCAGAACGTGCACGCGGACCCCTTGAGCAGCCCCTCGAACTCGGTCGTGATCTGCGTCTCGAAGCCTCGATTCATGATCGAGATCGCGTAGTCGCCCTCTTGTTCGGCGCACACACGGACGCAGCGGTAACAAGAGATGCAGTTTTCGTAGTCGCGCAGGATAAACGGATTGTCATCGTCGGGCCGACTCGTGCCCGACTTCGCGCCCGCGAAACGTCCCGACCGCGCTCCATAGCGATCCAGAAGCGTCGCCATCTCGCCGGAGGCGTAGCCGGACAACGGGTCGACATCGAGGTCGCGGTTTTCGGAGGCGACCATCTCCAGGAGGACCCCGCGGTGCATCTCGAGACGCGACGAACGGGTGGTGATGTTCATCCCCGGTTCGGCGCGCGTCGTACAGGAGGCGACGGGGTTTCGCGCGCCCTCGAGCTCGACCACGCAGAGACGGCACGCACCGAGCGCCTCGAGCCTGGGGTCGTAGCAGAGCGTCGGGATGTCTTTCTGGTGACGCTCGGAGACTTCGTAGATCGTCTCCCCTCGTCGCGCCGGTACCCGCTCACCGTCGAGCGTGATCTCGAAATCGAACTTGTCCATGGATATCTCCTGGGGACCGCAACCAACGATTCCCCAAGATGGTGCGGGCTCTCGCCCGGTGCACCTCAACGGTCGCGGTGACCAAAAACTCGCGCGGACCTGGGCGGCACCGCATCGTTGTAGATCTCGGCCGATCCGATGCTATAAACCCCCGTGTCCCAACCAACGGCAAATCTTTGCGACCCACTGCCAAAGTGAACGCGTGATCGCGATTCGTCGCGCGATCAAAGCGAGATCGACCTTGATTCTGGCCGTTGTGGCAGCGGTCGCGGCCTGTGGGACGGGCGATCTCGTCGACGTGTCCGGCTCGCCGGTCTCGCTGGGTCCGATCGACCTAACCCGCCCCTGGGAATCGGTTTCCCCCTCTGGCGTGGGTGTCGATCCGGTCTTGCTGGACGCGGCGGTGCTTCAGGCGGGCTCGATCCCCCGATTTGGATCGCTGCTCGCGGTCAAAGACGGTCGAGTGTTCCTGGAGGAGTACTTCGTCGGTACGCAGCGCGATCTTCGAGACGTGCGTTCCGTCACCAAGAGCATCGTGTCGTCCCTGGTCGCCGTCGCCATCGCTCAGGGGTACATGGAGTTAGACGACACGGCGGGCGAGCACCTGCCCGCCGGGGCAGGCCCGTTGAGCGCCGCCGAGAGCGAGATCCAGGTCCGGGATCTACTCACGATGACCGCCGGGTTTGAATGGGACGAGTCGCGCGGACTGGGCGACTACAACCGTTGGATCCAGTCGGAGGATCACATTCAGACCCTGCTCGATCGGGAGGTGATCTTCCCGCACGGCACACGCTTTACGTACAACTCGGCCGCGGTGCACCTGCTGAGCGTCCTCGTGACGGAGGCGGTCGGCGAGCCGCTGCCTGATTTCGCTCGACGGGTGCTGTTCAACCCGATCGGGGTCGGACCCGAGGCCTGGGAGCCTTTACGCGGTGGCGACGTGAACGGCGGTTCGGGGATCGATCTGCGGACGCGGGATCTCGCTCGGATCGGACAGTTGTACCTCCAAGATGGGATGAGTGGGAATAAGCGCGTTCTCCCGGCGGGGTGGGTGACGTCGGCGACCGCGCCGGCCTTCCCCTGGCGCTTGTCGTTCGGAGCGCTCGACAGCTACACGTACGGCTACTTGTGGTGGGCATCCGACGGCGAAATCGAGCCGGCCTACCTCGCCTGGGGCTGGGGGGGACAGTTTATCTACGTCGTTCCGCACCTGCGACTCGTGGTCGTTGCGACGACGGAATGGATCGGGGTCACGAATGACGAGGGCGGCTCCGGCGCGCTGGAGCGACAAGTGCTCGACGTCCTGGTAGAAGGTGTTCACCGGGCAGTTCGCGGCTTCTAGCCGAACCGGTAGGGCCGCCGCCTCGGCTCGGTCAGCCGGGCGATGACCCGTCGCCCGTGACGTGCCGAGTGACTTGAGCCGGAAAATAGCGCAGCAGACTCTCGGTGATCAGGGGTGCCGCCTGTCCGAGCCCACAGGCGCTCGTCTCCTTCATCGTCTTCCCGAGATCGTTGACTTCGTCGATCCAGTCGCCGAGGTCGTTCGGCCCGCCGCCGTGGAGTCGCTCGGTCAGTCGCTGCGTCCCGATCCGGCAGGGGAAGCACTTGCCGCAAGACTCTTCGGCAAAGAACTCCATCGCCGCGTGGGCCACGTCGACCATGTCGCGCGAATCGTCGAAGACCATGATGCCGCCGGCCCCGAGGAACGACCCTTTGGAGCGTATGCTCGGCTCATCGAGCGTGACGTCGAGATCGTCTCCCGCCAGGAAACCGCCCGAGAGCCCTGCCATGGTTACGGCCTGGATCGTTCGGCCTTCGGGTGCGCCCCCCGCCCATTCTTCGAGCAGCGTTGCGAGCGAAAAACCCATCGGGACTTCGTAGTTGCCGGGCCGTAGGATATCGCCGGACAAGCTGATGACCTTGGTCCCCGCGTGATCGCCGAGGCCGAGATCGCGATACCAATCGGCGCCGTTGGCGAGAATATGCGGGATCGACGCGAGTGTCTCGACATTGTTGACGACGGTCGGGAGGTTCTCGAACCCGTGCGTGACGGGAAACGGCGGTCGATTGCGGGGGAAGGGATGTTTCCCTTCGAGACTGTTCAGGAGGGAGGTTTCTTCCCCGCAAATGTAGGCACCGGCGCCGCGTCGAACGCACAGCTCGAACGGACGGCCCGCCCCCAGTGCGTCCGGCCCGACGAGACCCGCCGCGCGGGCCTCCGAGATCGCGTCCTCCAAGACCTTCATCGTGCTCGGGTACTCATAGCGGAGATAGATGATGCCGCGCGTCGATCCGGTCGCGTACCCGGCGGCAAGCATCCCCTCGATGATCGCGTGCGGGTCGTAGTCCATCAGCGCTCGGTCCTTGAAGCACCCGGGCTCGCCTTCATCCGCATTGCACACGATGCTCTTGGGGGCGCCCTCGGCCTCGGCCACCGCGCGCCATTTCCGCCCGGTCGGGAACCCGGCGCCGCCCCGCCCCGCGAGCGAGCTGGCGTCGATGACGTCGAGCAGGGCCTCGGGTGACCCGGCCAGCGCGGCGGTCAGTCCTCCGTAGCCGCCGCTGCTTCGGTAGCCGTCGAGACTCGCACGTCCCGGCGTTCGGATATGGGCGAATACGCACTCGCTCGCTGGGTCGGGTGTCTTTGGCGGGAGCGGCGAGGGGCGCTCGCTCAGATCAGCGGCGGCGAGCCCACACAGGACCCGGTCTCCATCCAGTACCGGGATGGGCTCGTCACAGCGACCAGGGCAGGGCATGCCCAGCGCGTCGTCGATGCCGTCCAACAGCTTCTGCGCGCCGCGGAGGGCGCAGATCGGTCCCACGCACACCCGAGGTCGTGCTCGTCCGCCGGTTTCGCGCGCGAAGTGATGATAGAACGTCACCGTCCCAAACAGATCGGCGATGGGGATTCGCAGATCTTTCGAAACCGCGCGCAACGCTTCCTCTGACAGATGACCATCGCGTTCGTGGAACGCATGAAGAAGCGGGAGAAGTGGGGCCGGCTGCGCTCGCCAGGCTTCGAAAAGATCGAGATCCGAGGGGTTGGTCATTGGGAATAGTTACCGGCCGGGGTGAGGACCGGCAACGAAAGCGGTCCGGGTCCTCGGCGCGTCCGCGGTGTCCGGCTTAGATTTCGCCCCATGATCTCACCGCGTCGGAGCAGCGCTCGAGTCCAAGTCGATCGGTTCACGGGCGATTCATCGCGGTCCCGTCGCGATGTCGTTGCAGTGGAAGAACCGTTGGAGATCCGGATCGCCACTGCCGACGGCGAGCACCAGGTCGCGGTCACGATGCGGACGCCGGGAGACGATTTCGAGTTGGTGGCCGGCTTCCTGTTGTCCGAAGGACTCCTCCATCGGCGCGCCGATGTGGTCGAGTTTCGCTACTGCACCGACGTGGACCCGCAGGAATACAACATCGTCACGGTGCAGCTCCGCGACGGAGCGCCGTTCGATCCGTCTGATCTGACCCGAAACTTCTACACGACGTCGAGCTGCGGTGTCTGCGGCAAGGCGTCGCTCGAGTCGCTCGAGATTCGAGGGTGCAGCCGACTGCCGGTCTCGGGTCCGAAGATCGGAAGCGCCCTCATCCGCTCGCTCCCCGAAGCGCTACGCGGTGGGCAACGCGTGTTCGACCGAACCGGGGGTCTCCACGCCGCGGGTCTTTTCGACCCAACCGGCGACCTCGCGGTGCTTCGCGAAGACGTGGGGCGTCACAACGCGGTCGACAAGGTGATCGGAAAGCGGTTTCTCGAGGACAGGCTACCGGTCGGGGCGTCGATCCTCACCGTGAGCGGCCGGACCTCGTTCGAGATCATGCAGAAGGCGCTGGCTGCGGGAATCGCGACGGTCGTCGCGGTGGGGGCGCCTTCGAGCTTGGCGGTGGACCTGGCCACCGAGTTCGGCATGACCCTGATCGGGTTTGCGAAGGCGGATGGGTTCAACGTATACACGGGCCAGGAGCGCATAGGCTCCTGACCCGTGTCTTACTGCTTTGCGGCGGTTCTAGAAAAGCACCACATCCGGTGGAGCCATCCCATTCGCACGGAAGTACGGCACCATCTGCCCGCGCGTCCACATCGAGTGTTCGAGTGCAAAAGTTCCGACTCGCCACCGTGGCATCGTCTGGCCGAAGAAATCGACTTCTTCGGCGAGATCCGCAGGCGACATCGCCCGGAACTTCATGATCAGCCAGTCGTAGCTCGACTCGATCGCGGCTGCAATGTCCGCCTTGGTTGCCCCGGCGCCCTCCTCGACGCCCATCGCGGGCGCGGCCTCGCCGAACATCACATCGCCGATGAAACCGTTGGCCGCCGTGTGGATCAGCTGATCTGAGAAGCTCCGAACGCCCTCGGCCGGGCTCCAGTCCATGGCATTCTCGGGCATGCCATGCGCAATGCTCACATCCCAAGTCTTGAAACGCTCGAACCCGTCGACGAGCATCCCCTTCATCGCATCCATGTCTGCCGTTTCGACGGCCACGGTGTCCGCGACGGCTTCCGCCGGTGAACCGGTGGCGCCGCCGAGGACAAACGCGACGACCGCGACGAGCAACACACCCAAACCGCCGAGAAGTCGGCGACTATTCGTCCCATTCATCGTTACCTCCTTGTTCGAAGCACTTCCTGGAACGATCAACAAGAGCGGCGTCGGCGTGGGGCGTCAACGCAGACTCGCTCCGCGGGTAAGACGCGCTCAATGCGAGTCCGTGGGGGGTGGGGATTGCCAGAGCACTTGGACGATCTTCCACTGGCCATCGTACTTGGCCATGGTCAGGTAGTCGCTCCCCCACCAGGCGTAGATCTTGGCGACCGCGGTCTGGTCGAGGACGTCGAGGAGCTCGACCCTCTTCGGGGCGTCCGGCCCCGGATGACGCCCGGACTCTTTTACGCTGGTGGCAAAATCGAGCATCTCCTGAAACGACATCGGATCGCGCTCGTACTCGGCATCCGCGCTCTCACGGTAGAACCCGAACTTCTGGACATCGGGGTGGACGCCGCGCTCGATCTTCTCCGTCGAGCCCTCGTAGAACCCCTCGAGATAGTCCAGGGCCGCGCGTTCGACGCCCGCTCGATCGGCATCGCCATGTTGGGCCGCCAATGGGGCGAACGCGGCGAACGAGGTCACCACCAGTAGGCACAAAAGCGTCGATGTACGTCTCATTCCAGTCATCCTTTTTGGTTGAACGGACTCTCTCCAACGCCAGCCTCGCACAGAAACTGTTTGTAGGTCGCTGGCCATCAGAAGATCCCCCGCAGGGCCCTTAGCGGGATCCCACGACGGGGACGGCGCCTCGCGGAAGGTCGATCGAGAACCCGACGAGCGACTCCGGATCGATGCTTCGTCCGTTGACGGAAGCCGACCAATGAAGGTGGGGCGCCGTAGAGCGACCGGTGGAACCCGATCGGCCCAACACTTGTCCCGGTCGCACCAGGTCTCCGACCTCGACCTCTAACCGTGACATGTGGAAGTAGGCCGTAACCAGTCCCAATCCGTGATCGAGATATACCGCGTTGCCCTGATACACGAAGCGGTCGGCCAAAATCACCCGCCCGGCAGCCGGCGCCATGATGGGGTTGCCGCGTCGGGCTCGAAGATCGAGACCCATGTGGCGACTCTGGACGCTGCCATTGAAGATCCGGCGTTGTCCGAACGGACTCGTCTTGATCGGCGGCTGTCGGGGCCAGCGAAACGGCTCGTCCGGAACCCACTCCGTGTCGACCGAAGTGCGAATCGCGGTTTGAATCGTCTCCCGCTCGCGGGCAATCCGGGCGTCGAGCTCCGGGTTGACCTCGGCGGCCGTCGCCGCGCCGGGTCGCGCGCCGATCCGGATACGAGACGAGGGATAGATGCGTTCGCTCGACCGGACGACTACGAGTCGAGATTCGGCGATCCCCTTCCGCCGGAACTCTAGTTCGAGCGGGAAGAACCCGGCGCTGTCGAGCGGCAGGCTTCCCACGCCAATCCATCCCGCCGCGTCGCGCGCGAGCGAGACGTGCTCTCCAGCGAAACGCACTCGAACATCCTCGAGCGCGGCTCCCGCGGGCTGCCGAATCCGCAGGCGCACGGCGAAGGCCTGACTGGGTCGCTGGGGAGACCATTCGATGATGGGCTCGGCCGAGGGTAGAGGCGGGCGCGGCGCGACCGGGGCGGCTGTCCACCACCGATACGGATCAGAGGACGCCCACAGTGGAGAGGGTCCTCGGGCGAGCGATTCGGGTCTCGCGATCTCGAGCGAGATCGGATCGGGTGGCGCAGGGATTCCCGCGCACGCCCCCAATGCAAACACCGTGAAGGTCCACGCGGAGGCACACCTGACGTTCCACGTGGCAGTCCACCGCCCCATCGGACTACCCCAACCGCGCATCGACCCCCCACCTGAATCCCACTCCACCACCGCCCTCACCGGCTACAGATTGCAGGGAAGCGCTCGTGCGAACAACCTTCGAAGATGCGCTCACGAATCTGGTTTATCCCTTTCTTGTTTGTCGCCGCCTCCTGTCCAGGAACGACGCCGACCCCCGATTCGTTCGCCCAGCGGATCGCGACGCTGTCCGAACCGGGCGGATATTTCGACACCGACAACCTCATCTCGAACGAAAGTTCTTACCTCCACGCCATCTCCGATCTTCGCGACGCCGGCATCCGCGGAGGGGTGTACCTCGGCGTCGGACCCGATCAGAACTTCTCCTATATCGCCGAGATCGAACCCGAACTCGCGATCCTCGTCGATGTCAGATCCGACAACGTCCTCCAGCATCTCATCTACAAAGCGCTGTTTCACGCCTCGCGAAATCGCCTCGAGTATCTCGTCCTGCTGACGGGCCGGGCGGTGCCCGCCGATGTGGACGCATGGACGGGAGCTTCGCTCGATTCCGTCCTCACCTACATCGAACGCACGGCCGCTACCGAAGCATCTGCGGCGGCGGCGTTGGGGCGCGTGCGAAGCGAGATCGCGACGTTCGATGTGCCGTTGCCGGACGGTGATCTGACCACGATCGAACGATTTCACCGCGAGTTTATCTCCGATGGCGTCGGTCTTCGATTCCGCAGCCACGGACGTGCGCCTCAGTACTATTACCCGACCTACGGCGAACTCGCGCGCGAAGTCGATCGCGAGGGTGAGGCCGTGAGTTATCTCGCCACGGAAGAACGTTGGAGTCGCGTTCGGGATCTCCAGGTGCGCGATGGGGTGGTTCCGATCGTGGGAGATCTCGGCGGCGAGGTAGCGCTCAACGCGGTGGCCGATTTTCTGGAACGTGAGGGTCTCGAAGTCTCCGCGTTCTACACCTCCAACGTCGAGTTCTATCTCTTTGGCGACCGAACGTTCGACAAGTTCATCGACAATCTGCGGGCTCTGCCCCTCGCGTCGCCCAGCGTCGTCATCAAGTCCTTTTTTCGAGGGTTCCGCGGGCCGCACCCGTTCCAAGTTCCGAACTACTACAGCACGCAAATCGTTCAGGATGCTCCGGCGTTGGTCGCCGGCTGGGACGCGGGCCGTTATCGATCGTACTGGGAAGTCGTGACGGAAGACCTCGTCGGATCGGTAGCCACACGGGGGAACGTACCCGTCGGTGCGGTTCGCTAGGCGAGTTCTCCGAGTCGTCGAATGAGCGAGGTCCCTGACTCCGCCACGGCGCAACGGATCGTGTCGCTCGATGCGTTTCGAGGAGCCACGATCCTCGGGATGATCGTCGTCAACAACCCGGGCACGTGGTCGGCCGTGTACCCGCCGCTTCGCCATGCGCAGTGGCACGGCTGGACGCCGACCGATCTCATCTTCCCGTTCTTCCTGTTTATCGTCGGCGTCGCGATCGCGATCACGACGCCAAAACGGTTGGCTTCGGGCGCGACCGCCAGCGAGCTGTCGAAAAAGATCGTGCGGCGCTCGGCGGTGTTGTTCGGCCTCGGGTTGTTCATGGCGGCATGGCCGTTCATCACTCTCGAACCCGAGTTCGGTTTGCGACCGGCGTTGGGTTCGCTTCGAATCATGGGCGTACTTCAGCGCATCGCGCTCTGCTATCTCGTCGTTTCGCTGTTGGCTCTGGCACGCAGACCGAAACTTGAAGTGTGGGTCGTATCAGGTTTGTTGTTTGGCTACTGGGCATTGATGAGTTGGGTCCCCGTCCCAGGGTATGGGGCGGGTGCACTCGACGTCCCCCAAGGTACGCTCGCGGCCTACGTGGACCGGGTTGTGTTCGGTCGCCATCTATGGGTGGGCGCGGATCGACTCTGGGATCCGGAGGGGCTCCTGAGCACGCTGCCGGCCATCGCCACGACCGTGTTCGGCGTTTGGGCCGGTCGCGAGCTGACCCACCCGACCGCCAGCGTATTCGAGAAGACCGCGCGACTCCTCGTTTACGGGGTGTCGTTGGTCGTCGCGGGATATGTGTGGAGTTGGTTCTTCCCGGTGAACAAATCGATTTGGACGAGTTCCTATGCCGTCCTCACGGCGGGTCAGGCGATGTGCGCGCTGGCCGTTTGCTACTGGGTGTTCGATGTGCGAGGGCGAACCAAATGGGCGCGGCCGCTGGTCATCTACGGGGTCAACGCGATCACGGTCTTTGTTCTCAGCGGGCTCGTGGCAAAGTCGCTCGTCCTGATCCGGATCTCCCCAGACGGTCAACCGATATCGCTGCAGGCCTGGATCTTTGAGCGCCTGTTCTTGCCGCTGGGTAGTCCCGTCAACGCTTCGTTGGCTTACGCGCTCGTGTGGGTCGTGATGTGGTGGCTGGTGCTCGCCGCGATGCACCGACGAGGGTGGGTCCTCAAGGTCTAAGGCCTGAGCGGCTTACGCCGGCATCGAGCGGCCGACTTTGAGCGCCGTGTCGAGAAGCGATTTCTTCCACCCCGTGAGCTGTGATCGTCTGTACGCATCCGCGGCGCGGCGGATGCCTTCGCTCATGGTCGGGTAGGGGTGAACGAGCGATGAGATGGTCCCGAGTTTGATTCCTGCTTTCATCGCCAATGCGATTTCCGCGATCATCGTTCCCGCGTTGGATCCCAGGATGTGCCCGCCGAGAATCACCCCGCCTTTTCCCGTGACGATCTTGGTACACCCGACCGCCGCGCGCTCCGCGATGGCTCGATCGAGTCCGGCGAAGTCATACGTGTGCGCCGATACCGCCGACCCGTATCGATCCCGCGCTTCCGCCTCCGTGAGGCCGACGTGCGCGAGCTCCGGCTCCGTATAGGTGCACCATGGAATCACGTCGTAATTGATCTTCGAACGAACGGGAAACAGTGCGTTCTGTACGACCGTGCGCGCTTCGTGATCCGCGACGTGCGTGAACAGATATCCACCGGTCACGTCTCCGGCGCCAAAGATGTGTTTCTGCGAGGTGCGGAGCTTCGAGTCGACTGTGACCCACCCGCGCTCGGTCGCGACACCGGCCGCTTCAAGCCCCATATCCTCTGTGTTGGGACGACGACCCGTGGCGACCAAGACTTCATCGGCCTCGACGGTCTCGAGAGGGGCCTGCGGATCCCCGCCGACGCGCTTCATGGTAATCCTTCGTCCGCTCCCAGTGCGTTCGACCTTATTGACCGCCCGACCGGTGAAAATCTGAACCCCCTCATCCACGAGCGCTTGCGTGAGCCGCGCCGCGAGTTCGGGTTCCTCTCGGCCCATGAGCTGGTCCATCATCTCGATGACGACGACGCTGCTCCCCAGTCGTCGGTACGATTGGGCCAGCTCGATTCCGATGGGTCCGCCCCCTACGACGGCGATCGACTTCGGGATCGTGTCGCGATCAAACGCTTCGGCATGGGTGAAGTAGCCGGCCTCCGCCAGACCTTCGATCGGGGGCACGGCAGCGCGCGATCCGGTCGCGACCACAAACCGTCGGGCATGAATCCGACGCCCGTCGACTTCCACCTCGTGTGGAGAGACGAAGCGTCCCGAGCCTTCGATCACGTCGACCCCCATCGCACGAAATCGCTCGGGGTCGTCATGGGGCGCGATCTGGGCCCGAACATCTCGAACGCTCGAGAGCACCGCGCCGCCGTCGATCGCAGGAGCCGTCGAAGGGAGCCCGAAGGCGGCCGCGTTCTGAAAATGGTGCGCGACTCGCGCCGAGCTGATCAGGGCTTTGGATGGGACGCAGCCCGTCCACAGGCAGTCCCCACCGAGGCGTTCGCGCTCGATTAGACCGGCCTTGGCGCCCAGACCCGCGCAGGCCGCCGCTGTGACGAGCCCCGCCGTACCGCCCCCGATGGCCACTACATCGAACATTTCGTCTCGCGCCACGCTGTTTTGCTCCCTTTGGAGTGCCCCGGACCGTACCCGAGCCCGATGGGGAAAGTGCGACCATCCTCGATCGTTCGCGATGCGAACAACCAATTCCACCGAGCGGACGGTTCCGCGCCGCCCTCGGAAGTGCGCAAAATTTTCACGTCGGGGCCGTAGGTGCGCGCCCCGTCACGACTTCCCCGCCCGCGCTTTTCGCTCGCCACACATAGGCCCAGAGGGGCTCAGATGTTGCTGATTTCGGGGCCGACGAAGGGGTCTTCGGAGCAGGGGGTTTGGGGTGAGGGGCGACTTGAAAAGCGCCGTGGCGCGCGCAGGTTTGATCATCGGAGCGCTCACGGGCGCCTCGATTCTCCCCGCTTGTTCAAGCGATGCTCCGGTCGGTCCCCTAAGCGTGAATCCCTCAGGGCCACCGCCTCCGCCCGCGACCTCGATCGTGGTCTCGGGAGGCGACTCGCAAACCGCCGAGACGGGAAGCGGCGTGGCGAGCGCTCCCGCAGTCAGGGTTCTCGACGGTGCGGGAATCGGAGTGGCCGGAGTTCGGGTTCAGTTCGCGGTGATTTCCGGAGGCGGTTCGATAGAGAACTCCACCCTGACGACCAACACCGGCGGGGTCGCCTCTGCAGGCACTTGGACGCTCGGGATCGCCGGCCCGCAGACGCTTCGTGCAACGGCCAACGGGGTCGGATCGGTCGACTTCACAGCGACCGCGACCCCGACGAGTGGCGGCGGAGGCGGAGCCTATGCGATCGAGCTCCGTTACAACCCCGGCTCGACGCCAACGACGGCGCAGGGCGTCGCCTTCTCGCAGGCGAAGTCGCAATGGGAATCCGTGATCGGCGGAGATCTTCTCGACACGTTTGTCGATCGTTCGGTCGGGACCTGTACCTCCCCGACCGCGATCAACGAAACGGTCGACGATCTTGTCATCTTCGTGACACTCGAGACCATCGATGGCGCGGGCGGGGTGCTCGGTAGCGCCGGTCCGTGCGTGATCCGTTCCGGGAGCTTGCTCCCGTTGATCGGTCAGATGCGCCTGGACATCGCCGACCTCGCAAACCTGGAGGCCAGCGGTTCCCTCAATGAGGTCATCGCGCATGAGATGGGGCACGTGTTGGGGGTGGGCTCGCTGTGGTCGGTCCTCGGACTCTTGGCCGACCCCATGCCGTCGACTCCGCCACCACCGCCCTTGCCGGACCCCCACTTCATCGGCCCGCTCACCTTGGCCGCATTCGACTCGATCGGAGGCTCAGGCTACTCAGGCGCGAAGGCGCCCGTAGAGGACACGGGTGGTCCGGGTACGCTCAACAGCCATTGGCGAGAAACGGTTTTGGTCACGGAACTCATGACCGGGTGGATCAACCCCGGCTCCAATCCCCTCAGTATCGTGAGCGTGCAGTCCTTGGCGGACATGGGGTACACCGTGAACACGAGCGCCGCACAGTCGTTCAGCGGGCCCGGCAGTTCGCTTATCATCCCCGCGCCCGGCATGCGTCCCCGTCTCCAGATGGTCGATGACGTGTGGATCGTCCCGCTGGAAGTAGTCGAGCCCAGCGGTCGTCAGGTCGGACTCATCGTTCGCTGAGTTCCCGCGGCCGCATCGTGACGCTTCCCCAAGCCGGCCCGTCTAGCCGGAGGACAGGCAATTGGGGGGAGCGATGCTGCACCGGAAGGTTCGAACCACATGGATGAGCGCGTTGGCCGCGAGTTTCGCAGCCGGTTGCGGCTCTACGACCTCTCCCGCGGCCGAACCCATCCCAGCGCGCGGGAACCCGACGACCATGATCGCGGCCAGCGCTCGACCACCGCTGGCCGTCGCCGGTCGGTTTGTCGAACCCCGCCCTGCGGTTCAGGTCCGCGATGCCGCGGGCGCGGCGGTTTCAGGGGTCCTCGTGTCCTTCCAGCCGGAGTTCGGTAGTGGCTATGTTTCTCGACGTGTCATTCAAACCGACCGGGATGGCGTCGCCGAGGTGGACTGGGTCCTGGGGCCAACCGTCGGAGCGCAACGTCTGGTGGCGCAGGCCACGGGGCTGCCAACCGTGACGTTCGCCGTGACGGCCACATCCGCGGGCCCGGTGGGTTCGACCGCCGGCTTCCAGATCGAAGTCCGGTTTTCCTCGGGCCGAGGAACAGCCGCCCAGAGACAGGCCTTTGCCGACGCGAAGGCCAAGTGGGAGTCGGTGCTGGTGGGGGATCTTTCGGATATCCGGATCACGAGGAGAGCGGGGTTCTGTGGACCGTCCCCGGTCTTGGATGAGGTCGTGGACGATCTCCTGATTTTGGCCGAACTCGTTCCGATCGACGGCGCGGGTGGCGTGTTGGGGGCCGCCGGGCCCTGTCTGATTCGAAACTCCGACGACCTGCCAGTTCTCGGCCGAATGCGGTTTGATAGCGCCGATTTGGATCAACTCGAGGCCACGGGGAATCTCGACGATGTGATCGTACACGAAATGGGTCACGTACTCGGGATCGGATCACTGTGGGACATCTTTGGCCTTGTCGCCGACGCGAGTCGGGCCGACGGAACCCAGCCGGACCCGCACTTCTCGGGGAGCGCGGCTCGCGTGGCTTTTGATGCCACGGGCGGTGCGACGTACCAGGGATCCAAGGTTCCCATCGAAGACACGGGTGATCCAGGGACCCGCTTGTCTCATTGGCGAGAGACGACGTTTCGAGAAGAAATCATGACCGGCTTTGTCAACCGTGGACGGAATCCGCTCAGTCTGGTGACCGTGGCCGCTCTAGAGGACCTGGGGTACGTCACCAATCGGGCGGCGGCGGACGCGTATCAGCTCTTTGCGACCCGGTCCTCCAGCACGTCCGCCTCTCGGGTGCCGATCGCGGGTGGGCAGATCGAACTCGGGGACGATATCCTCGATCAGCCGGTCTACACGATCGATGAAGCCGGCGATATTCGACGGTTGAGACCGCGATGAAGAAGACGCTACTGCTGATGCTCTTGGCGGGTCTGGGAGGGTGCACGACGATCCGCAACGGCGGGCATGTCGCGGCCGGAACCATGGATCGCGCGGAACGAGCCCGCTGCATGAACGTCGGTGGCGGCGCGCCCTTTACCATGGAAGACGTGACGGGTCTCGAAGGCGCGTACGAGATCTACTTGTTCGGAGACTCCGAGGGCATGGAGACCAGCGGCACGCTGGACCTCCGGGCCTCCGGCGAGTCGCCAGACCGTGAGGATCCCCTGGCTGGGGCCCCTCCGGTCCTATCCGGTGGGACGGACATCGATGCGACGGTCGTGGGCGCGGTCGTGCCGGGGCCGGCCATGAGTCGGGAAGGCGCGGCGCCCGGCGTGGGGGTCTATCGCTCGCCCGACGGAGCCGTGTTCGTGCGGCTGGGTGTGGAGTCGAATCGTCGCGATCGAACCCGCTTCGACGGGGCCCACACGACGCTCGTCATCACCTCCATCGATCGTACACGATTTGGTGGATCGTGGACCAGTGCGGACGGAGCCGACTCGGCAGCGGGCGAGTTTTGCGCCCGGCGCGCGGTGGGCTAGAACGCAGTTGCAACCGACGCGAGCCCCGCCGCGTAGGGTGGTTTGCTTGCCGGAACTCCGGCGTTTTGTGTAACTTCGAGGCCGTGACGAACCTGACATCCCAGGCCGCGTTATCGCGGTTGGACCCCCGAGGACCCGCCGCTTCCAAAACGGCTCCGTTATTCGCCAAGTGCGAAGCGTTCACCCGTGCGCGTGAGCTTCGAGCCGCCGGCCTGTACCCCTACTTCCTGCCCATCGAAGAATCACACGACACCTACGTCGTCATCGGTGGCGAGAAGAAGATCATGGTGGGGTCGAACAATTACATGGGTCTCACGCACGACCCCCGCATCCTCGAAGCGGCCCGCGCTGCCCTCTTCAAGTATGGAAGCGGCAACACTGGGAGCCGATTCCTCAACGGCAATCTGGATCTACACGATCAACTCGAAGCAGAACTCGCCGACTTCGTAGGCATGGAAGCGGCGCTCGTTTTTTCCACCGGCTACCAAACCAATCTCGGGACGTTGGGTGCGTTGGTCGGCAGAAGCGACACGGTCTACGTCGACAAGCTGGATCACGCCAGCATTCAAGATGGCGTTCGCCTGGGTTTGGGGCGCGTCCAGCGCTTCGGCCACGACGATTTCGCCACGTTGCGTCGCTTGCTGGCGGAGGAGAAGCCGGAACGGGGCAAGCTGATCGCCGTCGACGGCGTCTACAGCATGGAAGGCGACATTGCCAACCTCCCGAAGCTCGTAGAGCTCAAACGCGAGTTTGGCGCAGCGCTTCTGGTTGATGATGCGCACGCCGTCGGCGTG
The DNA here is from genome assembly GCA_029262175.1 of Gemmatimonadota bacterium. Classification (GTDB taxonomy): domain Bacteria; phylum Gemmatimonadota; class Gemmatimonadetes; order Palauibacterales; family Palauibacteraceae; genus Palauibacter. Next base: position 29,411 of record JAJCZV010000070.1, read on the forward strand.
ATCGGGAAGACCGGCGCGGGTACGGCGGAGCACTGGGGTCTCACCGACGAGGTCGACCTCATCCTCGGGACCTTCTCGAAGTCGTTTGCGTCGATCGGAGGGTTCTGCGCCGGCACGGCGAACGTCATCGAGTATCTCCGAAATCATGCTCGCGCGTTGATCTTCAGCGCGAGCATGCCTCCGGCGTCGGTGGCCACCGTTCTGAAGGCGCTCGAGATCATCCGAGCAGAGCCCGAGCGTCGCGAGCGCCTGTGGAAGAACACGCACCGGATGATGGACGCGTTCAAGTCGTTGGGGTTCGAGATCGGTCCAACGGAGACCCCGATCATCCCCATCTTGATCGGACCGATGGAGAAGACGTTTCAGTTTTGGCGGGCGCTGTTGGAAGCGGGCGTCTTTACGAATCCCGTCGTGCCCCCGGCCGTACCGGAAGGAAGTTGTCGGCTCCGCACGAGCTATATGGCGACGCATAGCGACGAAGAACTCGACTTCGTACTCGAGCAGTTCGAACGGCTGGGCAAGAAGCTAGACGTTATTTGACGGTCTGAGCATTCCTCGGCGCGACCAGCGCGCGCTCAACCCCCGCGTTCGCAAACCATGAACTCGAATCTCGCTTCTCCGGTCCGCATTGCTCCCGTAGTGACGCGATCCGACCTAAAGGCTTTTATCGATCTGCCGTGGACGATCTATCGCGACGATCCCGATTGGGTTCCGCCGCTGAAACGCGATGTTCGCAGTGCGTTCGATCCGTCGAAACACCCGTTCCACAAACACTCGGAGGCCCAAGCGTTTCTTGCCTACCGCGGGAACGAAGTCGTGGGTCGCATTTGCGCGATCCGAAACCGAAACCACGAGGAGTTCCACGACGAGTCGACCGGATTCTTCGGGTGGTTCGAGACGATCGATGACCGCGCTGTCTCCGATGCGTTGCTAAAAACGGTGCGTGAGTGGCTGAAGGCCCGCGGCTTAACGACGATGCGAGGCCCGACGAGTTTCTCCACCAACGAGACGAGCGGCATTTTCGTGGAGGGCACTGACGGCCCTCCGGTTCTCATGATGGCCTACAATCCGCCGTACTACACGACGTTGCTCGAAGGCTTCGGGATGAAGAAGGCCAAGGACCTGTTCGCCTGGTTCATCGACGCCAATCCGCCGGGCGAATACCTGCTTCGGGCAGAAAAGCTCTTGAATCGGCGCTACGACATCACCGTCCGTACGATGGATATGTCCAAGTTCGATGACGAACTCGCGACGGTGCGTCGACTGTACAACGCCGCCTGGGATCGAAACTGGGGGTTCGTACCGATGACGGATCCGGAGATCGACCACATGGCGGCCGAGCTAAAACATATCGTCGATCCGAACTTCGCCTACTTCGTCGAGGACGCAGAAGGAGAGGCCTTCGCGTTTGCGCTCGCGTTGCCGGACTTCAACTACGTGCTCAAGAAACTCAATGGCAAACTCGGGCCGCTCGGCATCGCCAAGGCATTGATCTTCGCCAGACGGATCAAGGTGATGCGTGTCATGATCCTCGGGCTTCTTCCCGAGTGGCGTGGCAAGGGAATCGATGCGCTTCTCTACGCACGCTTTCTTCGCGAGGGCATGAAGCGCGGCGTCATCGGCGGCGAGTGCTCCTGGATTCTGGAAGACAACGAAAAGATGAATGCCGCCCTCGAACGGATGGGTGCGCGCCTCTACCGTCGCTATCGGTTGTACGAGATGTCGACGTAGTCGAGACGGACACTCCTACCTATGTCTAGCGTGCTCCTGACCGGAGCCACCGGGTTCTTGGGCAGCCACATCGCGGAGGCCCTCGTCGCGTCGGGGCACCGCGTCCGCTGCACCGTTCGCAACACCAGCGATACCCGGTGGATCGATTCGCTCGAAGTGGAGCTCGTCGAACTCGATCTGGGCGCGACCGCCGGGCTCGAGCCGTCGCTCGCCGACGTCGAGACCGTGATTCATTGCGGGGGTCTGACGAGAGCCCGGAGCGAAGCCGAATTCATGTCGGTCAATGCCGCGGGCACGGAGCGACTCGTGAGAGCCGCGGCGTCCTCGGGGGTCGAGCGTTTTGTCCTGATCAGCAGCCTCGCGGCTCGCGGTCCCGACGGGATGGACGGCCCCATCAGTCCGTACGGTCGATCGAAGGCGGCCGGTGAACGATCCCTGGCCGAGCACGGCGGGAACATGAAGTCGGTGACGATTCGTCCCGGCGGGGTGTACGGACCGCGCGATTCGGATCTGCTGCCGCTATTCGACCTCGCCAGACGAGGGTGGATCGTCGTGCCTCGGAGCGAGGCGCCATTGCAGCCCGTCTATGTCGGGGATGTGGTCTCGGCCGTGGTCGCCGCCATCGATAGCGATCCGTCCGAAACGCCGTTGCCTGTGGCCGCGGAGAGTCGGCACGGCTGGCCGGCGATGGCGCAGGCGCTATCCCTTGCGGTCGGCAGACGGGGCCGGGTGATTCGGCTCCCCGCCGGCGTTTTCTGGACCGCCGGTCTGCTGTCGGAGTTCGGTGCCAAGATCACGCGGAGTCACCCGTCCCTGGACCGTCGCCGAGCGCGGGATATCTCCGTGCACGCCTGGACCTGCGATCTCGACCAGACCCAACGGGCGCTTCCGGGCTGGTCGCCCACCGTAAGCATCGAAGAGGGGCTCAACCGCACCGCTGCCTGGTACCGAGACCACGGCTGGCTCCCATGAGAAACCGCCCCGCGACTGCGATGGATCGCCTCGTTCTCGGCTACCTCGTGATCACGGCTCTGATCGCGCTGGTCTTTGGCGGACGAGCGGGTCTGGGCATCGCGATCGTTCACGTCCTGGCCGGCCTCGCGGTGTTCGCGCTGGGCCCATGGCAGCCACGCACGGGATTCGTGGGGTTCCTACGCGCCGCGTATGGCGTGGCCATCTGTCCGCTTTTCTACGCCGAACTCGCCACGCTCAATCGGTTCTTCACGGACCGGTTCTTTGACGGGATGATGCAGGACTGGGATGCCGCTCTTTTTGGCGGCCAGCCGAGCATGGACCTCAGCGTCTGGCTGCCTTGGCTTCCCTTTTCCGAAACGCTTCACCTCGCCTACTTCGCGTACTACGCGATCGTCCCGGCCGCCCTCATCGGGGCCTATGCGACGCGGGGCGTGGACGCACTGGCGCGGGCGGCATTCGGCGTCGCGGCCGCGTTCTTTGTTTGCTATCTGATTTTCGCCGTGTTTCCGGTTGCGGGTCCGCGATACGAGTTCGTGCGGATCGGCGGCGAGATCAGCGACGGGACCTTCTACCAACTGGTCCACTCGCTACTGGAGGGGGGGTCCTCCAAGGGCACGGCATTCCCCAGCTCGCACATCGCCGCGTCGCTGGCCGCGGTTCTGGGTGCCGCGCGAGAGGATATTCGGTGGTTCTGGCTCCTCCTGATCCCCGAGATCGCCCTCGCGCTGGGAACGGTCTATGGGCGTTTCCACTACGGTGTGGACGCCCTGGCGGGTCTCGCCGTGGCCATCTGCGTCTGGATCGTCACCCCCGCCCTGTTTCGGGCCCTCGAACGCAGGCAACCTGCAGGGTAATTGGGGTATCCAACCCAATGAAATCAGCCAGAGCCGTCACGAGGAGTGGCTTGGACGAACGTCAACTGATCGCCGACGCGAAGGCCGGTGACCGGGTTGCGATGGGAGAGCTGTATGAGCTCCACGCGCGGCGGGTCTACACCGTGGTGCGTCGGTTGGTCGGCGACGATCACCTGGCCGAGGACCTATCGCAGGAGGCGTGGGTCCGGGCGTTCGAAAAGATCCACCTGTTTCGCGGCGAATCCGCGTTCGGGACGTGGCTCTATCGGTTGGCGACCAACGTGGCGCTCAACCGTCTTCGACGCTCTTCGAAGCGGCATACGGTGGAGGCGGGTGCGGACCTGCCCCGTACGTCGCGGGCGCAGGACGATGTGGTCGTGACCAGGAGAGTGCTGACACTCGCGATGGACCAGCTTCCGCCGGGATATCGGAAGGTGCTGGTCCTCCACGATGTCGAAGGTTGGACGCATGAAGAGATTGCAAAGTCGCTGAACTGCTCGGCGGGAACATCGAAGTCGCAGCTACACAAGGCGCGTGCGCGGATGCGCTCGCTCATTTCGCCGGCGGACACAGGGAACGACGGGACGCGCGACCAAGCGCGCCTTTAGAGATATTGACGGGAATGAGAAGCAACGATGGATAAAACGATGACGGAACACCTGACGACAGAGCGCATCTCGGCGCTGTTGGATGAGCCTTGGTTGGACACGGTTGGGCAAGAGCACCTGGAGTCGTGTGGTGACTGCCAAGCCGAGTTCGAACGGCTGAGCCGGATGCGGATGGCCCTATCCGCTTTGAGCGACGAAGACGCGCCGCTCGGACAATGGACCGTGATCGAGGCCGCGCTGGACAAGGCCGCCTCAGCCGCGGATCCGACGATCGTGCCTCTGCATCTGCGCTTGGGTGGTCGGCTCCTGGTTCCGGGACCGCTGCAGGCCGCAGCGGCGCTCGTTCTGTTTGCCGGGGGCGTGTTTGCGGGTCTTCAGATTACGGGTGCCGGATCCTCGAACGAGGCTGGAAACCGGTCGGACATCCCCGGCGTAGTCGCATCCTCGAACGAGAATCGCGCGATGCTCGATGGGTTGACCCAGCTCGAGTCGCTGCGCAGCCCGCTGCAGCAGGTGGGGATGGGTGGAGAAATAGAAGGCCCGCGCGGCGGACCCGATCCGTTCGCGGCGACCCAGCGTCTGGCGAGACTCGAAGGGTTTATCCGGGCGCTCCGAGACCAGCTCGACGAAAGCCCTGGTGATCCGCTGGCCAGCGCTTATCTCGTCGAACTCGTCGAAGAACGCGACCGGCTCGAAGAGGAACTACAGGCTTCGGTACGAAGAGATGGCGTCCTGACGTGGTAAATCGGCTGACCGCGCCCGTCGCGCGCGGACGAGGGATCCGTGCTGGAGGCATGACCGCGTTGGTGTTCGGCGTCGTCGCGGCGGTACCCCTGGCCGGAGTCCAGAACGCGCCGTCCGGTTGGATTGGCGTGCGCGTCGAGCAGCGATACGAGTGCACCTGGGACACGCAGGAAGAGTGGAAGACCTGTGATCTCGTGCTCAACATCAACGAGATGCAGGAAGGTGGACCGGCGGCATCGGGCGGTTTGCAGCTGGGCGACCAGATCATCGCCATCAACGGCGAAGAGATCGACTATCAAAACTGGGGCGGTCTCGTCTCATCGATTCGCGCCGGGACGCCTATCAGCGTCGATGTCCTGCGTGGGGGCGACCGACACTTCGCTCAAGTGTTACCCGACAACCGTCCCTCAAACGCAGACCAAGTCCCCATGTTGGGGCGGCCTATGGGGGTCGTGGCGGATCGATCGTCGGGTCCGCGCGTCTTCGTCTTTCGCCTCACGGAGCCTCAAGGGCGCGACAACGTCTCGTTCGCGCTCACGGTTCGAGATACGGAGGGTGAAGATGTACGGATCGAGCCGGCGGCGATGCGGTATGTGAACGGTCAGCTCCGCGTCGCGTCGCTGGACGAGGACGTGTTCGTCGAACTGCCCGAGCTCCGTCGGGAGCTCCTGGGCGATCTGAAGCAGATGACCGAGTCCACCTACGAAAGCGCCACCAGCGCGCTTCAAGTCTTCGACCGCGTGCGCGCGCAGCTCTCCTCGCGCGAGTTCCGCCAGCGATTGTCTTCGATGGCGCAGATCGGTCGTGAGGAGGCCGGACTGGCCGTGCGCTTTAGTCGTTCGTTCGGGGGCGCGGAATTCGAAGCCGTCCGACGGCACGAACACCGATCTGGACTCCTCGTACTGCGTGTCGTGCCGCGCACCGCGGCGGCGCGCGTGGGGCTGCGATCCGGAGACTTCGTGGTTCGCGCCGGCGACGTAGCCACACTGGAGGTCCAAGACCTGGTCGAAGCCGTTCAGCGCGGTTCAGCGCAGATCTACTGGCTTCGCGACGGCCGCGAGATGACCCAAGTGTGGCCCGGCAACTAGTCCGATGATGCGACGAGGACATGCCACGCTTCGACGCCGGAGCGACCTGAAGGCTGTCTCCGCACTCGTCTGCGTCGGGTTCGCTTTCGTCGTCGGCCCCGGTGCGGCGCTTCACCCATGTCCTGAACACGGTCACGAGAGCATCGCATCGTCACACGAGGGGCACTCGGACGACGCGATCGGACAGCCGGCGAAGTCCTCGCCCCAACACCATCAGGGTGGCGACCCCGAAGGGCCGTGCGACTGTCTGGGCACGTGCGTCACCTGCTGCGCGCCCAGCCTGGGACCACCCAGCTCATCGTCGCACTGGTTTGCGGCCACCACGTCCGAGGGATCAGATCGGGCACCACGCGACGTGGTCCCGAGCGATCCGACACCGTTCTTGATGCCTCTCGCGCAGCCTCCACCCGCCTAGCTCTCCGTTTGAAAGCCGCTCGAAGCCGGGCCCCGTCGGGCCTCGGCATCCGAGTTCAATCCCATTCAAACACAAGGCCGCGGTCTACGATCGGTGGGCAGATGCGCGTGGTCACACAGACCACACGTCCATCTCCGACCATCGTGCGGCTCGATACTGGAGAGATAGATGCACGATTTGACTCGAAGCAGAACGGTGGGCCTCGTGGCCCTGATGGCGGGCCTGTTCGTAGCCCCGGTCACGGCTCAGTGGAGCCCGTCTCGAGCGGATAGCCATGCCCCGATCGGGGTCATGGGCGATCACCGCCACGAAAAGGGCGAGGTCATGCTATCCGCCCGCTACATGTACATGTCGATGGAGGGGAGTCGCGACGGAACGACCGGTTTGAGCGATGCGGACATCGTCTCTCCGACCGGCAACGACTTCATGGTCACTCCCACGAAGATGCCCATGAATATGTTCATGTTCGGCGCCATGTTTGCTCCGTCAGAACGAGTCACTCTGATGGGCATGCTGCCCTTCCTGGACAACTCGATGGATCACCAGACTCGAGCAGGCGCCACGTTCACGACGGAGTCGAGCGGTGTCGGCGACGCGAAAGTCGGCGCGATGATCGGGCTCGCCGACTGGTCCCAGCAATCGCTTCATCTCAACGCAGTTGTCAGTCTCCCCACGGGCTCGATCGAGGAGCAAGGCGTCCTTCCGACCAGCATGGGCAACCAGGTGCAGTTGCCCTATCCCATGCAGGTGGGGTCCGGGACGGTGGATCTGATGCCCGCGTTGACCTGGCTGGGGCAGACAGGCGACTGGTCCTGGGGCGCACAGAGCGGCGCGACCGTCAGACTCGGAACGAACGACCGTGACTGGACCCTGGGAGACCAGTTCTTTGGCACCGCGTGGTGGGGACGCCTCTTGAGTCGGAACCTGTCGGCCTCGCTGCGGTTGCAGGCGACCGATGTGGCCAACATCGAAGGAGCAGACCCCGCCGGGAGTGTGAATCCCGCTGTGGTGCCGACGGCGCGCCCGGACTTGCGAGGCGGTACGACGCTCGAAGCGGGGCTGAGCCTCAACTTCTATGTGCCGAGAGCCAACGCGTTCCGTGTCGCGGTCGAAGGGCTCGTGCCCTTCTACCGCAGTCTCGACGGTCCGCAGCTGGAGCGCGATTGGACGCTCGTGGTCGGTCTACAGCTCGTCCCGGTTCGCTGACGGCTTGACCCAATGAAGAACGGGCGAGCACGGCCACCACCGCGCTCGCCCGTCTTCATTCAAACCACCCCGACTGCGAGCGGTCATCCAGATCGCGACCGGCTACATCGAGCCGAGGTTACTCGTGAAGATGTAGTCGTTGTCGGCCTTGCCGGTGTGGCAGCCGATACAGCCCGGGATGATCCCATGCATCGTCCCACCGCCATCTACCGAGCCGTCGGGGAGGTACTTCACCCAATGCCAGTCGCCGGCCTCCGGATTGAACCCGGTCACTTTGTACATCGTGGTGATCGCAGCGAGGGCCCCGTCCGGCATGTAATTCTCTTTGACGATGATCGAGCCGGCCGGCATCGACGCCGCACCCTGGTCCAAGGCCCGCGCCGCCGTCCCGTTGAGGTAGGTCGTGAGCGTCGCGCCGTGTGGAGCCCCGCCCGGGTAGTGCTCGCCTTTGCCCGGCCAGAGGTTCCAGCTCGTGTAGCCCTCGTCTTTCAGGTGCGCCCAGAGGGCGCCGGCGTCTTCGGTCCCGGGCATGGAGGCGCTTACCACTGCAGCCGGTGCAGCGGGGGGGGCGGCTTCGACTGCCGGCGCGTCGGCGGCTTCGTCAGCTGCTGCGCAGGCACCTAATAGCACAACGGCCCCTGCGGCCCACCAACTCGCGATTCTTCGATCGTGCATGATTCTCCTCCACTCCAGGTTCGACCTTCTGGGAGGAACAACACGCCATCCGCCGGCCAGTTCCCTGCCGGCAACCTGAAGGGCAACTCGAAGGGCAACCCGAAGGAGGTCCAGCAAGCGGTTGTGCGATCGATGCTTGGTTTCGCCAGGGACCTCTCCACGACGTCCTCAGCAGCTTCTGGCAGCGACGTATACGGTGTATACATCACATACATCGTATACCAGCCCCGTTTGTCGCTCGATGTCCGGACCCCCTCCCCCTAGGCGTTCGCCGGCTCCGCAAGGTTCCCAGACGCGCTCCCTAACGCTCGTTCCCCTCAGACAATTCGACAAACTCCGGTCGCACGGTCAGGATCAGGGTCGCCCTCCCCCGGGCCTTGGCGCTGCCCAGTACGACGGTTTGCCCCACCGGCACGGCCATGGTCGTGTTGATGCTGGGACCGTACCCGTCTCCAAACTCCCCGAGCCCCACGATCAACTCGACGGATCCGCGATCTCCTGACCCGCGAACCTGCTCCAACGTCGCTTGGATCTGGAACTGACGGCCGTCCACATCGAAGCTCTGCGAGGATGAGGTGCCCTCCATCAGGGCCAGCGGCGTTTCCGTCAGCAGCCGGTACCCCTCGAACCGGAACAGTTCGTCCAAGGCGGCCTGAACCTCGGCGATTCGATCATCCCGTTCGGCAAAACCGTTCGCCTCGATGACCTGGAATCGGAGCCGAACCCCGGGCTTCGCCCGATCGTAGAGCTCGATCAGCTCTGCAATTCGGGCCAGCGCCTCAGGGGTCTCCCTAACCGTAATGCCGCCGTTGAAGCCCGTTACAAGGCCCGGAGACCCCTTCCGCTCCGCATACACGTAGGGAGCGACCATCTGCATGGCCTCTCCTGGCTCGAGGTACTGAAGCTCGAAAGTGCGCACGGCCACCGTCGGGTTGTCGTCGCAAAGCCCCAGCCCGAGCGCTGGGAGCATGAAGCAAGCGGCCAGCGTGGCCCCGCTCGTTTTCCGTCTTCTCAAGAGGCTGCTCAGCATGGTTTCCTCCGTCTACGTGACTGGACTTCGGGTCACTGGACTTCGGGTCAGTAGAGCCAGACCACCGAAATCTTTGGGTTTTGGGTTTGAAACACGGCCATCCGGGCCCCTTCGGGCGCTTGGACCGAAAGAACAGGCTCGATATCGGCCGTCGGGTCGTTCGGGGACCACGCGTCGGCGGCCGTAGGGGCGCGATTCGACACCCAGATCAGGGCGGTGATCGCGACAAGTGCCACCGCGGGCCCCCAGTTCCACCGGCTATGCAAACGCGGAAAGGCCCAGACTACACGCCGTTTCGGAGCTCGGGCTCTGTCTGCGGACGCCAAGCGGACGGCCTCCGCTTCGGCGAACGGGCCTACGGTCGCATCGAGCTCGAGCGCGAGACCCTCCAGCGATTGGCCGATTCTGTCGGCCGTCGCGCGGCATCTGGTACAATCGCTCAGATGCCCCGCTAGATCCGGAGCCTCGTCCACGCGAGGTCCTTCGCCGTCGAGAAGGCGCTCTAGCGCCGTCTCGCACCTCATGGGAGCAGCTCCAGCGCATCGGGTCGTTCCTCCAAGATGCGGCTCCGGAGCGACCGTCTGGCCTTGAGCAGGTTCGCGCGAACCGTGCTTGGATTCATTTGCAGCATCTCCGCCGTCTCACCGGGAGAGAACCCCTGAAAATCGACCAGATCGAGCACCTCGCGCTGACGAGGCGGTAGGTCCATGAAGAACGTCCTCACGAGGTCGACCAGCCGCTCCTGATCGATGTTGGCCGAGTGGGTTGATCGGCCCGCCGCCTCTCCAGACCACGGGCGTAGCCAAGCTGCGCGCCTCGCTGCGCGTCTCGACCAGGAGGAGGCCTCGTTCGCCGTCATGCGGTAGAGCCATGTCGAAAACCTCCCCCTTCTTTCCCAGCTTTCGAGTTTCGCGTGGAGCCGAACAAGCACCCGCTGCGTCACGTCTGAGGCGTCGTCGGGATCGCCCACTCGCACCAACGCCCAGCGGTAAATCCGACGGTAGACCAGCCGCACGAGCGCTTCGAAGGCGTCCTCATCCCCCGTCGCGGCCCGCTGCGCGAGTCGGTCGACATCGGCCGGGTCCCAGTCTCGTTTCAACGAGAGTCCTTGCACCGGCGGCAGCTCGCTCCCTCCAAGTGGTCTGGGGTGTGACGTCACGAACCGGCCCCCCGTTTACCGCCCAACCGATTGTCCGTGTCGTTCACCCGTCGTACTCTCTTGCCTCGTGCGCGAGCACGAAGCAAAAGCGTCTCGCGCGGAAGCTCGAGGCACAAGCGCCGCGCCGAGTCCCACCCGCCGCGCCCCGTTCCAACGCCAAACCAACGTGATCGAGATGAATGCGCCTCAATACAAAGATCTGACGCCCCCCGCCTCCGGGGATACGATTACGATGGACGACGGCGTCTTGAGTGTCCCTGACCGACCCATCGTTCCGTTTATCGAAGGCGACGGCATCGGCGCCGACATTTGGGCCGCCGCGAGCGCCGTATTCGATGCCGCGGTCGCGAAAGCGTATGGCGGCGACCGAGAGATCGTCTGGTTCGAAGTGTTCGCGGGCGAGAAGGCGAACGACGCCGTCGGGAGTTGGTTGCCGGAGGACACACTCGCGGCGATCCGTCACCACCTCGTCGCCATCAAAGGGCCGCTCACGACGCCGGTCGGCGGCGGCATCCGATCGCTCAATGTCGCCCTGCGCCAGAAGCTGGATCTCTTCGCCTGCGTGCGACCCGTGCGCTGGTTCGAGGGCGTGCCCTCACCGGTCCGAACCCCTGATCTCGTGGACATGACGATCTTTCGCGAGAACACGGAAGACATCTACGCGGGCATCGAGTGGGAGGCGGGCACTCCCGAGGTGCAGAAAGTCATCCGTTTTCTACAGGACGAAATGGGCGTCGTGTCGATCCGCTTTCCGGACACCAGCTCCATCGGCATCAAGCCGATCTCGGAGCAGGGGACCAAGCGTCTCGTGCGCGCCGCCATCCGCCACGCCATGGATCAGGGATCCAAGAGCGTAACGCTCGTCCACAAGGGAAACATCATGAAGTTCACTGAGGGTGGCTTCCGCGACTGGGGATACGAGGTGGCGAAGCAGGAGTTCGGGGCTACGGAAATCGACGGCGGTCCTTGGTGCAAGACGGCCGATGGGCTCCTCATCAAAGACGTCATCGCGGACGCGTTTCTGCAACAGATTTTGACGCGGCCGGCCGAGTACGACGTGATCGCCACCATGAACTTGAACGGCGATTACTTCTCGGACGCGCTCGCCGCTCAGGTCGGGGGCATCGGCATCGCGCCCGGCGCAAACATCAACTACGAGACCGGTCAGGCGATCTTCGAAGCCACGCACGGGACCGCACCGAAATACGCAGGACAGGACAAGGTAAATCCCGGGTCCGTGATTCTCTCCGGCGAAATGATGTTCCGTTACTTGGGTTGGAAGGAAGCGGCGAAACTCATCGTCGATTCACTCGAGAAGACAATCGGTCAACGACGCGTGACCTACGATTTCGAGCGGCTAATGGACGACGCGACGCTGCTCAAGTGCAGCGAATTTGGACAAGCGATGATCGAAAACATGTGAGCCGAAAACCGGAGTCGATGTCTACCGACGACGGTGCGCACGATTGGGCTACGCTGTGGCGAGAGGTACTGGATCTCGCGCGCTGGACCCCGTCTCCTCACAACACCCAACCGTGGAAGGTTCGCCTTTCGGGCGGACCGACTGCGGAGTTGTTTCTGGATCGAACCAGGGCACTCCCCGACGAAGATCTGACCGGTTGTTTCGTCGTCGCCGCGCTCGGCATGTTCGTCGAGTCGCTGTCCTGTCTGGCATTGAATCGAAACCTCCGTCTCGACGTTGAAGGCTTCGACGCCGAAGTCGTTCGCCAGGCTGCATCGCACGACGGCGCGCACACACACGAGGAAGATTCGCTCGTCTTCGTGGCCGGGCTTACGCTGTCCTCCGGTGGCGGAGCGACCGCCGGGTTCCCGGGCAACCCGGGGTTCCCGGGCAACCCGGGGTTCCCTGACCAGCTATTTCTGGATCGCCGTACCTCGCGTCTTACGCCCAGGCCCGCTCCGATCCAACAGCCCGCACTCGACGAACTGCAAACGGAAGCGTCAAACGGAGGACTCCGCGTTCACCTTCTCGAGACCGACGCTCAGGTCACAGAGATCATGCGGCTCAACCTCGCCGCCGTCGTCGAGGACCTGAACACCCCTTCCTATCACCGCGAGATCGTGAGTTGGTTCCGAGCGAGCCGACGAGACGAGCAGAACAAACGCGATGGGCTGTCTGCACGCTGTATGGCGATGCCCGGCTACGAAATGAGGCTTCTCGGTCGGTTTCCGCGCGTCGCGAAAACGCCCCTCGTCGGGTGGTTGGTCCGAGCCCAGTATCGGCGTCGCTTGGGAGGAGTCCCGCGTCTGATGGTTCTCGACGGTCCATTCTGGGATGCTGAAGCCGCGCTAAAGGCGGGTCGATGTCTGATGCGTCTCTGGTTGGTGCTTACTCGGCACGGTCTTCGCATTCATCCGTTCGGGAATTTAATCACCAACGAGACCGCTCAGACAGCGTTTCGCGCGACGACCGGAATTGCACGACCGTGGATCGTGTTTCGCGTCGGCGTAACCGAGACGCCCGCTCGCAGCGAGCGACTCTTCTTGGAGGAGATCTTGGTTGACTGACTCGGTCGCGGTGGGGTTGGCGAATCTCGTCGAGTTCGTCCTGCGCATCTTTCGACTACCAGGGCTGCGCAGTCCGAACATCTACAAGATATGGGGCGCTCCGGCGCTTCAGCCGGCGATCGAACGTCTTGGCCGGGCGCGCGCCTACGCAGCCTATCGAAAGGGGCGCCGGGAGTGTCCCGCCTATCGCGAGTTTCTTCGAGAGCGGGGTGATCCCGCCATCTCGGGTCCGGACGACTTCGCGATGCTTCCGATCACCACAAAAGAGAATTACGTAAAACAGTATTCGATCGAGGCGCGGTGTCACGGCGGGCGAATCCCCGCACGTGGGGTCGTGATCGATGAGTCGTCGGGCTCGAGTGGCACGCCCAACAACTGGGTGCGGGGTCGAGCCGAACGCGGCTCGACGCGCCGGCTTCTCCATCACTCGTATCGTCTCCGTTTCGGAGATCGCCCGCTCGTCTTTCTCAATTGTTTCGCGCTCGGTCCCTGGGCGACCGGGATGAACGTGTCGATGGCGATCGTGGACATCGCGATTCTCAAGTCGATCGGGCCCGATAAGTCGAAGCTCGAGAATACGCTGTCCTTGTTCGGCCCGGGGTACGGGTACGTGCTCGCCGGCTATCCGCCCTTCATCAAGGATTGGCTGGACACGACCGAACTCGATCTCGATGACTTCGACTTACACCTGATCACGGGTGGCGAAGGGTGCTCGGAAGGGCTACGCGACTTCTTCGAGGCCACGTTCAGCACCGTCATCTCGTCGTACGGCGCGTCCGATCTCGAGATCAATTTGGCGGGGGAGACGGACCTCTCGATCGAGCTTCGAAAGCTCTGCGGGCGAAACGCGGAACTGAGTCGCGAACTGTTCGGCCGCGAGCGGCCTCCGATGATCTTTCAGTACAACCCGTTCGACTACTTGGTCGAGACGACGGACGAAGGCGAGCTGGTGTTTACGGTGGTGAGGCGCGACTCGGTCGCACCAAAGATCCGATACAACCTCAGGGATCTCGGGGGGACGCTGCGCTATCGCGATGTAGAAACGACTCTAGCGAAGCGGGGGGTCGAGCTCGCAGGTCTCGCCGATCCGGCTCCGGGGCTGTCGTTCCTATATGTGTTTGGTCGCAACGACCTGAGTGTGCCGTTCTACGGTTGTAAGATCTTTACCACGGATCTCGAGACCATCTTGCACGAGACACCCGCGCTCGGGGACGCCTACTCCAGCTTCCAGCTTCAGGTGATGGAAGATGAGTCGCTCGCCAAGAGACTCGTGATCCGACTCGAGCGCGCTCCGCAGGATGACACTGCGGCGGGGGGAGCGCGCGCCGGTTCGAAGAACATCGCCGAGTCCGAACTCGGATCGCTTCTCTATGACCGACTCCGCGACGTCAATCAAGACTTCCGCGAGGTTTCGAAACTGTTTGGCTCCGACGCGATCGAGGTCGAGGTCTTCGACAATGGTACCGGACCGTTTGGCACGCGCGATCGTCGAGTCAAGGAGCGCTACGTCGTGACGGGCGACTGACGCCCACCCGCGAGCACTCGCGCCGCGCTGCCGTGGCCGCGGAGCTTAGAAGTCCAGCGCCGAGTCATCTCCGAGCGCGGGGTCTTCTTGCAGTCCCAACCGGGCAGCGACTTCTCCGGTGATGGGAACTCGGCCCCCGAAGCCGGCGCCGGTCTCGTGCCAATACCCGACCTCTTCTTCGCCGGCGTGCCAGCAGAGATAGATCCACCGGCCGTCGAGGGTGGTGGGAAAGTCGACCAAGCCGTGCTCCAGCCCGCCAGCGGGGAGTCGGATCCCGACATTCGTGAGACGATCCTGGATCAGGCGCGCGATCGCGCGGTGAATCCGGCTCAGACCGGCCCGGTGCGCCTCGAGCTCGTGGTGGTCCGGGTTTGACGGGTCGAGAACCGCGTCGCCCCAAAGCGCATCGAGGACCGCAATCTTGTCCACGCGGCGCTGTGCAGCTTCTTGTCCCGCCGTGATGCGGCGGAGCGTTGCGCGGACGTGGGGGAGAAGCGCGTCCGCCCCCTCGACAGTAAAGGCTCGTCTAGACATGCCCCCATACTCGAGGGCGGGTCCCCCAAACGGCAACCGCTGCTCGATTACCGCACGCGGCTGAGCCGCGGTTACCGGGCGCGCACCGTCACGTCGCCGTCGCCGGTCCGAACCCGCAGTTCAGGCCCGCCGCCGTTGAGCTGGCCCGCCACGCGCCCGTCTCGAACCCGACCCGTGACGGTCAGCCCGCGCGCGAGGTCGAGATCTTCGCCTTCGATGTCGAGGTCTGCCGCGATGTCCTCATCCACTTCGACCCGCACGTCCCCGTCGCCGGTCCGGATCGAGACCCCCTCGAACCGTTCGATGCCCATCGACACATCCCCATCGCCGCTTACCGCTGAGATCGGACCCGCGACGCGTTCCAGAAAAAGGTCCCCGTCGCCGGTATGTAGCTGGATATCGTCCGCCGTGAGCGACTCTGCCGTCACATCCCCATCTCCGGTCCGAAGCTCGATCGCCGAACCACGGGCCGAACGAATCGTGATGTCTCCGTCTCCGCTATGTGCGATGAGTCGTCCTTCGAAACTCCCGATGCCGATATCTCCGTCCGCGGTCTCGAGGTCGAGATCGTACTCGCCCGGGACCGTGACCTCGGCGCGGAAGCCCACGCCGCCGTTTCGCTGCCACTCGCGCCAGTCCATCCGGACTTCGCGCGTGCGAAGCGTCAGATCGCCGCCGGCCGCACCCGCCTCGAAGTTCATGTTCGCGAACACTTCGCGCGCCCATTCCGGATTTCGCGACCACGCGACGACGCGCACCGTCGCAGTCGAGCCCGAGCCCGCTGTCACCTGTATGTCCATGTCTCCGAAATCCGCCTCCAGCTGGCCCCCCGCGCGAACGTCGAAGGATTGCTCGAACAACACCGCCTCGGATCGACCTTGTGCGAATGCCGTCGTCGGCGTGACGATGATCAGAGTCAGAAGTTTGAAATAGTCTCGAATACGCACGGGTCCCCTCGATTCGTTGAGTTCAGATCTAGGACGCACCGTGGTCGTTGGGGGTTGGAACCGGCAGCCGGGGCACACCGAGATCCGAGAGCGGTACACACGTCTTGAGCCAGAGCCGATTCGAGCGCAAAGGCACGGTACCCTTGGGAGAACCGATGAAACGGATAAAGAACGCACTCGCTTTGACCGCCCTCGCTGCCGGTGGCGCGCCCGCATCCGCGGTGGCCCAGGCGCTGCCCGAAGGCGTCACGGAAGTCGTCACGGTCGAAGGAATCACTGAATACCGCCTCGACAACGGACTCCGTTTCCTCCTTTTTCCCGACCAAAGTAAGCAACAAGTCACGGTCAACATCACGTACCTCGTCGGCTCTCGCCACGAGGGCTACGGCGAGACCGGAATGGCTCACCTCCTCGAGCACCTCGTGTTCAAGGGAAGCCCGAAACACCCGGATATTCCGGCCGAGCTGACCGAGCATGGGGCGTTTCCCAACGGAACGACTTCCCTGGATCGAACCAACTACTTCGAGACGCTCAACGCGACGGACGAGAACCTGGACTGGGCTCTCGATCTGGAAGCCGACCGGATGGTCAACTCCTATATCGCGGCGGAGGACCTCGAGTCAGAGATGACCGTGGTTCGAAACGAGTGGGAGTCAGGGGAGAACAACCCCACGGGTGTGCTGGTGAAGCGAGTGATGTCTGCGGCGTACGACTGGCACAACTACGGCAACTCTACCATCGGCGCGCGAGCGGATATCGAGAACGTGCCGATCGACCGGCTTCAGGCGTTCTATCGCAAGTACTACCAACCCGACAACGCGGTGTTGGTTGTCGCGGGTCGATTCGAAGCCTCGCGGGCGCTCGAATTGGTTGCGCAAAAGTTCGGACCGATTCCGCGTCCGGAACGGACGGGCTCGAATCAACTCTTTACGACCTATACCGCCGAGCCGGCGCAGGATGGCGAGCGCAGCGTCACCCTTCGTCGCGTCGGCGACGTCCAGGTCGCGCTCGCGGCCTACCACATTCCGCCCGGATCTCACGACCAATACGCGGCGATCGACGTGCTGTCTCACATCCTCGGCACGCAGCCCGCGGGTCGACTCTACAAGAACCTTGTCGAGCCCGGTCTGGCGGCGAGCGCCTTCGCCTTCGGGTGGCAGCAGAACGAGCCCGGACTCCTGATGGTCGCGACGACGGTTCGTCAGGAAGACGACCTCGGAATCGCCACGGATGCGATGCTGGCGACGCTCGATGAGATGGTCGAGGCCCCGCCGACGGTGGAGGAGGTCGATCGCGCCAAGACCGACTTCCTTTCTGGGATAGAACTCGCGTTCAACAATCCGCAGGGCATGGCTCTGCAGCTCAGCGAATGGGCGGCGATGGGCGATTGGCGGTTGTTCTTTGTCCACCGCGATCGGATCGGGGACGTCACGGCCAACGCCGTTCATCAGGTGGCGCAGGCCTACTTCAAGCCGACCAACCGGACGATCGGATACTTCTATCCCGTCGCCGAGACACCGCTCCGAGCCGAGATCCCGGCGCCGCCCGACGTGGCGGCGTTGGTCGCGAGCTACACGGGTCGAGAAGCCGTAGCAGAAGGGGAAGCGTTCGATCCATCGCCCGAGAACATCGACGCGCGCACGGAGCGCTTTACGCTGGCCAACGGGTTCAAGGTCGCGTTCTTACCAAAGCGAAATCGCGGCGAAGCCGTAAACATGAGTTTGTCTCTTCGGTATGGCACTGAATCGACGCTCATGGGGAAGGCCACGGCCGGATCGCTGGCCGCCGGGATGTTGATGCGTGGGACCCAGAGTCGCTCGCGTCAGGACCTTCAGGACGAACTCGACCGTCTAAAGGCACAGGGCGGGATCGGCGGAGGCGCCCAGTCCGCCGGCGGCTCCTTCACCACGGTGCGCGAGAACCTCGCTGCGGTCTTGCGGATGGCCGGAGAGATCGTACGTGAGCCGGCGTTTGATCAAGCCGAGTTCGACTTGCTTCGGGAAGAGAGGCTCTCGGGGATCGAGAGCCAGTTATCAGAGCCGCAGGCCCTCGTGAGCATCGCGTTTCAACGCCACCTGACCCCGCGACCTACCGACCACCCCGATTACGTACCGACGTTCGAGGAACAAATCGGTCGCCTCGAAGCCGCGACCCTCGAGGAAGCTCGCGCCTTTTGGCAGTCTTTTGCGGGTGCTCAAGGCGGCACTCTTTCGATTGTCGGCGACTTCGACCCGGCTGAGATTCGCCCGATCGTCGAGGAGTTGTTCGGCGATTGGACGAGCCCCGAGCCTTACGCGCGTGTCGACGCCGCGCATCAGGAGTTGGAGACGGTCGAAGTCGATATCGAAACCCCGGATAAAACGAACGCGATCATGATCGCCACCACGGGGATCCAGATGCGGGATGATCACCCGGATTATCCGGCGCTCGTACTCGGCAACTACATGCTCGGCGGCGGATTCTTGAACTCGCGACTGGCGACGCGGATTCGCGGCGAGGAAGGGCTCTCGTACAGCATCGGGTCCCAGTTTTCAGCCCCCCCCATCGATGACACCGGGGCGTTTCTCGCCTTCGCGATCTTCGCGCCCGAGAACGGAGACCGGGTGGTCGAGGCGTTTCGGGAAGAGATGGCGAGCGCCCTCGAAGCCGGGTTCACGGCCGAAGAAATCGAAGCGGCCAAGAGCGGCTATCTGGACGCCCAGCAGAACGGGCGCTCGAGCGACGGCGCGATCGCCGGAATGCTCGCCAACAGTCTGTTCCTGGATCGACCCCTCTCGTTTACGTCGGAACAGGAAGCTGCGATCGAAGCGCTGACCGCGGAGCAGATCCTGAGTGCGCTCCAACGACACATCGATCTCGACGACATTTCCGTGTTCCGCGGCGGTGACTTCGCGACGAAGCTCGTGCCTTAGCCCCCGGACGGAATCATGGAGATTTTTCTCACGGGGGGCACCGGGTTTATTGGCCGCGCCTTGATCGCAGAGTTGAAGCGAGCGGGGCATGGGGTCGTGGCGCTCAACCGGTCGCCGGAGAAACGCGCGCAGTTGAGCGCGCTCGGCGCCCTGCCGCATGACGGCGATCTGCTCGACGGATCCAGCTATCTAGAGGCGGCGTCTCGCGCCGACGCCGTCGTGCATGCGGCCTTCGATTACCGGGCCGCCGTCGACGGTGATGTGACGGCGCTGGACACGCTGCTCGCCGCGACCGCAGACGCCGGGTCCCACCTCGTGTATACCTCGGGGTGCTGGGTCGTAGGAGACACCAAGGGCGAAGTGTTCGACGACGACGCGCCGACGGACCATCCGGCCAGCATTGTGGCTTGGCGTGTCGCGCAGGAGTCCAAGGCCCTCGCCCAAGCCGGCGCGAGACGCACAGCAACGGTGCTCCGTCCCGGCGTCGTGTATGGAGGGGCCGGCGGTCTCACTGCGAGGATGTTCGCCACGGCCCAGCGCGACGGCGCAGCAGCGTACGTCGGGGATGGGACCAACCACTGGTCGATGATCCACGTCGACGATCTCGCCGCGATCTATCGGATCGCGGTGGAAGCCCGCCACCACGGTGTCGTTCAAGCCGTAGACGGGCGGCCGCTCGCGGTCGCGACCGTGGCCGCTGCCGCGAGCCAGGCGGCCGGAGGAGGAGGGGCGACGACTTCGATCTCGCTCGACGCAGCGCGCGAGAAGATAGGCCCTGTCGCGGACGCGATGTGCCTAGATCAACACCTCGCGGCCACGGCTGCGCGCTGGCTCGGGTGGAAGCCCGTTCGCCGCTCGTTTGAAACCGCGGCCCCCGCCGCTTTCGCGGAGTGGCAAGCGGTAGCGGGGGACAAAGCCTAGTCGACGTCTACACCGCGCCGTCGGCGCCACTGCGCCTCTCGACCGAGCCGATCGCCGACTTTGCGGCCGAACTCTTCCGACGCGCTCCGCTGCAGTTTGTCCACTTCGTCGAACGCATCTCTCACGCGCCCGGTGAAGCCGGTTCCCTTCGCGGCCATCGAAGCACGCTCCAGATGGACGACCGCCTCTGCCAGTTCGTTGGCCAACGCGGAAAGGCTCAACTCCGGCCGACGCAGCGATCCGAGATCGCCCGCCGCCGAGGTCTCCGAAGTCGGGTCGACCGTCGGCGGGTCTATCAGTGTGAGCGGCATACGCCGCTCGCCATTATTGCGATTCATCATGGACTCCGTCTCTTAGACCGGGCTCCGCCAAGCGCGGGAATGACCCGATTTCACCTAGGAGACGTTTTCACGACCGGTTGAGTTACAATCGTCCAACGACGGGCCGGCGTGGAAAACCACCAAACGCGTTTACGGACATGGCGTTGAGCCGGTTGTCACGGCGGAGGGGAACCCCGGGTTTCGACCGGACGTTGGCCCTCCACGGACCCTTTAGACCCGAACACGGCGCAGCATGGAGACGTTACTCTCACTCATCGACAGCTACGGGATCGGCCTTTTGGTCGTTCTGGGGTTCGCCGAGTACGGCGGCGTCCCGATCGCGAGCGTGCCTTTCCTCGTCGCCGCGGGCGGCTTGTCACGAATGGGCGTGCTCCCGGTATGGGCCGTCGTCGTGCTCCCCGCGCTCGGCGGTCTCGCGGCCGATGCCATGTGGTATTCGTTGGCGCGCTGGAAGGGAAACAAGCTTGTCGGGGTCGCCTGCAGCCTGTCGCCAAACCAGAAGGCCTGTGTCCTCGCGGTAGGGGTTCGGGTCGCGCAAATGGGCGGCCGCTACATCCTTACGGCGAAGTTCGTCCCTGGCGCCGGCAACCTCATCGCCCCAGCTGCCGCGCTCGGGAACTACCCGGCGCGGAGATTCCTTTTATTCGATGCGATCGCGCTTCTGCTCTGGGCCACCGTCTACTCCGGTCTGGGTTGGATCTTTTCAGACCAGGTCGAGGCCATCGCCAACACGATCGAGCGCTACCTACGTTTTGCCATCGCCGGCGGGCTGTCGCTGGTGGTCCTGGGAGCCCTATACCGTTACATGAAGATTCGACGCCACGGACACCATGAACCCTAGATCCAGTCGAACCGGGAGAAGTCATGCACGTAGTTGAAGGACAGGTCGAGCGATCCGTTCGAGAGCGATACGCGGCGGGAGCCCGCGCCCAGGAAGCGGCCCTGTGCTGTCCCGTGGACTACGACCCCAAGTATCTCGAGGCGATTCCCACCGAGGTGCTCGAGCGCGACTACGGGTGCGGCGATCCAAGTCGGTACGTTCGGTCCGGCGAAACCGTGCTGGATCTCGGCAGCGGTACCGGCAAGATCTGTTTTATCGCAGCTCAGGTGGTAGGCCCCGAGGGCCGTGTCATCGGTGTCGATATGACGGACGAAATGCTGGACGTCGCCACCGCGGCGGCTCCGGTCGTAGCCGACCGCTTGGGATATGCGAACGTCGAGTTCCGCCGCGGCCGCATCCAAGACCTCGCACTCGATCTCGACCGACTTGACGAAGCGCTGGCCAAGACCCCCGCGTCCAGCGCCGAAGGCCTCGCCGCGGCGAATGCCACGGCGGATCGATTACGCCGCACGGAACCCCTGATTGCCAGTAGCTCGGTCGATGTGGTGGTGTCGAACTGTGTGCTAAACCTCGTGGATCACGATCAAAAGACGCAGATGTTCCGGGAGATTTATCGCGTGCTAGGCGATACCGGCCGCGCCGTGATCTCGGACATCGTCTCCGACGAAGCCGTGCCGGCTCACCTTCGAGACGACTCTGACCTCTGGTCCGGGTGCATCTCGGGGGCCATGACCGAGACCGGATTTCTGGAAGCGTTCGAAAACGCGGGGTTCCACGGGGTGCAAATCGTAGAGCGACAGAGCGACGTCTGGCAGACCGTGGACGGGATCGAGTTCCGATCGATGACGATCGAGGCCTTCAAGGGGAAAGAAGGACCATGCTGGGAGCGAAACCAAGCGGTGATCTATCGGGGCCCGTTCAAAGAGGTGGTTGACGACGATGGACACCGCATGACGCGCGGTGTTCGCTACGCCGTGTGCGACAAGACCTATCACCTATACCAGCGAGCGCCGTACGAAGGACAGTTCGACACCGTTGAACCGAGGCTCGGGATTCGGCTGGAAGACGCCAAGCCCTTCGACTGTTCTCAAACGGCGACCCGTCATCCGCGTCAGTCGAAAGGTCTCGAGTACGACGCGACCATCGAAGCTGGCGACCTTTGCTGCGGTCCGGACGGTTGCTGCTAGAGCGAAGGCCTACTCTTCTTCGTCGTTGTCCCAGTCGTCGTCGTCGTCCCAGTCGTCGTCATCATCATCATCGTCATCCTCGTCAAACGGAGCGTTCCACTTACGCTTCTTAGACACGCTCTTCGACCGCCAGACGTCATCCTCCCAGGCGCCTGACTCCCAACCCTCGTCATCCGCGTCATCGGTCGAATCCAATTCATCTTCCGAATCGAGGCTGTCGTCGTCGTCGGAATCGTACGAATACAGCCGATCTTCTGCGCCCATCTCTGAACTCCTCCTGTCCTCCGGCTCGTAACCCCTCGCGCGCTTCCCCGGGCGTAGAGGAGCAACGAAAGTGCCGGTGACCCCGCGCACGCCCAAGCTCTTCTGTTGCAACGATGTAGGCCGATCACCGCCGTATCGGAAACCATCTATTTCGGAACATGATTACCGAACGAATCGGGCTATCGATTCCGGTTCTTGACCTTAAACTCCTCCTTCGTCAGACCGTGGCGTCGCATCTTGTTGTAAAGCGTGCGCGGATCGAGGTCCGCGCGCGTCGCCGTTTCACCGATGCGGCCTTCGCACTCGCGAAGGAGACGGATGAGGTACTCCTTTTCTAACGGCGAAAAGACCTCCGAGCGGAGGCTCTCCAGAGACCCGTTCATCCACTCGTCCTCAAAGCGTGCGCCGGTTCTGCGTCCGGCGGCGCTCGAAATGGGCTGCCGATGGAGCGGAGCCGGCAGATCCAGGAGCCCGATCTCCTCATCTTGGGCGAGGAGTACCGCTCGCTCCATCACGTTGATCAGCTCTCGCACGTTGCCTGGCCAATCGTACGAGCGTAGTGCGCGCCGGGCCGCACCGCCGATTCGCTCCGTACCCCGACTGAGTTCGACCGAAAAACGCTTGAGGTAATGATCCGCGAGCGTCAGAATGTCCTCGCGCCGGTCGCGCAGGGGCGGCACCGTAAGCGTAACCACACCAATGCGGTAGAAGAGATCTGCTCGGAACTCGCTCTGTGCGATTGCCTGCTCCAGGTCCCGGTTCGTGGAGGCGATGATTCTGGCGTCAAACGGGATCTCGGCCTCCGCACCGAGCGGCATGATCTGCTTCTCCTGCAGAGCGCGAAGGAGCTTGGGTTGGAGCCCGACCGGTAGCTCCCCGATCTCGTCGAGGAACAGCGTCCCCGTATGGGCCAATTCGAAATGTCCGCGCCGCGAGCGGAGCGCCCCGGTAAAGGCCCCCTCGACGTGGCCGAACAACTCGCTCTCCATGAGCCCCTCGGGGACGGCCGCGCAGTTTACCGCCACAAAGGGCCCCGTATCGCGTCGGCTGCGAGCGTGAATTGCCCTCGCCAGCCACTCCTTGCCAACGCCCGTTTCTCCGAGAATCAAGATCGATGTGTCGGCGGCCGCCACCCGACTTGCCATGGAAAGCAGCTCGCGCATGGCGAGGCTGTGGGTGACGAAGTCCGTAAGATCGGCTCGCGTGTCCAGGTCTGCGTCGTCCCCGCGCGCGGCCTGTTCTACCTGGACGCGGCTGAGCAGAGAGTGAAACACGCCCTTCAAGATCGGGTCTGACAGCCGCGTATAGACGACGCCCGCGGCCCCGTCCGCCAAGAATCTGGCGTGCACCTCGGGATCGGCCTCCGGCGTCAAGATGATCACCCCGGGACGATCAGGGAGACCATCCAAAGATCTGAGGAACTGCGCGAACGAAAAGGGTAAGTCCTCCGGGGACACGACGATGACGTCGACACTGGCCCCGGTGAGACCCGCCCACAGTTCGGCGCTGGCCGCCTCCATCTGCACGATTCGGTGCGGAGAGGCGACGAGGCGCTCGATCCGCCGCGCTAGCGCGGGGGACGAGATCGGGCACAACACGCGAAGTTTCATCGGTAAATTAGAGCCGAACGAGAATCTAGAGTCGACAATATCGGTATGCAAGTTCCGAACTTAAGGCAAATCGTCTTCGGACGACAACGTTACAACGCATTGTCTTACAACGAGTTGAACGATCATCGGTCGTCGTTGGCGCGCGCGTTGCTAGGTCGTGACGTAGGTTGAATTCAACCTGAGAGCTCTCCACCATCGGGTGGAACAGCCAACGCACACTTTTTTACCGGGGAGTCACCGAATGGCGATGAAGAAGGCCGCGAAACCGGCCGCAAAGAAACCGGCCGCAAAAAAACCGGCCGCGAAGAAGCCGGCCGCGAAGAAGCCGGCCGCGAAAAAGAGGAAGGGCCCCGTACTGATCAAGAAGGGCGCGAAGAAGATGCCCACTGGGCCCAAGCGCTAGATCCTGCGGAGCCACAGGGCTTCCGGGCCAGCGTGTCGTCGAGGCGCTGCTCGGAGGCCCTGGCTCACCCCGCCGCGCAATCAGCCGTAGCTAACGCCTGGGTAGAGCAGGTTTACGATGCCGACCCAAACGGGGTCGAACACATAGCCGAACAACTGCCACGCGATCAAGATCCCGATCCAACCGATGCCCGGCTTACTCCACAGAAACTCTTGATACTTCCGCGTGTGCTCTGCGCTGAGAAGAAGCGGGATGGCCCCGCTACCATCGAGCGGGGGAAACGGCAGCAGGTTGAACACGGCGAGCAGTATGTTTAGCGACAGCGAGATACTCAGGAGCGTGGCTATGGCCCCCCATAAACCGGAGGTCGTGGCTGCCACCACGGAATCGAATGTGACCGACGGCGGCGCATAGAACAGACCGGCGGCCACGCCGGCGCGGATCGCCGCAAACGACAACAGGACGAGAAGCGCATTTGCCGCGGGGCCCGCGAGGGCCATCCACCCGGCGCGTTTCGGATATTTCCTCGCCCATTCGACGCTGTACGGTGCGCTCGCGTAGCCGAACGGCCACCCCATCAAGAAGACCGACAGCAACGGCAACACGATCATCCCCACGGGCTCGCGCCGAATATGCGGAAGGGGATCCAGCGTCACTTGCCCACCGTGATAGGCCGTTTTGTCGCCACCCCGCAGCGCGGCCCATGCGTGGGCGGCCTCGTGTAGGGTTATGGCTGCCACGAAGACCGCGTAGTACACCAACCCCATGAGAATGTCGGGGTTATCGGTATTCATTTTCGCGGCAGGGAATCAGCGAGTCTCACCCCTCTCGCGATCCAGGCGCTCAGGTCTTCGTCGGACTCGAAGCCAGAAGTGCCGACAAAGACAAAACCGTTTAGCGCGCGTCCGGTGAAATCCATTTCGCGCGCGTGAGGTTGAGCCAACGCGTCGTCATATCCGTCGGGGCCTACTCGAACCATCAGTTCATCGCCGGCGACACCAACGGCCATGTGTCCGGCCACCATGAACGTGAGCCCCCCAAACATCTTCTTCTCCGCAACGTCACGTCGCGTCGAGAGCGCGGCTCGAATTCGCTCGGCCAATCCTTCATTAAATGCCATCTCAGATCCACCTTCTTCCCGCTTCCGCTGGACCGCTGGCGCCACCAGGGCGTGTCCCGGGACCGCCGGTCGCCAACGTGGTCTCGAGGATCATCAACTTCTGCCAAACCTTCCCAGACAATCCGGTCGTAAGCGCCTCGATCTCGTTCACCGCCCCCAACACGACCGGGTCATCGAACTTCTGCACGTAGAGCGTTGCGATCTTGCCGGTCAAAGAGAGCATCTCGCTACAGTAGTCGAGATAGGAGGACAGGCTTTCGCGGTCGTGAAGACGCGTCGGCGAAGCGGGAGTATCGACGATGGAACGCAAGACGTACTGCGGGTCTTTGGTCAGCTGATGCATGTCGATGATGTGAGCGATGGATCGAAGTTCGGAGATCGAGTTCAATGTGATCCGACGTTTGAGACGGCGTTCGAGCGAGAGAAGAAAGAAAACACCGATCCCGATCAACACGGCGGAATTGATCCCGGCTTCGAGCACCTCGATGAACTCGCGAAAAATCAGAGGCTCGTCCGAGAACGTCAGACCGATAATCGTCAGGCTCAGACCGATCGCGATAAACCCGATCAATACGATGCTTAGGAACCGGAGCGCCAGCATGGGGCGCGTCAGCCGATCCGTGGCGTCTCGAGCCTTCTCGGCCAACTCCAACAGCGCCCCGCACACCGTTGCGAGACCCGTTTCGGGAAGTCGCTCTTCGATCCGTTGTTTGAGCCGCTGGATCGTGTCGGCCAGCTTCTCCGCGTCGAGCGCTTCGTACGGCATGTTTTCGCAGCGACTCCGGGCAGAGGGGGTTCGGTTTTCGACAACCTACACTCCGAATGGGCGTTGACCAGCAGCGCCCGGGTGGCTCCTGAGCAAGAAAAAGCGCCGCCGGGCTCAGCCGGCGACGCTCTTCTCGATCCCAAAGCCCTTGGGGTCGGGATCCATCTCCACGGAGAGCCTGAATCTAGGTCAACTCTGGGTCTCCGCGCCGGCCTCGGGCTTGTCCCCAACCCGTTGGATTCGCACCAAGCCAGTCGCAAGGTTCCATTTTACGTGTTCCTGATTGGCCACGTTGATTCGGCGAGAGACTTGGGTCCCGGCCTGGCTGCCCGTCGCGATGAGTCGAAAGTCTCCCGGGTAGAAGCGGGTATCGACGACCCACTCTCTCGCTTCGTTCGAAAGCACCGCGCCGAGCACCAACTCGGGCTTTGTCAACGACACGAGCGAGACGACGACCGAACCGGCCGGAACGAGGTCGTTCCGAACCTGGACGCGGATCGTCTGCGTCTCGTCGAGATCCCTGCCCCCCGTCGCATCGATCACGCTCACGCCCGCTTGTCCCACTAGTCCCGCGCCTCCGCCCAGCATGGCCAACACCGCGACCGCCGCGCTCCATGCCACTCGTCTCTTGGTCCGCATCCGTATCTCCTCTCAGGGGCAACGCCCCACCGTGTTTTGCGCTCTCCGTATTCCAGAGACGACCGGGGAACGGAAGAGGTCACGGGAGGGTGCCGGGAGAAGCGAGGGAGGACCGCCGCTCGAACCTCTTAAAAGCGGTCCAGGCGCGGGTTCACCACATTCGAAAAGATCGACCCGAACGTGTACGAGAACCCCATCGAGAACGAATACTCGAACCCGCTGCCCAGAATTCTCTGGCGCAGCAGCACTTCTTCTTCGGTGGCATCGCCCGCTGGCAGGTTGATCTGATCTCGGATCCGCTCATAGTTCGCGTTGACGTTGAGAGAGAGACCGCGAAAGAGTCTGAAGTCGGCGCCGAGGAAGACTTGGAATCGGTTCTTCGAGACGTCGTTGAGAAACTGCGAGAACTCCATAAAGCCGAAGGATCCCCCCCATGGCTGGCGAATGCTCAGCGAAGCGGAGAGGCTATGGCGAGCGAGCGTTTCCGTCGTCTTGAGAAACACGGTTTCTTCGATGTAGTCGGCGTAGCTGGCACCGATCGTATAGAGAATGCTGAACTGACGCCGCGTCGACTCCGCATAGGGGAAGATGTTGTATTCGAGGGCCGGCGCGATGTTGAGCCGAACGTCATGGTTCTCAAACGTAGAATGCTCGGCTTCGTAGGAGATGCCGATGGACCAATGGTTCGACAGGCTCCAAACATTCAGCGCCTCGAAGTCATAACTCTCACGGATACTGGTGACGGATGTCGTGTCGCTCGTCTCGAACGTGCTCTCGTTGTAGTTGCCCCCGAGCGAGAACTCGAGTTTGAGTCCGTCGGTAATCCGGTTTGCCGACAGGCCGCCTCCGATACGGTAGAACTCGGTGCGCTCGTCGACATTGAGGTTGGCGTTCCCCCGCAATCGAAACGTCCAGAAATTCCATGGGTCGGATTCGGGGGTCGCCACCGTCCCAGCGTCGGATTCCAATCCCTCGTAGGCGACGTCGAGATTGGCGGCCTGGTCGGTTCGAGCGATGTATCGGATGAGGCCGAGCTTGAGCATGTCAGCGATGGCCGTGAGCTGCTGCTCCTGAGAGAGGTTTGCCCTCGTCGTGACTTCGAGGCGGTCGTCGACATCGACAAAACGCGCACGTCCGATGAAGTCGAGTGTGTATCGCCGCCCACCGCTCCCGGTCTGTTCGGAGGTTAGGAGCACGTGAACTTCGGAATCCTCCCGATCCCGGGTGTAGTTGACAAACGGGATTTCTCTTCGGTAGAAGTCGAAGTCGCACGTTCCGCCACGACCCCCGGAACAGTCGAAGAACACCCGCAGGGCCCCGAGGGGGGCAGCGTCGGCCGCGGCACTCTCTTGGGCGAGCGCTGACGTGTTCCAGATGAGGTTCGCGCCGATGACCACGGAGGAGGCGAAGAGGATTTGCCGGGCATGACGGAGCTTCTGTCTTAAGGCGGTGGCCAACGTACTCAGAGTGAAGTCCCGTCGTTGATCGATCTTAGTTGAGCGATCTTGCTTGATGTCTCCCGCGGTCAGACACGTCGAGACCCGAGAGCGTTTACTCGCAGAATCGGATCGAGCCTAGAAAAACTGATCGATCAGAATGGGGTTGCCGTCCGGGTCCTCGAACGCGATATGGGCCGGACCCTCCGTCTCGACGTCGGCCTCTTGTTGTATCTCAACGCCCTGATCTTGGAGGGCGCTCTGGATCTTGCGGACATCGGTGAACGACTCGAGCGGGCCGTCGCCGCCCAGACCGGGGTTGAACGTGAGGATGTTCTTCTCGAACATCCCGTGGAACAGACCGATGAGCGCGGCGCCGTTCTTCAGAATCAGATAGTTCTGCTCGAGTGCGCCACCGGTTACTTCGAACCCCAGCTTCTCGTAAAACTCTTTTGAAACGGTGAGGTCTTTTACCGTGAGGCTGACCGAGAAGTATCCAAGATCCATCAGATCTTACTCCGGCGGAAGAGGCGTGATGACCGAGGGGCACAACTTGCGGGTCGAAGGAGCGCAGGCCAAGCACGGTCCTGCCGGGTTCGCGGCCATGCGGGACGGTTTCATTCGACTCTCGCTTCCAGTCAGAGACCGGCCCCTGCGTACCGCGCTGGAGACGGGGACCCTGACGAGCGCGGGCGGCGCCGATGCGAGAGAAACGCTGCGGTCTTGGGCGTCGTACGAGTCCACGCCACTCGTTTCCTTGCCGGTATTGGCCACCGCTTTGGGTGTCCACGCGGTTTCGTGCAAAGATGAATCGGCCCGTTTTGGCATCGGATCGTTCAAGGCGTTGGGCGGGGCGTTCGCCGTGCTTCGGGCGCTCCAAGACGAGGTCGAGCGACAAACCGGGCACCGACCGAGCGCATCAGCGCTCCGAGACGGGAGCCCGGTGGTGGCGGAGATCACTATAGTCACCGCTTCCGCCGGCAATCACGGGCGTTCCGTGGCGTGGGGAAGCGAGTTGTTCGGGTGTCGGTGTGTCGTGGTCCTTCCCGTCGATGCGATCCCCCCACGCGCCGCAGCGATCGAATCGCACGGTGCGAGGGTCGAGCGGTTTGACGGCGCGTACGATGAGGCTGTGGGGTGGGCCCGAAGCCAAGCCGAACAAAACGGGTGGCTGGTCGTCTCGGACACCGCGTATGACGGATACGAGGACATTCCACGTCGAATTATGGAAGGCTACACGTTGTTGGCCGAAGAGATGCTCGACGCGATCGCCGCCGCAGAAGCGCGGCCTCTGACCCACCTCCTCATCCAAGGGGGCGTGGGAGGACTTGCTGCCGGGGTCTGCGGTCGAATGGTCGAACGCCTGGGCGATGACCGCCCTCGGTTTGTCGTCGTCGAGCCCTGGAAGGCGGATTGCTTTGGCCGAAGCCTTCGGGCCGGACATCTCGTCACCGCCGACCCGCCGTTCGAAACGGAGATGGGCGGGCTCGCCGCCGGTGTCCCGTCTACGATCGCGTGGGACTTTCTCGAGACCGCCCTGGACGCCGCCGTCGCGCTCCCCGAGTCCGTGTGGATCAGTGGGGCTGCGGCCTTGGGGCGAGGAGATCTAGGGCCCGCGATCGAGGCCGGACCGTCCGGTGCGGCAGGCGTGGGTGCGTTGCTCGTGCTGGCAGGGCTTCCGGCGTCGCGCTCGCTTCTCGAGTTCGATGAACATTCGCATGTTGGCGTGCTGGTGACGGAGAAACGGTTCACCTGACGGGATTCCTCGCCCGCCGGTTCGGGGATATTGTTCCCCAGCCCGGTCACCGGGATGACATTCGCCCCAACCCGCGTCGCGAGCCCATGTCCGATTTCTCCTCTTCCATCGATCGCGACCTTCCGAGGTTTCGCGCAGAACTCTGTGAGTTTCTCCGCATCCCCAGCATCAGCACGGATCCCGAGAGGGCGGGAGCCATCCGCGACGGTGCGACGTGGGTCTCCGATCACATGCGGCAGGCCGGAATCCCCGAAACCGAAGTCATAGAGACCGAGGGCCACCCCATTGTTCTGGGCGAACGGATGGTGGATGACGATGCCCCCACCGTGTTGCTGTACGGTCACTACGATGTCCAGCCGTCCGAGCCGGACGATTTGTGGACGGCCCCACCCTTCGAACCCACCGAGCGCGACGGACGGCTCTACGCGCGCGGTGCGGTCGACGACAAGGGCCAAGTCCACATGCACCTCAAGGCGCTCGAGACCAGGTTGTCCGCCGGCGTCGATGTCCCGGTCAACTTGAAACTCGTGATCGAGGGCGAAGAGGAAATCGGCAGCCGAAACTTGGGCCAGTTCTTGTCCGAAAACTCTGAACGGCTTGCTTGCGACGCGGTGTTGATCAGTGATACGGGGATGTTCGCTCCCGACCTGCCCTGCATCACAACCGGCCTTCGCGGGATCGTCTACACCGAGATCAACGTCTACGGCCCTTCGAGCGATCTCCACTCGGGCAGCTTCGGCGGTGCCGTCGTAAATCCCGCCAACGCGCTGGCCAGCATTCTCGCAGGTCTCAAGGATGAAGACGGCCGCGCGACGATTCCCGGCTACTATGACTCGGTACGAGCCATTACGGATCGCGAGCGCGCCGATCTCGAGCGACTTCCGATGGACGAGGAGATCCTGCGACAAACGGTCGGGTCCAGCGAACTCGGCGGGGAGAAAGGCTTTTCTCCGTTGGAACGCTTGTGGTATCGACCGACGCTCGACGTGAACGGTCTTCTCAGCGGGTTCACGGGGGAGGGCTCGAAGACGGTGCTCCCGTCCAAGGCCATGGCAAAGGTCTCGATGCGTCTGGTGCCGGACCAACAGGCGAGCCAAGTCGTCGAGGCGTTCGAAGCGCGCGTGAAGGAGCTGGCGCCGCCCGGTGTTCGGGTGGAGATCCGGCGATTCCACGGCGGCGAGCCTTGGGTGGCGGACACGGAACACCCGATCTTCGAAGCCGCCAGCGAGGCGCTCGAGACCGCCTTTGGTACGCCCCCTGCCTTTATCCGTGAAGGAGGATCGATCCCGATCGTGCAGTCGTTCGAGGACACCTTCGCGGCGCCCGCACTCCTAGTCGGATTCGCTCTGCCGGGCTGTAATGCGCACGCTCCCGACGAGTGGCTGGATTTGAGCGTCTACCGCCGCGGAATCGAGGCGCTGGCGCACCTCTACGGCGGGATCGGCGACAAGCTCAAAGGCTAGACCGGCTAGGCGGACTCCACCGGTTCCACCGACAGTTCGGTCGTGATGTCGATCGAGCCGGACACGCTTCGATACACGGGGCACTTGGGCGGGTGGAGCTCGAACGCGCGCCCGATGGCGTCCGTATGCTCTGCGTCCGCCTTTAGCACATAGCTGACCTGAATGCGCTTGATGACCAGGACGCCATCTTCAACTTCGATCTCGCCTTCGGTCATTCCGACCAGCCGGCCTTCGTCTGCCTTTACGCCGCGCGCTTCCAGCGCGCCCCCGAAGGTTCCGGTCATTCAGCCACCGGTAGCGGCCACGATGTAGTCGATGGTCGTCGCCATCTCGTGGTCGGTAACGACTCCGTAGTGGGCCGCGATCGCGCTGTGAACCCCGAAGTCCACGGGCTCTGGCGTAGCGGGAAGAACGGCGGTTCGGTACGCCCCCTTCTCGCGGACGACGCGGACCTGCGAACGGTATACGACTTCGCTCATGTGGTTGACTCCCGGGCAAGGATCTCTAGAAAGTTCATTACGATACGGTGCGTCAAGCCCCAAATCGAGTCCCCAGAAAACGAAATGGACGGGTAGATCCGCTCACGACCACGCTCCACCCGACGAACCTCCGATCCGGCGGCCGGATCGGCTAGCGTGGCCAGCGGAATCCAGTAATGGTACTGCACTTCGTGGTTCGCTTGGATCTCGAATCGTTCCGTGCTCCAGGCTACGAACGGCGACACGACAATCGTCGGTACGCCTCGGCTCATTGGATGTCGATCGTCGAGGCGACCCAAGAATGTACTTCGGTCGAGCGCGACGCCCACCTCCTCATGCGTCTCTCGTCGCGCCGTGTCCATGAGATCGGCGTCGAGTTCGTCTCGATGTCCGCCTGGGAGGGCCATGTGGCCAGACCAGGGGTCTCCTTGAGCTTCGGCCCGTTTTACGAACAGGGCCTCGGCGCCCTCCGGCGCGGGTCGGAGGAGCAGCGTTACGGCGGCGAGCCTCGCGCCGTTGGCCGGCACGACGAGGTCCGGCGAGCGCGTGGAGAGTGCCGCCCGAATCCTCCCCGCGTCGAATGAACGACTCATCGCATGGTGGACGAGCTTACGGCGCTGAACTCGGTCCGAATCATCGACCGTCCTCCGCTTCGGCGAGAAGCCGCAAGTAACTCTCGTACCGCCGAGCCGCGATGGCGCCGGACGAGACGGCCGCCTGGACGGCGCAGTTCGGCTCGGCTCGATGCTTACAGTCGGCGAAGCGACAATCGGGGCCGAGCGCGGCAATCTCGCTAAAGCCATCGCTTACGTGAGCGGGGTCCACGCCCCAAAGGGCGAGGTACTGGAGCCCGGGCGTGTCGGCGACATAGCCTCCGTCCGGATACGGATACAAGGCCGAAGCGACCGTGGTGTGCCGGCCGCGCCCACGTTTCTCGCTGATCTCGCCCACGCGCAGTTCGAGGCCTGGAACGAGTTTGTTGAGCAAGCTGGACTTGCCGACCCCGGACTGCCCGGTCAACACGGTCACTCGATCGGTCAAGCGATCCGCGAGGTTCTCAATGCCGATATTCTGCTTGACGCTCGTCGTCATGGTGTCATACCCGAGACGGGCATAGTAAGAAAGCACGGAGTCTGCATCCTCGATCAAGTCGGACTTGTTGAGGATAATCAAGCAATCGATATCGTCCAGCGCCGCCAGCGCGACCAACCGATCGACCATGAGCAGATCGGGCGCTGGACCGGCGGCGGCGACCACGACCGCCAGCTGATCGACGTTGGCGACGATGACCTGCTCGCGGCGCTTCGATACTCCATGTCGCGTGAGCGCGCCCTCGCGCGGGAGGACCCGGGCAATCCGCATCTCGTCGTCGGCGGCTTCGAGTTCGACCAAGTCGCCGACCGAAACGATCCGCGAGTCGATCTTTTTGACGCGGCCTCGCAGGGAGACCTGAACCATCCCATCCGTGGTGTCCACATCGTAGATGCCGGCCGCAATCCTGAGTATCCGACCGATGACCGCGGAGATCGGTGGCGTCCCTACTCGGCCGGGCCGACGGAGGTGGGCCCGGTCTCGACGAGCTCCTCCAAGCAATTCCAGCCCAGTAACGCGCACTTGATCCTCACCGGGAACTTGGACACGCCGGCGAGTGCGCGAAGGTCGCCGAGGGCGGGATCGGTCAGGAGCGTGTCATCGCCGTGGAGAAGCTGCGTGAACTTTGCCGAAATCTCGGTGGCTTCCTCGAGCGTCTTTCCAGCGATCCGATTCGTCAACATCGAGACCGAAGCCTGGCTGATCGAGCACCCGCGGCCGAGGAAGCAAGCTTCGGCGATCTTGGAGTCCTCGACCCGCAGCAGCAGCTCGATGACGTCGCCGCACAAGGGGTTGCTCATGGTGATCGTGTGCGTCGCGTCGTCGAGCGCAGACTTGTTCTGCGGCCGCCGATAGTGATCAAGAATGACTTCTTGATACAGCGAATCTAGCGACGCCGGAATCTCTCGATCGGCCGTTCTCGGTTTTTTTGGGGAATCGGTCATGTGGTCAGGATATGTGGCAAAAGACTTTAGCCGCCATGGCGAGGCCATCCACCAACATGTCTACCTCTTCTCGGGAGTTGTACAAATAGAAGCTGGCGCGAGCCGTTGCGTTGATGCCGAAATGATCCATCAAGGGCTGGTTACAGTGGTTCCCAGCGCGAATGGCGATCCCTCGCTGATCGAGGATGGTCGAAAGATCATGCGGGTGGATGTCGAGGTAGGAGAACGAAAAGACCGAGGTCTTGTTCTCTCGAGGTCCATATAGCGTGAGGCCGTCTACGTTTGTCAGACGCTCCAGCGCGTAGGCGGTGATCTCGGCCTCGTGCGCCGCAATCGCATCGAATCCGACATCGGTGAGAAAACGAACCGCCTCGCCGAACCCCACGACACCAGCAATGTTCGGCGTCCCCGCCTCGAACTTATGCGGCACCGCGGCCCAGGTTGATCCGGCCATCGTGACTTCCGAGATCATCTCGCCACCACCTTGGTATGGCGGCATCTGCTCGAGCAGCTCGCGGCGGGCCCAAAGCGCGCCCGCTCCCGTGGGTCCGCACATCTTGTGACCGCTGATCGCGTAGAAATCGCACCCGAGCTCGGCAACGTCGATCTTCAAATGAGGGGCTGCCTGGGCGCCGTCGACTAACGTGAGGGCGCCGGCCGCCTGCGCTCTGCGCACGATCTCCGCAACCGGATTGATGGTCCCCAAGCTGTTCGAGACGTGCATGAACGCCACGATCTTCGGTCGTCCAAGCAGCAGCCGATCGAGATCGTCGAGGTCCAGCAGCCCATCGGGCGTCACGTCGACAAAGCGGATCGTTGCACCTGTCCGTTCGGCGAGGAGTTGCCAAGGGACGAAGTTGGAGTGGTGTTCCATCTTCGTGATGACGATCTCATCGCCCGCACCGACGAACTTCGAACCCCAGCTCGAGGCGACGAGGTTGATGGCCTCGGTAGTCCCCCGCGTAAAGACGATCTCGGCGGGCTCGTTGGCGCCTAGATGGCTAGCGATGATTCGGCGGGCCCCCTCGAAGGCTTCGGTTGCCTCCACGCTGAGCTGGTGCGCGCCGCGGTGCACGTTCGCGTGCTGCTCGCGGTAGTACCGATCCATGCGGTCGAGAACGCGCAGCGGTCGTTGTGAACTCGCCGCGCTGTCGAGAAACACCAACGGGTGCCCGTTGATCTCGCGACTCAGGATGGGGAACTGCGCGCGCAGAGCGGTCAGGTCTAAGGACGGGGCCAGCATATCGGTCGTCATGATGGGTGGTCGCGGATTAGCCGAGGTCTAGTCGGACCTCGCCGCCTTCGATCTGGACCTCGTAGGTGCGGACCGGCATGACGGCGGGGAGGGCCCGCGGCGCTCCGGTCTCGATGTCGAAGCGCGCGCCGTGAAGCGCGCAGGTAACTTCGCCGCCGACGAGATCTCCGGTCGAAAGCGGGAACTCCTCGTGCGAACAGCGGTCCTCGAGCGCAAAGATCGTCCCCTCGCGATTGATCAGAACGATCGCGGTGCCATCGATGACGACGCTCTTCATACCGTTTTCCGGGACGTCTTCCAGCTTGGCTACAACAACGAAATCACTCACAGCCCGATCTTCTCCTCGATCGCGTGACGGACTCGTTCGCGGACGCCCTCCATGGGCATGCGGCCCAATACCTCGTCGAAGAAACCGAACACGAGCAATCGCTCCGCTTGTTGTCTCGTCAATCCCCGACTCAGCAGGTAGAACATCTGGTCGTCGTCGACCTGCCCGATGGTCGCGCCGTGAGAGCAGCGCACGTCGTCGGCTTTGATCTCGAGATTCGGAAGCGCGGTCGCGTGCGACCCCTTGCTCAAGAGGAGGTTGCGGTTGGTCTGATACGCATCGGTGAGTTGCGCGCCGACGTCCACGCGGATCACACCACGAAATACGCTAGAAGCGTTGTCCGTCAACGCGCCCTTGAACAGGAGGTCGCTACGGGCACTCGGGGCTGCGTGATGTTGCAGCGTTTGGTGGTCGAAGTGCTGCTTACTGTCTCCGAACCACAGCGCCAACATCTCGCTGTTGCTGCCGGGTCCCAAGAGGCGACTGTTGACTTCGGATCGGGAGACGTCGCCGCCGAGCGCCACGTTGAAGGTCACGAGTTGCGCATCTCGTTGGGCGGCGATGTACTGCGTCGAGAAGTGTTTTACGCCCCGACCATATCGTTGCAGAGCGACGTATTCGATCTTTGCGTTCGCGTCCCCGTGAATGGTGGCCCCGTGCAGCGAGAGGGCTTCTCCATCTAAGTCAGGCGACAAAAACTCGTCGATCACCGCAGCTTTAGAACCGGTCTCCGCGTAGACAAGCGAGTGCGTGGCGGTCAGAACGCCCGGTCCGCTGATCGTGCGGAACGAGTGGATCGGCGCGGACAGCTCGACTCCCTTCGGCACGTACAAGAGATACCCGCCCGTGAGAAGCGCGAGGTGAAGCGTCCAAAGTTTCTCTTCCGCCGCGGTAGGCGTGACCGCAAACAGCGCACGTTCGAGCAGCTCCGCGTGCGAAGCGGCCGCCTGCTGAAGCGAGCACAACACGACGCCGGCCGCCGCCAGCTTCGGGTCGAGCTCGATGTGGGCCACGCGCCCATCTCGCTGGACCACGATTCCGCTTCGCTCTCCGGATTGATCCAGTACTTCCTGCACGTCGGCCGGGAGGTTCGCGTCCAACGCTTCGGTGGGAGTAACCGCTACGAAAGTGTCAAAGTCGACCTTCGAAATGTCGGTGTAACGCCACTCTTCGGACTTCTTGGTCGGGAACGGCGCGTCCGAGTAGCGCTCCCACGCCCGAGCCCTATGGGTGGTGAACGTCTCCGGCTCGGAGAGACCGCCGGCGAACACGCCAAAATCGAATTGAGTCAACCGACCGACCCCTCCATCTCGAGCTCGATGAGACGGTTTAGTTCGATCGCGTACTCGAGTGGCAGTTCTTTCGCGACGGGCTCGATAAACCCGCGAACGATCATGGCCATGGCTTCGGCCTCGTCCACGCCGCGGCTCATCAAGTAGAAGAGCTGCTCGTCTCCTACTTTCGAGACTGTGGCTTCGTGGCCGATCGACGCCGTGTTTTCATCGATTTCAATGTAGGGGTAGGTGTCGGTGCGCGACGTCTCATCGAGAAGCAGTGCATCGCATTCGACGTTGGACTTCGCACCCGTGGCCCCCTCGTACACCTTACAAAGACCGCGGTAGGACGATCGTCCAGTTCCCTTCGAGATCGACTTCGACGTGATCTGAGACGTCGTATTGGGCGCCGCGTGAACGACCTTGCCGCCGGTGTCCTGGTGCTGTCCGTCACCGGCGTAGGCGATCGACATGATCTCGCCATGCGCGCGCGCTCCGACGAGATAGCACGACGGATATTTCATCGTGAGCTTGGAGCCCAAGTTTCCGTCCAACCATTCCATCTTGGCGTCCTCGTGCACGATCGATCGCTGCGTCACGAGGTTGTACATGTTGTTCGACCAATTCTGAATCGTCGTGTACCGGAAGCGCGCGCCCTTTTTGACCACGATCTCGATCACGCCGGAGTGGAACGACTCCGTGGTGTAGACCGGTGCGGTGCAGCCCTCGACGTAGTGCGCCTCGGCGCCCTCATCGATGATGATCAGCGTGCGCTCGAACTGACCCATGCGCTCCGAGTTGACCCGGAAATACGCCTGAAGCGGAATGTCGACCTTCACACCCTTCGGAACGTAGACGAACGAACCACCCGACCACACGGCTGAATTGAGCGCCGCGAACTTGTTGTCCGCCGTCGGTACGATCGTCGCGAAATGCTCCCGGAACAGCTCGGGGTGATTCTTGAGCCCGTCCTCGATCGAATCGAAGATGACGCCCTGTTCTTCCCAGACCTCTTTGAGCGAATGGTAGACCATCTCGGACTCGTACTGGGCGCCCACGCCGGCGAGCGCTTTACGCTCCGCCTCTGGGATCCCGAGCTTCTCGAACGTGTCCTTGATCTCCTGCGGTACGTCGTCCCAAGACCGTTCCATCTGCTCTTGCGGCTTGAGATAAAAGTAGATCTGGTCGAGCGTGTCCTCTAGCGTCGTGAGATCGCCGCCCCACTTCGGCATCGGCTTGGATTCATAGACTTCAAGCGCCTTCAGCCGGAACTCGAGCATCCACGCCGGCTCGTCTTTGTGAGCCGAAATCTGACGGACGATATCCTCCGACAATCCGGGGACCGCTTTGAAGACAGGCTTGTCCTCGGTGACGAATCCGTACT
This sequence comes from Gemmatimonadota bacterium, assembly GCA_029262175.1. Lineage (GTDB taxonomy): Bacteria > Gemmatimonadota > Gemmatimonadetes > Palauibacterales > Palauibacteraceae > Palauibacter. Next base: position 67,846 of record JAJCZV010000070.1, read on the forward strand.
TGTATTCATCGAGCCCGATATCGGTGATGGTCTCGTTCTGCGGCATGTAGATCTTCGCTTTCTTGCAGTGTTGTTACAGGGGTAAACCACCCGGCCGCTGGCCGGTAAACAACCGGCCGCTGGCCGGCGATAGCCGGCTAGACGCCGGCTGCGGCCTCCTGCAACCAGTCATAGCCTTGCGCCTCGAGCTTGTCCGCGAGCTCGGTCCCACCACTCTCGACGATTCGCCCGTTCATCATCACGTGGACGAAATCGGGCTTGACGTAATTCAAGATCCGCTTGTAGTGCGTGATGAGGAGCACGCCGAGATCTTTGTCGGCTTTCGTAAGAGTGTTCACTCCGTGCGATACGATCTGGAGCGCGTCGATGTCGAGGCCGCTATCGGTCTCGTCCATTACGGCCAAAGCCGGCTCCAAAACCGCCATCTGAAGGACCTCGTTGCGCTTCTTTTCTCCACCGGAAAAGCCGTCGTTCACGTAACGAGTCGCAAAGCTGTCGTCCATCTTCAGCAACGCCATCTTCTCGGCCAGCGTCGCTTGAAACGCGAACACGTCGGTCTCTTCGCCCTTGCCGGCGCGGGCGTTTACCGCGGTGCGGAGAAAGTTGGCGATGGTGACGCCAGGGATCTCCGCCGGATACTGGAACGCCAGAAAGACGCCGGCGCGACTCCGTTCGTCGGCCTCCATCTCGAGCAGGTTCTCGCCCTGGAAAAGCACTTCGCCGCTCGTCACTTCATAGCCGGGATGTCCGGCGATCACTTTCGCCAGCGTGCTCTTTCCGGAGCCGTTCGGCCCCATCAGCGCGTGAACGTTCCCGGGTTCGACGACCAGATCGACGCCCTTGAGGATGTCGATGTCGTCGTCTTCCACCTTCGCGTGGAGATCGCGGATTACTAGGAGCGGCTGTGCCATCGGGCCCTCATTTAGTAGCCAAAGGCCGGTGTCCCGCACGGGAGCCGGCCTAGATATACAGCGGATAACCGTTATCGATAGAACAAGGATACGCCGGACGATACCGGTTATCAACCCTAGTTGAGACTCAGTATCAATCATTCCCGGGCCCCGGCCCGGAGAGGATCGATTCGGCCCGACGAACTCGCCCCGTCGGGGCGTGCAGGCCTATCCAGCCCACCATACGTTCGGGCCCATGAAAGCCGCGTATTTCAACAAGCACGGTGCTTCCGACGTCGTTCGGTTCGGAGATCTTCCAGATCCGACGCCCGATCCGGGCGACGTAGTGGTCGAGGTCCGGGCCTCGGGCCTGAACCACCTCGATTTATGGGTCCGACGCGGTCTTCCGGGCCTCACGCTCGAAATGCCCCATATCGGCGGTTCCGACATCTCCGGTACCATCGCTTCCCTGGGGTCCGATGTCAGCGGGTGGGAGGTCGGTGATCGAGTTGCCGTGAACCCGGGTCTTTGGTGCGGGGTCTGCGAGTGGTGCAAGAAGGGTGAGCACCCGGTTTGTACGACGTATCGAATCTTGGGCGAGCACGTTGCAGGCGGCTTTGCGGAGCTCGCGAAAGTCCCGGCCAAGAACCTCGTTCGGCTCCCCGACTCGCTTTCCTTCGAGACGGCTGCGGTCGCGCCCCTCGTCTATCAGACCGCGTGGAGGGGGCTCCTGAGCCGGGGCCGTCTGGCCGCAGGCGAAACCGTTTTGATCACGGGAGCCTCGGGCGGCGTCTCGACCGCCGCGATCCAGATCGCCAAGTACGTCGGTGCCACCGTGTTCGCGGTGACCAGCGGTCCAACGAACGTGGAACGGGTTCGGGCGCTCGGCGCGGATTTGGTGATCGATCGGCTCGAGGAGGACTTCTCGAAGCGGGTCTGGGGCGAGACGAACAAGCGCGGCGTCGATCTGGTGCTGGACAGCGTGGGGGAGGCGACGTGGGAGGGCTGCGTCCGGGTCCTGTCTCGCTTGGGGCGGATGGTGGTGTACGGCGCTACGACCGGCCCGGCCGGGAGTCTGAACATCGCCCGCCTGTTCTGGAGCCAGACTTCGATCATGGGGACCACGATGGCCACGCAGCCGGAGTTTGAACGCGTCATGGCGCTCGTAGCCGATGGGACGCTCTCCCCGGTGGTCGACGACGTCTGGCCGCTGGAGCGCGCACGCGAAGCGCACGAGCGGCTGGAATCCGGCGGGGTCTTCGGAAAACTCGTTCTTACTCCGTGACTCGAGAGCGCAGGGCAGGTCGGTGCGGTTGAGGCCGCCTCCGCGCGAAGGCCAGCTGGCCGCGCTTGCAGCAGGGGCCTTTGATGTCCTCGTGATCGGCGGCGGCATCTCCGGTGCAGCCGTGGCGCGCGATGCCGCGAGACGAGGGTTCAGGACGGCGCTGGTCGAGGCGGACGATTTTGCGAGCGGGACCAGCAGTCGATCTTCTCGACTCGTCCACGGCGGGCTCCGCTACCTCGAGCATTTCGAGTTCGATCTCGTCTTCGAGGCCAGCCAGGAACGCCGCACGCTTCTTCGGATCGCCCCTCACCTGGTGCGCCCGTTGGAGTTCCTGTTCCCGATCTTTTCCGATAGCCGAGTCGGTCGGGCCAAACTCGACGCGGGTATGTGGCTGTACGACGCGCTCTCGCTGTTTCGCAACATCGAGCGGCATCAGATGCTCCGCGCCGAGGACCTGCTCGAGCGAGAGCCGGGGCTCCGGCAAGAAGGTTTGCTCGGAGGGGCGCGGTATTTCGACGCGCAGGTCGATGACGCGCGGTTGGTGATGACCACCATCATCGCCGCGATCGAGGCCGGCGCGGTCGTGCTCAATCGAGCCGAAGTGACGGGGATCGACACCACCGGATGGCCCGGACACCGCGTGACGATCGTCGATAAAGAGGACGGCGCGACGATCGAAGCCGATGCGCTCTCGGTCATCAACGCCACGGGCGCTTGGGCCGCACGGACGCTCGCCACGGCGGGCGCCGCACCGTCGGTCCACATCGCCCCCTCGCGCGGAACGCACATCCACGTAGCGCGCGATCGTGTGGGTCACGAGGGCGCGTTTATTTTCGAAGCTCCAAGCGACCGGCGCATCATGTTCGTGCTCCCCTGGCGCGAGGATCTGACGCTGATCGGCACGACCGACGAGTATCACGAAGGGTCTCCCGACTCGGTCGCCGCGACGCCCGAGGACATCGCATATCTGCTGGAGGCCACGAACCGCCTGTTTCCCGACGCGAACCTGGTCGCGGACGACGTGCTCAGCGCGTGGGCCGGCCTGCGACCGTTGGTGGCCCCGACGGGCGGTCCAGGAGCCGAAGCGGGAGAAGTCTCTCGCGAGTTCGAAATCCACGAGGGTCCGAAGGGCGTCTTTACGTTGGGCGGCGGCAAGCTGACGTCGCACCGTCGCATGGGCGAAGAGACCGTAGATCGCGCCGAGATCCTCCTCGCCGAGGCGGGGGTCAACCGGAAGAGAAAATCGGACACCGCAAAGACGCCGCTCCCGGGTGGAGGTTTTCGGAACCTGGAACCTCTACTCGACGGCATTCGAGAACGCGCCGGTGTACACGGTGTCGCGAGCGATAGCGCCGATCGCTTGACGCGGGCCTACGGCACGAGGGCCGATCGGGTGTTGGACATCGTCCAGCGAAGACCCGAGCTCGGCGCGAAAATCCTCGAGGGCAGACCCCACATCTTGGCGGAGGCCATCTATTCCGTGACGAACGAGCTTGCGCTGCACGTCGACGATGTTCTGTTTCGGCGGACCCGACTCGGCCTGGAGACCAGGGACGGAATCGCCGAAGCGGCCGAGAGGGTCGCGACGGTGATGGCGGGCGAGCTCGGATGGGACGCGCAGCGCTCGAGTCGAGAAGCCGATCTCGCAGTGGCCGAACGGTCCCTCGACGACCAGGCGATTCTCGCGGTGGGGAGATGAGTGGACGCAGCGGAGACACGCCGCCGTGGAGTCGAGACGTGCGCTCCCTTCGGTCGTCCCTGCGGGCTGGGTGGTTTCTGACCTTCATATTGGCCGCGTGCGGAGCCGAGGAACCGCCGGACGCACGGGTCCCTACCGGTGACGCGAGCGAGTCGAGCCCCGCCTCAGTCACGAGCCCCGACTCAACGACGATCGAAGAACTTCAGCCGACGGTCCCGACCGTACCGGGCGAAGGAGAGCCACGTGTTTATCGACTGTTACTCGTCAACGCGCTGGATCGAGACACGTACGTATCCGCAGCGGCGGGTGCCCGCCGGGTCTTGGTGGATACGGTGCCGGGCCAGGATTCGCTCCTCGTCGACATTCGGGTCCGAGCGGACGAGGTAGAACTCGAGGCGGAAGATTCAGATGGCCGCCTCGTTGGAAGCGACACGTTGGCGTTGTCCTTCGAGTCGGTCACACGGTGGGTGATCCGGCCGTAGCCTCTCGCTTGTAACAGTGGTTGACCGCGACTATCGTCGAACGCGTTTGAGACGCCCGTACAACGGAGAAAGCGATGGCAGGGGACGCTCCTATCGAGCAGAACGAAGGCCGCGGTCAGTGGACGTCGAGCCTCGGCTTTATTCTGGCAGCGACCGGCAGCGCGATCGGGCTCGGGAATCTCTGGAAGTTCCCCTTCATCACGTGGGAAAACCGAGGCGGCGCCTTCGTTCTCGTCTATCTCCTGTGCATCGTCGCGGTTGGGTTGCCGATCATGATGGCCGAGATTCTCATCGGCCGGAAGACGCAGAAGAGCGCGGTCGGCGCGATGAAAGAAGCCTTCGGCAAACGGTGGGGAATTGTCGGCGGGTGGGGTGTTCTCGCCGGGTTCGTCATCCTCAGCTACTACTCCGTGATCGCCGGCTGGTCTCTTTTCTACTTTACCAAGGCTCTCGGGTGGAGCATGTCGGGCTTCCCCCAAGGTGCGCAGCTCGGCGACGACTTCACGTCTTTCGCGGCCCAGGGTGGGCTCCAAATCGGGCTTTCGGGTCTCTTCATGGCCGCGACCATGGGCGTGGTCCTGTCCGGCGTCAAAGGGGGGATCGAACGTACCGCGCGAATCCTCCTCCCGGTCCTGTTCGTGATCCTCATCCTCTTGCTGGTGAGTGCACTCAGTATGTCCGGGTCGGGTCAGGCCTTGTCGTTCATCTTCCGCCCCAACTTTAGCGAGCTCGGGATGGACGGTCTTCTCGAGGCGCTCGGACACGCATTCTTTACGCTGTCTCTCGGGATGGGGGCCATGATCACGTATGGCTCGTATGTCGCCAAGGATCAGTCGATCGTAAAGGCCTCGGGTGTGATTGTCGTCCTCGACACCGTGATCGCGTTGGTGGCGACCATCATCATGTTCTCGGTCATCTTTTCGGTCCCCGGGATGGAGGAGCAGGTCGGAGGTTCGACGGTCGGCATGCTCTTCATCTCGCTGCCGGAACTCTTTTATTCAACGGTTCCGTTTGGACGTGTGCTCGCGCCGGCCTTTTACATTCTCGTTGCGTTCGCCGCGCTTACGTCGACCATATCGCTGCTGGAGGTCGTCGCCGCCTACGCGATCGACGAGCACGGCATCGGGCGCAAGAAAGCCACCCTGATGACGGGCGGCGCGATCTTCCTCGTCACGGTTCTGTGCGCGTTGTCGTTCGGCGGTTCGAGCGGGCTGAGCGCATTCGAGATCTTCGAGGGCAAGGCCGGGGTGTTCGGGACGCTCGACCACTTGGCATCCAACTGGCTGCTTCCCATCGGTGGCTTTCTCATCACGCTGGCGACCGGTTGGTTCATGACCCGAGAGGACTCCGAGGCCGAACTCGCGCTGGGCGGAGTCCCAGCGTGGTATAGCTATGGCGCCTGGCGATTCTTCATTCGGTTTGTGGCGCCGGTCGCGGTGGGCGCCATCCTCGTCGCCGTGATCTTCTTCGGAGTAGACTTTAGCTAGCGTTAGACGGAGTTGTGCTGTCACGATCCGTTGCAACCGAGCGTTTCCCTCCACTCAGGGGTACGGCAGGGAAACTGCAGGAACCGTGGTCTCCTGGCGCAAGCCAGGAAACTCCTGGTCCCAGACGGACGTCTGGTTGATAGGGACGACACGGTTAGGACGGCACGATGGAGATGAAGAAGAAATTGAAGACCCTATTGGCTTTGGCGGCGAGCATCGCGATGATCGCGATCGGCCAGCGTAGCCAACAGGTGCAGAAGGATGTGCGTGGGCAGAGGGCGGAGGTGGAAGACATCGACGCCGATACCGAGGCCTGGTTTATCTAGCGTTCCGGCGGCCATTCTGTCGTTTTGCGCACGTTTTACGTAGGTGGGAACCGTAGGTGGAGGTGCGGGTGTTGTAAGCGGGGCCACAGACCGACACCAAAGGAATTCATGACGTCAACACGGTTTGCCACGGCCGGAGCGGCAGTATTGCGCGGGGTTTCGTTTGCGGCCGTATCGGCGATTCTCGCCGGTTGCTCGGGTGACCCCTCGGGGCCTTCCCAGTCGCTCTCGGCTTGCACCATCCCCTTGGAGCGGTTCACCGACGGGGGCTTCGATCGTTCGCTGATCCCGGCGCTCAAGAACCCCACCGTCGCTCTGCGCGGTACTCCTGATGTCGCGTATCTCAACTTCTCCGACTTGGTGATCGGGGTCGAGTTCAACGGTCAACCGCTCGCGATTCCGCTCAAGCTTTTGTGGTGGCATGAAGTGGCCGATTTCGAGGTGGCCGGGGAGCGTCTCACCGCCACGTATTCGCCTCTCACCGGCTCCAGCCTGGTGTTCGATCCCGCCTCGGTCGGTGCGGGCGACTTCATCGTCTCCTCGTACGTCCTCGACTCCAACCTCGTCATGCAGGACGCCGGTGGGACGCTGTGGCCGCAAATGAGCTCCACCGCGAGTTGCGGGCCGCTCGACGGGGTCGCGCTGACCCGAGTTCCGTATCAACAGATGTCCTTCGGCGCCTGGTTTGCGCAGCACCTGGATACGTGGACGGTCTCTTCTGGGACCGGGCATGATTTCCTCTACACGCTGTATCCGTACGGAAATTATCGGGAGCCGAACAACCCCGAACTGCGCTACCCGATTTCCGGTTCCTTCGACCCGCGCCGACCGCCCAAGGAGCGGGTGATCGGGGTGCCGGTGGGCACGGGGGGCGTCGCGTTCTCGCTGCCGGCCCTCGCTCAACTCGCTCGCGCCGACCAAATCGGGCAGTTCCCGGTCTGGGTCTGGGCGGCGAACGCGGAAGCCGACGGCGAGCCCTTCGTTGCGTTCTGGAACTCGTTCGTCGGGAGCGCAGTGGTCTTCCGAAGCATCGCCAACGGACAACGACTCACCTTCGAGGTGGTGGAGGGAACCCGCCGAGATGTGGAGACCGGGAGCACGTGGGACTTTACGGGGACGGCCGTGGCGGGACCGCTCGAAGGCGCGAAGCTGGGCGCACTGCCCGACGCGTTCGTCGCGTTTTGGTTTGCGTGGGCACTGTTTCAGCCGGACACCGAAGTCTGGAATCCGGGCATTCCCACCTCCTTCGTCCCCGATCAGAGCGTGGTCGAACTGCCGCCGGGCCCAATCGACTGGCGTCTCTCCACCCGCTAGCCACCCAGGGGTCCGTCCTCACCCGGAACCGCGGTGCCGCGGTATCGGTTCTTCCAAACACTCGTAGGTTGCCTTAGCGCGCTCCACGGTGCGCGCTCATCTCCACGACCCCAGTGTGCCGGCCTGACATGCAACGACGCCATTCGATCGAGTTCAACAGCGTACTCGTCGCTCTTGCTCTGACGATTACCGCCTGCGACGGCGCCTCTCGCGGCGCGATCTCCGTTCCGAACGAGGACGTTCCAGCACCCGTGTTGGACGAAGGCCTGACGACGTACGGGGTGGCAGCCGAGAGCCTTCTCGTTCGATGGCTACCAGACGACGCGCCTGCAGATCTGGCGCTCGTGTTCTATCGAGGCCGAGGGGTCGATCGAGACGAATCGGGCACCGCGTTCGTTCCCGATCCGATGGACAGCCGCGTCTTGGTCGTCGGGTCCGATCTCACGGTTTCCGCCGTCGTCGGCGGTCCGACCGACGAGGGGGGCCGATTGGGGCAGCCGTTGTCTGCGGCGCCAACGCCGGACGGCGGTCTGTTCGTCGCCGACGTCGAACACGAGGTGGGGTTGTTGTACTTCCGACCCGGTGGAGAGTTTGCCGGATCCGCGGCGCCCCCCGTCTCCAATCCCGATCTTCAAACGGGACCGGACGGCGCGTTGTGGGCGGCCCGGTCGCCTTATCTGCTGCGCTTCGAAGAGACGGCGCCCGACGCGCCATTGCTGTATCGATTCGACCCCCTCGAAGGCACCGGTGTGGGTATCGCCACCGTCGAACCGGTCGCGGCGCCGGCATGGCTACGGGCGACAAACGCAGGCCCGATCAGCGTGGGCCCGGATGGCACGGCGTACTTCGCGTTCTTTCTCAGAAACGAGCTGCGCGCCTACCACCCGAACGGCGATCTCTTATGGCGCTCCAGTCGGTCGCTTCCCTACGAGACCTATGAACCGGTCTTCGCTGGCGAGGGAGCGGATTTGCGATACAACGTCCGCCCCGTCACTCAGGCACTTTCGATCGGTCCCGACGGTCTCCTCTACGCGCTGACGGCGACGGACAGCATCGCCGGATTCGGCGCCGTGGCAGGCACGGGCGGTCTTCGACGCGTGGAGGTCTGGGACGGCGCGACTGGCATGCTGGTTCGGGCGAGCACCGTACCGGGGTCGATGAACACGTTCGCCGTCGACCCGGACGGTCGGGTCTACGGACTCGACGCGATGCGGATCGATGAGACGGCGCCACCCCCAGAAAGGGCTCCCCTGCGCGATGTGCCGCTCGTCTCGTTCGAGGGCGATACCACGCGGTTCGCCGATCATCGCGGGAAGGCCCTGTTGGTCAACTTCTGGGCGAGTTGGTGTCTGCCTTGCCGGGAGGAAATCCCGAAACTCAAGGAGTACTACTCGACGCTCGATCAGAACCGCGTCGAGTTCCTCGCGATCTCCGTCGATGAAGACCGTCAGGCGGGACTTGATTTTATCGAACCCTTCGGGCTGGACTTTCCGGTTTTCCACAACGGACCGAGGATGCAGGAGGAGTTCCACTACGATGGCCTGCCTTTCACGTTGATCGTCGACACTCGAGGCCGCATCGTGGAGGAGATTCGAGGCTTCGGGTCCGCCGCGAGTTGGTCGCGTTTAACCCGAACGCTGGAAGCGGAGATGCCACCTCCCGCTCCGGAGGCATCACCAACTGACGGAGCGGCCCCCGCGGCCGGCCACGAAGATCACTCGGTCCACGCGGATCACAGCGGAGTCGGGAACCGATAGGGTTCCTGGTTGGTTTTCTAAGCCGAGACGACGTCAGAGCAACAGGGTCTGACGCCGTGGAGGTCAACTCATTTAGGAGGTAGGATGAAACGCAACGTCCTCAGTCTCGCGCTCGTGGTCGCAGCAGCCGCGGTATCGGCTAGCTCGGCACAGGCGCAGGAGATGCAGTCCGTCAAAGGCGAAGTCATCGACATCGTCTGCTACACGAACTTGGGCATGACCGGTGATGGGCACCGCGAGTGCGCGCAGTCATGTGCCGACGTGGGTCTCCCGCTCGGCTTGCTCGGCGAAGATGGTCATGTCTATCTCGCAACGGCAGCGGGTATGATGGCGCCGCTTCCGAAGGACATGCTCAAGGGCCACGCGGCTCACCAAGTCACGATCGAGGGCGTGGTCAACGAGCGCTCTGGCTCGCGGAGCATCGTCGTCTCGAAGGTGTCCATGTAGGAATGTGGTACTCACGGAGAGCGATGCGTTCTCCGTTGTGGCAGGCCTGGAGGGGGCGTAAGAACGCCCCCTCCGTACGCCGGCACTCTCTCTGCACAGGAAAGCGCAGCGTGAAGAACAGAAGGACTTGAGACCGATGTCTAAATGTGACGAAGTACGCGAGCTGCTGTGGCCGCTCGACGCGCCGAGAGCGGTCGTCGAGGGCGAGGCCGAGGCGCGCGCGCACCTCGAGGATTGCACCGATTGTGCGTCATTCTTCAAGCGAGACGCGGCTCTGACCCGGGCGCTGGCGGTAGATCTGGTGACCTCGACGCCCGAGGGTCTCCGGGCACGAATTGCAGACGCGCTTGACCAAGAGCCACAGTTGACTCGGCACGGCGGTCTTTCGCGACGCGTGGTTCCGTGGTTGGCCGCCGCGGCGGCCATTACGATCGTCGCGCTGGGCGCGCTCCGCTCGCCGGGACGAAGTCTCGATTTGGCGTACGTCGACGCCTATCTGATCCCGCACCCGCATGCGGCCGAACTGGACGCGCCGACATCGGATCAGGCGTACGAGTTCTTCATGGCCGAGCTCGGGACCGCGATCACCCCGGCGCTCGCCAGCACGGAACCCGTACGAGGCGCGCGAATCTGTGCGATTCAGGGCCAGCCTTCCGCGGTCGTCGACTACGACCTCGGTGGCCATAAGGTCGCCCATTATCGTCGCCCGGCTCGCTCGCGCTCTCTGGACGAGAAGGTCCATAGCCAAACCGCCAATGGGGTATGCGTCGTTCGTTGGTCCGACGGTCAGTACGATCACGCGTTGGTGGCGGACATTCCGGAAGACGAGTTGATCGTGGTCGCTCAACAGCAGTTCGCCGCGCTCCAGTAGGCCCACCGACGCTTTCGGTGCTCGCGCGTTGTTGCTCCGCCCGCCTGTAGCCTCTACGATCCCGGCCCGACTCCGCCCAGTCGAGCCGCCTGGATCTTCACGCGGCGCGAACAAGTTGGCGGGATCCGGCGTAGAGAATCCCTCGAATGCCCGTTTGAACGACCGCTAACCGCGCAGACTCCCCGCGTTTCGGTCACGCCTGGATAACCGCACGTGAAGCTGTCCGAAATTTCCGTTCGACGCCCTGTTCTAGCCAGTATGATGAGTGCGTCGCTCATTCTGTTTGGCGCGATCGCGTTTCAACGTCTTTCCGTTCGCGAGTTCCCGGATATCGATCCGCCTGTCATCTCGGTCTCGGTGTCTCTGCCGGGCGCCAACCCGCGAGTCGTGGAGTCGAGCATCACCGACATCCTCGAAGAGGAGTTGGCCACGATCGAGGGGATCCGGACGCTGACGAGCTCCAGTGCCGAGCAGATCTCCAACATCGTTCTCGAGTTTCAACTGACTCGCGATCTCGAGGCAGCGGCGAACGATGTTCGTGACAAAGTGGCTCGCGTTCGGGGTCGTCTTCCGGAGCAAATCCTCGAACCGGTGGTCGCGAAGCAGGACAGCGACGCCCAACCGTTTATCTGGATGGCTATGACGGGCGGGAACTATACCCTCCGCCAGCTCTCCGACATCGCGGACCGCCTCGTCAAGACACGGCTCCAGAGTCTGCCCGGGGTGGGCAGCGCATTGGTGTTCGGCGAACGCCGGTTCGCGATGCGCGTGTGGCTCAGGTCGTCGGAGCTCGCTGCACGTGGGCTTACCGTGCAAGACGTCGAGGCGGCCATCCGTACGCGAAACGTGGAAGTCCCGGCGGGTCGGATCGAATCCGAGCGCCGCGAGTTCACGGTGCGCTCGCTCGGCGAGCTAAAGACGGCCGAGGAATTCACGGACCTCGTCGTCTCGTCGGACAATGGACAGTTGGTCCGCCTCGGTGATGTGGCACGGGTCGAACTCGGCGCACAGAACTACCGAAGCGTTCTGCGACACAACGGCGAAACTTCGATCGGCGTCGGGATCGTTCGGCAATCGAAATCGAATCTCATCGAGGTCTCCGACGCCGTCGAGGCCGAACTCGATGCGGTTCGAGCCTCGCTCCCGCCAGGAGTTCAGCTCGTCAAGGCATTCGATGGTGCCGACTTCGTGCGCGCTTCGATCCGCGAAGCGATGGAGACGTTGGTGCTCGCCGCCGTCCTCGTGGTCCTCATCATTTTCGTTTTCTTGCGGAATCTCCGAGGAACCGTGATTCCGGGTCTCGCGATCCCGACGTCGATCATCGCGGCGTTCGGGTTGATGTACGCGCTTGGCTTTACGATCAACAACCTCACGCTCCTCGCCATGATCCTCGCGATCGGAATCGTGGTGGACGACGCGATCATCGTCCTCGAGAACGCGTTTCGGCACCAAGAAGAGTTGGGGAAAGACGCGACGCAAGCAGCGATCGATGGCACGAAGGAGATCGCGTTCGCGGTCATCGCCACCACCGTTGCGCTCGTGGCCGTGTTCTCTCCGCTGGCGTTCTTACAGGGAACGACGGGGCGCTTGTTCAACGAGTTCGGGATCACGATGGCGGCTGCCGTCATCGTGTCTTCGTTCGTCGCGCTCAGCCTTACGCCGATGCTCTGTTCGAAAATCCTCCGGGTTCAGCCCCAACACGGTCGTCTCTACAACGCCCTGGAGCGGGGCTTCCAGGGGATGGCCAACGGCTACGCCCGCTCGCTCGAAGCCGCGGTCCGCCGACGGTTGCTCGTGTTCATTGCCGCCGCCGCCTCCGTCGTGCTGGCGGTCGTCGTGTTCTCGCAGCTGCAGCGCGAGTTCGTGCCTTCCGAGGACCGCGATTTCTTCATGGTGTTCACGGTCGCGCCGGAGGGTTCGACGCTCGACTACACGGATCAATATCAGCGCGAGATGGAAGCGATCCTCATGCGCACGCCCGAGGTCGAGGACTACTTCTCGGTCGTGGGGTTTGGCGAGTCCGGACCCAGCGGGAACGTGGCGAGCGGCATCGCCTTTGTCAGCCTCGCGGATTTGGCTGGGCGTGAACGGGGAATCGATGAGATTCTTGGCGAAGTTCGACCCCAGATGTTCATGATTCCCGGCATTTTCGCCTTTGCCGCAAATCCGCCGGCGATCGGTGGCGGCTTCTCCGCGGGAGCGGTCGGCTTCGTCGTCCGTCACCCGAATTTCGACTCGCTCACGGTGGCCATGGAACGACTGACCGCACGTGCGCGACGGATTCCGGGCCTCATCAACGTCGACACCGATCTACGAGTCAATAAACCGGAGCTCACGGTCAACTTCGACCGCAACAGAGCCGAGGATCTCGGCGTGTCCGTCGGCGATGTGGCGAACACGTTGCAGACGATGCTGGGCGAGCGACGGGTTAGCACCTTCACTCGCGAGAACAAACAGTACGACGTGGTCGTGCGGCTCGAGGCAGATGAACGCGCAACGCCGTCGGACATGAGCGATCTCACGATTCGCGGTCGAGACGGGGGGCTGGTGCAGTTGGCGGCCGTGGCCTCGGTGACAGAAGGCATCGGCCCAACGCAGCTCAATCACTACAACCGCGTTCGTGCGTTCACACTTTCGGCCGGACTGACGCCGGGGTTCACGTTAGGGGAAGCGCTCGACAGCCTTTATGCGGTGGCCGATCAAGTGCTGCCGGCAGGGAGCGACATCTCGCTTTCAGGTGAATCTCGCGAGCTGGAGGAGAGCGGCAACGCGCTCTACTTCGCGTTCGGACTCTCGATCATCGTCGTATTCATGGTGTTGGCCGCTCAGTTCGAGTCGCTGGTCCACCCGTTTACGGTCCTGCTTGCCGTACCGTTGGCCGTGACCGGCGCGCTAAGTGCGCTTTGGCTCACCGGCTCGACGCTCAACCTGTACAGCCAGATCGGAATGATCCTGTTGGTCGGGATCGTGACGAAGAACTCGATTCTACTGGTCGAGTACGCGAACCAGCTTCGCGAGTCCGGTCGCGAGATCATCGACGCGATGGTGACGGCCGGTCGCATCCGCTTGCGACCGATTCTGATGACGGCCGTCGCGACCATCGCCGGCGCGATGCCGATCGCCCTTGGGCTGGGCGCGGGTTCCGCGAGCCGTCGACCGCTGGGCTACGCCATCGTTGGCGGCCTCACGTTCTCGACAGTACTCACCCTGTTTCTCGTGCCGGTGGTGTGGATCACGTTTGAACAAATCCGAGAACGGCGCGCTCAACGACGCCGGGCGCCGGAGTTTTCGGGTGATCTCGTGCCCGCGGCTGTGACGGCGGGAGATCGGAGCGACTCGTGAGCTTTCGCCTCGGGCGGGTTTGGGCATTGGTGGCGTTTGCGTCTCTGTTCGGTGTGCTGACGCCGAGCGGGGTTACCGCACAGACGCCGGAATCGGCCACGTCGCTAGAAGTGGTGACGCTCGATGATGCGATTCGACGCGCCACCGCCTTCGACCCCGAATACATCCGAGCGCTCGGACGGATCGACAACGCCAAGTGGGCGCGCACGGCGGCGATCACTCAGTTCGTGCTCCCATCGATCCAGGCCAACGGGAGTTTTACGCGGTTTACTAGCGAGTTCTTCAACATCGGAACCGCAGAGCCGGCCTCGCAGATCGCGCAGGCACAACTGCAGGGGACGCTGACGCTCTTCCGCGGCGGCGGTCGGATCGCCGAGTTGAACCAGGCCGGCGCCGAGCGCGACGCTTCGGTGGCGGGAGAGGTGCGAGCGCTCTACCAAACCGCGCTCGATACCGAGACGGACTATTACGCAGTGCTCGCGGGTCGCGAACTGTTGACCGTGGCGCAGGAACGTGTGCGCCGGGCTGAAGAACAGTTCTCCATCGCGCGAACGCGAGTCATCTCGGGCGCAGCCGTTCAAACCGACTCGTTGCGATTGCTTCTGGAATTGACGCGAGCCCGTGTCGAGCTCCTCGCTCAAGAGGCCGATCTCAGAGTGGCGCGCTTTCAGTTGGGTGGCCGGGTCGGGGCGGAAGGTCCCGTCGACGCGGCACCCCTGGATGTCAGCGTCGCGGCCGTGCTACCCATGACCGAGCTGGAAGCGGTCGCGGAGGCCTTGCGAAGCGGTCCTGATTTTCTGACCGCTTCGGCTGAGGAGCGAAGTGCGCAGTCTGCACTCTCCGCAAGACGCGCCGACTTCCTTCCACAAGTCGACTTGTTCGGGTCCATCTCGGCGTTCGACGACCGGATCTTCCCCACTCAAACGGTGCGATCGTCCGCCGGGATCAGCGTGTCGGTCCCGATTTGGAATGGAGGTCAACGCGAGATCGGGGTGTCGCAGGCGCGCGTCGAGCGCGACGTGGCCAGAGCGCGGCGGGCCGACATCGAGCGCGGCGTCCGCCGCGATGTGATCCAAGCGTATGCGGCTCATACGACGGCACGCGCAAGCACGGAGCTCGCAACGCAGGGTGTCGTCGTCGCCCGCGAAACGTTGCGCGTGCAGGAAAGCCGCTATCGAAGCGGAGCCACCACGATTCTCGACCTGATCTCAGCGCAGGTCGACCTGGCGGATGCCGACGGTCAGCTGGTACAGGCGCGATACTCCACGATGTTGGCGCTGGCCGGTCTGGAAGCCTTGTTGGGACGGCGAGTGTTCGAGGACCGACTTGAACCATGACAATTGGAACGATGAACGATATGCGAAGAGCGATTTCGGTTTTTGGGATCGCGGCGATCTCGTTGGCGCTGTCGGCCTGCAGCCAGGCGGACGGCGACTCGGGGAGCGGCGGAGCACGGGGCGGAGGCGGGGGGCCGCCACCGATGCCCGTCGATGTAGCGACTGCAGTGCAAGACACGGCGGTGGAGGAAGTCGTCGCCACGGGCCAGATCGAAGCCATTCAGTTTATCGAGCTGCGACCGGAGGTCGAGGGCCGCATCACCGAGATCTCTTTCCGCGAGGGGTCCGAGGTCCGGCGGGGCGCCGCGTTGTTCAAGGTGGATGACGCGGAACTGAGCGCTCGGGTCGCCCAACTCGAGGCGGAGCGAGATCTCGCACGCCAGGGTCTCGAGCGGACGCGCGCCCTGCTGGCAGATGACGCGGCATCCGCCGCCGAGTTCGAGGAGGCCGAGGCGCGGTCTCGGAGCGCCCAGGCGCAGCTCGACCTACAGCAGGTGAGACTCGATCGGACCGTGGTGCGAGCGCCGTTCTCCGGCGTAAGCGGGGCGCGTTCGGTGAGCCTCGGCGACTACGTGAACTCGAGCACAGCGCTCGTGACGCTGCAAACCGTGAACCCGCAGCGGGCGTCCTTCGAGGTGCCCGAGCGCTACGCGGGGGCCTTGGCGCTCGAGCAAACGGTCGCGTTCGAGGTGGCCGCGAGGCCCGGCCGCGAGTTTGTCGGTGTGGTTGATTTCGTCGATCCGAGGGTGCGATTGCCCGCGCGCACCATCGAGGTGAAGGCGCGCGTGGAGAATCGAGATCGAACGCTCCAGGCCGGGATGTTTATCGAGGCGCGCTTGGCCACGGCCGTGCGTCCCGAGGCCGTTTGGGTCCCGGAGGAGGCCGTGGTTCAGCTAGAGCAGGGCACGTTCGTCTGGACCGTCGCCGCGAGCGGTCAGGCGCTTCGCCGCGCGGTGCAACTCGGGGTCCGGCGGCCCGGCCGCGTCGAGATCCTCTCCGGATTGCTCGCCGGCGAACAGGTCGTCACCGCCGGAATGGAAAGACTGTTCGAGGGCGCGACGGTGATGCCCCGTCAGGCGATCGACGCGGGTGTCAGCGGAACGGCCCCGCCGGCTCCCGTGGACGACCCACCGACGCCCTAGCCTTTCGCGACGCTTCTACCGTCCGCGGCCCGGAGGTAGCTCGCAGGCTTCTGTCTCGCGGGAGTCGGAGAGGGCCGTGATCTTCCACCCGTCGGCACCCCGGGCGAAGAGCACCGCGTCGACCCCGCAATGGCTAAACGTACCGTCGAGATAGAAGGCATACTTGATCCAAACCGTGGCGAGATGGTCTTGGATGTGCACGATCGGATCCCAGACCGGCTCATCCCATTCGACGGTCGCCCCGGCCACCGCACTTACAAGACCGGTCACGGGAGAGATGGACGTCGCCGGCGCCCCATCGCCCCCCTCGGTCCGGATGAGCACGGCTCCATCCGCGAAAGCCGATTGGGCCAGCTCCCCATCATTGGCGCGCATCCCGTCGAACAGCCGGTCGAGCGTTGCCAAAACGGCCTGTTCGTCTTCGGTGGGACTCTGCGCGAAGGCCGTTGCAGGCCAGGCAGCCGAGAGTCCAAGGGCGACGCAAGTCAGTTTGAGCAGAGCCTTCATCTCGAAATCTCCCTAAAAACAGAGGTCTGTGGACGCGAACGGGTCCCGTGTTATAATCGCGCGCATCAAGCGGGTCGGCTCGCGTATTCGGGCTTCGCCCAGGCGCAAACGCTCGACCCAAGGTGTCCATGACTGAGAAGGCGCGCGAACCCAAGCCTTCGCTCGGGCCTCACGTCGTCGCCCCCAAAGAGGGGGGGCTCGGCACCTTCGAGGGCGTGTTTACGCCGTCGATCCTCACCATCCTCGGCGTCATCATGTACCTGCGGCTGGGCTGGGTCGTGGGAAACGTCGGGGTCGCGTCGACGCTGCTCATCGTCACGATTGCGACCAGCATCACGTTCCTGACGACCCTCTCCATCGCCGCCATCGCCACCGATCAGCGCGTCCGCACCGGCGGGGCCTATTACATGATCAGCCGTTCGCTAGGTCTGGAGACCGGCGGTGCGGTCGGGATCCCGCTGTATCTGGCGCAGGCCCTGTCGGTCGCGCTCTACACGGTGGGGTTTGCCGAGAGTTTGGTCGCGGTGTTCCCGGCGCTCGATCAGCGCCTGACGGGCGTGGTCGTCGCGGTCGCGGTGGGCTTGCTCGCCCTCATTTCGGCTCGGGCGGCGATCCGAGCGCAGTACGTGATCATGTTCGCGATCGTTCTTTCTTTGATCTCGCTAGGTTTCGGCGGGTCGGTGGGACCGGACCCGGCCGCCACCTCCGCCGCAACGAACCTCGATCCCGCCGCCCGCGAGGGCTTTTGGCGGGTGTTTGCCGTCTTCTTTCCGGCGGTGACGGGAATCATGGCCGGCGTGAACCTTTCGGGGGACCTCAAGACCCCGGGCCGGTCGATTCCCCGCGGCACGTTCGCGGCGATCGGGGTCGGCTACGTGATCTACATGGTCCTGCCGATCCTCTTGGCCGCGCGCGCCTCCAGCGAAACGTTGATCGCCGATCCACTCGTGATGCGACGGATCGCCTTCTGGGGCGATGCGATCCTGCTGGGCGTGTGGGGAGCGACGCTGTCTAGCGCGCTAGGTTCGATCCTGGGAGCGCCACGCGTCCTTCAAGCGCTGGCGCGCGACGGTGTTCTTCCCTCGCTGCTCGGGTGGCTCGGCAAGGGGAGCGGACCCGATGACAGCCCGCGCGCCGGAACGCTGTTCACGCTCGCCATCGCGGTGGCGGCCGTCTGGTGGGGCAATCTCAACGCGATCGCCCCCGTTCTCACGATGTTCTTTCTCACCACCTACGGTGTGTTGAACGTGGCCGCTGGGCTCGAACGGCTCGTGGGAAGCCCCTCGTTCAGACCGACGTTTCGAGTGCATTGGTCGTTCTCGTTTCTCGGGGCGATCCTTTGCATTGCGGTCATGCTGGTGATCAACCCGGTGGCCACGGTCGTCGCTGCGGCCTTGGTGCTTTCCGTGTTTCTCTGGCTCGAGCGACGCGAGCTCCAGGTCGCTTGGGGAGATGTCCGCCGCGGGATGTGGCTCGCCATAACCCGCGCCGGTCTCATGAGAACGACCCGCGACGCAGATCCCAAAAACTGGAGACCGCATCTCCTCGTACTGTCGGGATCACCGACGAAACGGTGGCACCTGATCCAGCTCGCATCGGCATTGAGCCACAACCGCGCGCTCATGACGGTTGCCACGGTGGTGCCCAAGCGATCCTTCACGCCGGAACGTCAGCGGAAGCTCGAGAGCAGCATGCGCGACTATCTGGCGCGGCGAGGCGTGCAATCGCTCGTTCGGGTGCTTCCGGCCGCGAACCCCTTCTCCGGAGCCGAGCGGCTGGTCGAGACCTACGGACTCGGAGCCTTGTCACCCAACACCGTGCTCATCGGCGACACGTCCGAAGATGGCCATCTAAAACGCTACGCCCGCATGGTGCGCTTCTTCCATGAGGCGCGGCGCAACGTCATCATCGTGCGCGATGACGGGCGAGGTCTTGTCCGTAGAAACCGGATCGATGTTTGGTGGGGCGGACTACGCGGGAACGGTGGCTTGATGATGATTCTCGCCTATCTCATCCAGTCGAGTCTGCAATGGCGAGGCGTCGAGGTGCGTATCAAGATGGCCGTGCCCAACGAGGATGCCGCGCGCGGAGCGATGACCAATTTGCAGGAACTCCTAGGCGAGATGAGAACGGGCGCGATCCCCGAGGTCGTGGTGATCGGGGAGCGGTCCTTCGACGAGCTACTACACGAGTCCTCCGCGGGCGCCGATCTGATATTGATGGGTATGGCCGAGCCAGACGAAAACTTCGCGGCCTACTACAACGGACTCCGCGCACGGACTGCGGGGCTTCCCACGACGATTTTCGTGCTCGGCGCCGAGGAAATCGGGTACGGGGAGGTTCTCAAGTAGCTCAGATCGAGGGTGCCTGGTAGCGTTCGAGCCACGCAAAATCCAGCTCGTCCGTATACGTGAGGTACAGGGTTCCTTGGCCGAACCCAACGAGGTGTCGATCGGCGGGCAACTCGACTTGTGCCGTCCATTTGCCCGACGCGGAAAAGACGTCGAGCAGCGCCGCGGCCCCGGCTTCGGTCTGTCGCATGACCCAGGCACGGCCCTCGCCATCGACCCACACCGCGCGACCCGTAAACGGGGGCTTTACGTCCGGCCACTCATAGTCGCCAGCATCTCCTCCCTGGCCTCCGCCACCGCGACTAAAGGACAGCTGGACCGGCCCGCCGTTGCTCTGCGCACTGACCTGCAGCCCGCCGCCGAGCGCCTCGAGCCACTCTTCCCGCTCGGCGCGACCGACTCGGACCGGTTCGTACGGGACCGGCGATCCCGTCACCACGCTGCCGTCCGGTCGAATCCAGTCGATCCGGTAGTCGGCGGTCCGCGCGACCGCGACCGAGCCGTCGTATCCCACGGACCAGGAGTCCTCTGCGGAGAGGGGAACGGGCCGAATCATGGTCCGCTGGTTGTTTGCGCTGCCCGAGTCGGTCCGTTTTTGTGCCGGAAGCTTTCGCTTCCCGAGTTCGTCGGAGCTCTCGTCCTCAGGATTGAAACGCGCGATCGTCGCGGAGTCTGCATCTGCGCCCATCCCGCCTGGACGCTGTTCGTAATAGATGCGTCCGTTCGAGTCGGTGCCGACCGGGAAGAGCAACGTCATACCCATGCCGGCCGGTCCAAGCGCGATGGGTCGGGTATCTCCAAACGAAAGGTCCGAAGCGATCTCGACGAGCCGTGCGTTTCCGATGTCGACGAGGAGCGTCCCGTCGTTGGGTAGCGGAAAGAGGCCGTCGGGCACTCGGTATTCCTCTGGGCCCTGACCGATGTTGGTCAGCGTATCCGCGCCTGAGCCCGGCGTCCAAACGATCAGCGCCTCGCCTGCTCCGTCGGCGATCAACACGCGCCCATCGGAGAGTTCTCGAACGCCGCGCAGCGACCCCAAGCCATCGCCATACCTGTCCACTGCGTCCCCGAGCGTCTTCATCGGGACCGCTTGCGCCACGGCTGGTCCGACGCCCCAAACGAGCATGGCGCCCGCGAGAAACCAAGGCTTCATATTCAATCTCCGCTGCTGGTGAATTGTCCCTGAGACCATCGATCGTCTGTCCTGGTTGCCTAGGAGGCCGCTGAAAAGCCCCAGTGGGCCGCGCGCAGGGGTCTCGCCTAGAACGTTTGATCCGGCTCGTCCCAGGTCTGGGACCAGAACTCGTCCTCTTCGGCCCGAGCCTCCCCGACATCGAGGTCCTCCACGTCTTCCACGTCGAGGCGGCCTTCGGTCTCGATCTGCCGCATGAGTTCGTCGGTGAGTCCGCCCGTCTTGGCCTCGCGCACCCGTCGCCGGGCTGCGAAACCGGCGATCAGGACCACGATCGCCAACCCGCTAAACAGCAACCCTGTCATTTCCCCACTACGTCACCGATATCGATGCTTGAATCCGAACCACGATCTTCGTCCCACGTGCGCTGGGCAACCGGGTGTGCCGGCTCGAGTCGGACCCGGGCGCAGAGCCGATACGCTCATACCCGGGACCCGACCGAATCCTTTACTCCTCCGCTAGCCGCGCGACTTCTGCCTCGGCCGCGATAAACCCAAAACCTGCCCATTGGCGGTTCTCGAGGATCTGGCGGAAGGCCGCTTCGGCCTGGTCTGGTCGCCCGTTGTACAGGTGCCAAGCGCCGACTCCGTATGCGACCGCAACACCCGAGGGATTGTCGCTGGTCGGGTCCCAAAGATCGTCTGCCTCGAGCTCGCCCTTGTACATCAAGAGCAACTGGTGATAGCTGTCGTTCTCGATGACATCCATATCGGCCGTGATCGGTTCCAGGAGGGCGGCCGCCTCGGCATCCAACCCGAGTCGACGCAACGCCATGTACCACCAATGCGAGATCGCGACGACCATGTCGGGGTTTGTCGAAACCGCCATGTAGTCTTCGTACGAATCCAACGCCCGTTCGAAATCGCCCTTGAGATAGCGGGCGAGCCCGAGGTGATAGTGGATGTTGGATTGAAGCGAACTGGTTGGAATCCCACGCGCATTCGGTTGTCCGTCGGGCTCCACGACATCTTCGGTCCCTCGCACGAGCTCAGCGGCCTTCGACAGATCCTCGATGGCTCGGTCGAACTCGCGGACGGAAATCCAGCGGTGTCCCCGGTGCCGATACATGCGGGCGTCCGTCGGGTGTTTTGCGATCCCCTCCGAAAACACCTCGATGGCATCGCGGTAAAGCCCCAAATAGGCGGTACGACGACCTAGCCAAATAATCGCATCGGCGTCATCGGGATCTTCTTCGTACGCTTCGCGAGCGGCCTCCCGGTCGCGGACCTGTCCCGCCATGACCTCCGCCGAGGCCGGTGCGGGGAAAAGCGGTTCGCCGAGCAGAGAGATCGCCTCCGCACCGGGGGGCAACGCTCCCGCTGCAGGGCCAGCCTCCACCGCTGCGCCGGGAACATCGTCTGCGGCGTCGACCGCCGGACCTCCACAGGCGCCCAACGCGACCACAAGAATCGCCGCAACGTGACCTCGGGGACGGACGGCTGCAGTCATGGATCGACTCCTCGTTTCCAGGTTTTCGGGCTTCGGGCGATCGTTCCCTAAAACCAAGGGCTTCTCATTCCCGTAGGGCTCTCTGCAGACACGATTCGACTCGCTACGTGTGACCTCTTGCCTCTTTGGCAAACCCGGTCGCACGTTCTTGACCACGCGACACCCGTAGGGGGTACCATGACGGAAGATACGCAGGCCGAGGTTCACACCGAGGAACACAAGGTGCGCGGCGACAACCTCGTGGGGAAGATCAAAGAGATCATCCACGAGGGGAACGTCCGCCGCATCAGCATTCGCAACGATGAGGGCAAGGAACTCGTCGAGATACCGCTTACGATCGGGGTCGTCGGGACCCTTCTGTTGCCGGCTTGGGCAGCGATCGGGGCCATCGCGGCTTTGGTTACGAATTGCTCAATCGTCGTAGAAAGGGAAGAAGAGGACTGAACGCAACTCGACTCATACGCGCCGGCTTGGTGGCCGGTTTGGTGTTTCTGGCTGGGGGTTTCGGCCTGCAGTTCGCGCTCGGCCGCGTATTTCCCGACGCGATGGCTCAGTTCGCGGAGGGAGTCGAGGGGGGGCGGCAGGCGCTGATCATAACGGTGGCAATCCGGCTGGCCATCGGTTTCGTCACCGTTTGGCTCTACGCCGCCGCTCGCTTCCGTTTGCGTTCGAAAACCCGAACCGCCGTCCGAGTCGGGTTGGCGGCTTGGTTTCTTCTCTACGTGCCACAGCTCTGGATCCTGGAGAGCCTCGGTGCGCTCCCCCGAGCGGCGCTCGGTGCCATAGCCGCCTGGGGCGTGGCCGAAACGATCGCGGCCGCGTGGGCTGGCGGTTTCGTCCACCAGCTCACGCGGCCCGATGCCGCGCGGTATTGATCTAGGAGGTCGCGCGATCGATCCGATCGCGTTCGACTAGCACCAGCGTACGCGCACCCGATACTCGATCGTCGTCTCGCCGCTCGCCGGCACTTCGACTTGGAACTTGAAGGTGTGCGCGTCGAGCTTCTCCGCTTTGTGCGTGGAGCTCAGGATGTCCCAATCTCCGCCGATCGGCTCGATCACATCGACCGAAACATCGTCTTCTTTGTGATTGCGAAGATCGATCTCCCAGGTCGATTCCGAGACGCAACTTCCCAGACTCGTCCAGTCCATCTGGCGGCGATCTCCGACCACGTCGAACGCGTCGCCCATGCGAACGCGAACCTGTTCGCCACGAGGCGTGTGGTCGATGCGATCTTCTCCGATGAACTGTTGCGCCCCGGAGGGATCTTGCTTGTATACGCGAACCACACCGGCCGGTAGCGGCATGCCAAGTCGGTTTCGTTCCGAGTTGTCGAACTCGAGCGAGACGTCGACCTTCTGATTCGAGGCCACTTCGCCATACTGGCCGCGGTAGTAGTACTCGGCGCCGTAGAAGGACAGCCGCTTCTTAACGCCAAACTCGCTCGCCTCGAGAAGCGTCACCTGCTTCTGTTCGTTGTTCCTGATCGTGGTGGGGCGCGCCATCGTATAGAGGTGATACTCGAAGAACCCTTCTTCGGTGAACTGGCTCTCCGCGACGGCGTCCATCGACGCCATACGCCCGGCCAACTGCCGCATCTCCATGCGATCCTGTACACGTTGCACGTCGCCCGCGACCAACTTGAGTTGAGCATTTTCGTAGGTGGCGCCCGAGTTGTTCGAGAGCGTAACCCAGCCAGTGATGTCCGCCTTGGTGTCGTCTTCGTTGACGACCATCACATAGTCGGACTTCCAGTTCAAATCGTTGGTCAGGTACGACACCTCTAGTCGTTGGCGGTCTCGACGGCTGTCGGCCAACCAGACCAGCGTCGGCTCGGCGATGAGATTGTCGGGCAGTTCCGGAAAAGCGATCCGCCCGGGATAGTTGAACGTGATCTCATCTCCGATTCGCAGAATGGTGCCGTTGTTCACCGCGACGACCTCAGCGGGCACGGCCTCTTCCTGTCGCGTCTCAGCGTTGTAGCGGTAGACCTTGACCATCCGACCCACGTACTTCTCCAGCAGCTTCTGCGGGCTGAGTAGATCGTATTGGTAGTTCTGCTCGAATAGCTGAAAGCCGCCGCTGAGTGGCCGAACGTGGACGGTCTCGGTTTGGATCGAGGACGCGACATCCCCGTATTCGAGGGCAACGGGGCCAACGCCGACCGGCACGTTCCGAATTTCCCGCACGAGCCCGAAGTTCTGGTTGTAGACCGTGATCGTCATTGACTCACGATCCAGGTGAGACGAGCGAATTCGAGGCGCACCGTCGGTGGATTGGATCGTATCGACGGTCGCCCATGGAGAAGTCTCGCGGGCCACCGCCACTCCACCGGTCGGGCGATCTCCATCGGCGAGACCGGGCACAGCCAAGAGGCCGATCGCAACAGCCGTTCCTATTCCTAAACGCATCATCTAGTTAACTCCCTGATCGTCGTGCTTTCGCCTGGTTGTCGCCGAGATGACCCTCTCGGCGCTTCGTGGGGTAGGACGTCCCGCTCGATCAAACTTGCACACCGCGGCTCTGCCGCGGGCTCCAACCGCGGCTCTGCCGCGGGCTGTAACGACGCGTTGGCCGCTTTGGGTAACCTGGCTCATTGGCTGCGCCCAACGCGTGGGCGCATCTTGAGGTCGCAATCAGATCCGACTCGGAGATTCTTCGATGCTGCGTAAGAACCGTTTGACTCAGGTCCATGCGGCCGCCGCCAGCGGGATGATCGTGGCGATCATGCTCTTCGTCGCTACGCCGGTCCGGGCCCAAGTGTCTCCGGCGTCTGCGCTTGGCGAGCTGTCGAGCTCGTTCGAACAGCTCGCCGCGTCGGTGAGTCCGGCGGTCGTCCAGATCTTCGCCAGCGGCCGTTCGATTCGGCGCGACGGCGGTTCCGGCCAAGGGGTGATCGCCACCCAGCGCGCTAGCGGGTCGGGCGTCATTGTGGATTCAGACGGTTACATCGTCACCAATCAACACGTGATTCAGGGTGCGACAACCGTGCGAGTGTCGTTGGCCGAAGCGGTCGGTGAGGTGGCGGGTCGCTCGATCCTCAAGGCTCGGGAGCCCCTCGTGACAGCGAAGCTCGTCGGGTCCGACTCCGAGACCGACCTGGCCGTGCTCAAGATCGATCGATCGAACCTGACCTACATTCCGTTTGGTGATTCCGACGAGTTGGAGCAGGGCGAACTCGTGTTCGCGTTCGGTAGCCCGCTCGGTTTCGAGAACTCGGTGTCGATGGGTGTCGTGAGTTCAGTGGCGCGCCAATTGGAACCGGAGGCGCCGATGATCTACATCCAAACCGATGCTGCGGTAAACCCAGGCAACAGCGGCGGTCCGCTCGTCGATTCGCACGGGTTCTTGGTCGGGATCAACACGTTGATCTTCTCGCGGTCCGGCGGGAGTGACGGACTCGGGTTCGCGGCGCCTGCGAATATCGTGAAGGGCGTTTACGACGACATCCGTGAGTTCGGCCGAGTCCGGAGAGGGTCGATCGGCGTGAACACGCAAACGGTAAATCCCACGCTTGCGGCCGGTCTGGGGCTCTCCCGGACTTGGGGTGTGATCCTGAGCGACGTGGCTCCGGCCGGTCCCGCGGCGCGTGCGGGTCTTCGCGCGGGAGATTTGATCCTTCGCCTCGACGGCAAGTTGATGGAAAACGCGCGCCAGTTCGACGTGAATCTGTACCGATACGGCCCGGGTTCGCGGGTCACGATCGAAGCGCTGAGAGAGGGGACCCCGCTCGCGGTACAGGTGCAGGTGGGGGAACGGCTCAGCTACCCGGATCCGCTAGAGAACGCGCTCCAGGTCGACCGCAATCTGATCGACAAGCTCGGGATTTTCGCCGTCGATCTGCGCCGAGTGGTGCAATTCATGAGCAATCCACGAAGCAGGCGCGGAGTGGTGGTGGCCGCGTTGACTCAAGGTCCACTCGGCGTCGACAGCGCGTTCAAAACCGGCGACGTGATCTATTCGCTGAACGGGGCTCTGATCGGCGACGTGGCCAGCCTGACGCTTGCTCTCGAGGATTTCGAAATGGATGACGCCATGGTCTTCCACGTCCAGCGCGGCGGCCAGCTCGTCTACCTCCCGATCTTGGCAGCCTGGTAGGCGAAGCAAGGCGGGCCCTCCGCGCTCACCAACGAATCAGTGCGCTGCCCCAGGTAAAACCCGACCCGAACGCGGTGAGACACAGAAGGTCTCCATCGTGCAGTCTGCCCTCTTCGATGCACTCGTGTAGGGCGATCGGAATGCTGGCCGCTGTCGTGTTTCCGTAGCGCTGGATGTTGTTGTATACCCGATCATCGGGCAGACCCAGGATCTTCTGCACTGCTTGTGAGATGCGAAGGTTTGCCTGGTGCGGGATGAGCATATCGATGTCATCCACCGAGTAGTCATTGGCGGCCAGCGCTTCATGAACCGCCTCGGGCATGCGGACGATGGCGTGCTTGAATACGTCTCGACCCTGCATGGCGGGACGTGTGAGACCTTCATCGATGTCTTCATGACTGATGAATGGATCGCTTGCCGACGACGGGGCCTCGACCCAGAGCTTCTCGGCGTGTGCGCCGTCGGCGTGGATATGCACCGACAGGACGCCCCGGTCGCGCGTATGACGCTCTTCCGTAACCGCGCCGAGCACGACAGCTCCGGCTCCGTCTCCAAAGAGCACGGCCGTATCTCGACCTGCGTCGTTTCGGTGGAGTCCCGTCGAGTGGACCTCCGTGCCCACCAGGAGCACGCGCTCGTATTGGCCGACGCGGATCCACGCATCCGCAACCGAGAGACCGTAGAGAAAACCGCTGCACTGATTTCGTACGTCCAAACAAGGGATGTCCTTGATCCCCAGTTTCCGCTGTAAGAAGACGCCGGTGCCGGGAAAGAAGTGGTCTGGGGATAGGGTCGCCACGATCAAGCAGTCCACATCGCGCGCACGAAGGCCAGCGCGCTCGAGCGCCATCTCGGCCGCCGCGGCACCCAGATCCGACCCCGCTTCGCTTCCGTCCACCCAGCGCCGCTCCAAGATTCCTGAACGCTGCTGGATCCACTCATCCGTGGTATCCATCAGTGTGGTGAGCTCTTCGTTCGTCACCACGCGGTCGGGAACTCTGAAACCGGTCGAGAGGATGTGACTACGCCGCATGGGCATGCCCCTGTCTGAGGTTGTCGGTCAACTTCGCGAGGCGGCGGCAGGAGCCGCCAGGGCACGCCAAACACGGGCGCGATGTTACATGGGTGTAAGGATCCCGTAGATTCACGACACGCCGTGCCGCGCGCCCCCTCTTGGTGATAGAAATGGCCCAGCAAAGCAGAATCCGCCTCCCGGAGCTCCGGGGAATGACCACGGACGGCACCTCTTATGACTCGGAGATGGCCGGGGTCATGTGGGGCCGTGCGCGACTGATCTTCCTCGTTGGCCTGGTCGCTTCATCGATCGTTTTCATTTTCAATCGGACGTACGACCTTCAGCCGATCTCTCCGCCGCTCGGGCCGTGGCAAGAGCCGGCCCATCTCATCCACCCGCTGAGCTTCGTCGTTGGACTCTTCCTGGTTCACCGAGGCGAGCGGACGCTCAAAAGGGTTCAGAACGTCGCGTTGTGGGTCGTTGCCATCAATGTGGCGTTGGTCATCCCGTCCGTCGGCGCCTTCTATCCCTCTCGCGAGGTATTCCTCCCTGTCGCGCTGCTGCTTTTTGTCACGGCCTCGTTTCTTCCCTGCGTGAACGCTCAGATCTGGCTCGCGGCGTTGGCGGTGGGCTCGAGCGTCCTGACCGAGTTCGTCATCCCGTTGGTCAACTCGGAAGTCGGGGCCTATTGGGCGAGCATCGGGAGCCGCACCGCCTGGTTCGAACACGCATGGCGGGTCGTTGGCATCGCCCTGATCAGCGGAGTGTCCGTGTTGATCAGCCGGAGCCTGAACAAGCTTCACAGAAGCGCTCACAACGCCGAGCGCATGGGCAACTATGTCATCGAGAAAGAGCTGGGTGCCGGTGGGATGGGTCAGGTTTTTGTCGCGCGTCATGCCATGATTTGCAGGCCAACCGCACTCAAGGTCATGACCGTGCCGGAGGGCGAGGGGGAATCGGAGGCGGCGCTGAAACGTTTCGAGCGGGAAGTGCAACTGTCGGCGTCGCTCACTCATCCGAACACGATCACGATTTTTGATTTCGGGAGGACGGCGGACGACACGTTCTACTACGCGATGGAGTACTTGGAGGGGATGGACCTCGACACCATGGTCGAGAGGCTCGGGCCCATGCCACCCGAGCGCGTGGTGTACTTCCTTCGCCAGGTCTGCGGCTCGCTCGGTGAGGCACATGGTCGTGGCATCGTCCATCGAGACATCAAGCCGTCCAACATCTTTATTACGCACCGGGGAGGCCTCTACGATTTTGTAAAGGTCCTCGACTTCGGGCTCGCGCGGCAGGTAAAGCCGGCGGACGACACGGGTCTCACGAAAACAGGGGTCGTGCTCGGGACCCCGCGCTACATTGCTCCCGAATCGCTCTATGGTGCTCGACAAGCAGACGCTCGATCCGATCTCTACAATCTCGGAGGTGTCGCTTATTGGATGCTTACCGGACACCCTCTGTTTCCCGGTGCGTCGAGCGTCGACTTGATCATCGACCACGTGAAGACCGTTCCCGAGCTCCCGTCTGTCGCGGCGGACCAACCCATCACCAAAGAGTTGGATGCCGTGATCATGAAACTCCTCGAGAAAGATCCTGCGGATCGCTATCAGAGCGCGGACGAGCTGCTCACGGGGCTCCAATCACTCCGATTCGAGTCAAACTGGAGTCAAACGCGCGCTCGGGAGTGGTGGGACGAGAACGCCCCCGAGATGGTGATTCGAGCCAAGCCGAAGGACGGCGCGACGCTCGCAATACACGGGCAGAAGCCCGGTGTCGTTGCCAGGGTCTGACCCCGGCAGCGATGCCTTCACACGGACGTGGGTCGCGAACGTTCGTGGAGGACGCGGGTAAGCGCGTTCACGACCCGCCTACTTCCAGTTCAAGGTGTTCGTATGAGATATGTGAAAGCCTCACGCGCGCAAATCACTTCGTGTTTCGCGCTGCTATTGCTTGGCTGCGGCGGCGCTGCTGCGGCGCCGGATGAATCCCTCGAGCTCATCGAGACCGAGGGATTGGCCGAGCATATTCGCGTCCTGGCGTCGGACGAGTTCGAGGGTCGCGCGCCGGCCTCCGAAGGCGAGCGTCTGACCGTCGAGTATCTGAGCGATGCATTTGCGAATCTGGGTCTACGGCCCGGGAACGGGGATGCTTGGGTTCAACCGGTTCCACTCGTTGCAATCACCGCCGATCCGAACATGACGCTGTTGGTCGAAGGAGACGACGGCGATCGCTCGTTGTCGTACGAAGAAGATTTCATGGTGTGGACGAAGCGTGTCATCGATCGCAGCTCACTCGACGACTCCGAGCTCGTGTTCGTCGGCTATGGAATCGTCGCCCCCGAATATGGTTGGGACGACTACGCGGGCGTCGACGTAACTGGAAAGACCGTCGTTGTGCTCGTAAACGACCCGGGCTACGCGACGGGCGATGAGGCGTTGTTCAATGGGCACGCCATGACCTACTACGGTCGGTGGACCTACAAGTTCGAAGAAGCCGCCCGACAGGGCGCTGCTGGAGCGTTGATCATCCACGACACGGGCCCCGCCGGATACCCGTGGGAAGTGGTCACCGGGAGTTGGTCCGGGCGTCAGTTCGGCCTGGTGGCAGACGACGCAAACCTGTCTCGAGTGGCGGTCGAGGGTTGGCTTCAACTCGATGTCGCCCGAGACCTGTTCGAACTGGCGGATCTAGACATGGCGAGCCTCATGGAAGACGCGACGGAGCCCGACTTCGAGCCGGTCCCCATGCAGATCGCCGCCACCCTCGAGATCCGGAACAAAGTCGAACGTTCGGTCTCCAATAACGTCGCCGCATGGATCGAAGGCTCGGAACGTCCGGACGAGTTCATCGTGTTCATGGCGCACTGGGACCACCTGGGGCGCGACGAAACGTTGGAAGGCGACCAGATCTACAATGGAGCGTTGGATAACGCGACGGGAACGGCTGGCCTGCTCGAGATCGCCGAAGCTTTTGCCGCGCTCGATCCGCCTCCTGCTCGTTCGGTTCTGTTTCTCGCCGTGACGGCGGAAGAGAAGGGTCTCCTCGGATCGGAGTACTATGGAGAGCACCCGCTCCAACCGCTCGAGAACACGGTCGCCGCGATCAACATGGACGGTCTGAATACGATCGGGCCCGTGCACGACATCACGGTCATCGGGTTAGGTAATTCCGAGCTCGACGACTACTTGGAACAGGCTGCGACGGCGCAGAACAGGGTCGTGCGCGCAGATCCCGAGGCGGAAAAGGGATTTTTCTATCGGTCGGACCACTTCAATTTCGCAAAGAAGGGCGTCCCCGCTCTCTATACAGATCGGGGTATGGACCACATCGAGTTCGGCGAGGAGTATGGCCGCCGGATGAGCGAGGAGTACACGGCCGAGCGGTATCATAAGCCGTCCGATGAGTGGGATGAATCTTGGGATCTCGATGGGGCGGTGGACGATCTTCGGCTGTTGTTCGAGATTGGCTACCGGTTGGCGGGCGAGGACGTGTGGCCGAACTGGCGGGAGGGCAATGAATTCCGCGCGGCGCGAGACGTGATGATGGGGGCGAGTCGATAGGGCCAACTGGAAGCGGTTCGGGGGGGACCGCGGAGTATGGAGATGGAAGAGACGTACGAACGACATCTAGCCGAGATCGTGGCGGCCATGCCAAAGGAGCCCTGCGTCGTTGCGTTGGTGCCGACCATTCCCTTGCAGGACGCGGCCGCGCTCGCGAGCGACGTAGCCCAAAGGGTAGGGAAATCGCGGCGAGGGCACACGATCCTCACGAGTTTCGAGTCCTATCCGTCCTGTATCGATCACGAGATCGGCGTCGAAGGAGGAAAGGGCCTGACGGAGGTCCTTTCGAAGGATGTTTCGATGGCCGGCGCGGCGGCTCCGGGCGCAGCGCGCGGCTTCATATATCTCCCTGCTGGTGGCGGTGCTCTGCGCGGCGAAGTGCTATTGAGGTCCGAGGCGTGGCGAATGCTGAGCGCTTCGGTCGTGAAGAGCGGGGGAACCGTCCTGGCTGTCGTGCCGCCGACCGTCTTCACGGCGGTGAACGAGGGTCGATCGGAGGGTGCTGGGCGACGGTTCGATGCGGTGGTTTGGCTCGGAGGGTCGCGTCGCTCACAGAAAGGCGTTCAACTGGCCGCGATCGCCAGCGGTGCTCGAGACCTCGGCGGGGTCCAGCTGCCGTCGGGACCTGGTGGGGAAGAGGATCGTCGAGCGACGCCCGACCGTCGGGCACCCACCGAACGAAGACGCCAGGCGAATCGACGAGCCACGAGTTGGCAAGCCGTCCAACGGCCCCCGATCAGCTCCGAGACCGTCGCTGAAGCGCCGCCGACTCCGAGGACGTCCGCCACGGCGAAGGCGTCGTCGAGCGCCCATGCGCCTCAGACCGCAGCCACTCCCAACGGCGCCTCGCACCGCCCGCCGACTTCGATCGTGGGACTCACCACCCAACTCGGGCATGGACCTCGCCGCCGCGCGTTGGACAAACGAAGACGGAGGAATCGCATCGTGCTGATTGTCCTGGGGGTCTTCGTCGCCGCCTGCGCCGCGGTGTTCGTCATCCAGGGACAGCGATCGTCCGGTCCCGCCGAACCCGGACCTCGAGTACAAGGCTCCGGTCCTTGAAGCGAGTCGGGCTGCTCGCAATCGCAGGCCTGTTGCTCGTCCAGACCGGCCTGATCGCTCAGCCCGGGGCGCGGGCGTTCGAGCGCTCCGAGATCGAGCAGCTGGTTGCCCACATGTCTTGGCGGTCGATCGGTCCCGCCGAGATGGGCGGGAGAACCGTCGACATCGCCGCCATACCCGGCGATCCCGGCACGGTCTATTTCGCCACCGCGAGCGGCGGGCTTTGGAAGACGGAAGATGGCGGGATCACCTGGCGATCCTTGTTCGAGTCGGGCGGTACCCTTTCCCTGGGCGCCGTGACGCTCGCGCCGTCGGATCCGAACGTGTTGTATCTGGGCAGCGGCGAACACAACCCGAGAAACTCCACGTCGATTGGCGACGGGGTCTACCGGTCTCGCGATGGTGGTGAAACGTGGACGCATGTCGGGTTGGCCGATAGCGAACGGATCGCCCGCATACGAGTGCATCCGAACGATTCCGACGTGGTGTACGTCGGCGCCATGGGTCACCTGTGGGGTCCCAACGACGAACGCGGCGTGTTTCGATCGCTCGACGGCGGAGACACGTGGGAACGTGTGCTGTTCGTCGACGAAAACACCGGTGTTGCCGATCTCGCCCTGGATCCTTCCAACCCTCGCATCCTGTATGCGGCGATGTGGGATTTCCGTCGTCAGCCATGGCACTTCCGAAGCGGCGGTCCCGGCAGCGGGATTTATCGATCCAAGGACGCGGGCGAGACGTGGCAGCGT
Organism: Gemmatimonadota bacterium; assembly: GCA_029262175.1. Taxonomy (GTDB): domain Bacteria; phylum Gemmatimonadota; class Gemmatimonadetes; order Palauibacterales; family Palauibacteraceae; genus Palauibacter. Next base: position 100,214 of record JAJCZV010000070.1, read on the forward strand.
CTGACGAATGCGGGTCTGGACAACGGTCTCCCGTCGGGAGTGCTGGGCCGCATCGGGATCTCGATCGCGGCGTCCAACCCCGACGTCGTCTACGCGATCGTCGAGTCCGAGTCCGACGGCGTGCTGTGGCGCTCAAACGATGGCGGTGACAAATGGGAACTCGTTTCGAGCTCGCAACAAGTGGGTGGGCGCCCCTTCTACTATTCGGACATACGCGTCGACCCGACCGATGAGAACACCCTGTACGGCATCGCCGGCGGGCTTCACAAGTCGATCGACGGCGGGCGCACTTGGCAAAGGATCGCGGCCAACATCCACGGAGACCATCACGCACTGTGGATCGATCCGGAAAACGCGGACCGCCTGATCAACGGCAACGACGGTGGGTTCCATTTCTCGCCCGACGGTGGGGATACGTGGGAGTTCGCAAACACGGTTCCGCTCGCGCAGTTCTACCAAATCGCGGTCGACAACCGCGAGCCGTATACGGTGTGCGGAGGTCTACAAGACAACGACACTTGGTGCGGCCCGAGCCGCACGACGAACGTCGCGGGTTCGCTTCAGAACTATTGGCACGAAATCATCGGGCCGGGCGACGGAATGTACGTACAGTTCGACCCCACAGACTCTGACATCGCTTACGCGAACACGCAGGGCGGCAATCTGTTTCGCGTCGATCTCGGTACTGGGGAGGCACGCTCGATCCGTCCCTATCCGCCTGGCCTCGGTGGCGTCGGGGCCGACGCGCACGAGGTTCGCTTCCATTGGAACGCGCCGGTTCACATGTCTCCGCACGATCCGGGGACGGTCTATTTTGGCGGGAATGTGCTCTTTAGGACGCGTGATGGCGGTCAACGCTGGGATGAGGTCTCGCCGGATCTGACGCGAGCGGAGCCTGAAAAGCTCGTCTCTTCGGGCGGTCCGATCACACCAGACAACACGACGGCCGAGACCCACGCCACGATCTATACGATCGCCGAGTCGCCTCTTGAAGCCGGCGTCATCTGGGTCGGCACCGACGACGGAAACGTCCAGCTCACGCGCGATGGTGGCGAGACCTGGGTCGATCTGACCCCGCGCATCTCCGGTCTTCCCGACGTCTCGTGGATCTCGCGCATCGAGGCGTCGCGGCGCGATGCAGGGACCGCCTACGTGGCCGCCGATCGACACCGTGTGGACGACATGCGGCCGTACCTGTTCGTGACCAGAGACTTTGGCGAAACCTGGGAGAGTATCTCGGAGGGGCTTCCGACGCCCGGCTACGTCCACGTCGTCCGCGAGGACCCGAGAAACCCGGACGTCCTCTACGTGGGGACGGAGCTCGGCGTGTGGGCGTCGCTTGCGGGAGGGCGTGATTGGTTTTCGCTGCGAAACGGTCTCCCGCCTGTCGCGGTGCGCGACCTGCTCGTCCACCCGCGCGACAACGACCTCGTCATCGGAACGCACGGACGCGGCGCATGGATTCTAGATGACATTGGATGGATTCAAGAGCTCGCAGGGGCACTCTCGGCCGATCGCCATCTATTCGCGCCGCGGGTCGCTACGCGTTTCGAGCCTGCGATCCGACGGTTCCGTTTCGACATCGGAGACCGCGTGTTCGTGGGCGAGAACCCCCCTATGGCTTCGATCACGTATTACCTCGCGGAGGCCGTCAGCGAAGTCGAGGAGGGCGACCCCGCGCCAGGCGCGACCGATCAAAACGATGACGACGACCCGAACCTCGTCAAGCTCCACATCGTCGACGTGGCCGGCGATACGGTGCGGACGCTCGAGGGGCCGACCGAGCGCGGAGTGCAGCGCGTGTCGTGGGACCTGCGTTTTGGGGCGGATCGAGCGGAAGATGATGACGACGGGTTTCGGGTCCGCACGACCCAGCCGCGGGTGCTGCCGGGGATCTATGCCGTTCACCTGGAGGTGGCCGTCGACTCCGCGAACGAACCCCCTCCGGCCGGTGCGCGTCCGGCCGAGATCGAAGTGGTCCTCGACCCGCGCCTCTCGGCTCGGCCGGAGGATCTACGCGTTCAGTTGGCGGCGCTCCGCCGGCTCGGCGAACTCACCGAGTCGGGCGTCGATGCCGTGCGAGAACTCGACAGCGTCAGGGAGCAACTCGAGAGGTGGCGAGACCGACTCGAGGTTCTCGATGAGGACCCCTCCGGGCTGGCCGACTCCGCGAAGGCTCTGCTGGTCGCCCTCGACGAGACGAGGGAACGCTTCGTCCCTGACGAGGAAGATCCAGGCCCCGGTCTGCTCGGGCGGATCGCGAATCTGATGGGACAGGTAGGCCGCGCCACGAATGTGCCCACGGAGCCTCAGGTCGCATGGAGCGATCGCTACGCGGAAGAACTGGCCGACGCGCTGCGCGCGCACGCAACCGTTCTCGATCGCGTGGCATCGTTCGCCCGAGCGCTCGATGCCCTCGGACTCGGCTTCGTCGAACCGGAACGGCGACGGCGGTGATGGGCGGCCCGTGCGACGCGGGCGAAGCCTCTTTTGCTCTGGACCAAGCCGTTTCGCTCTGGCGAACCCCTCCCGGGGCGGTCCATTTTTGCATGGATGCTGCGACTCGACGCATGAGGAGGTGTGAATGTCTGCAATCCCGTTCTCGATCCGAGCCCCGCGCACCCTGGCCCTGGTGTCGCTCGCGCTAGCCGTCACCGCCGTCGGCGTTGCCGCTCAGGCGTTCGCCCCCGTCTATCACGAGGACTCACAGCTCATCGTCAACCGCGGCAAACAGGCGTTCATGCTCTGCAACGGCCTTTTCGTGTCGGGTCGAACCGTTGAACAGATCTACGCCGAAGAGCTGAAGCTCGGTCTGATGCCCTTGTTGCCCCTCGAGGATGTGACCATCGACGTCGAGCGTCGCGCGGTCATGGTTGGAGATGGCGATCACCAATCCGTCGCGGTTGGATCGAGTTCGTTCGGCGGGCTCAATGAAGCCGGCGGGTGGGAAGAGGGTGTGCCGGTGATGCGCGCCGTCTTTCGCGAGGGTCTCGGATGCATGACGCTTGCTCCCGACCAGTCGCTCGACGACATGGACGAACTGCCAGAGTTGGTGATGGCGCCCGCGCCAGGCGACCCGAGTCAGATTGCCTGGCCCGATGGCGACCTCGTCCCGGAGAAGTCACTGCCGATGGGTGTCGACGCTGCCGCGCTCGAAGCGGCTGGTGAGTGGGCGTTCGATCGCGTCGGCCATGGCGGTCACGAGTCGCAGATCACGCTCAGCTTCTTGGTCGTTCACAAGGGCGACATCGTGTATGAGCGCTACGGCCCAAACGTCGACATGACGACGCGGACCCGCACGTGGTCCACGGCCAAGAGTATTGCGAGCACGCTCATAGGCGTCGCCGTCGATGAAGGGATGCTAGATCTCGACGAGCCGCTCCCGTTCGATGAATGGCAACCATCGCGTCGGGTCCCCGGATTCGTCGATCCGCGTCGCGAGATCACGCTGCGACATGCGTTGAACATGTCGAGCGGCCTGTATCCCGTGGACAATCGACTGTGCTCGATCATCGGCTCTTGTCTGAGCTACTTCGCAGGCACGAGTTCGGTGGAAGGTGCGATGGATCGCGGTGTCGTGGCCGAGCCTGGCACGGCATGGGACTACGAGAACTACGACACGTTGCTCGGCGTACTCGCGTTGAAAACCGCGCTTAGCGATGAGCAGACGTATCTCGAGTTTCCCCGCGTCGCCCTGTTCGATCGCATCGGAATGCGAAGCACGCTGCCTGGAGTCGATCGCTTCGGCGACTACGTCATGTCGAGTCAGGTCTATACCAACGCACGCGATCTCGCGCGCCTGGGGCTTCTGTATCTCAACGACGGCATGTGGGGTGGCGAGCGTCTGTTGTCCGAAGAGTGGATCGACTTCGCGCGGACGCCGGCACCTGCGACCGCCAACATCGGCAACTTCTATGGGGGTCAGTTTTGGCTGCCTAACGACAATCGACCGGACGTGCCGCAGGACGCATACACGACCGCGGGGAATCGCGGCCAGTACGCGACCATCGTCCCGTCCTACGATCTCGTGATCGTTCGGCGCGGACTCGATTGGCAGCCTGGGCCTGGCACCGCGTTCTCATGGGAAGACATGGTCGTCGAGGTGGTGAAGGCGTTCCCGGAGCAACCGGCCGCCGCCAAGTTCGTCGCGACCGACCAGCAGGAGCACTAAGTCCGGCTGTGCCGGACCGCATAAGTCCGGCTTTGCCGGACCGCGATCGCTAGCGCCTATAACCCGACGATACAGCCTCGTCGGAGGGCGACGACGTTCGGGTTGTCGTTTCCGGATTTGCGAGTCATTCGGAGGCGGACAAATTCGCCGGCCCGAAGATCGGCTACGCCCTCGAACGTCACCGTACGTTCGGTGAGCACCTGGCTGCCCGATCCCTGAACGACGACGCACTTCGCGTCGCAGTCGACGGTGAATGAGCGGGTGCCGCCCGGCCTGAAGCCGGAGTCTACGACTTCGTCTTCCAAATGGCCCACGAGTCGCGCAGAACCGAACAAGCTGGGAATGGTTACGTCGGCATCCGAGGACACCTGGATCCCGCACACCCCGGGCGGGACGTCTTTTACCGTCGGGTTTCCGCTCGCGCAGGCCAGCGCGACGCAGGCGACGCTGCTCGCGGCCGCACACTTGAACCTCATCCGAAGATCCCGCCGACGATTTCAACGATAACCCCAAACACGCTCGCGGCAGCCTCTCCGACCGCCTCGAGCAGCGATGGGGCGACTTCCACGGCGGCGGCCACGGCGTGACCCGCCGCATGGGCCCCCACCACCACGAGGTCGGGCGCCCAAATCATCGTCTCCAGAAGAACGCCCGAACCGTCGCGGGTGGTCCGCCTTAGCGTGCCGTTCGCGCGACGACGGGCCACCAGCTTGTCGCGTTCGAGCGTCCAGATCGCTTCAAGCTCGTGGTGGTCAAACCAAACCCCTTTGCACCGCTTGCATACGTCCAACGTCATCTCACTGTGACGCACCTGCTGCATCTTCCGATCGCAGGTGGGACAGTCAAGGTGCGTTTTCGCTCCGCATACGCCGCATTCGTGCGCATCTCGGTCCACCATGGCGCGGCAGGAATGACACTGCGCCCGATGTCGATCTTCGCGCGCGGGAATCTCCGCCCATAGAGACTCGGGCCGTGCGTGTCGCAGCCGTCGAACCTCCCCCACCTCGAACCACATTCCGCCGCAGCGCGAGCAGTGGTCCAGGAGTAGGGGATCTTCTTCGCCGGAGGTCCCTGCGGCTGACGGCGCATCGCCGATGGCAGTCTTCTCCATCTTTACGCCGAGACATACGGGGCATGGCCAACGCGCCTCCATCTCCTTCTTCATGGCTCCAGCAACCCCTTCGCCTGACTCTTCTCCGCAAGGTGTTGCACGTCCTGAAACGCGTAGACAAGGAGGCCGGACTCGGTGATTTCGATGTCGGCCAGTTCCCGCGCCATGAGTTCGTTGAGCAGCTCCTCGGCTGTCGTTGTCGGGAGGCCCAGCTCACCTGCGACTTCGACTGCGGTAAGACGCCCTTCGTTGCGGCCGGCCATGCGCAGGACCTCCGCTTCGATCGTATCGCGCCGCAGACTTTCTTTGCGGGCGGCGAGTTGACGTCCAGCGCCGAAGTGTCGCGCGACGAGCCACGTGCCCGTCCCCGCTGGAATCCCGACCGAGATCAGAATCGCGAGGATCGTTGCGAGCGCAGTGGGATCGGTGTCGCCGACCATAAACCCGAGCAACATGAAGAGCGCGGTGAGGATAAGGGCGCCACCGCCCCACAGTCTTCCGATGATGTTCTCCTGTGAGCGCGTCGTGTCCGAACTCGAGCTACCGACTCATGCTCGACCGTGTCCACCGCCGCCCGGCGTGTGAATCTTGATGATCGATCCGGCGGGAACGTCCATGCTTACCTTACCGCTCAGCGCTTCTTCGGATCCATCGGGGTACTCGATGCTGTTGCTCCCGACGGCGCCCGGCTCTCCGCCCGACAGGCCGTAGGGTCGAGTCACGCGCCGATCGCCCAGAATGGTCACCCGGGACTCGCCCAGCAATTCGAGTTCGCGTTCGATGCCGTCGCCGCCGCGGAAACGTCCCGCCCCGCCGGAGCCCCGCCGGATCGCATACCGGTTCACTCGATACGGATACGCGTGCTCGAGCGCCTCGATCGGAGTATTCAGACTGTTGGTCATGTGGCAATGTGTCGCGTCTAATCCGTCCGCGTAGGGGCGCGCACCCATGCCGCCGGCCGTGGTTTCATAGTACGCGAACTCCGCGCCTGTCCGCGGGTCGAGTCCGCCGATGGACAGATTGCTCATCGTCCCATAGCTCGCGGCAGGAATCTGATCGGGTAAGGCCTGCGACAGCGCCCCGAGCACGACGTCGACGATCCGCTGCGAGGTTTCGACGTTCCCGCCGGCCATGGCCGCGGGAGCGCACGCGTTGACGAGCGTCCCCTCGGGGGCGACAACGTCCAGCGGTTGTATGGTGCCCCAGTTGGAAGGGATCGCGAACGGAACGATGACTCGAAAACAATACATGGTCGCGGAGAGCGTGATCGCATAGTTCGCGTTTACCGAGCCGGCCGCCTGCGGGCACGTTCCCGTAAAATCGATTCGTGCCTCATCGTCTTCTACCGTGATCGTGACCACGAGCGGAAGCGGACCGTGTCCTTGCCCATCATCGTCCATCGCATCTTCGAAACGATACTCGCCATCCGGGATTCTCCGGATCGCCTCCCGCGTCATCCGCTCCGCGTAATCTTGCAGGTGCCCCATGTATTCCGACACCACTTGAACGCCATAACGCTCGACGAGCCCGAGCAAACGTCGAGCCCCCGTGCGGTTGGAAGCGATCTGTGCGGTGATGTCCCCCTCGCGTTCGACCGGCGTGCGCACGTTCGCGAGCACGAGATCCAGTATGTCCCGCACGACGACCCCGCGGCGCACGAGCCGAACCGGGGGGATCCGGATCCCCTCTTGGTAGATCGACGTGGCGAGCGGCATCGAGCCGGGTGTCATCCCACCCACGTCGGAGTGGTGGGCCCGATTCGCGACATAGAACGCCGGCTCCGTCGCGTCATCGAGAAACACCGCTTCGACCAACGTGATGTCCGGCAAATGGGTGCCACCCCGGAACGGATCGTTGACCATCACGACGTCGCCGGGCTCGAGCGTCACCGCGTCGATGGCCGCTTCCACCGATTTGGGCATCGATCCGAGGTGGACCGGCATATGCTCGCCCTGAGCGACCATTCGCCCCCGAGCATCGAAGATCGCGCATGAGTAATCGCGCCGTTCTTTGATGTTGGGTGAGAAGGAAGTACGGCACAGCGTGACGCCCATCTCTTCCGCGACGGAGTAGAAGAGGTTTCGGAAGACCTCCAGTGTAATGGGGTCCCACTTCGTGGAGGTCATGCCGGCTCCAAGATCAGGTTCCCCCATTCGTCCACGCGGCAACTGGTCCCCGGTGGGACAAGCGTCGTGGTGCTGTACTCGACGACCACTGCCGGTCCTTGGAACGCATGTCCCGGTCGGAGTGCATCTCGATCGATCAACTCCCCCGCATGCGACTCGCCTCTGTGAACGAAGGTGTGTGGGCCGATCGTGGCGGCGCCCGCATCGGGTTCCCCCAACGGCCGAGGTTCGATCCGCGGCTTCTGCATGGCCGCGATGACTCGGACTCGGATGGTCACGATCTCCGTCGCGCGACGCTCGTCGGCGTATCCATATCGGTGCTCGTGCGCCTCGTGAAAGGCGGAGGACAGCCGATCGGCAAAACCCGTAACAGTGTTACGCATTTCCGCGGAAAGCCCCGTGTCTTCTGGGCTTACGGGCACTCCGATCTCGTATCCCTGGCCGACGTAACGGAGATCTGCGACGCGTTCGAAGCGGAGCGACGCCTCCGGAAACTCCTCGGCGATCAGCTCTGCTCGCCCTAGCGCCTCCAGGCTCTCGAACGCGTTCTCGAGCTGTTGAGGATCGAGTCCGTCTGTACGCAGCATGAGGGTCCGCGAGAAGTCTCGAATCGGTTCGGCCATCAACATCCCGAGGGCCGAAAGAGTCCCCGCGCCTTCGGGAACGATCACTCGCGGGATCCCGAGCGATCGCGATAGGTCGACCGCATGAAGCCCTCCCGCCCCGCCAAAACAGACGAGCGAAAAGTCTCGAGGATCGTGACCTCGTTCGAGCGAAATGACGCGGATGGCCCTCTCCATGGTCGCGTTGGCCACGCGCACGACCCCTTCAGCGAGTTCGATCGCGGTGAGGCCGAGCTCGGCCGCCAACGTCGTGATCGCCGTCTCGACCCCGGTCGTGTCGAGCTGAGACGTGCCGCCCAAAAAATGCTCCGGAGAAAGACGTCCCAGGTACAGATTGGCGTCGGTAACGGTGACGGCCGAACCCCCGTGGCCATAGCAGATCGGTCCCGGGTGGGCTCCCGCGCTCTCGGGTCCGACTCGAAGCGAGCCGCCCGGATCTCGACTTGCGATCGATCCGCCGCCTGCGCCGACCGTATGGATGTCGATGACGGGGACGCGGATCGGAAGACCGCCGATCTCCGCTTCAGACGTCCGCGTGAGACCGCCTGCGCACAGACTCACGTCCGTCGATGTGCCGCCCATGTCGAACGTGATCACCTGCTCGGTCCCGGCGCGACGCCCGATCTCGAACCCGCCGACCGCTCCGCCCGCGGGACCCGATAGGATCGTTTGCACGGCCCCCGTACTGGCGGCCGCAAGCGACACGGCCCCTCCGTTCGATGCCATGATCCGCACGCGGCCCGGGTCCAATCGCTCGCCGAGCGCACCGAGATACCGAGACATCACGGGACCGACATACGCGTTCACGGCAGTCGTACTGGTCCGCTCGTACTCGCGAAACTCGGGGAGCACATCGCACGAAGCGGTGATGAAAGACCCTTCTGCTCCTGCCACCGATTGCAGCATGTCCACCACGACGCGCTCATGCTCGGGGTTCGCGTACGAATGCAACAAGCAGATCGCGACCGACTCCACGCCGGAAGCGATCGCGGCCTCGAGGGCTGCGAGTGTGTCACCTTCGGCGCTCGGATCCAGCGGAGTGAGCACGCGTCCGCGCTCGTCTAGGCGTTCTCTCACCCCGAAGCGAAGTTCCCGCGGGACGAGGGGGTCAGGCTTGGTGACCGCGAGATCGTAGATGTCATGCCGCGCCTGCCTGCCGATTTCGATCACGTCCTCAAAACCGGCCGTCGTGACGAGCGCGACGCGTGCGCCCTTCCGCTCGAGCAGGGCGTTGGTCGCGACCGTCGACCCATGAATGACCTTTGCCTCCGCGAGCGCGGGCTCGCCAAGCAACTCGACCAAGCCGGTGAGGACGGCGCGTGACGGGTCGTCCGGTGTGGATGCGGTCTTATGGATGCGGACGCGATCACCTTCGAGAACGACGAAGTCGGTGAACGTACCGCCCGTGTCGACGCCGACGATCACGTAGGAATCACGCGGGGTCGCCTTCATACACGAACCGTTCGATAGCGCCATGGATACGATGCACGGTTTCTTCTGACGGTGGCCGGGTGAAGCGGCTCGTCAGCCAGGTCACGACGAAATTGACGATCAGTCCCCACACGCCGCCGTGCAGGCCGAACGGATGTGGCGAAACGACGAGCGTGACGTACAGCGCGATAAGTCCCGCCGAAATTCCGGCGAGCACCCCGACCCTGGTCGTAAGCCGACGGCTCGGGAAACACACGCCCAGAATCGCGGGCATGAGCTGCAGGGCGCCGGCGCCCGACAGGGTCACGAGCGTCACTAGGAAGGCGAAGGTATTCACCGAAAGCACGTACCCGATCCCGAGCAGGGCCACCACGATCAGACGTCCAACGAAGATGTAATGTGCCTGGCTTGCATCGGTGTTCATGTACCGCTGATAGATGTCGCGCGTGAGTACGGTCATGTTCGAATGCAGGATCGAATCGAGTGTCGACATGGCGGCGGCGGTAGCGCCGGCCAGGATGACGCCGGTCAACCAGGCGGGGGCGTAGGTAAAGAGCATCTCCGGAAAGATGCGGTCGGGGACCGCGAGGTCCGGCATGACGAGCGCGCCGCCGAGACCGACGAGGGCGGCGGGGATATACAACGTCATCAAATAGATCGGAGTGGTGGCGCCCAACCATTTGATCGTACGACCCGAGACGGCGGTGTAGTACCGGATCATCAAGTGCGGCTGGAAGACGATTCCGAACGAAAGCACGATCATCATCCCGAACCACATGCCCGGCGTGAAAAACCCCTGCGGACCCGGAAGGCTCAGAAGGTCGGGACGCTCGGCCGCCACGCGACGCCACAACTCGAGTGGACCTCCAAAGAGCTTGTAGGCCAGTACGAGCGCGCCGACCCATACGGCGATGTACATCCAAATCCCTTGAATCACGTCGGTCCAATAGACCGCGCGAAGTCCTCCGGCGATCAGGTATCCCGCTGCGACGATCAACAGGATCAAGGTTCCCAGCTCGAACGAGATCCGGTCGCCCGAGGCCACAGAGAGGATATATCCGAGACCCTGCGCTTGGACCTGGATATAGAGGATCGTAAAGACAACGGAGACCATCGCGGTTACGACCCGCACGGCGTCGGACTCGTAGAAGTCGGCGAGCATGTCCGCCGGCGTGACGTAGCCGAAGTTCTTGCCAAGCGCCCAGATCCGGCTGCCCAAGACATAGGTGATGCCGCCAACGAGGACGGTCCACGAACCGGCGACCCAAAAGCCGATGCCGTGCGTGTAGAAGAACCCGCCCGATCCGAGAAACGCGAAGGCCGAGTGATAGGTCGCCACGACGGTGAGATAGAGGACGACGAACCCGGCTTTGCGCCCATAGAGGAGAAAATCCTCCAAATCGACGGACATCCGACGGTTCGCGACGACCCCGAGCACGATGGTGGCGATCAGGTAGAGGAAGATGAGACCGGTCGCGACGACCCACGGTTCCATCAGAGCTTGCGTCTCTTGGTCCACAACAACACGCCGATCAAGAGCACGTACAGGATCAGCAGATAGCCGTAGAGAAACGGGACGCCAAAGATCCAGGGCTCGATCCGGTTCCCGAGCCAAAACACGAGGGGCGGCTGCGTAAAGGCGAACAGAACGAGAAAGCACACGACCGCGATGCGTCCGGCGCGTGTACGAGGCACGAAGTGAGAGCGGTAAGGGGTCATGGCGGGCCAAGCTATGCCCCCAAGCTCGGAGGATGCGAGGGTTCTGCAGATTTTTCGGGGATAGGTAACCTTTTCGGACCCGCGCCCTCTGGCATGAGAGGCGCTCCGACGAGGAGAGGATCGCAGCGCGCAAGGAACCTCGGAATCGAGGCGTGCAGACCCCCTATGTGGCCCCGCAACAAAGGGTTGAAGTCTCGCCGCGACGTCTCATTTTGCGGGGGGTTTGGCCGCTGTTTTCGGGGCCAATCAGGGTTCGCATCTTGCCCCCCACCCCTGCATGGCTCGGTCTACTTTCCCCTCCTGGGGCTCGGTGCGCGTCGCCTTGCTGTTCACGGCGATCTGGTGGGTTGCACCTGCTGCGGGTGAGCTGCGCGCGCAGGTGACCTCTCCGGGCGCCTTGAGCCGTGCACACGAAGACTGGAGCGGGAGCTGTTCGCAGTGCCACGCCCCCGGGAGTCGAACCGCGTCCGATCAGCGCTGCCTGTCGTGTCATGAGCCTCTGGCCGCGCGAATCGCGGCGCGTGAGGGATACCACGCCGACCGTTCGACGGACTGCGCGTCGTGTCACCGCGAGCATCAGGGCCAAGAAGCCCGACTGGTGCAGTTCGAGCCGGCGGGATTCAGCCACGCGACGATCGGGTATCCACTGCAGGGCGAGCACGTCGATCTCGAGTGCTCGGGGTGCCACAACACCATAGGCGTCCGAGACCGCGACGTACGACTGTTCAAGGGCAGATATGGCGCGCTGAGCAGGACCTATCTCGGACTCGATCAGGATTGCACGAGCTGCCACGTGTCTCGGGATCCGCACGGCAGCCAGTTCGAAGGTCGTCCGTGCGCGAGCTGTCACGACGAGACGGTGTGGGCCCCCGCAGCGCGTTTCGATCACGCCAACGCCCGCTACCCGCTGACCGGGAGGCACGTCACCCTGACCTGTAGCGGCTGTCACCGGTCGTCGGCCGGCGATGGATCCGCGGTTCAGCCAGCGGGCGCCGTTTCGTCGGCGATCGCGTATCGACCCACCGAGTTTGGCCAGTGCACTTCGTGTCACCGCGACGAGCACGCCGGCGAGTTGGGCGCCGCGTGCGCCAGCTGTCACTCGACGGCGGGTTGGGCGCGCATTCCTCGGCGACGCTTCGAGGGTGACTTCGATCATGGCGCCACGGCATTCCCCCTCGAAGGTCGGCACGCCGCAACAGAATGTACGTCGTGCCACCGAGAACGCCCCGCGGGTGACCCCGCGATCTCGCTGACCTTCAGCGGTCGAGGCCTTCGGTCCTATCCGACACCCGTCGCCGATGGTTGCACGTCATGCCACTTGGACTACCACGACGACGCGTTCGAACCGACCGCGTTTACCGCCGCCTGCGAGGGCTGCCACACATCAGACGGTTGGGCGCCATCACAGTTCGACCTGTTCATGCACGATCGATCTCGGTTCGAGCTTACCGGGGCGCACCGAGTCGTGCCGTGCAGCGACTGCCACGCCCGAGCGTCCGAATCGCCGGAGCCGATCGAGCCACCGTCGACGCCAGATTTCACGATTCATCTCGGGTCGATTTCGTGCGCCACGTGCCATGAAACCGACGACCCGCATGCGGGCCAATTTCCGGGTGTGGGCTGCGCGACTTGTCACGTCACGGAGTCGTTCAACGAGGTCGCCTTCGACCATTCGATGGCGCGCTTCTCGCTCGAAGGCGCGCACGAAGACGTGGCGTGTGCGTCGTGTCACATACCGGAGCCGAGCGACGAGGGACAGCCGGTGATTCGCTTTACCCCGCTATCGATGGAGTGTCGGTCATGCCACGGTTGATGCGCCTGCTGATGGTCTTGTTCGCTGTAGGAGCGAGCTCGCCCCTGGGCCTCTTTGGCCAGGCGCGGCCGAACTCCGGGTCCGCAGCCGCTTATGCCTCCCTGCATGGTCCGCTGTCCTCCGACTTGGACTGCAGCGCCTGCCACGGGTCCGACGGCTGGAGCGTACAAGCCGCCGCCGTGGATTTCGATCACGATAGGAGCGGATTCGAGCTCACCGGCCGGCATCAAACCGCTCGTTGCGCGGGGTGTCACCTCGATCTGCGGTTCGATGCCCCCGAGATCGTCGCCGATGACTGCGCGAGCTGTCACGTCGACGTACACCAGGGGAGCCTGGGGCTCGACTGCGCGACCTGTCACGACACGGAGGCGTTCGAGGTTCGATCCGATCCAGACGTTCACGCGCGCACGAGTTTTCCGCTTACCGGCTCCCACCTCCTCGTGCACTGCGAAAGCTGTCATCTCGATGATCGACGCCCGCGGTTCGATGCGCTCGACACGGAATGTTTCTCCTGCCACCGAACGGACTACGAGAACTCAGTCGCGATCGACCACGTGGGCCAGGCGCTATCGACGGAATGTCTCGAGTGTCACAACACGGTCGCGTGGTTCAATCGCGCCCGTGTGCCCGTTCCAGTAGCGAGCCGCCAAAGATGAGTCGGTGGTCTGCTCGTGCCGGATGGTTCGGGACAGCGCTCTTTGTCTTTGCGCTTCCGATGTCCGCCGCTCACGCGCAGCAAGACCCGTCGGCCCCCGCATCGGATTCGACGACGGAGGTCACGGCCCGCCCGCGCCTGTTGGTCACCGGCATCGCCGGTTCAACCATCTACCTAACGTTGGAGACGGCGCTGGTGCCGCTGGAGCTCGGCCAGATTCTGGACGTTGCGGGCGCCTCCGAAGGACCCTCGCTCGGTCGTCTCGTCGTGCTCGAGCGCGCTGCCGGCCGAATCCTGACACGGTTCGACGGAGAGGCCTTCCCGGTGACCCGGGGCACGATGTTGTATCTCGCTTCAGATCGAGCCGTCGTAGCGGGACCGCAAGCGCCCACGCCTCTCCCGCGCGAGACGGCGCGTGAACGACGGACACGAACGACCCGCGAGCGCGGGGCGGCGTACACGCCGGGGCCACGTGTCAGCGGCTTCTTCGCGCTCGAGTCCGACCTTCGACGCTCCTCGTCCAACTACGTGACGGCTGCGGATGGAGTGTTCGGCGGCTCAGTCGGGACCATCGAGCGCACGTTTGCGACTCCGGGCGCCAGGGTCCGTGCAACCCTCGCCGGGCTGCCGGCCGGCCTACGCCTGCATACTTCCATTCGCGCGTATCACCGAGAACGCGTGAGCCGGCGCCCGGTGAACGAGTCGGAGTTTCAGCTGTTCGAGGCCTACGTGGCGGCCGAGCCCCTGGGCTCTCCCATCAAGCTGCAAGCCGGCCGTTTTCTCAATCGACACGAGGCTTTCCGGGGATATTGGGACGGCGGGTTGGTCCGGGTCGGTACCGATCGGTTCGGTTTGGGTGTCAGCGCGGGATGGGAGCCCGTGATTCGAGACGATGGTCTGAACCAAGATCTACTCAAGTACGCGGCGTTCGTCGGTACGGAGACGGGCTCGAGGAGCACGCGATACGCCGCGTCGCTCTCGGCGACCCGACTGGATTCTCGAGTGGGTGGGGTCGATCGAACGATTGTCGGCGCGGCCCAGCGTCTTACGGCCGGACAGCTGCGGCTGAACGCGAGCCTGGAAGCGGAGCGCGATACGGCGACGAACACGTGGCTGATCTCCCGATTTCATGCGAGCGCCAGAGTTCGCGCCGGACGCCTTTCGATTCGCACCAATGCTTCGCGACTCCGTGGCCCCGTGGGCGTCGCCTTCGACCCGGGTCTCGATCCGCGTCGCGAGGCCTCTCGAACCGGGCCGGCCCGCGATCGCATCGGGGCGGGTTTGTCCCTGCGCGTGGGCGCCGGCTCGATCGGAGGCGACGCGACGGTGAGCAGAGATCGCGGGGACCGTTCGAGCCGCACATACGCCGGACACGTGCTCCTACCGCGGGCGCTGCCCGGGGATGTCTCGTTGCGGTTGAACGGCTTCTACTGGGAGGATGACCGAGCGAACGATGCCACGTCGGGGTCCGTCGGGTTCTCGCGTCGCTTCGGAAAGGTCCACGCCGATGTGGGCTATCTTATCGATCGGTCCCAGCGTTCTGGATTCGGCGTCACGTCACACGGACTCTTGCTGGGCTTCCGCGTCAGCGGCTCCACCGGGTGGAGATACGACATGAGCGGCTTTGCTCGACGAGGTACAGAGCTCGAAACCGATCGACTCTACACGAGACTTTCGAAGAGCTTCTAGGACCTCTGACGAACGCTTACCGACCTTCGTCGTCCCCGACGATCGTCACGCCAAATCGATCCAGCACCAAGTCGATCGGGTTCGCGATCGTCAACCGCTGGTCTCCGGCAAACAGCAACGCCACCGGCTTGCGGTCGTTTGGCCCGGGGTTCCCGTTCGCATCCACGTCGTAGGCGACGATCAGCGAACCGGAGTCGCCTCCCTGACTCATGTCGCAGCACAACACGACCTGTCCGGTAAAGCGCGCGACTTGAGATCCGGCCGAGCCGTAGTTGACGTTGATCGACGCGTTGATCGAGTCGACTTCGCCCCTCGTTAGCCCGGTCGTGCGGCCGTACTTCTGAACGCCGAGTCCAGGTTTGGCGGCAATCGTCACGGTTCGCGGCGAGCCGTAGCCATCGGCCGGCGTGCGCGCCATCACCTGATCGGTTCTGGCGATGGCCGCGTCGATGCGGTTGCTGGCAAACATGGACAAGGCGACGGGTTCAAACGCGGCCAGCGTGCCGATCACATCCGCCGGCTGTACGCCACCGTCGATCGGGCCCGGCTGGAGTAGTTCGTCGCCGACCTTCGCCTTTCCGGCCGGGACGAACACATGCCAATTGCTGAGAGCGTAGGTCTCGGAACCGTCGGTCACCACCGCGCCGATCGTTCCCGCCGTCGAACTCGTGTGCCCGGTCGAGACCCCCATGGGGACCGGACGATCGAATCGCGAGTTCGGCAGCAGCTCGTCACGTGGTGAGATGTTGAACGGTCCGGCCTTTTGTAGAACGATGGGGAAGCCGTCCAACTCGAGACTCTGAGGAAGCAGACCAGATCTCTGGGCGGCCACGATGGGTCCGACCGTATTGGTGTAGAGCTTGATGACCGGCGAGCCGGATTCATCCCAGCCCACGCCGGTCCCCACGACGCTCGAGATGCCGAAGAATCGATCTTCGTTCTTCTCCTGGACTCGGATTGCGCGGGCGAGCTGCGGGTCGCCAAACATCCCCTGCTGCAGCTTCGAGAGCGCTTCCTCGGTCGACTTCCGGTCGACATGATCCAGGTTCAGGTCAAAGCGGATCGGCAGCTCGGAGTGAAACGAGACAAACGCCATCCCCGCGATAACGAGGGCGAGGATCAGATTCTTGCGTGGGTTCATCGTCCGCGTCTCCCTGAGGCCGACATGGCCCGAAACGGGCCCCCGCCCACGACCAAGACTGGGTGACCTTCATAGCGACTGGGGATCTTCTTGCTCGGGCCCTGATCCGAGATGTACACCTTGAGACAAGGCGCCCCTTTGTGGGCCCCGATGCCGACGCCGGAGACTCCTCCGCGCGGCATCAACTCGTCCGCCAGCCCCTTTTGTGCCTGTTCGATCGACTGCTTCATCTCGCGTTCCTGAGCTGAAAACCGGGGTTTCGACCCATTCCACCTGCAAGCGGTATACAAACTGTATGCCTGGAGCCCCGGAGCGTTCCAATGGGGCCCATCCAACCTACGCGGCTCACGGTCACTTAGTGTCGGAGCGATCGCTAGTTCGACAGCGGTCTGTGCACGTGCACCCGACCGCCCTTCATGACGAACACCACCTGACCCAGCGCCTCGATCTCGAGGGAGGGATCCCCGGCGACGGCGATCAAGTCGGCCAACATTCCCGGGGCGATGGTCCCCACTTCGTCTCCGAGTTCCAGCGACTCGGCCGCCCGGCTCGTGGCTGATACGATGGCATCCATGGCGTCTTGGCCGCCCTCGCGGACGCGATAAGCCAGCTCGGTCCAGTTGTTTCCGTGCGCTCCGGCCACCGCATCGGTACCGAAAACGATCTCGAGGCCGGGCACGTCGAGCGCCTCGCGGAACGCCTCGAGCGCAGTCGGGACGGCGTCACGCATCTGCTGAAACCCCTCTTCGGTGTAGTTCCCGATCCCCAGATAGCGCGCTTGATTCTGGAAGTAGTTCTCGAAGATGAGATGGATATGCGGATCGAAATAGAGTTGATGTTCCGCCAGGAGCTCGAGCGTCTCCCGGTCGAGCAGGGCGCCGTGCTCGATCTGCGAGCAGTTCGCGAGCGCGGAACGGCGCGCGCTCTCGGGCCCGTGCGCGTGCACGACGGCTCGGAGACCGCGGGCCGATGCTTGTCCGCAGGCCGCATCGAGCTGCGCCTGGCTCAAGGTGGGCGAGCCTCCAACTCTGATGCTGGCCGACGCGAAGATCTTGATGACGTCGGCGCCCGCTTCCGCTAGTTCATCGACGCGCGCACGTATCTCCTCGGGAGACCCCGTGCCGGCGGTAATCGCCGAAATCGAGGTCAGGATTCGCGGGCCGGGAAGGTCGCCGCCATCGATCGCGGCTCGAAGCGGGATGTCCTCGGCGCCACCAAGGCTCTGAACCGTCGTAACGCCGCTGATCAACATCTTCCACGCATTCTCTGCCGCATAAAGCGCCACGTCCTCGGCCGAATCGGTCGATTCGGCGTTGTGAAGACGGTCGGTGTCCCGGTCGAAGTGCCACCCGAGGTGCACGTGCGTGTCGATCAGGCCCGGGAGAAGCGTGGCTCCCCCGAGGTCGTACACGACCGCGCCCTGGGTGGCGCCTCGGGGAACGATGGCCTCGATGCGATCGCCTCTGACCACGATCTCGCGGTCCTCGATAAATCCGCCGACTCCGTCGAGGATTCGCTCCGCTCGGAGGACGACCGGCGCATCGGGCGGGGCCGCCGTGTGCCCCGGACCATCGACCGGACCCGCACAACCCGCTGCGGCGGCCGTCGCGACAAAGAGTCCCCGCTTTAAGAGCCTTCCGGCCATGCCATCTCCCATTCTTCTGTCCTCTCCAACCAAACGCCATCGGAAGGTTCGTCGGCGCGCACCCTCTCGGAAAGGCGGCTCACGCCTTATGGTGGAATTCACTCTGCGCTTCAGCTCGGACCCGTACGCAACTCGTCGCTTTCCAGGGGCCTATCGTGAACATCTTCGGTCGTCGTTTCGGTTGGTTGACTGTCTCGTCCTTTCTGCTCGTCGTTCCGTTGGTCGCTCAGGACTCCGCCGCCACCGGCGAGATCTCGCGGGTTCTCGACGCCCTGCACACGAAGGCTTCGGAGGCGGACTTCGAGGGGTACTTCGATTTGTATGCAAGCGAGGCCGTGTTCCTGGGTACCGACGCGACGGAGCGCTGGCCAAGGGACGAGTTCATGGCCTATACGAAGGTCCGTTTCGATACCGGGACCGGCTGGACGTACACACCGATCGAGCGGCATGTGACGATCGCCCCCGGCGGCCAGACCGCGTGGTTCGACGAGCGTCTCGACAACGCGAACATTGGTGAGTCGCGGGGGAGCGGTGTGCTGGTTCTCGAGGATGGCGAGTGGAAGATCGCCCAATACAACTTGACGGTCCCCGTTCCGAATGATTTGTTGCGGGGCGTGGCCGAACAAATCAGGGCGTACTTGGGCGGGTAGCCTTGGCCGGGTCCGTTCGACTACCCTCGCGAGTCGACCAGATCTCCGCTGGCGTTGATCGTCACCTCGAGTGCATCCGCCGGAACCGCGGTCTCCGTCTGCTCTCCGCCCGGCCAGCGGACGGACACGCCGACGACCTGACCGGCTTTCCCGAGCACGGGTACCGCACTGTCTTGCGACCAGTAGCCCGACCCCGCGTGGATCTCACGCGCAGGTCCCAGAC
Source organism: Gemmatimonadota bacterium (assembly GCA_029262175.1). GTDB lineage: Bacteria > Gemmatimonadota > Gemmatimonadetes > Palauibacterales > Palauibacteraceae > Palauibacter. The sequence goes on from JAJCZV010000070.1 coordinate 119,211, forward strand.
GGTCGGCGTAGCGCAGCCGGACAACGGCCCCGATTCCAGCAGGGTTTTCGCGCGGGCCCTGTAGGCGGACGCGAAGACCCGGAGCCGCACCGGTATTTCGATAGAGTTTGGTCTCCGCACCGTTTTGCGCGACGACGAGGTCGACGCGTCCATCCGCATCGAAGTCGGACACTGCCGCCCCTCGGCCCTCGCCGTACACCTTGATGCCCGATACCGAGCCGGGCACGGGGTCCAGGCCGCCGGCGCCATCTCCCCTCAGCCACAGGCCGCGGCCCGCGTCTTCCCGATTGGCCTCACTTCGAACCGCGAACAGGTTCTGGCTCAGAAAGACATCTTCGGCTCCATCTCCATCGAAGTCCGCGACCGTCACGGCGAACGCAGGGGCGAGCTGCGCTTCGCGCGGTAGCAGGACGGCTTCGAACGAGTCTCCGCGGTTGAGGAATGCCATATGGGCGAGGGTCTTCGCGCGCGCGACTCGTGCGTTGCGGATCGGACCGCCGATCAGGTCCTCCACGCTCATCCCGCCATACTGTTCGAACCCCTGGACGCGCCGTTGAAGAAGCGGAAGCGCGTTCCCCAGCGTAAGCAGGCCGCGGAGCGGGACCGCGGCTCCGAGCTCGGCATCGTGTCGCGTTTCGACGACGTCCCAAGTTCCGTTGTTGTCGAAGTCGGCGTGGTGAATCGTGGCCGGGTACTCGCCCGACGCCTTGAACGGACCGTTGAGACCTCGGTTGGTCGCGATGATGTCGAGTCGACCATCTCCATCCAGATCTCCGGTGGTGACCCCGTTCCACCATCCCGTGAAGTCTCCGAGACCGAGATCGACGGTCATGTCTCGCAAGCGTCCGTCGCGATTGATAAACACGCGAACCGGTCCCCACTCGATGGCCAAGACCAAGTCTGCGTCGCCATCGCCATCGATGTCGCTAAAGGTCGCGCCGGAGACGAGTCCGATGTCGGCTAGCGCATCGGCGTTCCCCTCGTCGAGCACAAACCGACCCCCCTCGTTGAGAAAAAGCCGGGACGTCGCGAGCGCCGGATACTGGATGGGGATGAGCCGACCCGCGACAAAAAGATCTAGGTCGCCGTCTCCGTCGTAGTCCGCCGATGCGAGCGCGCCCGCGCTCGAGAGATCGCCCGGAATGGCTTCGCGACGTCGAGCGCTTCCACCATTGAACTCGTATACCGTCCCGGCAGGCAGTTCGTAGGAGTCGGCCTCATACGTCGATTCGCCCACGACCAGCAGTGGCGATCCGCTGTCGTCCGTCAGCCCGAGGGCCATGGTCTGGTCGTAGGGCGAACGACGACTCAACGCCGGGTCGTTGACGGCGCGGAATCCTCGATCGCCATCGTTTCGGAACTGCGCCAGCGAACCACCCGTGCCACTTGTGAGAAAGAGGTCGTCGTCTCCATCAGCGTCGGAGTCGAACCAGGAGACACCCGGTCCGCTCTGACTAAAGCGAATCGGAACCAACGGTTGTCGAACAAAATCATCAAACGCGTTCTCGACATGGACGTGGTTGATGAGCTGGCTGACGTCGGTGAACACCGGCTCGACATGGGTAGCGGCGGCGGGTGTGGCTGCTACGGCACCAGACTCGGACACCTCGTAGATGCGGTTTGCCTGCACACCGATCACCCGGCTCACACCGCCATCTCGCCAGGTCACTTCGAGCGACATTTCGCCGTCGCCCGCCGCGAAGCTCGCCAAGGCATCGGAACTCGACAGGTAGTGTCCTCCGGCCGTGACTTCCTTGATCTGAACCGGGACGGGTCCGCCCATGAGCCGAATCTTGGCGCCGACGCCGCCCGTGTTGGGGGCGTCCCCACGCAACCGGACGGCGACCCGCGATCCGCCGGCCTCGTTTCGAAACACACCGGCAGGAGACATGAGACGGTTGATCACGACATCGAGATCTCCGTCGTTATCGAGGTCCGCCGACGCGAGCCCGTGAGAAATGTCCTCGTCGTTGGCAAATCCCCACGCCTCCCCGACCTCCTCGAACGTGAGATCGCCGCGGTTTCGAAACGCGATGTTCTTCAACCGAAGCGGCGGAAAAACGGTGATCCGACGCCGCCAGTCCGCCGTCTCCGGACGACGCGCCGCGTCTTTGTCGATCGCATCGTAGAAATGCCCATTCCCGATCAGCAGGTCCTCGTAGCCGTCGAAGTCGACGTCGACATACAGACTGCCCCACGACCACTCCGACGCGTCGATCCCCGCGTACTGGGCCGCCTCGGCGTAGGTGCCGTCGCCGCGGTTTACGAACAGCGTGTTCCGTGGTTTTTGCGGGCGGTTCGCGATCTGTCCCACAAACGGAGGGTCCGGCAAGCCGCCCCCGACTTGTTTCATCCGGCGTTGATGGTTGCGACTGAGCATCTCGACCAAGAAGAAGTCCGTGTCTCCGTCGCGATCCACGTCGGAGAAGTCGATGCCCATCGTCGCAAAGCTCGTGTTGCGCATCGCCTCGAACGGGGGTGCGCGGAACCGGCCGCTTCCATCGTTGATCCAAACGTGATCAGGGCTGTGGAAGTCGTTGCAGACGTAGAGGTCGGGGTCGCCGTCGCCGTCCATGTCGTGGAAGCGTACGGAGAGCGCCCACTCGCGCGGATCTTCTCGAAGCGGCTGTCCCTGTTCGTCCAAAAACGCACCGCCCGTAAATGGTACGGCGGTAAATCTTCCGGTGCCGTCGTTGAGGTAGAAGCGGTCGGGCTCCGCGATCTCGAGACGAGCGACTCGTCCATCGACCACCTCGCCGACCGCGTAGTGCTCCTGAAACTCCGGTCGAACTTCGGCCCGACCATCCACGAGGCGATAGATGTTGCTGGGCTGGAGGACATCGGGAGGATAGAGGTCCTCGACCGTCGCGACCTTGTTGTTGGCCACGTATAAGTCGAGATCTCCGTCGCCGTCCACATCGGCGAGCGCCATCGACATGCTGCCCAGCGTCGAGCTTAGTCCAGCTTGATCCGTGACATCGGAAAACGACCCCGTGCCATCGTTCAAGAACAGGGCGTTGGGGCCGCCGAGCGCCGTGACCAAGAGATCGAGATCTCCGTCACCATCGACATCCGCGAAGGTCGCTCCCGTCGAGAAGCGACCGTTGGCGTCGACGCCCGACGCGGCCGCGATCTCCTCGAATTTCCAATCCCCCAGATTTTGGTACAGCTCATTGGGGCCGTCCATACTGGAGAAATAGATATCGACGAGGCCATCGCCATCCACGTCGCCGAGGGCGACACCCGATCCGTTCACAAAATGGCTGTTGGAGATGTACTGCTCTTCGGTGACGATGTTCGAGAACGAGATCCCGGTCTGACTCGACATGAGTTGCGTGAAGCCCAGCCCATCGGCACCGGGCTCGCGCAATTCCGCCCACCGATAGCCGTCCGCCTCCTCCCACGTCAGCGACCCAGACTCGCACGCGCCGAATACGGCGACGCATCCGGCCAGTAGGCTGGCGTTCAATCGATTCCTGAAGGACGGCTGGCGCATGTACGGCGTCTCTCGCGTGCAAAACAAAGGGAAAATGTGCGTCCGGGTCGATTCCCCACCGATCGCCCGTGGCCGTATGATATGCGCATGGCTCATCGGAAAGAACGCTCTCGTCTTCGTCGGTCGGTCTCACTGATACTCTCGCCGGCGGCTCTCGTTTCGTGCGGCGGAACGCTCGATCCCCGAGAAACAAGGACTATCGTTATGAAGCGATCTTGGATCAGTAGTTCGCTGCTCGTGGTTTTGTTTGCAGCGGCGTCACCCTTGGTTGGCCAGGAGGCCGGGCACGGACACGGCGATACCGCCTTCGTGATCGATCTCAGGGACGAGTTTCTCGGTCACTTCGAGACCTCGAGCTACAAGATCACCGAGTTGGCTCGTGTGATGCCCGAGGCCTTGTACACATGGGCTCCTAGCGAAGGCGTGATGACGGTGGCCGAGGTCTACACGCACCTCGCACGCTACAATTTCATGTACCTAAACGAGAACCTCGGTATCGCCCCGCCAGGCGGGCTGGACTACGCCGATCTCGAGTCGATGACAGACAAGCAGAAGATCAGGGACCTGTTCGAGATCTCGGTGCAGCACGTCAAAACGAGCGTGGCTGCCATGACGGAAGAAGCGCTTTCGAAAGAGACGACCCTCTACGGGCGCGAAGTCGCGAGCTGGTCGGTGCTGTTTCAGCTCGTCTCGCACATGAATGAACACGTAGGCCAGTCGGTCGCCTATGCGCGGATGAACGAAATCGCCCCGCCGTGGTCGCGATAGACGATCTTCATGTCCGCGGAATCCACTCCGCGAGACCTGCGCCGATCTCGTGCGGGGCGTCTTCTTGGACAAAGTGGATGCCGTGTCCGATGTCGACCGTCTCGAGATTCGGAAGTCGTGCCTGACACCATTCCACCACCGGGGCGCGCATCAGCGTCCCGGGCTTGGCCTGGAAGAGCAGCTTCGGGTGTGCGGAGTCGCGGAGCCAGTTCGAGTACGAGGCGACGGCCTCGACCACGTCAGCGGGAGAGCCTTCGATGGGGATCTCGTTGGGCCAGCGCCAGACCGGCTTGCGACTCTTCGCCTCCAAGAAGGGCTTTCGATAGTGCGCCATCTCCTCTTCCGACAAGTCGCGGACGATCGCGCCCGGAAGGACTCGCTCGACGAACATGTTCTGGTCGACGATCAACTCCCACCCCTTGTCGGGCGTGCGAAACGCCTTAAACAGCGCCTCCATGTCGGGGTGCAGATCGCTCCAGCTCCGGACGGGTGCCACGATGGACTCCATGAACGCAAGCGCTTTGATCTTGTCGCTGTTGCGCGCGGCGTAGTGGAAGCCCAACGCAGAGCCCCAGTCGTGGAGCACTAAGGTGATCCGGTCGAGGCCGAGCGTCTCGATGAACCCGTCTACATACGTCACATGATCGAAGAAACCGTACTCGAGGTCCGGTTTGTCAGAAGCGCCAAAGCCGATGAGATCGGGCGCAATGGCTCGCCCGAGCCCGCTTACATAGGGGATGATGTTACGCCAGAGATACGAGGAGGTCGGGTTGCCATGCAGAAACAGAATCGGGTCTCCGCTGCCCTCTTCGACGTAGTGCAACCGGGACCCTTCAACGTCGACAAACCGACTCTCGAATGGAAACTCGGCGGAAATCGCACCATCGTTCATAGGCCTTCTCCAGTTCAAATGGGTCGCGCACGCACTGGCCGTGCGCCCGCTGGCCGCGAGCCTGCTCACAATAGGGAGCGAGATGATTCGTAACCACGCCACCCAGGTTTCCAGCCCGGATGTTCCATGCTGATCCGCAGAAAGGATCTGGACGAGATCGTGGCCGGGCGTACGGATCTCGCCTTTCGACGGTGGAAGCGGCCGACCGTAAAGACCGGGGGAACGCTCAAGACTGCCGTGGGCGTCCTGTCCGTCGAGAGCGTGGAGTCGATCGAGGAAGCC
>JAJCZV010000071.1 GCA_029262175.1 Gemmatimonadota bacterium
TCGTACTCATGCTCGGAGGGGGAGTCGAACCCCCACGGGATTGCTCCCACAGGATTCTGAGTCCTGCGCGTCTGCCAGTTCCGCCACCCGAGCCAACCGAGACCAGGATCTCGGGGGCCGCCTAATGTAGTCTCGACGCACCTTCCAGCAAGGTGAACCGTCTTGAGCTGACCGGGCGGCTGTCGCTCGTTCCTGATTCCTACGTTCTTCCTACGTCGTCCGCGGGGCTCGAGGCCGCGTGAACCCCCACACAAGCGCGATGCCCGGTGGGCACCATGCCGACAGGATGGAGCTTTCGCTCGCCTGCGGCGACCGTTCGCTCGATCCGTGTGCGCAAAGGCACAGCTTGACTGGGCTTGGCCCAGTCTGGCTGTGCCTATGCGCCCGACAGGATTCGAACCTGTGACCTCTTGCTCCGGAGGCAAGCGCTCTATCCAGGCTGAGCTACGGGCGCGGGACGCAAACGGAAAGAAAAAGCGCCTCGCCGAGGTGGGCGACGCGCTCCGAGCAAACCTACCGAACGGGAGAATGGGGGGCTAGGCCCGACTTCCGGCGACCCAAACCGTCCTCCGGGTCCTTTTAGATCGGGGCCTGTCTTCCTAGATCGGGGCTCATCTTGTAACGATCGAACCCACCGACGCGCCTCACGCTGAAAGACTCGAACCTCGGTCGCCGCCTGTATTGCATGACCCTTCGCCGGTGATCTAGGTTTCGGAACCGCACTGCCGTTTGTCGGGTTGCGTACTTTCTAAGTCATTATCCGCGCTCGTCTTCGCGCGCCAATTCGAGGTTGGATCATGGATCGTCGCGTTCTTTCGACCCTCGTCATCGCAGTGACCGCATCGAGCCTCTGCGCGCCGCTCGAGGCGCAGTCGGCCGGTGAGGTGGTCGAGGTCGTCCTTGGCGAGCAGTATCGTGCGGGCGCGATTCGGCGACTCTTCTTGGGGGGTCACTACCGGGACGCTTGGACCTCGACCGTCGCCCTTCCGGTTCTCGATCTCGGAACGTTCGCGGGGGGGCTGACTCCCGAGCGCATGGGCGGGGGGCAACAGACGATCTCGCTGGTGTTCCTCGGCAACGACGGACGCCGGTATTCGTTCCGGCTCATCAACAAGGATCCGACGCCGGCCCTTCCGCCCGAGCTGAGAGAGACGGCGGCGGATGCGCTGTTGCAAGATCAAATCAGTGCTTCGCATCCGTTGGGTATTCTCGTCGTTCACGCGTTGGAAGATGCGGCCGGCGTGCTCCACCCCGAATCTCAGCCATTTGTGATGCCCGACGATCCGGCGCTCGGTGAGTTCCGCGCACAGTTCGCCGGGCAGCCCGGCACGATTTCGGAGCGGCCGGGCGATGAAGAAGATCCCTCGGCACTCTTTGGAGGCTTCGACAACATCGACGGCGGGACTCGGATCTTCCGTCGTGTGGCGGAGAGTCAAGAGGATCGCGTCGACGCGCGAGCGTTCCTGAACGCGCGCCTGCTCGACATTCTGATGGGCGACTGGGATCGACACCGCGGACAGTGGACGTGGGCGCGGCCGGTGGGCTCGACCCGCTGGCTCCCGATCGCCGAGGACCGCGACCAGGCGTTCTCGCGTCTCGACGGACTCCTGCCCTCCTCGGCACACACCTACGCCCGTCAACTCGTGGGCTTCACCGAGAATTATCCCGGCATGTACGGCCTTCACCATCAGGCGCGCGAGCTCGACCGACAGTTTCTCGCAGAGCTCAGCTGGAGTGACTGGGAGTCGGCCGTCACGACCCTGCAAGGGACGATCACGGACCGAGTGATCGACGACGCGGTACGCCGACTGCCCGACTCGATGTACGAGGCGGACGGTGCGTTCTTGACCCGAACTCTTAAGTCTCGGCGCGACGCGCTGCCCGAGGCCGCCGCCGAGTTGTATGAGTTTCTCGCGATGGATGTCGAGGTACACCTGACGGATCTCGCGGACCAGGTCGAGATCACCGCCCTGGAAGGGGGCTTCGTTCGGGTCACCGCTCGACCGGCCGCGGGGAACGGCGACGTCTTTTTCCAAAGAGATCTCGATCCCGCGACGACCAAAGAAGTTCGTGTCTTCATGGGTGGTGAAGATGACGTGGCCATCGTCGGTGGCGCCGGGCCGTTGGGCATCGTGGTCCGAGTCATCGGCGGGGAGGGCGATGATGAGGTGCGCTACGCGCAGGGGGTCGGGAGCGTGGCGTACTACGATGCGCACGGCGAGAACCGCGTCACTGGCGAGGCCCCGAGCACCAAGATCCGGACCTCTCTCTACGAGCCGCCTCCGCGTCCGGAGGACGACTACAACACACCTCCGCACTCGGGGTCTTGGACGGTACCCAGGGTCGGGTTGGCGCTGTCGCCCGAGTTCGGTGTCGTTGCGCGGCTGGGAGCGACGCGGCGCGGGTACAAGTTCCGCAGGGACCCGTATGCATCGCGGTTTCGCTACGGCGCAGCGGCTTCAACGCTCGGCCGCTTCGAGGGCAGTTTCGGCGTCGACCTCTACGCAGAGAATTCGAGTCGACACTTCTCTCTCGACATTCTCGCGTCGCAACTCGGACTCTCCAACTTCTACGGCTTCGGCAACGATTCTCGGGAGTTCGTAGTGTCTGATTCGTCCCATGTACTGTCACGCACGGTGTCGGTCGAGCCTCGGTACGGCTTCGCGCTAGGTGAAGTTGCGGATCTGGGATTCGGCGTGACCGGACTGTTCTCGAACTCGCATTCCGATGACAATCCGTTCTTGCCGGCCGGCGTCGAGCCCGAGCCTCTGTATGGCGCAGGCCTGTTTGTTCAGAGCAGTGCCTTCGTGGACTTTCTCTTGGACACGCGAGACGTCCCCGGAGCGCCGACCAAGGGGGCGACGCTCAACGTGCGCGGCTCCTTCACGCCTTCGCTGTTCGACGCGGAAGACAGCTATGGAAGCGTCGAGGCCGTGGCGACGACGTACCTATCCGCCGTCTCCGCGCCGCTTGAGCCGACGCTGGCGCTGCGGGCGGGCGGCATGCGCGTATGGGGCAACCAGCCCTTCTTCAGTTCGGCTTTCATCGGCGGTGGTTCATCGCTGCGTGGATTCGACAAGGAACGATTCGCTGGAGACGCATCGGTATACGGGACCGCCGAGCTGCGGCTGTTCCTATTCAGGCTCGGCTTCCTGACGTCGGGCGACGTCGGCGTCCTGGGCTTCGCCGACGTAGGCCGGGTCTATATCGACGGCGACTCCCCCACGGGCTGGCATCAAGCCTTCGGGGGCGGCGTCTGGCTTGGCATCTTCGGACGTGCAAACGGGCTCTCGGCCGTGATGGCCAACAGCGATGAGGG